>JAZRXX010000001.1:0-36297 GCA_045600485.1 Bacteroidales bacterium
GAGAGGCAGATTTGGACTTTTACTGAGGGCGCAATGTACATTGTAACCGAAGCAAAAGTTCGAAGATGCGCTCAAGATGAATGAAAGATGTAAAACGAAGAAATCTACTGATACTTATAACTAATTTTGAACAACTACTTATTTTGCCATCTTGTAGATAGCAGCCATGTCTGCCATACGGAGAACCTTCAGGCCACCGATGGTCTGTGTATCATCGTAACTGCACTTAGCAGCCATATCATCGATTTCTGCATCGGTAATCTCTCGACCAATAAGGGTATGGATATTGGTTGGCATGCCAATCGAGTTGAAGAACTTCTCCATGGCCTGAATGCCTGCCTCAGCAGCCTGTTCGTCGGTCATACCTGTAGTATCGACGCCCATCACATTGCGGGCAAAACGAGCGAAACGTGACATGTTCTCACCACGGGTGTAACGTGCCCAACTGCCCCAAATAGCAGCCAAACCGGCGCCATGGCTCACATCGAACTTGCCAGAGAGTTCATGTTCGAGGCAATGGGTAGCCCAGTCGCCCGAAGTACCGCAACCGGTCAGGTCGTTGTGTGCCAACGATCCTGCCCACATGATCTGTGCACGACTGTTATAGTCAGTTGGATTGGCCAGAACCTTGTGGCCTTCAGTCATACAGGTACGGAGCACAGCCTCTGCAATAGCGTCAGTCACCTCCATGTCATCGTCCTTGCTGAAGTAACGCTCCATGGTGTGCATCATCATATCGGTAATACCGCAAGCGGTTTGCCAAGCAGGCAAGGTGTAGGTCAACTCTGGGTTCATGATGGCGAACTTGCAACGGAACTCATTGCAGCCATAGTCCTTCTTCAACCAGCCCTCAACCTCATCGTTGGTAATGACGGAACCATCGCTCATCTCAGAGCCGGCAGCAGGAATGGTCAGGATACAACCAATCGAGATATAGCGGGTAGCACGTTTGCGATGCAGGTAGAGTTCCCACACATCGAAATCGATGTAACGACCTGAAGAGATCGCTTTGCACGAGTCGATAACTGAACCACCACCCACAGCCAGAAGGAAGTCAATATCATGCTCCTTGCAGAGAGCAATACCCTCGCGAACCAGCGACAAACGTGGATTTGGTTTCACACCACCCAGTTTCCAATAGCTGATACCAGCTTCGGTCAAAGCCTTCTCGACACGATCGAGCAAACCGGACTTGATGGCACTCTGTCCGCCGTAATGCAACAGGACACGATGACCATCGTATTTCTTTACCAAGTCAGCAACCTGACACTCTGTGTTTTTGCCGAACACCACTTCGGTGGGAGCATAATAATTGAAATCTTTCATGTTTGTAGGTATTAAGACCCTCTAAATCCCCCTGCTTAGGGGGACTTTAAGTTACAAAAACTATTCCCGTATGAGGGGGGAAAGTCCCCCTAAGCAGGGGGATTTAGGGGGTATGTGTCTGTTATTCAACGGTAACCAAATAATAGTTCTTCTTGCCCTTCTGAGCAACAAGATACTTGCCGTAGAGAAGGTCGGCAGCGGTGAACTGCTGGTCGAAGGCAGAGAGCTTCTGCTTGTTGACAGCAATACCACCACCCTGAGCCAACTTACGGAACTCGCCATTCGAGATGCCGAAGCCCTTGGCCAGAACATCTACAGCCTTGCCGTTGGCCTCAAAGTCTGCCTTGGCAACGGTGAAATTTGGTACTGACTCGAAGATCTGGAGCAGAGTGGTCTCATCGAATGCCTTGAGCTCGTCAGCACCACCATTAGAGAAGAGGAGGTTGCTGGCCTTGACAGCTGTCTCGTAGTCCTCCTGAGAGTGAACCATGACGGTAATCTCCTGAGCCAAGCGCTTCTGCAATGGACGAAGGTGTGGAGCCTCCTCCTGTTCCTTTTCGAGAGCCTCGATGGTCTCACGGTCAAGACTGGTGAAGATGCGGATATAACGCTTGGCATCCTCGTCGGTCACATTGAGCCAGAACTGATAGAACTTGTAAGGCGAAGTACGCTTTGGATCCAACCAGACGTTGCCGGATTCGGTCTTACCGAACTTCTTGCCATCGGCCTTGGTGATGAGTGGACAGGTCAGGGCGAATGCCTCGTTGCCAGTCACCTTGCGGATCAATTCAGTACCAGTAGTGATGTTGCCCCACTGATCGGCACCACCGAGCTGGAGCTTGCAGTTCTGGTGCTCGTTGAGGTAGAGGAAGTCGTAGCCCTGAAGCAACTGATAGGTAAACTCGGTGAATGACATACCCTCAGCACCATTCTCGCCTGTGAAACGACGCTTTACTGAGTCCTTCGACATCATGTAGTTTACGGTAATGAGCTTACCGATATTGCGGATAAAGTCGAGGAAAGTGAAGTCTTTCATCCAGTCGTAGTTGTTGACCAGCTCGGCATGGTTAGGTGCATCGCTATCGAAGTCAAGGAACTTGGCCAACTGCTTGCGGATGCACTCCTGGTTGTGACGGAGCATTGGTTCATCGATCAGGACACGCTCCTTGCTCTTGCCCGATGGATCGCCGATCATACCGGTTGCACCACCAATCAAAGCGTATGGTTTGTGACCACAACGCTGGAAGTGACGCAACATCATCACGCCTACGAGGTGGCCGATGTGCAATGAATCAGCTGTAGGATCAATACCAAGGTAAGCAGCAGTCATCTCTTTCTGCAACTGCTCTTCGGTGCGTGGCATCATATCCTGGATCATGCCACGCCATTTCAATTCTTGTACGAAATTCATATTGTTTTGATATAAGTTACGAGTTATTAGTTATGAGCCATATACTCACAATCGGGCGCAAAGATAATAAAAAAATACGAAATCAGCGCAATTTTGGCCACTTTTTTAAATGTGTGCGTCCAAAATTGCGCTGAATCTTAAGAAATATTATAGTTTCGACCAAACGGCCTAACTAATAACTAATAACTATTAACTAATAACTATCAACAAATAACTCATGGATTAGTATAAATAATCCAGATTATTGTCTCATTCCTTTCGCTGATAAACATACACTCCATTCTTGGAACGAGGAAGATGTGACCACGGACGGTCAGGATCATCTCCCTTATAGGTCTTCAGGAGGAGAAGGCTTGGATCTGATTTCTGGAATTGCTCAATTGATGCGATATCCAAAGCAATCTGATAGTAAACAGGAGAACCATCTGGATCCACGTCATACAACATCAAATAGAGAGGCTGGTCGGCATAGCGGGCCTCTTCTTCGCGTCGGTGTCGTGTGGCTTCTGCTTCCCTGACAATCCGTTTCCCTTCCATGCTCTCTTTGCACTCATCGGACAAGAATGGAAGGAGAACCTCTGGATTGTAGTTATGCTCTATCGAGAAGTAAGAAATGCAACCCATCTCGTGACCATGCTCCTTGAGATACTCCAACTCCTTCTCACGCGTCTCTTCTGGCGTAGTGTACTTCGAGGCATTCTCGCAGAACTCGTCGGCATCGCTCCACTCCTTATAGATTACCTCATGAATTCTGAGGTCCATATTGTTGGGACTAAAAGAGGTCTGAAAGCGCTCTATAGCCTCGAAGGTTGGGGTGGTTGGCGTCTTCCAATCTGTGAAATTACGCATAGCTACCGCAGCACGCTCAATCTTGCTAATATAGCTAGAGTTGTTCGAGTGCTGTAAATTGAAGAAACCATTATGCACAGTCAGATGGACTGTTTCTCCCGGTACAAAGAAGAGATTGATCCAAGCAGAACATAACTCATTGCCTGGGAAAATGCAACGCACACGACCTGCTATTACTTTTGTAAGTGGTATTCGCAACTGGCATTTCTTGTCAACTACTTGCAAACAGGTATCAGGAGTTTCTCCATCGATGTGCAGATATTCGTCGGACAAATAGATATTGTAGCAGGAATCAAGGATGTTCTCATCGACCGAGATGTCGAGCACAAACTCCTGGGGTGAAACCTCTGGAATCTGCCAATTGAGATTGCTTCCAGACGGCTTGCAGGCACGGAAGGTAAAGGCACAGAACAGCAAAGCTACCCAGCCAATCATGCTCAATTTGCCCAATCTGCTCAAGGTGCCAGCCGTGGTTGACTTCATCTCAATAAAGCGCCGACGAATGAAGGAATGATTGAAGCCATTGACTACCGGACAGCTTTCGTTCAAGACCATCTCCAAGAGGGTTGTCTGGTAAGCTAACACATTGGCTCCACGACTGATAACGTCATGGTCAGCCTGATATTCATGTATATTGCGCAATTCGCTTCGGCAAAGCCATACTATCGGATTAAACCAAAGCAGACGGGTTGCCAGCTCCATGAACCACACCTCGATGTAGTGACCATGGACAATGTGTGCCTTTTCGTGCTCAATGATCATCTCTTCACGATCAACATCCATGTGCTGTGGCAGGAAGATAGTCTTGGCAAATGAGAAAGGAGTAGAAACTTCATCGGAACGGATGAGGTCGTATCCTTCGACAGTTTGTTCGGCTTGCATGTGTGACTTGATGACAAGCAGTCGAACGATATAATAAAGGCCCGTCAACAGCAATAAAAGCGAAACAAATAGCACAAAAACACGCAAAATCTGACTGACATCGAAAGTTGGCAAAATCGGCGCTTCGGCAGCAGCGAGAGCAGTATCAGTCCTCACAGCATTACTCTTCGCACTGGATTGGTGTACCACAATAGGCTGCTGAAACTTAATTTCAGTTTCGGTCTGTTGAGCCACAGGACGAACACTGTGTTCGATCTCCTGATAACTGCGTTCGAACAGGTTCGGCATCTGGAACGGAATGTCAAAACTCATGCCGCTCATCATGATTCCCAACACTGGTACAGTAATCAGGTAAAGACGCATGAACTTGTAGGAGGCTCGGTGGCGCAATACAAGCCAATAGAACAATAGGAGCAACGCAGATGCTGCAAAGAATTTTGCCCAAATGATCAATAGTTCTGTCATAGAATTAAGGATGATTGAATGTTTATGTTTTCGGTTTGTAAAGTATGTTGTTGAAGGGGCTATTGCTCAGACATCTCTTTCAAGATTTCCTGCAACTCTTCGGGACTGATCTTTTCACTTTTGGCGAAAAAAGAGAGAAAGGAACGGAGTGAACCTCCAAAGACGGTCTCTTTTGCCTCTGTCATGAAGCCGTTGATATAGGCTTCGCGAGTCAGCAAAGGTCGATAAACATTGGCCTTGCCAACCTTTTCGAACGTGACAATCTCTTTTTTGGTCAATACCTGCATCACGGTCAACGTGGTGGTATAGGCTGGTTTTGGCTCCGCAAGGACTTCGTGCAACTGCTGAACGGTTGCCTCCCCTTTGTCCCATAAGATGTTCATGAGATGGAGCTCTGCCTTTGTGAGTGATTTGTTGGTGTTTGGCATAACAACTTCATTTAAATTAATAATGTAATGTAAAAACTAAACGATTCTACTATCATTTTCGTACGGCAAAGATAGTAGATTGTGCAATAGCCTACAAATTTTTCCTACTATTTTTATCGTATTTTAACCTTTTTACACATTTCTACTACAAAAATAGTATATAAAACATACAAACTAACCCCTCCAAGTCAAGAATTTACTTCGACAACCGCTGATCAAGGCTCACAAAGCATCGACAAGCGAAAGACAGCCTCCGAAACGAGGTCTCACCGACGAAAAATGCCATCATCAGCCTCCGAAAGGACTTCAAAACTTTGTATCTTCCCTTCTGCAAGTGCAGATAGGTCTCCAAAACAATGAGAAATAGAATCTTCTGCTGTAGATAACATTCCAAAACAATGGGAAACAGAATCTTCTGCTGCAAATAACATTCCAAAACAATGGGAAACAGAATCCTCAGCTGTAGATAACATTCCAAAACGCTGAGAAATGCTCAAACTGTGGAGGAATGCTTATTACGACTAGAATTTTGTTAATGAAATCAAAAAACAAAATAGAAATGATTGTTGGTTGAAGAATAATTTGTATCTTTGCGCACAAAAACAAACACACAAACACTTACATGAAAAATCATTTGACACTTCCAATCATTACCCTTGCAACAGCAGCCACTATGCTGTCATGTTCAAAATCACAGAAGCCGACCAATGCTGTATCTAATAGTGCAGCAGATTCTTTATCCACTACTACGGAAGCACCATCTGCTAGTTTGGATTCGTCAAAATGGGGCTATGCAGAGGGCTTTATCTTCGAGAAAGATGTATATCGTTTAGATAGTGTGAGTGGATTGCACAAGAGAATGGATATTAAAGGACATTTCTGTTTTGACGACTATGAGTTTCCCCATGCCGATAACTATGGATTTTTGAATGATTCCAATGGTTTGCTATACTACTGCCCGGGCACACAGGATGGAGTATGGTATTCCGGCTATTTGACCAAGGAGGAATTCAAGGAAGTTGCTCGTCCCGTGAAGGCATACTTTGATGCTCCAGATTCGTGGATCGAGGGCCGTGAATATACATTCACATACTTGACACGTGATAATATCACGCGAATAAAGAGAATCCGTGTGCAGGATCCCGATGCTGTGCTGTTCGAGGAAAATAAAGAAAGGGATTCCCTGTATGGAAAGGATGTGTATGTCATAGACGGAATGATTTACTGTGGGGAGTTTCTTACAGTGGCCAATCAATTTGAACCAGAAAATCGAGACCTTAAACTTTCGTTGAGTGATTCAGGTTACTTCAGTATGGTCAATAGGAAGACACATCAGGTTACTCCAACCTCTAAAGTTGAAACTATTCGTGGAATTCCAGATTTCCAATGGCTCCTATTCATCAATGATTCGATCATAACCATGGATGATGAAGTATTACATAGAGTAGAAGGAACGAGCCGTATCCTATTTGACTCCAATACTCCTTTCCACTCTCCAGAACCTCCAACTGCAGAACAATTAGCAGAGGCCGTAAACTGTGTACCAACCAAAGTATATACCGTTACGAGTGATAATGGGCAGTATGAGTATAGCGTAGAGATTATGAAGGACACCTGTCCAGATGTCGATTTCATAGACTACCATACCATCAAGATATATAGCAAGGGCGAGCTGCAGACTTTCCAATATGGAGAATTCTATAGGTACAAGGGATATCATTTCAATACCAATCCTTCACGCCCATTTGGTACTATTTCGACAGAGAATGGATGTACCTACCTTTTCTTTATTGAAGATTATCGTCCCTTTGGTCTCAAGTTCTGTATCTATGCGCTCAAGGAGGGAAATGTCTCGTGCGTATATCATGAAAGTGGAGCAATAATAGGGTCAAATTCGCTTTTGCTTCAATATGATAATGAAGAAGGGGAGTATATTTACGAAATAATCACCAGAGATGGCAAGTTAATACGTATTGACTACAAGTAATGTGAGAAAAAAGAACCCCATCAGGCACAAACCTGATGGGGCAAATATAAAGTTTGACAAAACTTTTGTCAAATTTCAGCTCGAAGGATATAATAACTGATAACTAATAACTTATAACTTTACAAGAATAATGCAAGTTAGTTATAAGCAGCTTCGCCATGTTCATAAATATCAAGGCCTTCCTCCTCAATACGCTTCTCAACACGGAGACCGTGAGTGTACTTGATAGCCAAGAAGATGATCATACCTGCAACGAAAGCAAAGGCAGCTACTGAGAGAGCACCAAGAGTCTGAACACCGATGGTACAATCCTCAACACCATTGATAGCTGGATCACAGAAGATACCTGTGAAGATTGTGCCCAGGAGACCACCTACACCGTGTACTGAAACGGCACCAACAGGATCATCGATGTGACACTTCTTATCGAGGAAGCTAACAGAGATACACATAACGATTGAGGTAACCAAACCGATGATGAATGCTGCACCGATAGAAACACAGTCGCAACCTGCGGTAATACCTACCAAACCTGCCAAGACACCGTTGCATACCATAGAGAGTGATGGTTTGCCATCTACCAACCAAGTGTAAACGAGAGCGGCAATACCGCCTACAGCTGCAGCCATATTGGTGGTAACGAATACGTGGCTCATGCTGACTGCATTGTCATAACCTGTAGCAGCTACGGTCGAACATGGGTTGAAACCAAACCAACCTACCCAAAGGCAGAAGACACCGAGCGCACAGAGAGTCAACGAGTGACCTGGGATAGCGCGGCTTGTACCATCTTTGGCATATTTGCCTACACGAGGACCCAGTACAATAGCGCCAGCCAAAGCAAGAGCACCACCACAAAGGTGAACGACGGTAGAACCCGCAAAATCGTGGAAGCCCATCTCTGACAACCAACCACCACCCCATGACCAATGTCCTTCGAATGGATAGATGAACAGAGAAATCAGGATGGAATATACAAGGTACATGGAGAACTTGGTACGCTCGGCCATAGCACCCGAAACAATAGTAGCAGTAGTTGCACAGAAAACTGTCTGGAAGATAAATGTACACTCGGCAGGAACGTTGCTATCTTCGCCAATATAGAAGAAGCCATCCCAACCAAACCAGGCTGTGCCAGCACCATACATGATAGAGAATCCACAGATCCAATAGAGGACTGATCCCGCCATGAAGTCACAGAAATTCTTCATCAGGATGTTGGCAGTATTCTTGGCGCGGGTCATGCCTGCCTCAACGAGGGCAAAACCAGGCTGCATCCAGAACACGAGCATCGCACCCAACAGTACCCAAAGGGTATCCAAACCATTCACATGTTCGCAGGCCTCTTCGACAACAGGGGCTACTGCGGTAGTATCTAAAAATAACATAATGGACCCCACCCTACCCTCCCGGAGGAGGGAAATTAAAGACACATGATAGTGACTTACAACTTGTGCCGCGAGTGGGTTACGGCTATATAGGAGTTAATCCTGTTAAACTTAATCGAAAAAAGAATGAGAAACCTCTCGTCCCACAATAGTATCTATTGTAACTCCCTCCCTCGGGAGGGCAGGGGTGGGGTTACTTCTTATCCCTCAAAACAACATCGCCATGCTCTCCAGTACGGATGGAATAGCAGTCGATCACATCACTCACGAAGATTCGACCATCACCAACCTGTCCGGTGTGACCTGCTTCAAGAAAAACTTTGATGGTGCTATCCACAAACTGTTCGCGACAGATAATGGTAATATGCATACGCTCGATCATGTCTGTGCTATACACAACACCACGATAGATTCTTTCCTGACGTGACTGTCCGATACCATGACAATCGTGATACTCAAACCAATCGATATCCGAAGCTAAAAGAGACTCTTTGACCTCTTCGAACTTGGTCTTACGGATAATTGCTTCAATTTTTTTCATAACACGTACCTATTTATTTGTAATTAATCAACACAAAAAAAAGAATCAATAACAAACCACTTAGATCACACACAAATTTACAGACATAAAACGAAAGACACAAATTATGATTAATCCTAAAACCATCCAAAATAAAAGATCTTCGTAATTTGCTATTGATTCTATGGAAAATTATAACTGACTATTTAGCACTCGTCTCAATAATTATGATGAATCTATAAACGAGTCAACAAAATCTTCGATCAAAAACTAACTCCAACAACGAAGTAGGTAGCTTCGCTTTGTGGATTATAGACAATCTGACCAGAGAAAGGAATCTTGCCAATCTCTTTGGTTGCGGTGAATGACAAGTTGCAAACGTTGAAACCTCCATTAGCACCACAAGATGTCAAAGAATCTTCCCATGGAAGTATGCCTACAGCACCCGAACAATCCAAACCTCCAAGCTTAAAAGGTGCGCTAATCTCGCAATAACTTGAATAAGCGCGATCACCCTTGGCATTATAATCGTTGCCAGTCAGGCAAGTATTCCAAGCGACAGCAACAGGTCCGAAATCGTAGCTTACATTCAACTCCAGGTTATGAACAGCAGAACTACTGAAATTCCAATCACGAATATAATTGCCATCGCAGAAGTGATAGTCGGTCAAGCCTATGCTCAATGCCTCGACTGGAGACCAAGTCAAAGCGAGGTCAAATTCGGTCATGTTGGCAAATTTTGAATTCTCGAAAAGCTCAGCACTTGCCCATACTCCGAAACTAATGCCCGGTTTATTGAAAGTAACCGTTGCTCCAGGCTGAATGCTGAAGCCACAGCAACTATAGCCACGCCAGATATAACTGCTTACTACATCGGCTCCAACTTCCAAACTCACCTTCTCATCATCTGCTGCGAAAGCAGGAACAGCCGTCATCAGAATCATACCTGACATTGCGGCAACTTTCATAACCTTTCCCATAACACATTTACTTTATTATTGCATTCAAATATCAAATCTTACAAACATTTTGTTATCGAAACAATATGATAAGCTTTCATTTTGCTTATTTTTTCGTTTTGACGATGCAAAGGTAAAGCAATCTGATATTTTTAGCAAACTTTTTCTACAAAAAATCTATTTTTACTTACATTTTTACATAGATTTGCCATCTTTAAATAATAAAATGTCGTATTTATTTACATTTACGGAACATTTTGTAACGAAAAGATTGTTGATAAGATACAAAAATCCACCAAAACCGCCGTTTGACTATACCTTTGCACGCGTAAACATCTAAAATGCTTGTTAAAATGTCAAAAATCTGTCCTAAAAGTGACAAAAACACTTAAAAACAGACCAACCAAACCTATTTTATCACCCAAAAACTATGAAAACTCAAAAAAAATGATTAACTTTGCGCGCCCTTTCAAAAAGAAAGGATTATCATTTATGTCAAAAGCCAAAGTACTTTTTATCAACACTGAAGTAATGCCTTATATGCCAGAGTCGCATATGGCGAACATCGGACGTCTTCTACCGCAGGGCATTCAGGATGCCGGACACGAAATACGCACCTTTATGCCTCGTTTCGGCGTCATCAACGAACGTCGCAACCAGCTTCACGAAGTGATCCGACTTTCAGGCATGAACCTCATAATCAACGAAACCGATCACCCACTCATCATCAAGGTGGCAAGCATCCAATCGGCACGCATGCAGGTTTACTTCATCGACAACGATGACTATTTTACTCACCGCGAACTATATAGCGACAAGAAAGGCAACGAGTATGAAGATAATGGCGAACGCGCCTTCTTCTTCGCTCGTGGTGTTGCCGAAACAATCCGCAAACTCCGTTGGGCTCCAGATGTCATCTATTGCCAAGGCTGGTTTGCTGGCATTGCTCCAATTTACATCAAAAAACACTACGGCGACGATCCTTGCTTCAAGAATGCCAAGATCGTAACCGCACTCTATGACAACGCATTCATCAAGCCTTTGCCTCCTACATTGGCACAAACCATCAAGTGCGAGGGTATCACCAAGGCAGACCTCTCGGAGATACGCGACAAGGCCGTCTCTTATCAGTTGTTCGCCCACCTTGCGATCAAGTTCAGCGATGGTATCGTTGTAACAGACAACGGTGTTAGCCCAGAGCTTATTGAATATGCCCAGAAGTTAGACAAGAAGGTACTTATGGCCACCGATGACGAACTGGACATTGCCAAATACGATGTTTTCTTTGACGAGATGAAAGACTTGCAGTTACCATCGAAAAAGTAAAAGAACAAAACTGAATGAAAAGATTTTTCAATAATGTCATTTGGGGAGTTTTGTCCCTGTTGGCTGTAGCTACATCCTGTTCAGACAAACTGAGCGAGATTGGCGCATCTACCCGTCCAAGCACCGATGGCATCACCATAAAGTCCGCAAAGTTCGAGGTTCCCGTACAGACCGTGTACCGCGATTCTGTTTATGTGCGTACTGGCTACCCGCTGTTGGGCAATGTCACAGATCCATACATGGGACAATTCAAGGCAGGTTATTTGGCACAGTTTTATGCCAACAAGGAGACCAGCATGGATATTACCGACAATACCGATTCCTTGACTTTCGGCCTGCTCCGTACTTCCCTCATCCGTGAATTAGAAGCTATGGAGCCAGGCAAGTGGGATCCAAACGGATACTACAAATCTCGCTACGATTCGTTGGTCGGCAACAAGATCGACTCCATGACGATTCGCATCTATTATCATTCGTACTACGGAGATTCGCTCGCCCCAATGAAGGTGAGCATCTATGGCTTGAATCCGGATGCAGACTTTGAATCGATGCCTGAGAGCGAATTCTACAGCAACAACGATTTCAGTACCCTTTACGATTCTAAGAACTTCTTGGGCAGCAAGGGATTTACAGCCGCCAACCGAGAAATCAGCGATTCTGCCCGTCACACAAGCGACTTCATGAATTATATCGAAGTCAAGTTGGATGACAAATACAAGAATCAGTTCCTCCGTATGGTAGCACAAGCAGCCATCGCACGTGATATCGACAATCCAAACCACAGCAAGTTCACAGATATCTTTGCTTCTGAAAGCGAATTGCGCAAGAATTGGTTGTCGGGCGTGTGCGTCAAACCAACCTTTGGCGATGGTTCGTTGATCAAGGTCTATTACACAGCCATCTACCTCTTCTATAGCTCTTTCCACCGCTATGCCGAAGATGGCACATTGTTGCGTAATGCAGCCGATGACGGTGACTCTACCTACACCGTAAACCACGTCAAGTATATTGCTGTGACACCGGATGTGATCCAAATGGCTGGCTTTGAATACAACGATGCAAACAAGGCTGAACGATTGCAATATGCCGATACGGCCTTCATTTCTTCGCCTCAAGGTTATTACTCTACAATCGACCTGCCAGTTGGACAGATCATAGGCACAATGATGGCAGATCCTGCTCGTAAGGACTCAAGTTACTTCCTCAACGCTGCAAACTTCTATCTTATGGCCTACAAGCCATCCGGCTTCTTATTGAGCCAAAAGCCTGCTCCTACCCTGTTGATGGTACAACAGGACTCGGTCAACACCTATTTCGAAGAGGGTATGTTGCCAAACAGCGTCACTTCATGCTATGCTTCTTATTCCTGCGATTCTGTTCCGAACAACAATTTCAATGATCCGAACTCAGGTGTCTATTATTACAAATTCGGCAATATCAGTTCTGTCATCATCGGACTGGCCGAAAATCAGGGTTGGGGCAAAGACAAGGTACAGACCGTCGAGGAATGGGAAAGCCAACTGAAGGCCAATGGCAAATTAACTGCAGACCAAACCATCAACGACTATACTGTCCGAATGGCTTTGCTTCCTGTCGATGTGACAACCAACAGTTCCTACGGTACATTGTTGTCGGTATCAAACTATATTCTTCCTACTTGCGTCCGTCTGCAAAAGGGTGATGCAAAGCAGAATATCCAGATGATTTACACACTCGAAGGAACTACGGATAGTGAAAAGTGAAAAACTAAAAGTGAAAAATTATAAATTAATATATCATGACTGATCGTTTATACATTTTCGACACCACTCTACGCGATGGAGAACAGGTGCCAGGATGCCAGTTAAACACCGTGGAGAAAATCCAGGTAGCTAAAGCATTAGAGCAGTTAGGTGTAGATGTCATCGAGGCAGGTTTCCCTATCTCCAGTCCAGGTGATTTCAACTCCGTAGTAGAAATATCAAAGGCTGTCACTTGGCCAACTATCTGTGCGCTGACCCGTGCTGTACAGAAAGATATTGACTGCGCTGCCGAAGCCCTACAGTACGCCAAACATAAGCGTATCCACACTGGCATTGGAACCAGCGACAGCCACATCAAGTATAAATTTAATAGTACGCGCGAGGAAATCATCGAACGTGCTGTAGCTGCTGTCAAGTATGCCTGCAACAAGGTTGACGAGGTTGAGTTCTATTGCGAGGACGCTGGCCGTACCGAGAACGAGTATCTGGCTAAGGTTGTTCAGGCTGTAGTCAATGCAGGTGCTAAGGTGGTCAATATCCCTGATACCACAGGCTACTGTATGCCTTGGGAGTTCGGCGAGAAGATCAAGTACCTCATGGAGCATGTCGATGGCTTGCAGGATGGTCGCGCTATTCTCTCTACCCATTGCCACAACGACCTCGGCATGGCTACTGCCAATACAATCAGTGGTGTTGTGAACGGTGCCCGTCAGGTGGAGGTTACTATCAATGGTATCGGTGAACGCGCTGGTAATACTTCTCTTGAGGAGATTGCCATGATCATCAAGACACATCAGGCTAACATGCCTGTTACTACCAATATCAACACCACCAAGATTTGGCCAACCAGCCGTCTGGTTTCGTCGCTGATGAATATGCCTGTCCAGCCTAATAAGGCTATTGTCGGCAAGAATGCCTTTGCTCACAGCTCTGGTATCCACCAGGATGGTGTGTTGAAGAATGTCCAGACCTATGAGATCATGGATCCTAAGGATGTCGGCATCGACGAGAACTCTATCGTGTTGACCGCCCGTTCAGGTCGTGCCGCTTTGCGTCACCGTCTCTCTGTATTGGGCATCGAGATGGATCAGGAGAAGCTCGACAAGACCTACGAGGCATTCCTGAAGCTGGCAGACAAGAAGAAGGAACTCAACGACGATGACCTCCTGATGCTGGTAGGTGCTGAGAAGGCTGAGGACAATCATGTCCAGCTCGAGTCTCTACAGGTTACTACCGGTAAGGGTGTCACTCCTATTGCAGCTATCCGTCTGAAGGTTGCCAACGAACTCTTCGAGGCTGCCGGTGTGGGCAATGGTCCAGTAGATGCATCCATCAAGGCTCTCAAGCAGATCATCCGTCGTGAGATGACGCTCAAGGAGATGACCATCCAAGCCATCAGCAAGGGTTCAGACGATCTCTGCAAGGTCCACATGCAGGTCGAGCACGATGGTCACACTTATTATGGTTTCGGTACCGACACCGATATCGTCACCGCCAGCGTCGAGGCGTATATCGATTGCATCAATAAGTTTAAATAAAACAGACCCTCTCCCCTACCCTCCCCCTTAATGGGGAGGGAGAAAAGTATGTATAAGGTAGACAGGACAGTATATGACTTGGTATAATGAAAAAAGAGGAAGAGTATAAGGTTCCTGATTACTTTAGGACAGCAAGTCCTGACCGCTATGAGCTGCTCAAAGCTTTTGCTAAGGAGAACCGAAATAATCAGACTCTGGCAGAATCCCAACTCTAGAAATATATCAAAGGCAATGCCTTAGGGGTTAAGTTTCTTAGACAACATATCATTGCTGATTATATAGCTGATTTTGCATCTTTAGAGTGTTACCTTATCATAGAAGTGGATGGAGGCTATCATTTCACACAAGATCAAATGGAGTGGGATGCCTATCGCACAGAGGATCTTGAAAGATATGGATTCAAAGTGATTCGCTTCACCAACGAGGAGGTCTTATTTAATATCAATATGGTTTTGGACAGAATTATCGACGAAATTAACCATGTTGAACGTACAAAAATCATAAAGTAAAAATATATTGACTATGAGTAACAATCAAACTCTCCCCATTAAGGGGGAGATGTCCGAAGGACAGAGAGGGTCTACCCTATTCGACAAAATCTGGGATGCACACGTAGTGCAGAAGGTTGAGGATGGACCTACCCAATTGTATATTGATCGCCTGTATGCGCACGAGGTAACTTCACCTCAGGCATTCGACTCATTGCGCGACAAGGGCATCAAGGCATTCCGTGCTGACCATGTAGTGGCTATGCCTGATCACAATACTCCATCTGATCAGCAGAAGGAGATCGGTGATCCTATCGGCTGCAAGCAGGTTGAGACCCTCAGCAAGAACTGTGCTGAGTTTGGCATCAAGCACTTCGCAATGGGTACTAAGGATAATGGTATTATCCACGTTGTTGGTCCAGAGAAGGGTCTCTCATTGCCAGGTATGACCATCGTCTGCGGTGACTCTCATACCTCTACCCACGGTGCAGTAGGTGCTATCGCTATGGGTATCGGTACTTCGGAGGTTGCTCAGGTACTCGCTTCACAGTGTATCCTCCAGAGCAAGCCAAAAACCATGCGCATCAACATCGAGGGTGAGCTTCAGGCTGGTGTTACTGCTAAGGACGTAGCTCTCTACATCATGGCTCAGGTGACCACTTCAGGTGCTACTGGTTATGCAGTTGAGTATGCAGGTTCTGCTATCCGCAATATGAGCATGGAAGGTCGTCTTACCCTCTCTAACCTCTCCATCGAGATGGGTTCACGCGCAGGTCTGATTGCTCCTGATGAGACTACTTTCGCTTACCTCAAGGGTCGTGAGTATGCTCCTAAGGGTGCTGAATGGGATGCTGCTGTAGCCAAGTGGAGCCAGTTGAAGAGCGATGAGGATGCTGTCTTTGACAAGGAGTTGACCTTCAAGGCAGAGGATATCAAGCCTCGCATCACCTATGGTACCAACCCAGGTGCTGGTATTGCCATCGACGAATGCATTCCTACTACCGATGGCATGAGCGAGAGCGAGAAGGCCCAGTTCATGAGCCAGCTGGAGTATATGCAGTTCAAGCCAGGCGAGAAGTTGGAGGGTCATCCAGTAGATTATGTCTTCTTGGGTGCTTGCACCAATGGCCGTATTGAGGACTTCCGTGCTTTTGCTTCAGTTGTCAAGGGCAAGAAGAAGGCTGCCAATGTTGTAGCTTGGCTCGTACCAGGTTCATGGTTGGTACGTCAGCAGATCATTGAGGAGGGTATTGACAAGATCCTCGAGGAGGCAGGTTTCGAACTCCGTCTTCCATCTTGTTCAAGCTGTTTGGCTATGAACCCAGATAAGGTTCCTGCAGGCAAGCTCTCAATCTCTACCTCTAACCGTAACTTCGTAGGTCGTCAGGGTCCTGGAGCTCGTACCATCTTGGCTTCGCCTCTCACCGTAGCAGCAAGTGCTATCACCGGTGTGATTACCAACCCACAGACCCTCTCCCCAGCCCTCTCCCTTAATGGTGAGAGAGAACCAGTTACAAAAGTAGTTCCTGAGAATCCTGTTGGTTGTCCAAATGTCGCCTTCGGTGCTAACTCAACTCTCCCCATTAAGGGGGAGGTGGCACAAAGTGCCGGAGAGGGTCTTAGGTCTAAGTCGTTCTCCATTGTTCGTTCTACCTGTCTCCCAATCAACATCGACAACAACAATACCGACAATATCATCCCAGCACGTTACTTGGCATTCACTACCCGTGATCCAAAGTTCTATGGTGATGCTTTCATGCACGATATCCGCTACAATGCCAACAATGAGCCAGTAGCTGACTTCATCATGAATCAGGCTCCATTCAACGAGACTCCTTCTGAGGGCAAGCGTGAGATCATCATCGGTGGTAAGAACTGGGGTTCTGGTTCGAGCCGTGAGCACGCAGCATGGGCTATTGCAGGTTATGGTACTCGTGTGGTTATCTCTTCTTCATTTGCTGATATCCACCGCAACAACCTCCTCAACTGTTTCGTCCTCCCAGTCATTGTGAGCGAGGAGTTCCGTCAGGAGTTGCTTGCTTCTGTTGCAGCCGATGCTAATGCTGTAGTGACTGTTGACGTTCCAAACCAGACTGTCACCAACGAGGCAACCGGTCATTCGGAGAAGTTTGAGATCAATGCCTACAAGAAGTACTGCCTCTTGAACGGCTACGATGATATCGACTATCTGTTGAGCAAGAAGGCTGAGATCGAAAAGTTCGAGAAGAAATAGACCCTCTCCCCAACCCTCCCCCATAATGGGGAGGGAGATTCTGATAGTTTGACTTAAGTAGAAAGCAGCACCACCAGAGTCTTCTCCTTAATGGAGAGGACTTTTAAGATAGTGCAAACAAATGAGTGACAACAGTAGTAACCAAGTTCTCCCCATTAAGGGGGAGATGTCCGAAGGACAGAGAGGGTCTATAGAGATTCTTGATACAACACTTCGTGATGGCGAACAGACCTCTGGCGTTGCATTCAATGCGTCAGAGAAACTCGCCATCGCGCGTGATTTACTTTCTAAGGTAGGCGTAGATCGTCTGGAGATTGCCTCCGCTCGTGTGAGCGAGGGCGAGTTCCAGTGTGTGAAGAAGGTCTGCGAGTGGGCTGCTGAATCGGGCTTCCTGGAGTGCATTGAGGTGTTGGGCTTCTGCGATGGCGGAGCTTCCATCCAGTGGATCAAGGATGCAGGTGGTAAAGTTATCAACCTGCTGACCAAAGGAAGTGAACGTCATTGTATCGGGCAGCTCAAGAAACAGCCTACTGAACATTGGGCTGATGTACGAGCCAATGTACTCAAGGCCGTAGAGGCCGGTTTGAAGGTCAACATCTATCTCGAGGACTGGAGTAACGGCATGCTCAATAGCCCTGACTATGTACTTCAGATGGTCGAGACCCTTCAGGATCTGCCTATCAAGAGATTCATGTTGCCGGATACCTTGGGCATCCTTTCGCCACACCAGACCAAATTGCTGATGCAGAAGATGGTGTCCAAGTTCCCAGATCTCCATTTTGACTTCCATGCACACAACGACTATGACCTTGCCGTAGCCAATGTATTGGCTGCCGCAGAATCTGGTTGTCGAGGTGTTCATACTACGGTCAATGGATTGGGCGAACGCGCAGGCAATGCCTCGTTGAGTAGCGTGGTGGCTGTGATCAATGACATGTTGCCAGAGGTCGCTATCCGGGTCAACGAGAGCAGCATCAATAATATCAGCCGCATGGTCGAGAGCTATTCGGGCATCGGCACAGCTGCCAACACTCCAATCGTGGGCGAAAACGTCTTCACACAGACCGCAGGTGTCCATGCTGATGGCGATAAGAAGGGCAAACTCTATGTCAATGCCCTCCTCCCGGAGCGATTCGGCCGCAGTCGTGAGTATGCTCTCGGCAAGATGTCTGGCAAGGCGAATATCGAGCAGAACCTCAAGGTGTTGGGCATCAACCTCAGCGACGAGGATATGCGCCGTGTCACCAAGCGTATCAACGAGCTGGGCGACAAGAAGGAACTTGTCACCATCGACGATCTGCCATACATCATCTCGGATGTCCTGCATCACGATGCGCCATCGGATAGCATCAAACTGGTCAGTTACATGGTTTCGACTGCCTATGGTCTGCATCCGCAAGCTGTCGTAAAACTGGAGATCAATGGGCAGGAGTACGAGGAATCGGCAACGGGCGATGGTATGTTCGATGCGTTTGTGCGTGCCGTACGTCACATCTACCGCCTGAAGCTCAATCGCACTTTCCCTTGGTTGACCAACTATGTGGTGACTATTCCTCCCGGAGGTCGTACCGATGCTTTGGTACAAACTGCTATCTCTTGGGAATACCAGGGCAAGGTCTATCGTACCCGTGGACTCGATGCAGATCAGACTGAGGCAGCCATCAAGGCTACCATCAAGATGCTCAATCTGCTTGAGACCGATTGATGACATCTCTATTGTACCTTCTTATTTCTTAACTCAAAGAAGAGGAGAAGATAAGAAGATTATAAACTTAAAGTCAGGCATCCTTCGGGATTTGCCTGACTTTTTTCTTGAACAATCATATTTTGCTATGTACATAGTGATAATTCATGGATAACTACACTATTAGGGTTTGGAAAACAAGAAAAAGTGTAATTTTATTAGGCAGAAATCGAGGAAAAAGTGTAATTTTGCAAGCATAAAAACATATAAAAAGTGTAATTTTGCTATGCTTTACAGAAAAATCAGCACTGAAATTGAAGCACATCTCCGCTCTGGCAACGACAAGATTAATGCCGATATATTACATAATGTGTTATAGAGCGAACTGAAATCCATAAAGATGAGTGCTTCTTCTAATGATCTTGATAGTCAGGCATCCTTCCTTTTTTTGTCAAACGACAATTAGGACAATAAAGACAATTATATTCAAACAGCCTAACTAATAACTATTAACTAGTAACTCCTGGATTAGTGAGAATAATCCAGTCCAAATTGTCATCATTGTCGTATTATTAATTCACTAATTCACTAATTCTTGATCATAAATTACTGATTTCTTGACCTCTTTCTTGTATAATTCAAAAATTCTTCTCATCTTTGCAGCATGATTCTTGAAAGTCTCCCTTAAGGGAGATTTAGAGGGTCTCTCCTTGATAGTCACGTCCGCTTAGGTCGCCGCTATCTCCGGAGTTTTTATTAGAAGACGTTTACTTACGTTTGAATCTTGGTTAGTCAAAACTTCCACCTTTGAACAATCTCCAAGAAACAAAGCAGTAGATGTCCTGCGGATAGGTCATATCCCGTCTATCAGTCGTAGCTGTGCCAATTGGGTATCAGCTGCGGCTCGATGGATGTTATATTGTACTTTGACGTGGGTGTCTGTCAATGCACGTTTCTGAGATTGTAGGCTGTGGAAGGCCTTGACTAACGGGGACGAGCAAGTACAGCCGCCCACGTCTTTTTTTGTTTAAATCTAATGCCGAATCTGGGGTGGTAGGAGGTAATTGTTTTATTATTATGAAAATACGAATGTGGTTGATTGGAATCATGGAAGTAATCTTAGCTATAATCTATATCTGGGGAACCTGGGAAGATTTTTCGCATTTTAAGATAAAAACTATAAGTTTATTTGTTTCCTATATTAGTGTTTGTGCCGTATTTACAATAGGATATTTCGAGTATCTTGCAAAGATTCGACGTGATAAAACGGCTGTATTAGAAAAATACAATAATCGTTATCTTAAGGACAGAAATATACGAGATTCTATTTCTGTTCTAATGAAATTAGAGGAAGATAGGAAGCCGATAGACTTAAGTATTTCTGAGATTCGAAAGCGAGAAGTATTTATGAGATTTTTTGAAGAACTTCAACTGCAAATAGAAGGTGGAGCTTTAGACGAAAAAGATGTTCATACACTTTTCGGCTACTATGCGTGTTTTGCAGATCAATTAAACAGTTCTTTTGTAAGTGATTATTATGATGACTGTTGGATTACATTTAGACAGTTCGTTAAAAGACATAAAGAGTTATCTAATTCAAAATAAATATGATTATGAAAACAATATTTAGAAATGTGGCAATTTTGCTTGTCTTTTTCATAAGTAGTTTCAATTCTTTATATTCTTATTCTTTTATAAAAGATGGAATATATTACGAAATAATATCTTCTGCAGATTTAACAGTCAGAGTAACTTATAAAAATAGAGAAGAACACTCAGGAGGATATAGTGGTCATTATTATATATATTACACATATACGGCAGACTATTCTGGTCGTGTTGAAATTCCAAGTACTGTTGAGTATGGAGGTCTGACGTTTACTGTAACTGGAATTGACGAACATGCATTTGAAGGCTGTTCGAATCTTTTTAGTCTCTCAATACCCAGTAGCGTTACATACGTAGGTGAAAGCGCATTACGTAGAACAGGAATACGTCAGTTAACCATTGAAGATAGCAATGATCGTATGGAAATCTACTCTTATAAAGATGAATATAATGGTATTTGTAGTCCTTTTTATGGATTACCATTAATAGAAATCTACATCGGTAGAGATTTAGGAACTTCCCCCACAACAGCGACAACACGTCCATACATCAATAAAGTGACTATTGGCAAGAATGTGACAAATTTGAAACAAATAGACATGGTGATAAACTGTTCTCAAAGTAACGAGTTTGTATGCTACGCTGTACTTCCTCCAGAGGGGAATATATATGGAAAAAATAAGAGGATAATAGTACCGCTTTCAAGTGTCGAGGCATACAAAGAAAAGTGGTCACCAAGTAATAATGAGTTGATACTTCCTATAACAGATGTAATGATCTTTGGTCAAACATCTAGTTCTGAATATCAAACAAAGATGGAAAGTATTAGTAAATCAGAAATTAGACATATTGGTTTCTATGGGGACAGTATTGATGAAAGTCTTACCGAAGAAATCCTTATGGAAGGCTTGAGTCCGAATTGTGTGTTCCTTGTTCCTGGAAATGTTGGTTTGGAATGTAGAAATACTATCAATTATGAAAATGGATTGTCCGAGAAAATAGAGTTGGATTCTCGATATACATGTGACATTCCTATTGAAACCTCAGTGCAGAATATTTCAATTAGCCATACACCTTCGGTTTGGGCAGATGGAAACAAAGGTTGGGAAGCAATAACTCTTCCTTTTGAATGCACAAATGTAGAGGCGAGTGAGAAGGGCATTGTTTCTCCAATCATGCTTGGTTCTTCAGGCAACTTCTGGCTTCGTCAGTACGTAGGTAGTAGTGATGATGCTGTTTATTTCGCTTCGACCTCGGATGGTGTAATGAAGGCCAACACTCCATACTTGATTGCCTTCCCAGGAGATAAGATGGGTAAGGGAAGTTTGGAGGGACAGACTATTACCTTTAAGGCAAAGAATGTGACTATCCCTGTTACAGAGGTTCCAAGCATCCAGAAGAATGGTTATACCTTCGTGGGTAACTATGATAAGACAGCCGATGAAGGTGGTGGCTGGACTCTGAATGCAGAGGGAAGTGCCTTCGTGTGGAGTGAGATAGTCGGAGATAAGCCATTCTCTGGTTACTTCAAGGGAGAGGCACCTGTAGCCGGTGCTTCGGCTTTGCGTATGAGCTTCGGACAGATGGATAACACTACTGGCTTGGAGCAGAACATGGCAGATCTCATTGATCATGCAGATGAGGTTGTCTATACTCTGGATGGTCGCAAGGTCATTGCCAAGGACTTGAAGCCAGGCCTCTATATCAAGAACCATAAAAAAATGATGGTACGATGAACGTCAAGAGATACTTACGGCTCCTGGCCATAGGTCTGCTTCTGTCATTATCGCCATCTATGGAATCGTATGCCGTCTGTTTGCCCGATTCGTTAAGCATCAATAGCGGTGAAGGAATGTTTGGTGACGATGACCAGAGTAACCCTGGGCTTGGAGATAATGATCCGGGTGGAGGCTTCACGGATGGAGATCAGAGCAACCCCACGATGGGAAACTCTTCCGACGATGGCTTCTCCGATGGAGATATGGCAGGAGGTGGCTCCTCTACGCCCTCTACAGGGGATAATGAAGCGCTCAAGCCTCAAGAGATAAAGAATGTAATCTGTTATACCTCGACCGATGGGCAGATTGTTACTCCTGCTGATGCAGAGGCTTTCGGAGTGAGCTTGATGAGCAATACCTATGCCAATGGAGTGGGCAAACTCTCCTTTAGTGGCGATGTGACTCTGATAGGGGAATCTGCCTTCGAGGACTGCGAGACGTTGCAAAGCATTACCTTGCCAAGTGGTGTGACGGATATTGAGAACTTTGCCTTCTCTGGTTGTACAGCCTTAGAGAGTATCCTCCTGCCAGCCAGCGTTGAGACTTTCGGTCGCTATGTGTTTGCTGATTGTGAAGCGTTGGCTGATGTGACGAACCTTAGCAGGGAGCCTCAACCCATTGCCAAGAATGTCTTTGCGGTATATGGTATGCTCCATGTCCTGCCTGGATGCAAAGAGGCATACGAAGCCGCTGCCTATTGGAAGAATTTCACGATTGTGGAAGATGCTGTCGATCCGAATGTGCCAACCCTTACCGATGGAGAAGCTTACACTTTGAACAAAGATACGGAGGTTGAACAGTTGATGTATCGTCGCACCTTCAACAACACCACATGGCAGGCGCTCTATGTGCCATTTAGTATTCCTGTGGCAGTATTGGAGGAAAATGGCCTGCAGGTGGCTGAGTTGAATGATAGCCATATGTATGACAGGGATGATGATGGAGTGTTTGAAGAGGTGACGATCGAGTTCCTGCGCCTGACATCGGGCAGTACCGAAGCGAACATGCCGTATATGATCCGTGCTTTGGAGGCTGGCGAGAAGCAGATTACGTTGACCGACGTGGAGCTCAAGACGGCAGCAGAGGTGAGCATCGACTGCTCGACCACCAAGAAGCTCTTCACCTTCACAGGAACTTACTCGGGTGTGGATGGCGAGACGATGTTTGCAAATCATTACTACGCCATCAGCGGTGGTGCCTTGAAGCCTGCAGCCAATAGTAGCGTTGGGCTAAAGCCACAGCGCTGGTATATGAGCATAGAGAATCGTGATGGCTCCCCCATGGAGTACAATGCCCCAAGCATCCGCCTCATGGTCAATGGCGAATGGGCAGAGGAGATTGAGGAGGAAACAACGGGCCTTCATACCATCGGCCAAGCGCAGCCAGAGGGAAAGATCTATACCTTGGAGGGTGTGCGTGTGCTCAATGCTTCGCGTCCGGGCATGTATGTTCAGAACGGTAAGATTGTGGTTCGTAAATAATCTGCTGCTATGGAAAAGAGAAAATACACAGCTCCAAGCACCACAGTAGTGGATTTGGACCTCGACGCTACTCTTTGTGTCATAGCGGGCAGTATGCCTGTCGATAATTCCGGTGCTACAGAATTCGATGCCCCTCAACGCCGTAATAACGGCTGGGAGGACTACGAAAAATGAATCACTCTCATAATACAATACTGGCAGTGTCACAAAACATGACACTGCCTGTTTTTTCTTTCCTCCTTGAATAATATTGGTCGGAAACTGGATAAAAAAGTGAGAAAATGACCAAAAATAAGTATAATATTGGTCGGAAACTATATAAAAAAGTGAGAAAATGACCAAGATATTATAATATTCCGTATATGAATCTTTTTGGAATGGCTGGGCAGCAGCCGAAGGAGACATTCTTCTGATTGCCTGCGGTTCGGCAACCTCATGGATTACAGATACCCTTTTAGGAGATCAAGGCGGCCTCTTCAATCGTGCCGCCATGAGGATATTCTTACAACCATTTTCTTTGGCCGAAACGGAGGAATATCTTCAATCCAAAGGCATCGATTGGACAAGATATGATATCGCCGAATGCTACATGATAATGGGTGGAATACCATTCTATCTCAAACAACTAAATCCTCGATGGTCATACACACAAAACATCGACAACATCTTCTTCCGTGAAAAAGGACTGCTTTGGGATGAGTTTGAGCATCTCTATCGAACATTATTCAAACAAGCCGACAATCATATTTTGGTCGTTGAGGCTTTGGCCAAAAAGAAAATGGGACTGACAAGAAAAGAAATAATTGAGGCAATACACCTGCCAGACAACGGAAAGCTTGGCAAAATACTTCATAACCTAGAAAGCAATGGCTTTGTCCGCCCCTACTGCTATTTTGGCAACAAAAAACAGAACACAATCTACCAGCTCTCTGACTTCTACACGATGTTTTATTTCACATACATCAAAGACTATTATGGCAAAGATCCACATTTCTGGACAAACAGCCTAGACAACCCGTCGCGTCAGGCATGGGCGGGATATACATTTGAACAGTTATGCAAAAGCCATATCAATCAGATACGACAATCTCTGGGCATTAGTGCTGTGCTCTGCGACATTTCATCATGGTTCAGCAAAGGCGACAGAGCAAAAGGAAAAAAGGGTGCACAGATAGATCTTCTTATCGACAGGCGCGACAGGGTTATCAGTATATGCGAGATTAAGTATTCAATCAATGAATATTCAATCGATTCAGATTATGAAGCCATACTGCGCAATAAACTTGATGTTTTCAGACAGGAAACAAACACCAGAAAGTCTCTTCAACTGGTAATGATAACAACTTATGGTGTAAAACAAGGGAAATATAGTAATCGCATACAGGGCCAAGTCGTTCTTGATAACCTATTTTCGGGTTCTACAATATGAACCTTGCATTGAAGAGTCAGGCATCCTTCGGGATTCGCCTGACTTTTTCTGTATCAAACGACAATTACGACAACAAAGACAGTTATCCCAACTCCACCCAGAAGGTAGTTCCATAGCCCTCTTTCGAAGAAACTCGGATATCACCGCCATGCAACGAAATGATACGCTTGGCCAAAGCCATACCTATGCCATGTCCTTCAACTTGTTGACGATTGGCTCGATAGAAGGGAGTGAATATATGTTTCTGTTCAACGTCGCTCATGCCAATGCCCGAATCAGACATCGACAGACAAAGATGTCCCTCCTTGGTGTAAATACAGACCGTTGAAGTCAGATTGTCGGAATACTTACAATTGTTCTCGATGAGATTTCGAAGAGCCAAAGACAACAGATAGTGATTACCCTGAATGATAAGAACATCATCAACTGCATCTGCCAGCAATGAACTATCATACTCTATCGAGATGTGATAGGAGGCATTGGCACGCAATAATTCCTCACGTATCTCCATCAGCAATTCATCCATACGGATAGGCTCCATCTTAATCTGAGACTTATCGTACTCCGCTCTGGCCATATTAAGCAAACCGACTATGATGTTCGACATTCGGTGAGCATCACCGAGGGCATTGGTGATGCGATGCTGATACTCCTCAGATGTACGTTGGCGTTGCAGTGCCAGATCCAGTTCGCCGATAATGGCAGCCAATGGCGTTCGCAGTTCGTGGCTCACATTACTCACCAGCATCTTCTGTGACGTCAAAGCCCTCTCAATTGGACGGATTGTCATAGTGGCCAGAATATATCCGATGACGAGCATTAAGACAATCGATACAACAAAGATCAGCAACAACGTCCGTCTCAAGGCCAACAGATTAGCCTCACCATAACCATCATGTGCAGCCGCAGTCACCACATACTGGCCATTATATAATAAGCCGACTGCCTGATAACCAGCAGCGACCTCAATATCCTTTTCTCCACTTTGGCAGATTTCCTCAATCATCTCGCGCGTCTCTTTGACTATGTCGTGCTGAGCGGCATCGTGATATAGCATCTCGAAATCCGTTGTATAGACAGCCACCTCCACCTCATTGATAAACTGGGTATTATTAAGGTAAATGTGCTGCATCGTCTCGGCGTCAACCCGATGTTCGATGAAAAGATTTGCCTTGGTGATAGCCTCCGAACGCAATGTCTGGCTGAAAGCCGTATGACGTGCCCTGTCACTCATTATATATACAATAATGAGAGAAGTGCAGAGTACCATCGACATTAGTGCCGTGTACTTCAAGGTCAAGAGAATACGATTATTGTACATGGCTCAAGATGAAGCCTACCCCAGGCTTGGTATGAATAAGTTTTAGCGTATAGGAAGCATCCACCTTACGCCTCAGGTAATTGATATAAACATCAATAAAATTGGTACCAGTATCAAAGTGGGTTCCCCAAACTGCCCCTTGAATATCAGCACGACTCACAATACGTCCTTGGTTTTCCAACAGATACCGAAGTAAAGAAAATTCCTTAGGGGTCAAGTGAATCTCACAACCACCCCGTCGACAGACATGACGTTCCAAATCCAGCTGCAGATCTGCACAAGTCAGTACATTATCCTCTGCCATCGGTCGGACAGCCGAAGTTACAGAGCCCGAGTTACGTCTCAGCAAGGCAGCGATACGGGCCAACAGTTCGCGGAAATCAAACGGTTTGGTCATGTAATCATCAGCTCCAGCATCAAAGCCATCCAGTTTGTCATCGGTCGTACCCAAAGCTGTAAGCATCAAGACAACGACCGATGGCTTCTCTGCTTTAATATGCCGGCACAATTCCAATCCACTCATACCAGGCAACATAATGTCGCTCAGCACCAGATCAATCTCATTACTGCTCAAACGAAACAGTCGGAAAGCCATCTCTGCATCGTTGGCCAACAATACTTCATAGCCAGCCTCTTCTATTCCCGAACGAAGCAATTGAGCCAGACGTTGATCATCTTCTATTATTAATAATGTATGCATAAGCAAAAGATACAAAACGATTATCGGGTGCAAATATAATCTATATTTTTATATCCACCAAAACTCTTTCATTAGAATTTCATTAGAATACACTTAATGGAAATTCTAATGAAACCTTAACGGTTCTCTAACCATTCATCTCGACATAAAGCATTACCTTTGCGCCGCAAATTTCGAGAGCAAAAACAATTTATGTCAAACCATCAAAAAAAACGAATGGTAATGAAGAATCTGTTTTCAAAATTCAAAAGACAACAGCCAACAAGAGCTGTTTACAACTCCGAGTATGCTCGTTTTGTGTCTCGTCAGGGACTGGAAAGCGTGTATCAATCCCTCCACTCACATCGCTATGGGCTTGGACGTCATGACGTAGAGAGTCGCCGAAACAAGTTTGATACCAATGTAGTGGAACACGAAGAACGGACCAATCCGACCAAACTCTTCATCACAGCATTCATCAATCCCTTTGTCGGCATCTTGACCGCTCTGGTAGTCATCTCCTTTGTGCTCGATGTCTATATGGCAGAACCTGGAGAACAGGATTGGACTACCATCATCATCATTACAACCATGGTCATCTTCTCCGCTTTGCTCCGTTTTGTGCAGGAACTGAAAGCGGGCCGTAGTAGCGATGCTTTGCTCAAGATGGTCACCAACACCTGTTACGTGGAGAGAAATCCAAAACAGGATAGCGGAGAGATCCCAGTAGAGCAGCTTGTACCGGGAGATGTGGTGTTGCTTAGTGCCGGAGATATGATCCCTGCCGATATCCGCATCGTCGAAGCCAAAGACTTTTTCGTCAGTCAGTCATCGTTGACCGGAGAGAGTGACAGTATTGAGAAGACTCCTTCAACAGATACTCCAACCGACAATGAAGAGGATGGTTCCGGATCGGTCATCGACTTGCAGAACTTGGCCTTCATGGGGTCTAATGTAGTGAGTGGAACAGCCCGAGGCATTGTCTTTGCCACCGGCAACCAGACCTATCTGGGCAGTATCGCCAAATCTATTGCCGGACATCGAGCCGAGACCGCTTTCGACAAGGGTATCTCGAAGGTCTCCATGCTCCTGATCCGTTTCATGCTCATCATGGTTCCATTTGTCTTTATGGTCAATGGCTTTACCAAAGGCGACTGGATGGAGGCATTCATCTTTGCTGTATCCGTTGCGGTCGGACTCACCCCAGAGATGCTGCCTATGATTGTAACTGCCAATCTGGCCAAAGGTGCTGTGCGCATGTCCAAGAAGAAGGTCATTGTCAAGGACCTCAATGCCATCCAGAACTTCGGAGCCATGAATATACTCTGCACAGACAAGACCGGCACCTTGACACGCGACAAGGTCGAACTGGTACGTTATATCTGCGCCGATGGACAAGAGGACAAATCCCGTCGTATCCTGCGTCACGCTTTCTTCAACAGTTTCTATTCGACCGGCTTGAAGAATCTGATGGATAAAGCCATTGTAGAACATGTCAAAGAGTCGGACAAGCCTCTGGATGTGGTCACTTCCGATTATCGCAAAGTGGACGAAATCCCCTTCGATTTCACTCGTCGTCGTATGTCGGTTGTTGTCGAAGATAAGCAAGGCAAGCGTCAGATTATCACCAAAGGCGCCGTCGAGGAGATGCTCCAGATCTGTTCCCACTGCGAACTTGACGGACAGGTCATCCCTATGTCCGACAACATGCGTACCATGGCCTCCAATATCGTGCATGACATGAACCGCGAAGGTATGCGTGTATTGGCTGTGGCACAGAAAGATCCACAACTGTCTTCAGCCAATGACAAAGAGCTTGCCCCATTCTCTATCCAGGATGAACGGGACATGGTACTGATCGGATACCTCGCCTTCCTCGATCCGCCGAAGGAATCTGCCAAGGCCGCCATATTGCGTCTCCAGCAGAGTGGCATCGAAGTCAAAGTGCTAAGTGGCGACAATGATGCCGTCGTCAGCACCATCTCGAGCAAGGTGGGCATCCTCCCTGCGCAAGAAGAAGCAGGCAGTACCATGTGTGTGACTGGACCGGCTTTGGAACGCATGACCGAAGACGAGAAGAGAGAGGCAGTCTTGACCCATCAGGTCTTTGCCAAACTCACTCCACACCAGAAAACTGAAATCATCCAATTATTGCAAGAACAAGGCAATACGGTTGGTTTCCTCGGCGATGGCATCAACGATGCTGCTGCCCTCCGACAGTCGGACATCGGCATCTCGGTCGATACTGCTGTAGATATCGCCAAAGAGAGTGCAGACATCATCCTGCTCGAAAAGGATCTTATGGTCCTCGAACAAGGAGTCCTGTCCGGACGAGAGACTTTCGGCAATATCATCAAGTACATCAAGATGACCGCCTCATCTAATTTCGGCAATATGTTCTCAGTCTTGGCTGCATCTGCCTTCCTGCCTTTCTTGCCTATGCTCTCCATCCATCTGCTCATCCAGAATCTGTTGTACGATATCTCGCAGACAGCCATTCCATTCGACCGCATGGATAAGGAGTTCCTCCTGAAGCCTCGCCGTTGGGACAGTTCCGATCTATCCCGTTTCATGATCTTCATTGGTCCTATCTCGAGCATCTTCGATATTACCACCTACCTGTTGATGTGGTTCATATTCGATTGCCGTAGCGAAGAGATGCAGACCTTGTTCCAGAGCGGATGGTTCATCGAGGGTCTCCTCTCTCAGACGCTCATCGTACACATGATCCGTACTCGTCGCATCCCATTCATTCAGAGCAACGCAGCTTGGCCACTCATGCTCATGACCTTTAGCATCATGGCCATTGGCATCGCCATCCCATTCACCTCATTCGGCAGTTATATTGGCCTCATGCCATTGCCATTGAGCTATTTCCCTTGGCTCATCGCCACCCTGCTCTGCTACTGTATCCTCACCCAATTCATCAAGATGTGGTATATCCGCAGGTTCGGCAAGTGGCTGTAACCCAAGAATACACAATAATAGGTATTGCGAGAACAAAATATAATCATCATCTTTGCACCCGAAAAATTAAAGGTATTGTAAGTATGAAAGGTATTAGAATTTTGTTTATCACAGGATTAGCATATTTGGGCGGTGAAGGTATTCAGGCACAGGAATTTGGATTGGAGTACACTTCTGAACTGCAAACGGGCTTCAATGGCAAGACATGTTTTGCCAATCTGCTCCGTCTGAATTTCGACTACGAAGTCAATGACCATTTCAAATTCTGTGCCTCTACCCTCAGCGTAGCTCATAGCTTAGAGGGACGAGTATTGGACGATCTGCAGGTCTTTACCAACCTCGATGCCGACAATCAGGCTTTGGCACCAACCATAGTGGGAATAGAGTGGACCCTCAACGACCACCATTCCCTCTACGCAGGTGTACGTGACGTAAGTGCAGATTACTTCACCAGTCCTGTCACCTCTCTATTCACCAACAGCTCGGCAGGCATCTTCCCTACAGTATCCTGCATTCAGGAGATAGCCAACTACCCATTGGCAGGTATGGGAATGCATTACAGCTATCAGCGAGAGGCAGTCGAAGTAATGGCTTCTCTGTACAATGGCATAGGACGGGATCATTTCTCTGGTCGCGAGAATGTTTGGAGAGTGGATCCCAAGTGCGACGGACTCTTTGCCATGTCGCAAGGTGGATATACTTTGGGGAAAAGCCGTTACTACCTGGGGGCATGTCTGCACACGGGCACTCGCGAAGCCCGAGAGGTGAGAAGCGCCCTCTGGGGATATGCCGAACAGGAGATCACTCCCTCCTTCAGCCTCATAGCCTCCTACTCCCACGCCTTTGGCAATGGGTTGGAATGTTCGGACTTTGTAGCCATAGGTGGTCAATACACAATTGACAAATCGACCTTCGGCCTATATATAGACTATGCTCAGTTCGATCATCAAAAGGAGTTTGCCTCCGAACTGACCTACAGGTACGAAATTACCTCCTCGCTGTATGTTCAAGCAGCCTATCATCTGATACATGATGACTCCTGGCAGTCGGCAGCATTGGTCCGCATGGGAATAACATTATAATGCATTTTGAATAGTTGATACTAATAATTGAGAGCGCAAGGAAGTGATTCTTTGCGCTCTATTCTTATAGTTTCGACCAAACTGCCTAACTAATAACTATTAACTAATAACTCCTGGAATAGTCCAGGTTAATAAATCTCCATTACACTTTTTTTACACTCTGCGAGCCATAGGAATAATCATTGAGATATTACACTAGTGTTGCAAATAGGACACATAAATATACATCCAAAAGGAGATTATCGGGCAGAAATGCATAAAATGAATAGAAATGTTTGTATAATCGAGAAAAAAAGAGTAACTTTGCCCCGTTTTGTAAAGAAAAGATTATTAACAACAATATAAAACAAAGCAAAACAATGAATCTCAAAATCGCTGTTCTGGCTGGTGATGGTATCGGACCAGAAATCATGGAGCAAGGCGTAGCTGTCGTTAAGGCAGTTGCCCAAAAGTTTGGACATGAAGTAAGCTTCAAGGAGGCACTTTGTGGTGCTCACGCTATCGATGAGGTAGGTGATCCATTCCCAGAGGAGACTTTCAAGACCTGTATGGATGCTGACGCAGTTCTCTTCGCCAGTGTAGGTGATCCTAAGTTCGACAACAATCCTAACGCCAAGGTTCGTCCTGAGCAGGGTCTTCTGGCTATGCGCAAGAAGTTGGGTCTCTTTGCCAACATCCGTCCTGTTACCACCTTCGATTGCCTCGTTCACAAATCACCACTCAAGGACGAGTTCGTCAAGGGTGCTGACTTCATCTGCATCCGTGAGTTGACCGGTGGTATGTACTTCGGCAAGAAGGAGGAGCCAACCATCAATGCCAATGGCGTTGAGGAGGCACTCGATACCAACTACTACACCCGTCCAGAGGTTGAGCGTATCCTCCGCGTAGGTTATCAGTATGCTCGTCAGCGTCGCAAGCACCTCACCGTAGTCGATAAGGCCAATGTACTTGCCTCTTCACGTCTGTGGCGTAAGGTCGCTCAGGAGATCATGGGTGAGTATCCTGATGTTACCACCGACTTCATGTATGTCGATAATGCTGCTATGCGCATGATCCAGGATCCACGTTTCTTCGATGTCATGGTAACCGAGAATACCTTCGGTGATATCCTGACCGACGAGGGTTCTGTCATCACTGGTTCAATGGGCTTGCTCCCATCTGCATCTACAGGTGAGCATACTCCAGTCTTCGAGCCAATCCATGGTTCATGGCCTCAGGGCAAGGGTCTCAACATCGCCAACCCATTGGCACAGATCCTCTCTGCTGCTATGTTGTTCGAGTACTTTGATCTCAAGGAGGAGGGCGCTTTGATCCGTGAGGCAGTCGATGCATCTTTGGATCAGAACGTACGTACCCCAGAAATCCAGGTTGAAGGCGGTGCCAAGTATGGTACCAAGGAGGTCGGTGCTTGGATTGTTGAGTATATTAAGAATAAGTAAAAAAAAAAAAAAAGACCCTCTCCCCGCTGCCCCTCAGCTAAAGCTTCGTCTTCTCGCAAAGGCTTATCAAGCCTTTTTCACTGCTGCGAGGACCCCCTTAATGGGGAGGGAGTAAGAGGATGAAACAGATTCTCAAAAAAGCGCCCCCTATTATGGGGAGGATTTAGAATGAATCTATAAGTATGAGCAAGGATATTTCGATCAAAGAAATGAAAGAATCTCAACATTCTAAAAACCTCCCCATTAGAGAGGAGGTATCCCCTTGTGGGACGGAGAGGATCTTCATCAAAGGTGCCCGAGTCAATAACCTGAAAAACATCGACGTCGAGATTCCACGAGGGAAACTTGTCGTCATCACAGGTCTGTCCGGATCCGGCAAATCATCATTAGCATTCGATACATTGTATGCCGAGGGCCAACGTCGTTACGTTGAGTCCTTGTCATCGTATGCCCGTCAGTTCCTCGGACGAATGGGCAAACCGGAGTGCGACTACATTCTCGGCATTCCACCGGCTGTAGCTATCCAGCAGAAGGTTGTAGTTCGTAATCCTCGTTCCACCGTTGGCACTTCGACCGAGATCTACGACTATCTGCGTCTGCTCTTTGCCCGTATTGGCAAGACTATCTCTCCCATCAGTGGCACCGAAGTCAAGAAACATACCACCGACGATGTCATTGCTCATGCCCAGCAGTTGCCAGAGGGTACTCGTGTGGCATTGCTGGTACGTGTGAATGTACCCGAAGGACGTACCCTTCAGGAACATATCGAGGTGCTGATCAAGTCGGGATTCTCACGTGCAGAGAGTGATGGTAAATTCATCCGACTCGAAGAGATTTCGGCATCGCCTTTCAATCTGGTCATCGACCGTATGAAGGTTCCTTTCGACGACAATGCCTCATTGAGCCGTTTTGGCGATTCGGTCGAAACTGCCTTCTACGAGGGAGATTCCGAACTATTGTTCAAGGCATGGTTGCCCGATGGTTCGGTACAGGAGAAACTCTTTTCGAAACGCTTCGAGGCCGATGGTATCACCTTCGAGGAGCCATCGGACATGATGTTCAACTTCAACTCACCCGTTGGCGCTTGTCCAACGTGCGAAGGCTTCGGCAAGGTAATGGGCATCGACGAAGATCTGGTCATTCCAAACAAAGCGCTTTCGCTCTACGAAGATGCCGTGATCTGTTGGCGTGGAGACAAGATGGGCGAATGGAAGAACTATTTTATCCAGAACTGTGGCGAAGTCATCTTGAGCGACGGACAGCCCTTCCCTATCCATCGTCCTTACTACCAGTTAACCCAAGAACAGAAAGATCTGCTCTGGAAGGGTTATCCTCCGGTACTCTCCAAGAACAAGGAGGAGCGTTGGGATAAAACCCTCTATGGCATCGACGACTTCTTCCAGATGGTGTCCGAAAACCTCTATAAGATCCAATATCGTGTTCTGCAATCCCGCTATCGTGGCAAGACCGTTTGTCCGGAGTGTCACGGTGGAAGATTAAAAAAAGAGGCCAGTTATGTGCGTCTGGCAGACAAGAACATCATGCAACTGGTCAAGATGCCTGTCTGCGAACTGATTCCGTGGTTCAATCAACTGGAGTCGAACCTCACCGACCACGAACGACAGATTGCCAAACGACTCCTGACCGAAATACGTAACCGTCTGCATTTCCTCGAGGAGGTAGGTCTCTCCTATCTCACCCTCGACCGTCTCTCCAACTCCCTTTCGGGTGGTGAGAGCCAGCGCATCAACTTGGCCACGTCGTTGGGATCTTCGTTGGTCGGTTCGATGTATATCCTCGATGAGCCATCCATAGGTCTCCACTCTCGCGATACAGACCAGTTGATTCACGTACTGCGCGAACTGCGCGACCAGGGAAACACTGTTATTGTGGTCGAACACGACGAGGAGATTATCCGCTCGGCCGACTACCTGATTGATATCGGACCTGAAGCAGGCATTCATGGCGGCGAAGTTGTTTATCAAGGTACTCTGGCCGATCTGGACAAGGGCGATAGTTACACAGCCCGTTTCTTCACGGGACGCGAAACGATCGACGTGCCCGTCAAATCCCGTCCGTGGAGCAGTTATATCGAGGTACGTGGAGCTGTACACAACAATCTGAAAGGCATCGATGTCAAGTTCCCATTGGGCGTATTGACCGTCGTGACAGGTGTATCGGGTTCTGGCAAATCTACCCTTGTACGCGACATATTATATAAGAGTATTGTACGCCAGTTGGGAGATGTGGGTGATGCCCCAGGAGCCTTTGCCGGTTTGGAAGGTGATGTAAAACGCATCAAGCGAATTGAGTTCATCGATCAGAACCCCATCGGCAAGTCCAGCCGAAGCAATGCCGCTACCTACATGAAGGCCTACGACGAGATTCGCAAGGTCTTTGCCGATCAGCAGATGGCCAAGCAACTGGGCTTTACTCCAGCCACCTTCTCGTTCAATGTCGAGGGAGGACGATGCGAGGAGTGTAAGGGAGAAGGCACCATTACGGTCGAGATGCAGTTCATGGCCGACCTCGTCATGGAATGTGAATCTTGTCATGGACAACGCTTCAACAGCGACGTGCTCGAGGTACTCTACAAGGACAAGAACATCTCGCAGGTATTGGATTTGACCGTCGATGAGGCCATCGAGTTCTTCAAGGACGAAAAGAGTGTAGTACGTCGTCTGCTACCATTGCAGAAAGTAGGTTTGGGTTATATAAAACTCGGACAGAGTTCTTCAACCCTGTCCGGCGGTGAGAACCAGCGTGTCAAGCTGGCATACTATCTGGCCAATAATTCGAACGATCACACGCTGTTCATCTTCGACGAACCTACTACAGGCCTTCACTTACACGATGTCAAGGTACTGCTGTCAGCCTTCGACGAATTGCTGCAGAATGGACACACCCTGGTGGTCATCGAACATAATCTGGATGTCATCAAGTGTGCCGACCATATCATTGACCTCGGCCCTGAAGGTGGTACCGATGGTGGCCATCTGGTCTTCCAGGGTACGCCATGCGACCTCTGCCTGTGCGAGGGTTCCTATACTGCCAAGTATCTAACTAGCATGCTTCATGCATAGTTATCAGTTATTAGTTATTACCACAAAACTTAAATTTTACTATTATTCCGTTATAATTGCCTAACTAAGTAGTTGTTCAAAATTAACTATACACATTTTGAATAATTGACGAAGAGGCTTAGGCCGACCGCAGCGAGTGCTCGATTCGCACTATAGAACAAGGTGTCATTGGAGACATAATCCATAGGACGGATCCATTTGCCT
>JAZRXX010000002.1:0-27585 GCA_045600485.1 Bacteroidales bacterium
AATGGAATGTCTTGGTCAAAATCCGGCAGTGCCGCTTTGGCTTCTATCTCTGTCGCTAAAAAAAATAATGAACTCTCAAACTGGATTGAAGATGGGATAATTAGGTTTTGCGTGGCTTAAGTTAACCGTACAGGTCGAAAATTTTTAATGAATCTACATCTTTGTTATCTAAAGTAGGAATGCCCGCATGTCGTACTTTAGATTTTAGAATATACTCCTTTGCTTGTAGAAAATAATATAAATATTTGCTATCTATTTTTGAGGAATGCTTTAGACAAAAACATCCATCAGATGACCAAAATGATTCGCAGCAGAATCCAACAGTTCCCGCAGATGCTCCTACATTAATTATCATTACAGTTCGTGGCTCTCTATTATTTTCATTGTAGTATCCAATAGGATCAATGCCACCATGGAAAACCTTAAATGGACCTTCTTGCGATAACTGCGATTTTGTTAAGCGCTTGCCTCTTTGCACTGGTGCCAGCTCCCCTAATGAATATTCTGTAACCTGCTGGTCAGGAGCGAAGCGAGTGAGCAGTTGGTTGCGGTAATATTCATATTGCTGCTTACGTGCTTGCAGCTCCGCTGACAAGCGGTCGAACTTGTCGAGAATATCGGCAATAGCCTCTTGAATGGGAAGAGGTGGAAGAGGGATAGGAAGATCTTTTAAGTCCTTCATAGCAATACTCCTAACTGTAGATCCGTTTGCAAGATTATCCAAATCCTCGACTACGGATTTGGAATGGAGTAAATGAATTAAGAACCTAGAATTTAAGAGCTTTTTTATTGGTGTCAAAATATATACTCCTTCCTTAACATTCCAGTTGGTTGGATCTTTAGTTACCAATGCCGTTCTTCCAATAGTTCCTGTTCCAGAAAACAAGACATCTCCAATCTTTATCTGCGATCGTTCCTGAATACGGGTTACAGCTTGACTGTTAATCCTATCCGTTTTATCACAAGGAGTAATATCAAAACCAGATAATTCTCTTACTGTTATATAAAAACCATCTGCGTCTGGTGTATTCAACTTAAAATGGACTCTAGGATTAAGGCCGGTTCTGATATGAGTCACAACTTCACACAATGGTACCCACTTCACCCCCTCTGGGCACATCCCAGCCACCATCCTTTCAATTCTCCCCATCATGGGGGAGATGCCGCCTTGTGCGGCAGAGAGGGTCTTTTCAACAATCTTTCCCATACTCAATCTACTTTTTCTTCGAGATTCTTAAATTCCTCATACCATTCACATAGTGAGTCCAGGGAAGTCGGAATGTAGGAATTGCTGACCGCTGGTCATCATTTTGAATTTGCTGACCTACGCCATAGTAAGTATAGACCATGGCGGTATTGATAGACTTGGCAACCTGTCGGCGACTCTCTTCTATTAACTGCGAAATGACCTCAAACAGTTTGTCTTCGCTATTGACTAAGATATCCTTTCCCATACTCAATTTATTTTCAATTCAAATAGTGGACTCGCTGCGTCCACTTTCCCTGATTTTGGACTCACTGCGTCCAAAATCGGAACTATCGGTAATCATAGCGTCTTAATGATTTCGTTGATCTGAGCACGGAGTTCATTCTCATGGGCGACAATCTGCTCGATGCGGGCATTGAGTTCCTCGATGTTCGTTTCGGTCTTGGTCTCTTCCTGCTCCACATAGCTGTTGACAGAGATGTTGTAGCTGTTCTCCTTGATCTCTTCATAGGACGCAAGACGAGCGAAGTGAGGCACGTCGGCACGAGAGATATGTTCCTGAAGCACCTTCTGGATATGCTCAGGGAGGAGTTTGTTCTTGTTGCCCTCGTGGACGAACTCGTTGCTGGCGTCGATAAAGAGCACACGGTTGTCCTTCTTGTTCTTCTTCAGGACGATGATACAAGTGGCAATAGATACACCGAAGAAGAGGTTGGCAGGAAGCTGAATGACGGTATCGACATAGTTGTTATCGACAAGCCAGGCACGGATCTTCTGCTCTGCGCCACCACGATAGAGCACACCCGGGAACTCAACGATGGCGGCTGTGCCATCGGTAGCGAGCCAATGGAGCATGTGCATGGTAAAGGCGAGGTCAGCCTTCGACTTTGGAGCCAACACACCTGCAGGCGAGAAACGTGGGTCATTGATCAAAACTGGATTGTCGTCGCCCTCCCACTTGATGGAATAAGGAGGATTCGACACGATAGCATCGAAAGGCTGATCGTCCCAATGCTTCGGGTCGAGCAAGGTATCTCCATAGGCGATATCAAACTTCTCGTAGTTGATGTCGTGGAGGAACATATTGATGCGGCAGAGGTTGTGGGTGGTCTTGTTGATCTCCTGACCATAGAAACCGTTGCGCACATGTTCCTTGCCAAGCACCTTGGCCATCTGAAGCAAGAGAGACCCCGAACCACAGGCAGGGTCATAGACACGGCGAACGTCGGTCTTGCCAGCTGCCACGATGCGTGCTAACAGCTCGCTGACCTCCTGAGGTGTGAAGAACTCGCCGCCCGACTTGCCAGCGTTGCCGGCATACATGGTCATCAGGAACTCGTAGGCATCACCGAAGGCATCGATATCATGATCCTGAGGGTTGCCTAAGTTGAGCGAAGCAATGGTCTCGAGAATCTTGACGAGCTTGGCATTTCGCTTTGCCACGGTATCGCCCAACTTCGAACTGTTGACATCAAGGTCGTCGAACAAACCCTTGATGTCATCTTCGCTCTCGGTACCGACAGCAGAGTTTTCAAAATCGCGGAAGATGTGTGCCAGTGTCTCATTCAGATTCGGATCATTCTTGGCACCAGCCACCACATTGCAGAAAAGTTCAGAGGGAAGGATAAAGAAACCCTTCTCCTTCACAATCTGCTCTTTGGCATATTGAGCCTCCTCGTCGCTGAACTTGGCATAGTCAAAATCATCGACGCCAGCCTCCTTCTGGAGTGCATTGATATAGTTGGTGATGTTCTCCGAGATATAGCGGTAGAACAGCATACCGAGGACATATTGCTTGAAGTCCCATCCATCGACAGCGCCACGAAGGTCGTTGGCGATGGACCAGATGGTCTTGAATAACTCTTGCTTTTGTTGGGTTGAAGTAGCCATATATTAATTGTAAGCCAAAAACAGAAATCTCCCAAGCAGTGACTCGACGGGCGACCAAGCCCTTATTTCACTACGAGGGAGATACTGATATATTGTTTTGCCAAGGGGATGGCAATAAGATTTGGTCATTTGTCGAGACTTCGCGTGGGCGAATGCATTATGCGCACACGGGAAGAGCACTGCAAATATAGATTGATTTCGTAGAAAATGCAAATTTCAAGTGAATTATTTTTGCATTTTCTACGAATAATGTCTGTACGGTCTATTATTTGGCCCCAATTACGGCATTTTTAAGAAATGCCATCCACAGAGAATGGACAGGAAATCTCTGATTGATGAGCAGGTACTTCTCATCATGGCGCATGGGGTCCCAGGATCACGAAAAAGAAACCCTGTAATTCGAAAGAACTACAGGGGTATTATTGAGTTAGCTAACAGCTATCAACTGAAAACTGTAAACTGAAAACTAAAAACTGTAAACTGTAAACTGAAAACTATCAACTAAAAACGGAAAGCAACAGCCTTACTTAACCTCCCAAGTGTCACCACTGAGGATGAGGTCACGGAGAGTGCGAGCCTTCTTCTTAGCCTGAACCTCCTCGATCTGAGCATTTACGCTCTCATCGTAGGTTGGTGCATCAACATCGCGGATAACGCCAAGAGCAACAGGGAGCTCGTTCTCGTCGGCAGAGTAGCCGTAAGGATTGTAACCCATCATAGCGAGCTTAAGGTGAAGAGCGAGGTCACCGTTCTTTGAGTCATGAACGAGGAGATCCTTCTCAGTGATGCCATTCTCGCCAATAGTAACAGACTTGATGTTCCAGCCATCGAGCATAAGACCCTTGTTCTTGTCCTTGCCGTAAATCATTGGCTTGCCGTCCTCGAGGATGATGGTACGGTCAGCACGTGAAGCAGGATCGGTAATGGTCTTGTGTGTACCATCCTTCCAAACCACGCAGTTAGCCAGCATCTCGACAACACTGGCGCCCTTGTGCTTGGCTGCTGCAACCATGCACTTTACGGAGTTCTGGATGTCGCAGTCCAATGCACGAGCGAAGAAGTTACCACGAGCACCGAGGCAGAGCTCTGCTGGGCAGAATGGATCCTCGCAGGTACCGAATGGAGAAGACTTGGTTACAGCACCACGCTCTGAGGTTGGTGAGTACTGACCCTTGGTCAAACCATAAATCTGGTTGTTGAAGACAATGATGTTGAGGTCGATATTACGACGCATAGCGTGGATGAAGTGGTTACCACCGATAGCGAGACAGTCACCATCGCCAGAGCAGTTCCATACAGAAAGGTCTGGACGTGCGGTCTTGAGTCCGGTAGAGATAGCCAAACCACGACCGTGGATGGTCTGCATACCATAGGCACCAAAGTAATATGGAGTACGGCTTGAGCAACCGATACCAGAAATGACAGCTGTCTTGGCTGGATCCAACTGTAACTCAGCCATGGCCTTGGTCATGCTGGCAAAAATAGCATGGTCACCACAACCAGGACAATATCTCAACGGCTGATCACTTTTATAATCGTTCTGAGTAAACATAGAATAGAAGTTTAATATATTAAATAATCCTCGCAGAGGAAGCAGAGTTTAATGAAGTTTATAGTTTGTCTGAATAATAAGGATTGACAACTCGGTGTATTCCTTCTTTTAATGAGATTTCATTAAAGTTTATCAGAAGACCAAACTTCTTATTCAGTATTCTAAGATATGAGGTAGTTTGTTTGAAAAAGACAGGATGAACATCTTCTACAGATTTGAGTTCAACCACCAATTCTCCATCAACAAGCAAATCGACTTTTAGATTGTGGCCAATTTCCTCTCCCTTATAAAACACTTTGACCGGATACTCCATTTTGACATCATGGCCTCTCAATTGCAATTCCTTGCACAAAGCCTTCTTATATAAACTTTCAAGAAGGCCTGGTCCTAATGCAGAATGGACTTCCATTGCAGCGCCAATGACGTCATATGATAAAGCAATGTCCATGTCAAAAACTCTTTTACACTTCCTTACACTCTGCGAGCCACGGAAATCAAATAGACTTTATGGCATTCTCAATATCACTAATCTGGAATGGCTGACCCTTAACCTCGTTGAACTGCTTGATTGAGATACCCTCGATCTTTGAACGGAGGTAACCAGCGAACTGACCATTGTTCAACTCGCAGCAGAGAATGTTCTTGTACTTCTTGAGTACCTCAGCAGTATTCTTTGGGAGTGGGTTGATGTAGTTGAAGTGAGCCTGAGCAACCTTCTTACCCTCAGCACGGCAGTTGGCAACTGCGGCTGCGATATGACCGTAGGTACCACCCCAACCGATAACGAGAGTATCTGCATCCTGATCACCAGTAACCTCGAGGGCTGGGATCACGTTGGCGATGTAGTCAACCTTTGCCTGACGGTTGTTGGTCTGCTCCTGGTGAACGGCAGGACTGTTGCTGATCACGCCAGCCTCATCCTTCTCAAGACCACCAAGACGGTGCATCAAGCCCACCATACCTGGAATAGCCTTGTAACGTACGAAAGTCTCTGCGTTACGGGCAAATGGCTTGTAGCTGCCAGCCATGTCTGGAGTAGCAACGGCTGGCTTAACCTCTGGGAGCTTAGCTGGATCTGGTACGAGCATTGAGCTTGAACCATTGCCGATGAAGGCATCGGTCAAGAGAACAACAGGAACGTTGTGCTCGAGGGCGATCTTACCTGCCATGAAGGCGGAGTTGAAACAATCCACTGGGGTTGAAGCGGCAAGAACGACACAAGGACACTCACCATTGCGGCCGTAGAGACACTGGAGAAGGTCGGTCTGCTCGGTCTTGGTTGGAAGACCAGTAGAAGGACCACCACGCATTACGTCGATGACAACGAGTGGCAACTCTGCCATAACGGCAAGGCCAAGAGCCTCACTCTTGAGGGCAATACCAGGACCTGAAGTAGAAGTTGCTCCGAGGTAACCACCGAACGATGCACCGATAGCGGTACAGATACCAGCGATCTCATCCTCAGCCTGAACGGTGATGACGCCGAGGTTCTTGAGCTTAGCGAGCTCATGGAGCACATCGGTAGCAGGGGTGATAGGATAAGAACCGAGGAAGAGTTTGATACCAGCCTTCTCAGCAGCTGCAACAAGACCATAAGCGGTAGCTGCATTACCCTTGACATCGAAGTAGATACCTGGCTCAGCCTTCTCGCTCTCTACGCGATAGGTCGAAACGCCAGCATGGGTGTTGGCACCGAAGTTGAAGCCATCGGTAATGACCTTGATGTTTGCAGCAAGAATCTCTGGCTTCTTGGCAAACTTAGACTTCAGGTAGTCGATAGCTTTATCGACTGGCAGATTGAAGAGCCAAAGGATTACACCGAGAGTGAAGATATTACGGCAACGCAGGATACTTTTGGCGTCCATGCCGCTATCTGCAAGGCTTGCCTTGGTGCACTCAGATACTGGAACAGGAACAATCTGCATGGTGTCGGCAATACCCAACTCCTTGAAAGGATCGTTGGTCTCGAACTTAGCCTTCTGCAACTCTGCCTCGACGAAGGTATCCTCGTCATAGATCAAAACACCACCCTTCTTCAGGAACTTGATGTTGGTCTTGAGGGCAGCAGGATTCATTGCTACCAAGACATCGCACTTATCACCAGGGGTATAGACCTGGTTACCGAAATGCAACTGGTAAGAAGATACACCAGACAAAGATCCCTTAGGCGGGCGCATATCTGCCGGATAGTCTGGAAATGTTGAGATCTCATTACCGCAGATGGCTGTTACTGAGCTCAGGATAGAACCTGAAAGCTGATTTCCATCTCCACTGTCTCCCGAAATACGAACTACGATATCGGAAGCTTCAATAATCTTTGGATTCTCCATTGAATTGAAAAATATGGTTAATTAATATATTGTCTGTAAATATGTGTCCATTAGTTTGGCTCGCAGAGTAAGCAGAGTTTATTGGAGCAAAACACTAAAACTCCGTTACACTTTTATACACTCTGCGAGATATTCAAATCAAGCGAGCAGCAATGCTGCGAGCTTCTCGGCATTGATATGGATATCCTCCTTGTTCTCGAGGTTCGAGGCATTGAAGGTAATTTCGGCCTTCGAGTAATAAGGTTCACGCCAAGCGAGCTGTTCGCGGATGAAAGCAAGAATCTCTTCATCATTCTTGTCGGCAATGAGCGGACGCTTGTGCTTGCCATGAATGAGTCTGGCCAGCAACACCTCTTCCGATGGTTTGAGATAGACGGAATGTCCCGCTTTGCGAACCACCTCCATATTGTCAAAGAAACAAGGGGTTCCTCCACCCAGGGAAATGATGACATTCTCGAAGGAGGCAACCTCCTCGAGCGCACTACGTTCAATTTTACGGAATCCCGCCTCGCCCACTTCGGCAAAGATCTCCTTAACAGACTTATGTTGACGGGAAACGATGAACTCATCCAGATCTATGAACTGGAGATTCATTGTTGTCGCTAATGCCTTACCGAGGGTGGTTTTTCCCGCCCCCATATAACCAATTAGAAAGATTCGTTGCACCTTAAAGAATTTTTATGGGCACAAAGATACGCTATATTTTCCGATTATGCAAACTTTTTGCAATAAAAAGCAAGCAAATGAATTTTATTAATAAAAATTTGCAATCTATGTCAAATAATTCTATTATTCAGACAACCTGATGGAAAGTAAAATCAGTTTGAGCGACAATTCATTCACGAAGATCGGCCCACATAATTGGTTTCTTGATACGGAGCAATGGTTGCGGACGAGATGGAATAACCTCCTCCGACTCCATAATCCGTGAAATCGAAGCAGCCTTTTTGCTTTGGGCATAGGCCTCTTCTATGGCTTTCATTGCCTTGACGTCAGGTAAGCCTTCGCGCTCTGTGAGTCGGACATCATAACGGTTAAACGTCAGATATTGCTCAAATTTCTTATCTGGAGCATAAAAGCCATATCGACACTTTGTCTGCAGATAGACTCCGTCTTCACTCACATCATAGCGCTGACGCTTCTCAATTCGCTCAAGCGTATTGTATGGCTGAACATACGACAACAGCACTTCTTCATTTTCCTCATTAAACTTAATAATTGAGAATCCCTTATCGCCTACAAGTGCAAGATACTTGACATGGCGCACACACTGATCGTAGATTGCCCAAATCAAGTAATAAGCTGTGGCGGCAATCAAGACAGCAAGGACTATCTCCGACAAGGGTCTGTAAGGGCCGCTAAATCCATCGACCGCAAACAACCCGATTATGCCTGCAATACTCAGCAATGCCATAAAATGATTCTTCACATGGTGACGCGTACCATTCCACACATACCGTCCCTTTTCGACTCCTATTGCATCCGGTGCAATCATGTTTTCTAACGCATCCATACCTTAATTATTTTTGAGATTAGTTGAACACACATATCTTATTTCTCGTTGCAAAATTACACCTATTCTTACAAACTTACAAACTTTTTGCTTTGCAATTATTGCTTTTTTGTTTCATTTTTCTATTGTTTGTTATTTTTAGATAACATTTTAACATCTACAACACAATAATTCCAGACAAAATAATAGTCCAATCCATCCTCAAACAACAAAGAGTTTATGCATTTTTTTGCAAAATTCTCGTTGGATATTAATTTTTTTTAGTATCTTTGCACAGTCAAATTTAGAAAATCGAGACAATTCAAGAGATGCAAGCAAACAAATACTACGTTGTATGGAAAGGCTATGCCCCTGGCGTTTATGACAGTTGGGAAGAGGCAGAGATCCAGGTTTCTGGATATCCTGAGGCATCGTACCGTTCATTCAAGACACAAGAAGCTGCCATTGAGGCCTTTCGCGAAGGATATGACAAAGAAGGTCTGATTCAGGAGGTAGCCCGCCAGGCTGCAGAAATAAACAAGCAAGGGGTTGCCCCTCTCACTACCCCCGAAATGGGAGGTAGAAAGTTAACTCCGATCGGCATACGTAATGTCAAGTCTGGTACTGACACAACGATTGTAAACAATCCACCCCATTATGGGGGAGGTGCCACCTTGAATGGCGGAGAGGCTCCCTATATCCTCGACTCATTGGCAGTGGATGCTGCCTGCTCCGGCAATCCAGGTCCCATGGAGTACCAAGGCGTATATGTACGCAACCGCCAAGTAATCTTCAAAGTGGGACCGATGGAGGGTGGTACGAACAACATCGGCGAATTTCTCGCCATTGTGCATGGACTTGCTTTGCAGGAGAAACAGGGCACGAGCCTGCCTATCTACAGCGATTCGGTCAATGCTCAACTTTGGGTACGACAAGGTATCTGTAAGACCAAACTCGAAGAAACAGAAGAGAACGCTCCTATTTTCGACATGATACGTCGTGCCGAACAATGGCTACGCACACACTCTTTCCGCGTACCTATATATAAATGGGAGACTAAACAGTGGGGCGAGATTCCTGCTGATTTTGGAAGGAAATAAGACCCCCCACCCCCCCCCCCTTTAGGGGGAGAATTAATTTACAATAACGAACAAAAGAGCCGCATCTCTCTACGGTATATAAAACTCCTCCCCATTATGGGGGAGGTCGGGAGAGGGTCTATATGAAGATAATTTGCGTCGGTTTAAACTATGCCGAACATAACAAAGAGCTAAATCACAGCATTGGAGAAATACAAGGAATCACCTTAGCCTCTAATGACGTCCTCCCGAATCTCCCCCTAAAGGATTTCTGCCCCCGCTGTTCGGGGGATAGAGGGGGTGCGGAGGATGGGGGGTCTGAAGGTAAGGGGAAAGTATGTTCTTCTCCTACCCTTTTCCTCAAACCAGACACAGCCCTGCAGCGCAATGACTGGCCTGTATATGTACCGGACTTCACCAACGACTTCCAATACGAAACGGAGCTTGTGGTGAAGATTTGTCGTCTGGGCAAGAGCATTCCTGCCCGCTTTGCTCATCGATACTACGAGGAGGTGACTTTGGGCATCGATTTTACGGCTCGCGACATTCAACGTCAACTCAAAGAGAAAGGCCTGCCTTGGGAGATCAGCAAAGGCTTCGACAGCAGTGCCTTCTGTGGCGATTGGATCAAGGTTTCTGAACTAGAAAAAGCCCGACCAATGAGAGAGGGTAAGGAAGGTTCCATTATGCAGGACCTGCATTTCGAGATGCAACTGAATGGAGAGACTCGTCAGGTGGGCTATACTGGCGACATGCTTCACACGGTCGATGAAATCATCGAATATGCTTCACGTTTCTATATCCTGAAGCAGGGCGACTTGATCTTCACCGGCACCCCTAAAGGCGTTGGTGCCGTCAAAGAGGGCGACATCATCACCGGCACTTTAGAGGGCAGAAAAGTCCTGGAATGCAGAATTAGGTAAAGACCCTCCCCGGCCCTCTATACCACCAGCCCCTTTTAGGAGGGGATTCGGGTGGGAGAAAATGACACCCAATATTTTACTATTCAACATTTAATCCTTATATGAAAAAACTATTTATTACCATTCTTTGGGTTATGGCAGGAATCCAATGCTTTGCTGAAAACTTTGATGAAGATGACATTTGGTGCATCATTCCCTATGTCGGTCTTCACACCTCCACTGTAAAAGGAGACTTGCTTGCTGGTGAAATGAACTGGAAATTCAACACCTCGGCTGGCGGACAAATACAGGTTCGTCCAAGTGGCGGATTCGCTCTTTTGATGGATTATAACTTTAGGCGCGCAGGCGCTAAGGTTGATTACAAAGAGGAATACCAAGACTATTACATAGACCGAAAAAGCGAGGCAGACAAATTGACATTGGATTATCACAGCATCGGACTTCAAACCAAATTCTACAGATATGACCGACTTGCCTTTCGAATTGGTATCGAACTTATGCTTCTGTCAAAAGCAAGGCTCTATTCAAAAACAGACTTAAAAATTGCTGGCGACCAAAGTGGTCCATTCGACGGTTGGTCATCAAAAGATGACGTTTCGAAATACGTCTGGTGGACTTATCATGTCAAAAACAAAGAAGACATAACAAGTCACTTCTCCGAGTCGCAGCTGAGCATCCCAATAGGCCTCACCTACGAATACAAACGTATGGTCGTGAACTTTACCTACCACTTCAACCCGAAGAACTGCGCCGACGAACCTATTGGCCACGACATATTCGGAAACAGTTATGGGAAAAGAACGCTAAGAAATCATTCTTTAGACCTAACGATTGGCTTCAAATTAAACCCCTTGAAGGACTTTGACTTCTCTACCCGCAAGTCCACTCCCCGAACCATTAAGTAGTGACATAAGTCTCTCACAAGCACAACTTAAGTAAATATATTGGTTTGAGTTGTCAGTCTAAACAATAAATCCCGCACAGCAATAAACTGCGCGGGATTTTTTGTTTTTTCTAGTGTCTTTTCACAATAAGTTTTTATATTATTCTCAAGAAGAATTGAAGAAACGAAGCAATCAGCTACCCACAAATCTTCTTATCTTCTCCTCTTCTTTGAGATTTATATACAGGTCCATGAGACACCACACTGGTCTTGAGGGTCTTTTACGCATCAATGTTAGCGTAGGTTGCATTACCTTCGATGAACTCACGACGTGGAGCAACATCTTCGCCCATGAGGAGAGAGAAGGTCTGGTCGGCCGAGATAGCGTCCTCGATGTTGACCTTCTTCAAGCGACGGTTCTCAGGACACATGGTGGTATCCCAAAGCTGCTCGTTGTTCATCTCACCAAGACCTTTGTATCGCTGTACCTTGATCTTGTCCTCCTTACCTTGGCCATACTTCTGGAAGAAAGCACGCTGTTCTGCATCATCCCAGCAATACTCCTCAACCTTGCCAATCGAGCACTTGTAGAGAGGTGCCTGAGCGATATAAACATAACCGCCCTCGATAAGTGGACGCATATAGCGGAAGAAGAGAGTCAGAATCAATGTTGCGATGTGAGCACCATCGACATCGGCATCGGTCATGATGATTACCTTGTGATAACGGAGGTTGGAGATGTCGAGAGTCTTATCCTCACGCAGGTTCACGCGGAAAGCACGGAACATATTCTGAATCTCCTCGCTGTCGAGCATCTTGTGAATCAAAACCTTCTCTACATTCAGAATCTTACCACGCAATGGAAGAATAGCCTGGAACATACGGTTACGGCCAGTCTTGGCTGTACCACCTGCCGAGTCACCCTCGACGAGGAAGATCTCGCACTCCTCAGGATTCTTGCTTGTACAATCAGCCAGCTTGCCAGGAAGACCGCCACCAGTCAGACGAGATTTGCTCTGTACCTTCTCGCGAGCCTGACGGGCTGCAATACGGGCCTGTGCGGCCAACACCACCTTCTCGATGATAAGATGTGCTTGCTCCGGATGCTCTTCGAGGTAGTTGTCCATAGCAACACGCACAGCCTTGTTGACAGCAGGACGGACTTCGATATTACCAAGCTTGGTCTTGGTCTGTCCTTCGAACTGTGGCTCAGCCACCTTGACGCTGACAACAGCAGAGAGGCCCTCCTTGAAGTCTTCAGCCTTCACTTCGACCTTGGCCTTCTCGAACATCTTCTCCTTGTTGCCATACTCTTTGAGCGCAGCACCCAAGGCATTGCGGAAACCATCGAGGTGAGTACCACCTTCGTGGGTATTGATGTTATTGACAAACGAATAGATATTGTCGCTGTAACCGGTGTTGTAGGTCAAAGCGACCTCTACAGGCACACCATCGCTCTCGGTTACGAGGTGTATGATATCCTGAATAAGTGGGGTACGGCTCTCATCCATCCACTTGACGAACTCCTTCAGACCCTCGGTGCTGTAGAACTCCTGAGTACGGGCAGAGCCATCAGGCATCACAGCCTCAGGACGCTCATCGGTCAAGCGCAGACGGATGCCGGTGTTCAAATAGCAAAGGTCACGCAGACGCTCAGCCAGACGATCCCACTCATAGACGGTCTCGGTGAAAATAGAGGCATCCGGATGGAAAATGATTGTTGTACCGGTATCTTCAGCATCGCCAATAATCTCGACAGGAGTCAATGGCTTACCGAAAGCATAATCCTGACGATAGATATGACCCTGACGGTGAACAATAGCTGTGAACTGATCGGAAAGAGCATTCACACAACTGACACCGACACCGTGCAGACCACCAGACACCTTGTAAGTATTCTTGTCAAACTTACCACCAGCATGAAGCACTGTCATAACAACCTCAAGAGCCGAACGATGCTCCTTTTGATGCATATCGACTGGAATACCACGACCATTATCGATAACCTTGATTGAATTATCCGGTTGGATGAATACCTGAATATCGTTGCAATAGCCAGCCAAAGCCTCATCGATACAGTTATCGACTACCTCACTTACAAGGTGATGAAGACCTTTGATACTCGTGTCGCCAATATACATGGCAGGACGCTTGCGCACAGCTTCCAGACCTTCGAGGACTTGGATGTGACTGGCATCGTAGTTGTTTTGATTCTCGGACATAAAGAGATTTATAGGTTTATGTACACGCATACGCGCGCGTAAAAAAGAAATGACCAACCCCACTACGCCCAAAAAGGGCAAGTGGGGATGGATATAAGGATACTACTCGGAGTATCAAGCGAGCTTATTAGCCTGCTTAGCGAGCTTGCTCTTGAGGTTAGCTGCCTTGTTAGCGTGGATTACGCCCTTCTTAGCGAGCTTATCGAGCATAGAGCTAACAACTGGGAGCTGTGCTGCTGCCTCAGCCTTGTCGGTGGTAGCGCGGAACTTACGAACTGCGTTACGGGTGATCTTGCCGTAGTAACGGTTGCTCTCGTTCTTGGTGATAGTCTGCTTGATTCTCTTCTTTGATGACTTGTGATTTGCCATTGTTGTAGTTTTATTTTCTTGTTATAATTTCTTGTTATTGTGCACTCGACTCAGGAGACTGGGGGACGATCTGGCTGCGCGCCGCCAATTGCATTAGCCAGCTTTGCCTGCTCACGTAGTCAGGACTTTGAGTAATTGTCTCAACTTTTGTCGATTTGCGGGTGCAAAGATACTAATTTTCTGCATTCCACCCAATTTTTCTTCTCTTTTTTTCCAAAAAACTTGTTTTTTTAGGTGGAATTGAGTACTTTTGCCCACCGAAATGACAAATTCAACTATCAAAACCAAAGGCGTGGTACTCAGCACGGTTCCCTACAACGACCGCACGCAATTCGTTCATATCTATACAGAACAGCTGGGAAAAGTGACCTGCAAGATCACCTTGTCACGCTTGCGTCGAAGTGGCGGGCAACGTACACTCTATGCCCCTTTGTCGATGCTCGATCTGGTCATTGACAGCAAACCCGGACAGGAACTACATGCCATCCAGGAGGCCACACTGCTCCTTTCGCCCTACATGCTTTCGATGAGTGATCCTGGCAAGACGGCGCAATGCCTTTACATGGCCGAGTTGTTGGACCGCACCATCAAGCAGGTGGAAGCCGACGCGAAACTCTGGTTATTCATTTCGCACTCTATCGAATTGCTCCAGCTCACCACAGCCGGCAGCGCCAACTTCCACCTGATCTTCACAACGAGGCTTTGCTATCATCTGGGCTTCAGCGTCGATAATTCCAAATGGCAGCCAGGCATGCTTTTCGATATCAGCGAGGGCATCTATACGCACCTCCCCATCTATCATCCCTATTATCTGACTGCCGAATCGGCCTCTTGGCTACACCAGTTGCTCGACACGGGATTTTCTTCGCTCGACCAGCTTCATCTCAGTCGCGAGCAACGCAACATCCTGCTCGACATGATGCTCACCTACATCCACATCCATATGCCCGAAATTGGCAATCTCCGTTCGGTCGAGGTTCTCAAGGAATTATTCATCTAAAAACACTTATTTTGACATTCGACTGGCTGCCTCTCGTCCCGCACCGGTTCCCTTATACTTGCTTTGTGTAGCATTGAATGTATATCGCAAGGAGATATCCAGGCGATGGCTGCTATTGTAGGTCCGCTGATCGAGCTGATAGTAGCCACAATCCATGTTGATGCGCTGCTTTGATCCTCGGAAGGCATCTTGAACCGAAGCTCGCAGGCAGAGGGCATCGTTCTTCAGCCAGCACTTCTGGACCACAAAGTTCACCCTCGATATTGATCTGGCAAAGTAGAAGTTCGAATAGTCGCCCTTGGTCATGACATTGCCATTGGCCTCCAGTTGCCACGAATGTTTGAAGCGGAACGTATTGTTGATATCCAAAAATCCGAATGGCTTGTGATAGTGGACGGTACGCTTTTTGTCGGCCTCACGAGGATCGGCCAGATCAAGTTTGACATCGTAGCGCTGTACACCAACCGACCAGCTTGGACTGTAACAGCCAAAAGTGGGCGAAGCGGTCAGGAAAGCGGCAAAGTTGCGCACCGGCACATCCATATTGATATGCTTGATCAGGATGGTGCCTTCGCCAAAGTCCTTGAGGACAGCAGTTGCAGGCAACGAACTATCGTAAACATACGACCACTGGGTCACGAAATTATCACGACGTTCGTAGGCAGCAAAGAGATTGATCCACTTCCAACGCACATTGGTGCTGACCTCCTGGATCTTTTCGTCCTTCAGCTTCGGATCCCCCTGCTGGAGCGAATAGGCATTCAGGAAAAAGACAGACTCGCTCAAGTGCCAATACTGCGGACGGTTCGTCTTGTAGCTGTAACTGGCCGACAACTGCCAATCGCCGAACTGATTGGCCCAGTTGACCGAAGGGAAGAAATCGTCGGTATAGCGAGACATGGATTTCTGTCCGTCGAGGCAATCGGTATAATCGAAACCGACATGTTCGTAGCGCACTCCCATACTCAGATTACCGACTTGCGGAATCATGCAACCATATTGCACGAAGGCTGCAATGTTCTTCTCGTTCACCTCCGATTCCGAAGATGGCAGACTCATGCCTGACATCCTGTAGCTTGATTCTCGACCGACAAAGCTCATCTCGGTGCCTGCCTGCAGCTGACCTTTCCACACGGGGTACGAAAGCGTCAGCTTGTCGGCAATCATCCGAGTCTTGCCGGGCGTCACAGACTCGATTCGGTTGTCTGGGGCATTGTGATCGATGATTCGGTTCACCTCTTTGTTTTTATTGGCCACGAAGTCAACATTGAAGTCGATGCCCAGTTTGCCAACCTTGCCACAATAGTAGGCATTACCGTCGTAGCTGTAAGGTTGCGAGTCGTGACTGCGCTGACTGGTACGTGTCTGCATTTCCGAAATCTTGGACTTGATCTGCTGATCGATGACAGAATTGCTCAAACGAGTTGCTTCGGCCACAATAGATCCCGAACGGAATTTATCATGACGCTCCACGCGCATACCGATAGAATGATCGTTGGTAATCTGCCAGTTGAAACCAAGGTTATAGTTCAGACCCTGCCCTTGCCATGTGTTTCGGAAGTCGGAATGCTGGTCGATCTTGTTCAAGTTTCCGTCCGACAACATATAAGTCTCCTGAGTTGCATCAAGCACATTCACATTGTCCCACTTCCAGTAATTGACCAATCCGAAGAAGTCAATCGAATTGTGTCGATAACGGAGGTTGACTGTAGCATTGGGGTCCGAATTTCCGAAACGCAAGTCCTGATTGTTGCCGGCCGACAGATCGTAACCGAAGCCAGTGCCCTCGCGTCGAATGGTCTTGATACGGACCACAGCTGTGACCGTGGCATCGTATTGGGCGCCAGGATTCTGAATTACCTCGACCTCCTGGATCTCTTCGCTGCGCAAGCGTTTGAATTCATCCTTATCGGTCACCTTGCGTCCATTGATATAGAACACCGGCTGACCTTTGCCCAACACCTCCAGTTCATCATCTTTCAAGGTCATGCCAGGCACCTTGGCCAACATCTCTTTGGCAGTTCCCGACTTTTCGAGCACAGATCCCTTGATGCTGGTCACCATCGAATTACCGGTCAGTTTGGTCTTTGGCAACTGGGCCTTGACAGTCACTTCGCCAAGCATTGCATTGTTTTCGCGCATCTGGATTCTCAAGTCACCCTGCTTGAAGTCGTTGGTATTGAAATACTGCGTCTCGTAGCCGACGCTCGACACTTTCAGAATACCTTGAACTGCTGGAGTTTCGATATTGAACACACCAGCAGAATCACTGGTTGCACCCTGAATAAAACTTGAGTCTGCAGCCGACAGCAGCACGACGTTGACGAAACTCATCGGTTCTCCATTTTCGTCGATAATGGTTCCCTTCACGTCTGGATTTGCTGCTGCCATCAGCGGCAGACTCATTGCGGCCAACATACCGGTCATAATGTTTTTGTTGCTCATGTTTTGTTTGTTTTTTATTAGTTCTGTTTTTGTTTTGTAGGTTAGACGTAGGCCAAAAAGAAAAAGTTGCAACACCCTGCAAAAAAAATTTAATTTTCTAACCACACAAAGAGAAAAATGCACTAACAACCCTAATTTTCGCTAAAACTTCTGCATTATCCTTTGCAGATTCAACCAACTGAAAACTAAAAACTGAAAACTAAAAAACTAAAAAACTATCAACTCAAAACTGAAAACTATAAACTCAAAACTCAAAAAATCACCTCACACTCGCCGTATCTGCAGGCATCGGCGCAGCAAGTCCCTCTTCCGGAAAACAACGGTCCATCACCTCGCGAGCCTCGTCTGCAATCTCGCGCATCTTGCGGAGCTTGATTTCACTCGGACGGATATATTTTGCCAACGCATTCACATCAAACCCCGACAGACAAGTAGAGCCATCAGCGCGCACCAACAGCCCCAATCCTCCCTTCTTCGACTGCCACAAATAGGGATTGATTCCTGTAGATTGATTGATTACGCCAGGAAGATCCAAAGGCTGGATTTCAGCCTTGATAGGCACAGCGCTCAACCACTCCTTCATCAGCGAACGGTCCAACGGAATCGACGAGACAGAATCCAAAGGAGCCTCTCTGGGGGTAAACGAAAAGGCATTCCACAACTCCTTTTGGAACGAAGGCGAAAGGTGAATCTCAGTCGAATCCTCTCCCCTCTCCATTGGGTGTAGAGACTGGGCTTGGGGCTTTTCCTCAGCATATATATTTAAACAATGTGCAGACAGGCACAAAAAGAGTAGAAGAATGTTCGATTTCATGCAACAAAGGTACAACAAACTCGCCCAACCCGTGCATTTCGTTAACAAACTATAGGTTTTCGCTGGTCGTAAATGTTAAGTGTTCTTTAAAATTTGCAAAATTTAGGGCTCATTAACACATTTCCGGTGCGAAAATTTGGTAGAACAAAAAAAACTCCGTACATTTGCCACGTCTTAAATAGATAAAAACAATTACTTATTAGTATTAACAATTTATTTCACATTTCCATGATCAATCAACCTAAGGTAAAATTGGGTATCGTTGGTGTAAGCCGCGACTGTTTCCCTATCACCTTGACTCAGGCTCGTTTGGCTGCTGTAATGGCAGAAGTCAAGAAGGCCGGTCTTTCAGAAGTTTATGACTGTCCTGTAACCATCGAAAACGATGTTGACACCTACAAGGCTCTTGACTGGGCTAAGGAGAATGGTATCAACGCAGTTTGTATGTTCCTCGGCAACTTCGGTCCTGAGGGTCCTACAACCCTGTTCTGCCAGAAGTTCGGCGGTCCTTGCATGGTACTTGCTGCCAAGGAGGAGGGCAAGGCTAATCTTGCCAACGACCGTGGTGACGCTCTCTGTGGTGTCCTCAACTTCTCATACAGCGTAGGTCTCCGTCGCCTCAAGGTTTATATTCCAGAGTATCCTAACGTAACTCCTCAGGAGGCAGTTAAGGAACTCGCTGATTTCTGCAACATCGCTCGCGTTGTTATCGGTGTTCGCAACCTCAAGGTTATCGGCTTCGGTCCTCGTCCTTGGGACTTCCTCGCTTGCAACGCTCCTATCCAGCCAATGTATGATCTCGGCATCGAGGTTCAGGAGAACTCTGAGCTCGACCTCAAGAAGGCATTCGACGAGATTACCGCCAAGCCAGGCAAGGCTGCTGAAATTGCTGCCGTTGCTAAGGATATGGAGAACGAACTCGGTCCATCGCGCAACACCTACCCAGAGATCATCAACAAGATGGCTCAGTTGGAAGTTACCCTCATGGACTGGTACGAGAACCAGAAGGGTGGCTCTAAGTACGCTGTATTCGCCAACAAGTGCTGGCCAGCATGGCAGCCAATCTTCGAGTTCGAGCCTTGCTACGTTAACTCACGCCTCACCGGCCGTGGTATTCCTGTAGCTTGCGAGGTTGACCTCTACGGTGCTCTCTCTGAGTTCATGGCTGAGTGCGCTACCGAGAAGCCTGCAACCCTCCTCGATATCAACAACTCTGTTCCTGCCGACGTTATCCCTGCTGGCGCAAACCTCGCTGGTGCCGACATGAAGGACCTCTACATGGGCTTCCACTGCGGTAACACCTGCTCTCAGTGCATGAAGGACTGCAAGATCAAGTATCAGTTGATCCAGGCTCGTCTCATGAGCCCAGATATCACCAAGGGTACTCTCGAAGGTCAGATTGCTCCAGGCAAGTCAACCATGTTCCGTATTCAGTCTAACTCTGATGCTAAGCTCGTTTCTTACATCGCACAGGGTGAGTTCCTCGACGTTGATCCATGCTCTTTCGGTGGCATCGGTATCCACGCTATCCCTGGTTTCGCTCGCTTCTATCGTCACGTCCTCGTTGGCAAGCGCTTCCCTCACCACGGAGCATACGCTTTCGAGCACTGCGGCAAGGTTCTCTTCGAGGCTCTCAAGATGCTCGGCGTAGAGGATATCAACACTCCTCTCCCAGCTGGTCAGCTTTACCCAGGCGAGAATCCATTCGCAATCTAATTTCAAAATTAGAATATACAACAAGAGCCGGCTCTTTCGAGTCGGCTCTTATTTTTTGCTCTTATGAGAGTGATTCATTTTTCGTATTCGTCCCAGCCGTTACTTCGGCGTTGAGGGGCATCGAATTCTGTAGCACCAGAATTATCGACAGGCATACTGCCGGCTATGACACAAAGAGTAGCGTCGAGGTCCAAATCCACTACTGTGGCGCTTGGAGCTGTGTATTTTCTCTTTTCCATAGCAGCAGATTATTTACGAACCACAATCTTACCGTTCTGAACATACATGCCCGGACGCGAAGTATTGAGCACACGTACACCCTCCAAGGTATAAATCTTTTCTTCTGGCTGTGATTGGCCGATAGTATGGAGGCCCGTTGTCTCCTCCTCTATCTCCTCTGCCCATTCGCCATTTACCATGAGGCGGATGCTTGGGGCATTGTACTCCATGGGGGATCCATCACGATTCTCGATGCTCATATACCAACGCTGTGGCTTTAGTCCTACGCTACTGTTGGCAGCCGGCTTCAATGCACCTCCGCTGATGGCATAGTAATGATTGGCAAACATCGTCTCGCCATCCACACCCGAGTAGGTTCCGGTGAAAGTGAAGAGCTTCTTGGTGGTCGAGCAGTCAATGCTCACCTCTGCTGCCGCCTTGAGCACCACGTCGGTCAACGTAATCTGCTTCTCGCCAGCCTCCAATGCACGGATCATATACGGCATGTTCGCTTCGGTATTGCCCGATGTCAGGCGCAGGAACTCTATCGTCACCTCTTCAAACACTCCATCATCATCCCTATCGTACATGTGGCTGTCATTCAACTCTGCCACCTGCAGGCCATTCTCCTCCAATACTGCCACAGGAATACTGAACGGCACATAGAGCGCCTGCCATGTGGTGTTGTTGAAGGTACGACGATACATCAACTGTTCAACCTCCGTATCTTTGTTCAAAGTGTAGGCTTCTCCATCGGTGAGGGTTGGCACATTCGGGTTGACAGCATCTTCCACAATCGTGAAATTCTTCCAATAGGCAGCAGCTTCGTATGCCTCTTTGCATCCAGGCAGGACATGGAGCGTACCATATACAGCAAAGACATTCTTAGCAATGGTTTGTGGCTCTCTGCTAAGGTTCGTCACGTCAGCCAGCGCTTCACAATCAGCAAATACATAGCGACCGATGTTCTCTACATTCGCTGGAAGAACAACACTCTGCAAGGCAATACAACCAGAAAAGGCAAAGTTCTCAATATCCGTCACGCCACTTGGCAAGGTAATGCTTTGCAACGGATCGCAATCCTCGAAGGCAGATTCCCCTATCAGAGTCACATCGCCACTAAAGGAGAGTTTGCCCACTCCATTGGCGTAGGTATTGCTCACCAAGCTCACTCCGAAAGCCTCAGCATCAGCAGGGGTAACTATCTTCCCATCGGTCGAGGTATAACAGATTACATTCTTTATCTCTTGAGGCTTGAGCGCGTCATCATCCCCTGTAGAAGGCGTAGAGGAGCCACCTCCTGCCATACCTCCATCGGAAAAGCCATCGTCGGAAGATCCACCCATCGTTGGGTTACTCTGATCTCCATCGGAGAAGCCTCCCCCCGGATCATTATCTCCAAGCCCTGGGTTACTCTGATCATCATCACCGAACATTCCTCCACCGCTATTGATGCTTAACGAATCGGGCAAACAAGCGGCGTATGATTCCATAGATGGCGATAATGACAGAAGCAGACCTATGGCCAGGAGCCGTAAGTATCTCTTGATGTTCATCGTACCATCATCTTTTTATTGTTCTTGATATAGAGGCCTGGCTTCAAGTCCTTGGCAATGACCTTGCGACCATCCAGAGTATAGACAACCTCATCAGCATAGTCAATCAATTCTGCCATGTTCTGTTCCAAGCCAGTCGTGTTGTCCATCTGACCGAAACTCATGCGCAAAGCCGATGCACCTGCTACAGGAGCCTCTCCCTTGAAGTAACCAGAGAATGGTTTATCTCCAACTGTCTCACTCCACACGAAGGCACTTCCCTCTGCATTCAGTGTCCAACCGCCACCTTCATCAGCCGTCTTATCATAGTTACCCACGAAGGTGTAACCATTTTTCTGGATACTTGGAATGGTGGTAACAGGTATTGTCACATTCTTTGCCTTGAAGGTAATGGTCTGTCCCTCCAAACTTCCCTTACCCATCTTATCTCCTGGGAAGGCAATCAAATAAGGAGTGTTAGCCTTCATTACACCATCCGAAGTAGAAGTGAAATATACCGCATCATCGCTACTGCCTACATATTGGCGAAGCCAGAAGTTACCTTTTGAATTTGTTGTGATTGGAACAATACTACCACTAACGCTTGCCTCAATTGAAGTTGGTTCAAATGGAAGAGTGATCACCTCCCAACCAGATTGACCGTCGGCCCAAACGGAAGGGGAGTAAGTGATTTCTGCATCTTTGGCAATAAAATTTTTCGTACAATAAAAATCTTCACCAGCATTGATTAACATTGACTTTGATGTCAATGTCTCATAATCAACAAAATTCGAATATTCTGGGGTTGTCGATCCAATCACATAAAAAAGGCAATTAGGATTCATGCCGAGTTTTAATTCATTTTCTGTCAATTTCAAAGTATTATCACCACAAAAATAAACGTTTTTTATAAAAAATTTATCCTTATTATTGTAGTTAGATAAATAATTTGTAATATCTACATCACTAGAAACAACGACATCACCATCATATAGCGGAAAAACATTGTTCATAGTTGAATAATTATGTATCATTTCTTTTTTGACGAACAAATACGAAAAATTTTTGTTATACTTAAAATCAGAAAATGAAACAACAGTTTTTCCAGATGGAATATTAGAAATAGAGGTAACCTTCTCTCCGATTTGTAGGAAGTTAATTTGTCCAAGAATTGGCGTTTGACTTGAACTTAAATTTCTTCCTATATAAACATTTTTCAATGATTTACAATAATAGAAGAGTCCAGTCGCATAATTATATTCATTACCCGTTGTACTCAAATTGAGCTCATCGTCACCATCTTCAAAAATAATTTCAGTCAACGAAGTACAACCATTAAAAGAATTACTTTCTATTGATTTAACAGAACTTGGGATATTTAGTTTTACCAAATTTGAGCAAGACTTAAAAACTCCATTGGAAATATATTGAACTTGGGATGGTATTACTATAATTCTCAACAATGAGCATCCTTCAAAAGCATTACCGTCAATGCCTTTTAATCCTTTTGGTAATTTTATAGAATTAAGCATATTACACCCCTTGAACGCATTGTAACCAATTTTAGTTACGCGATATTTATAGCCGTAATACTCCACTGTATCAGGTATGATAACTGCTCCTTGATAAGAACCATATTGAGTATCTTTATAAGTGACTGAAACAGTCATATCTGCAGATGATTCTATATCGTAATAGATACTGTTTACTGCGAAATTATAGGCATATGCACAAATCGAACTTGAGCATAGCAATAGCCAGAAAAGAAGAAACTTTTTCATTCTCGATTCAATATTAATGCCATTAGTGCCCCGTTTAATCGAGACATTAATGAAATGATTTAAAAACACAAAACATAGTCAGTTGACACATATTTAGAAGGATATCCAATATAAAAACTGGAATCATATTCTTAGTTACCAAATATATGACTTCTTAAAAATGCTACAACATTTAACTAATTCTCTAATAAAAATAACTCAGGAGAGGATAATTCTTCTCTAGCGATTTCATCCCACTTCTTCAATCCATTTTCAATTGGAGTCACAGCATCTTTCGCTTCATTTTGCATTTGACGAATCATTTCATCTCGAGAATCACCAGAAAAAACGATTTCTTTATAATCTTCAACATTCTTTTCCATAACTAACTCGAAATCAACAATCATTGACTCGTTAGGTGCATCTGCAATGAAAACATACCGTTTCATCGTCGTTCTTCCTCTTTGCTGAAAATAATACTCTTTAGCCATACCATACAAAAAATCACCTCCTGTCACCCCTGATTCGGCATTAGATTTTAAACAAAAAAAAGACGCAGGCGGCTGTACTTGCTCGTCCCGCGTTCCAAGGCCTTCCACAGCCCTAAGCTCAGAAACGAGCAGTTGCAGAAGACCCACGTCAAAGTATGTATGCAGTTATGAGCCACTTCCATACCCGAATACGGGTACAGAGATGACTGCACTACTGGATATACTTATCCATAGGACATCTACTACTGCATTGCTTCTTGGAGCTTATTCAAATGGTGGAAGTATTTGGAACGCCAAGATTCAAACGTAAGTAAACGTCTTCTTATAAAAACTCCGGAGATAGCGGCGACCTAAGCGGACGTGACTATCAAGGAGGAGAACTAGTATTATAGATCAAGAATTAGTGAATTACAGAATTACTCAACTATGAATGCTTCTACTCTTCTCTTCTTCTTGAGAATAAGATACCAAGTTCACGCTGCAAAGATGAGAAGAATTTTTGAATTATTCAAGAAAGAGGTCAAGAAATCAGTAATTTATGATCAAGAATTAGGGAATTTGAGAATGAAAAGGACGACAATTATGACAATTAAGACAATTGAGACAATGAACCATAATGAAAAATTGTCTATGTTGTCCTAATTGTCGTTTGAAAAAAAGTCAGGCGAATCCCGAAGGATGCCTGACTCTAAACAGCAATACCTGTCTTTAGAATATCTTCATATAACGGACTAGGATGACACTCCTCGATTAGAACAGGTTCTATAAGAGTGCTTATATTCCACGTGACTCCCCACAAAGAAGAAGATATTGCCAACCAATCTCCTTCAAATTTTGGGACAACCACAGCCACATCTATATCACTATCCTGTCGTGCATTTCCTTTACTATAAGAACCGAATAAAAAGACACGAGCATCTGGCAGCAATTTCAAGACTGCGGCTTTATAGGTAGAGACAATATCTATAACTTGTTTTTTATCCATTAATCGGTAAGGACAATATGTTCTTTAGAAGGCAATCGGAAAGAAAAGCAAGTCTTTCCATCTTTATTCGAAAGACAAAAATCACCTAATGTCATTACATCCATGCCTATTACTACGTCGTAATCATCGCTTTCTGCACTAAGGACATTTAGTTTCTCAACCTTGTTGTTCCCGGGTAGCATCAAATCGATAACATAGACATCACTATCAACAACATGACCGCCATAGGTAGATACTTTTGTTTTCCCGACAGACTTTAGTTGTAGTGCTTCTATGATTGCTGGAGAAATACTGGTATTAGTAGCACCAGTATCCCAACAAGCATTTTCGGCCTCGCAATAGTGCCGCTGATCATTTTCATCAACATCGGATGTAAGAACATAGCATCCAGTCACTATGGCATCCAAGCGATGGTCGAACTTGTTTGTAAAAGCACTCATCTTGCAGATGTTCCAGTTGTGGTTGATGGTGTACTTGTTATCGGCTGACATGTGCGAGCAGACGCAACACGTGCAACATGTCCCTCGCCCCAAGGTTGAGCCAGAACAGTTACTGATGCTACGAGATTACCTGTATAAACTTTTATTGTTTTCATATTTTGGACTTTCTTTGGACTAACTAAAATACCCTCAAGAAGTTCTTAATCTCAAAGAAGATGAGAAAGAAGATTGCTTATTGGCGACCCTGATGGATTTCTTTATAATCTCAGAGAAGAGGAGAAGATAAGAAGATCTGTACTAATAAACCTCTTCAATTCTTCAAATTTTCTTGAGATAAATAAAATATCACATCAAGACGCTACCGTAGTGATTTTGAATATTATCACATAGGCAAAATCTTCATCTCTTCCTTTCTTCATGAGAAAAGAATTGAGAATCATGCTGCAAAGATGAGAAGAAATTTTGAATTATACAAGAAAAAGGTCAAGAAATCAGTAATTTATGATCAAGAATTAGAGAATTGGTGAATTAACAAGACGACAATGAACAAAAATTAAAAACCATTGTCTTTGTTGTCATAATTGTCGTTTGAAAAAAAGTCAGGCAAATCCCGAAGGATGCCTGACTATATTAATAATAATTTGACTACATTAGGGAGAGTTCGGTTTTCAAATCATCGTAAATATAACCGACACTCTGGAAATAATAGCCAGTAGCAGAATTCTGAAGATTGAGGAATGCCTTGGAGTTATACACAGCACTCAATGCATCCTCCATGGTGTAATGCTGTTCTTCGATAAGAATCTGAACCAAAGCTATGGTCAAATCTTCCTTCATACATTGAATCTGTCCTTCTGTTAACATAAGAATTTCAGTTTTTCAAGAGCTTTCTCACTTCCAAAGAAGTACTGGAAAGTTATCTTGGGTGGATATTGAAGTTCCTGCATCAATTCTTTTAAAGTTATAGCACCCATCTCGAATCTACGCATTTGACGAACAATACCATCGTCTGCTATCGGTCCATACACAATATCATATCTATGATAAGGCTGTGGCGTTTTTCGATCTCGATTGCGAAGTACGAACTCCGCCCACTCCTCGGTATAAGTTTCAAACCGTTTTACCTCAAGCGAACCATCAATCATGGCAGACTCATCAAATTCAAAAGTAGTGACAATTGGTGTTTGTTGAGCACCAACACGTTCAACCACTCTTTCTGCCATTTCCATCGCCTGCCCAAAATCATCAGACAGATAGAATCCCTGCCCAAAATCTTTGAAGGGCTTACCTTTGTCTATCGATGGATGATCAACAATAATATTTGATCCATGATATAGTTTCATTGTAAATGTCCTCCATGGTTAGAGCAAACCTGTATCAAGTCCTCAATATTCTCTTCAAAGGATAAGGTATGCAATACGTTATAATGCTTGAAATAATAATCCAGCCCATGATGTTCTCGGATGTAGTTGAAAGCTACATCCTGTGAGATTCCAAAATGAGCAGCAAACTCTGCCACGAGCGCCACTAAAAATTCCAATATGTTCCGATCTCGCTTTGACATGATTATTATTCAAAAGTAGAAAGACCCTCTTTATTTTAATCTTAAGAAGTAGAGAAGATTGCTTATGGACGACCCTGATGGATTTCTTTATAATCTCAGAGAAGAGGAGAAGATAAGAAGATCTGTACTAATAAACCTCTTCAATTCTTCAAATTTTCTTGAGATAAATAAAATATCACATCAAGACGCTACCATAGTGATTTTGAATATTATCACATAGGCAAAATCTTCATCTCTTCCTTTCTTCATGAGAAAAGAATTGAGAATCATGCTGCAAAGATGAGAAGAATTTTTGAATTATGCAAGAAAGAGGTCAAGAAATCAGTAATTTATGATCAAGAATTAGGGAATTAGTGAATTTTCAGTTAGTACCAGGAACAATCAAATTGATTTTATGAATGATTTCAGAATGGTGGATATTTTCATGGCACTCACGCGAAGGACGCTATGGACGCAAAGGGGGCCTCGCAAAGTGGAGTGTTCTATGATTTTCGCCAAGGAGAAGTAAGGAAGCAAAGTAAGCGAATCATTAAATTTCAACTCAAAAGTTACTATGTTTGCAGCCGCAAACCAAGTGAAAAGAAGCAATAAAACGGTAGAATTGCGCTCTCGGGGGCTGTCTGCCCCCTGCCGCTAAGGCACCCCCTGAGTGTTTTTCATAGTTTTTCA
>JAZRXX010000003.1:0-8753 GCA_045600485.1 Bacteroidales bacterium
AAGGCAAATGGATCCGTCCTATGGATTATGTCTCCAATGACACCTTGTTCTATAGTGCGAATCGAGCACTCGCTGCGGTCGGCCTAAGCCTCTTCGTCAATTATTCAAAATGTGTATAGTTAATTTTGAACAACTACTTATCACTATTATATTATCCAATTACCACCGGATAGTTTTCCAATTCATGTCCAATCGGAGCACCCATCAGGACGGGCAGGTTGAAGGGAGAGATAATCCAGCGGATATTGTCCCATAAGCGAATCGGCATCAGAGGATCTTCGTCGCATCCGGTAAAGTGACCACAGACGACAGCTTTAACTTTCGAGAAAACACCCATCAGCTTCAACTGCTGGATCATACGGTCAATCTTATAGGGAGATTCGGAGATGTCTTCAATAAAGAGAACCTTGCCGTCATAATCATAGTCGAACGGTGTCCCATGCAAGCCGGACAGCACGCTCAAGTTTCCTCCAACGAAACTGATATCTTCGGCTTGAATCGGTTCCCGATCAGGAAACTGCTCATTCAGTCGTTTGAGGAAAAGGTTATTGTGCTTCGGCGGAAAACTATGTTGCAATCCATAATAATCGACAACCTCTCGGAGTGTCTTGGTTGTCCGATGTGTCGGATCTTCGCCCAAATGCTTCATCATCGGTGCATGGAGGCTTTTGACACCAGCCTTCGTCCAAAGTGCATGCAAGGCCGTTATATCACTATATCCGACAATGGGTTTGTTTGCTTGACGAATGAGTTCTACTGGAATCTGATCAATGATCTGCATACAGCCATAACCGCCTCGGGTTGCCCAAAGCATATCGACCGTCGGATCCTGTAGGGCATTGACTATATCCAAGGCGCGATCGTCGGGAGTTCCGGCATATCGGCCATAAGTATCCAATGCATGCGGAGCAACGACAACTTGATGTCCCCAACTCTTCAGGGTATTGACACCACCATCGACAACACGAGACTTGATGCTACCAGCAGGAGAAACAATGACAATCTTCATGATAAATGAATAAAAGGACAGTACATTTACTTTAAACGATTAAATCTGTGATTTATTGTCGAGAGAGCTTATTGTCCAAGACAAATGTCGAAATACTGAAAGCTGGTTGCTGGAACGACAATTGCTGTTTTTGCTGCTTGAAATCAGAAACCGTCTGTCCAAATCCCTCCGATGAACTGCGAACACAGGTCTTGACCGAGAATCCTTTGGGCAATGAGAACTGTAAACTCTTTGCCTCGCGAGTTGCATTTACCGAAACCAATACCAACTCTTTTCCATCTGGACTAATGGCAGACAGCGTAGATGGAGAATCGGTATGAAGGAAGGTATATCCGACAGGAATATAACGGCTGAAATGCTGACGGACATAATAGTTTGCATGACGTTCGTAACGGTTCCAGATATGATCGCATTTGACAAGACTCCATTGGTCATGATTTTCCTCAACATATTGCCAATCACACCAAGCTACAGCCTGGAGATATTTGACATCCTCTATCAAACGCAGAGCCATCTTCAAATTTCCCTCAATGCCCTTGCCACCATCGCCGGTTTCACTCTGCCACAAACGTACGCCCAACTGATGCGCATAAGAGGCTAATTCCTTCTTATCTTCTTTTGAACCCTGATAGGTATGGGTATTCCATTGTCCCACCATCGAGAGAATATCGGCTTTGGCATAGGCATGCAGATCGGTCAAAGATTGACCAACACTGGTTTCATCGGACGCAGAGATAACGGTTTTCAAGCCCGAAGCCTTCAATATCGGATGCAAAACCTTCAAGAAGGCAATCTGTGCCTCGGTACTCACATGGCAACCCTCCTGGCTACCACTTGCTTTCCAATAATCGGTAACCGGCTCATTGAATGGGTCGAGTGTTGCAAACTCTATTCCATACGCCTCCTTGAAATGTTGGCAAACATCGACAAGGTAGTGTGCAAAATCCTCATAATACGCAGGATTGATATTGTCATCCGATGCCTTACGGTTTCCGCCCACACAACCACTGAGTGTCATCCACCATGGTGCCGAATTGGAGAATGCCTCAAAAATGGCATCTGGACGTTTTTTCTTGATCATGCGAAGAATACGAATCTGGGCCGAGTCGCGTTCCCAATGATAGGCACCTCCCCTCTCGTCCTGAAAGCCCTCCATCTCGGCACGATACCCCTTGCCCGAACGAGGATAACAGAAATGATGGGGTTGACAATGGGTCCACTGAGGATCATCGCCACCGCCAATGTTGTATCGAAAGATATTATAGTTCAAACCTTCAGGGCTCACAAGCCAATCAATCAAAGAATCAAGATGCTGTTCACTATATCGGCCACACATATTGGCCCACCAACAGAGCGAAACACCCCATCCCTCATTGGTCTGAAGACGAGACTCCAGATCAATACGGACCACACCGTCCTCCTCTTTGACCGATCGGGCCGAAAGAGGAACGAGAAAACAAGTAGCAAATACAATAACAATCGTGATAAACTGTTTCATACAATCAAGAAAACGATTAAGGTTATACACATAAAAAAGTCTCGTAGTTTCACAACTCCGAGACCCTTCAAAAACATTACTAACAAAAACATTCGGTTGTTAAAACCGCTGCAAAGATACAGCGATTTTTCTTTATCTCCAAATTTTCAAGCAAAAAAAAGCATCTTCATATATCATTTTTGCCTTTTTTGAGAAAATTTACATATTTTTTTAGTTTTTAAAGGAATGAATTGGCGCAGGAATGCGACCGCCTCTATTCACAAAAACTTCACACGAAAATCTATTGACCGGCATGATTGGAGCATAGCCCAACAATCCACCGAACTCAACAGTATCTCCGACGCCCTTACCGACAACCGGGATAACACGAACGGCTGTTGTTTTCTGATTGACCATACCAATAGCAGCCTCATCGGCAATGATACCTGCAATCGTGGTAGCCGATGTATCTCCTGGAATGGCAATCATATCAAGACCTACAGAGCACACACAGGTCATAGCTTCAAGTTTCTCGACGGTCAATGCTCCTGCAAGCACAGAATCGATCATACCCTGATCTTCACTGACAGGAATGAAAGCTCCACTCAAACCGCCGACATAAGAGCTGGCCATTACACCACCCTTTTTGACTTGATCATTCAAGAGTGCCAATGCTGCGGTTGTACCCGGTGCACCCACACGTTCCAAGCCGATGCACTGCAGGATATCAGCCACGCTATCGCCAACGGCTGGAGTTGGTGCCAAGCTGAGATCGATGATTCCAAAAGGAACACCCAGACGACGACTGGCCTCCTGAGCCACAAGCTGTCCGACTCGGGTTATCTTGAAGGCTGTCTTCTTGATGGTTTCGCACAACACCTCAAAATTGGTTCCCTCTGGCAGATGTTCGAGCACATACTTCACCACACCAGGACCACTTACACCCACATTAATGATTGCATCAGCCTCACTGACACCATGGAAAGCACCAGCCATGAACGGATTATCGTCGGGGGCATTACACAAGACTACCAATTTGGCACATCCCAAAGAGTCTTGATCTTTGGTCGCCTCTGCAGTCTGCTTGATGATATCACCCATCAATCGGACTGCATCCATATTGATACCCGTCTTGGTTGAACCAACATTGACCGATGAACAGATCAATTCGGTTTCCTTCATGGCTTGCGGAATAGAACGGATCAGGAGTTCGTCGGCAGGTGTCATTCCTTTCTGCACCGTTGCACTGAAACCTCCAATAAAATTCACGCCCACCTCATGAGCCGCTTTATCGAGAGTTTTGGCAATCTGCACAAAATCTTGCGGTGTCTTGCAACATGAAGCACCCACAATGGCTGCAGGTGTAATGGAGATACGCTTGTTGACAATCGGAACACCATACTCCTTGCTGATCTCCTCTCCAGTACGAACCAGATTCGAAGCAAGACGAAGAATCTTCTGGTAGATATTCTGACAAGTCTGCTGAACGCTGTCTGTCGCACAATCGAGCAGAGAGATGCCCATCGTAATGGTTCTCACATCCAAGTTCTCCTGCTCAATCATTTTATTGGTCTCAAGGACCTCACTGATATTTATCATATACGGTGCATTTTATCAAAAATCTCCTCCTTTTGGCACTTGATCTGAACGCCCTTCTGCTCACCGATAGAACAAAGGCCATCACAAAGTTCATCGAAAGCAACTGAACAATTCTTGATATCGACGATCATCATCATATTGAAATACTCCTGGACGATGGTCTGCGAAATATCGAGAATGTTAACCTGCTTATCGGCCAAATAAGTACATACAGCAGCAATAATACCGACGGTGTCTTTACCGACAACGGTAATGATAATTCTATTCATATAGATTGTTTATTAGATACATATTGTCATTATAATCGGTGCAAAGGTAATCAAAATATCCGAAACGACCAAATTTTATCGTTCATTTTTTCTTTTTTGCAGCTTCTATCAGTTGCCAAGCGATACTGCCTGGCGCAGGAGATGCCGGACAATGAAACGGATCGAACCACTGTGCATCAGCTATCTCTTCGCGCTGGAGCACAATTTCTCCACTCTCATAATCGGCCGTAAAACCCAACATCAGCTGCGAGGGGAATGGCCAACTCTGACTTCCAAAATATCGGATATTCTTTACCTTCAAATGAGTCTCCTCCCAAATCTCTCGTTCGACTGCATGTTCTACGCTTTCGCCTGCCTCAACAAACCCTGCCAGACAGGCATAGATATCTTGATTTCGTTGAGCATGGTTTGCCAAAAGTATCTTACCATCCTTGTGCACAAGAACAATGATACATGGTTCGATGCGAGGATAGATCAGGTTTCCACAATCAGGACAAATTCTGGCGGTCTCCTTGTCATAATCCTTCAATGGAGCGCCACACTTACCACAATATCTTGTAGCAGATCTCCACTCCAAGAGAGCCTTAGCTCGAGAAATCTGCAATACCTCCTCCTGTGAATGGCTGAAGAAGTATTCTCGAATCACCTTCTTGTCATAGCCAGAGGGTAGCGAATCCATGTCTTTTATAGAAACCACCTCGATTTCCATCGCTGGCTCCTCAAACCGATCACGAACAATGCCCAATTTCTCGAACTTCGTCAAGTCAAAAGCCTCCAGATCACTACCATCAGCAGCGACAACCATTTCTCGACCTTTAAGTGCGAAGTATTTTTTCATTGTGAAATATGTTTTTGTTAAAAGAAAAGACCTCAATCACAAGGATCAAGGTCTTTGGAAGGTGGCCGCTTCCTACTCTCCCGCTTTGGCAGTACCATCGGCGTTGCAAGGTTTAACTTCTCTGTTCGGAATGGTAAGAGGTGGAGCCCTTGCGCTATAACGGCCTTATCGTTGTATTTGAATTACTATCGATTTGATGGCGCAAAGATAAGTATTTTCTATTTAAACCAATCAACCGACTTCTTTTTTCTGAGCAAACAACTCGAATCTACCATAGATACAATCGATAATGCAAAATACAAATTACAGAAATGCACGCCTCTACTAATGAATCTTGATTTTTACGTTCAAAGTTTTTGAGTTGAAATCCAATCGTTCGATTCGAGCTCAAAAACTTTTGAGCACGCTATGGTGGATGTCGGCAGACACGGAACAAAGCCGAGTCTCGATAATCGACAGAGAAAATACACGAAGTCTGAGGACTGACCTCCCCCATAATCTTGTCACATGCCTCAACCTGGCTTCGGGTCAGGGAGCGTCCAAGGGAATCCGTGCGATGCTTGTTGTTCATAATCTTCATTGTTTTTTTAATTTTCACGATGCAAAGATACGCACTTTTTCCGACACCCTTTCCCGATTTCTCCCGATTCCTCCTGATTCTTCCCGATTCCTCCCGATAAAATACTTTTGACTGGCTTTCATTATTTTTTAGAACGACAATTTGGACAATAAAGACAATTCCTTTTCCGTGTTTTTCCGTCCCTTCCGTGGTTAATGTCTCCCACAGATCTCACGGATTATACAGATTCTTCTTTGTTTTCTTTGCTTTCTTGTTTACTTTTAACGACAATTCGGACAATAAAGACAATTTTTAATTTCCGTGTTTTTCCGTTCCTTCCGTGGTTAATATCTCCCACAGATCTCACGGATTATACAGATTCTTCTTTGTTTTCTTTGCTTTCTTGTTTACTTTTAACGACAATTAGGACAATAAAGACAATTTTTCATTTCCGTGTTTTTCTGTTCCTTCCGTGGTTAATATCTCCCACAGATCTCACGGATTACACTGAATTTCGTTGTTTTCTTTGCTTTCTTGTTTACTTTTAACGACAATTCGGACAATGAAGACAATTTTTAATTTCCGTGTTTTTCCGGTCCTTCCGTGGTTAATATCTCCCTCAGATCTCACGGATTACACAGAATTTCGTTGTTTTCTTTGCTTTCTTGTTTACTTTCAACGACAATTCGGACAATGAAGACAATTCCTTTTCCGTGTTTTTCCGGTTCTTCCGTGGTTAATATCTCCCACAGATCTCACGGATTACACAGAATTTCGTTGTTTTCTTTGCTTTCTTGTTTACTTTTAACGACAATTTGGACAATAAAGACAATTTTTAATTTCCGTGTTTTTCCGGTCCTTCCGTGGTTAAATAATAAATGATCGAAGAAATCGTCAGGGAGGCACCATTCCTCCATGATGATGAGGAGTTCGACACGACGCAGCATGTGGCTGTCTTTTTCATATCCGACCTTTTCCAGTCGGGACATCACGGCAGGACTGTCGTGAATATCGTCCATCACGCGGCGACGGGCTGTATCTCTCTTCAGATTGGGATAATACTTTTTGGCAAAGCGCCATTTTTCGATAACGTATGGGATCATAGTGAGTCTAAGAGTTTAAGAGTTTAAGGGTTTAATGTTTAAGAGTTTAATGGGTTAAGGTTAGGGTTAAGGTTAGGGTTAAGGTTAACATGTTAACCTTAATCAAACACTTCGGACGAGAAGAGTTCGCGTTCGGTGTTGGTGGGATAGTCCTCCTCCGGGAAATCATCGTAGCGGGTGATTTGTGGAACGAAACGGACCAGAGTATCGCCGGTAGGACCATTACGGAACTTCTCGAGCTTCAGGATTGCAGTACCCTTGACCGGCCAGGAGATATGCGGCTCGTTGTAGCAAGAGACATGATCCTTCGACGGACGCCACAGGATAGCAATGCAGTCGGCAGCCTCGGCAATCTGGCCCGATTCGCGAAGATGGAACATATTCGGCTCGCCCTGGATAGAACGGTTCATCTGACTCAGGGCAACGATATGGATCTTGAGCTGAAGGGCCAGTTCATGCAGACGGTGGGCGACCTGGCCGACCAGTTCCTCGCGCGTAGAATTGTTTCTTCCCGGCAGGTTGACCGTCTGCAGATAGTCGATGAAGACAGCTTTCACTTCGTTGTGGTTCACCAGTTGCCGGATCTCCATCTCCAGATGCGGATAGGTAGTGGTATGATCCTCGTTGAAATAAAGGTTCTGACTGCAGCCCGATTTTCGCAACTGGAGCACCGCCTCTTGGGCCGAAGCCAACTGCTGGGAATCCAAAGGCAGACGCATCATGGTATTGGCCGAAACACTGGTCTTCATCTTGTGGGTCTCCATGGCCAAAGCTCGGGCAGAAAGCTCTTCGCTCTCCATCTCGAACGAGAAGTAGGCGACCTTCATGCCCGCCTTGGCAGCATTCACAGCCCATGCCATAGCCATGGCAGATTTGCCGTGCGAAGTTTTTCCACCCAAGATGGTCAGCCCCTTCGGCAGTCCTCCGGACCTGTCGATCAGATTAAAACCGGTCATCAAGCCCGTGTGCCGAGTCTTGTCCGAAAGGTTATCCTGGATGATCTGCAGGTTGTTATCGACGCTCTGATCCAAAGTGATGATAGGATTGCCGAACCCTTGGCGAATCTTGTCGAAATCATTAAGCAGCAGGTCGATTTCCTCCTCCAGACGGTCATCGTCCAAATGCTTGCCGACCATATACATCTTCATGGAGAGATCGACCAATGCACGGCACTTCCGGTATTTGTCCAACAGTTCCAGCATACCCATCAACGAGAGCGAGGTGGAGGTGGTGGGCATTGACATCAGATCGGTGACATCGAGCATCGTTGCCTTCGGATTTTCGACCAGATTGATCTTGGCCACGAGGAGCATCGGACTGACCTCCTCTCCCTCTTCGAGCATACGAAGGATGACTTGTGCGAGGAACCGATATTTTTCGGTATAGAAGAAGTCGTCGCGAAAATGCGGTGCCACGAAATCGACCGCTTTCTTATACTGTATCATAATCGCCAGAAGATTGGCTTCGAGCACAGGATCCGAGACGTAGCAGGCGCACGGAACCTCCATTTGTTTCTTTGACATAGTCTTTAGTTTAGTTTTTAGTTTTGAGTTTTCAGTTGATACTTACGCTACGCTTGAAATCAAAAATAATCTAGTGTAGCGTTTCAATGACTTGTATATAAATTCACACGAAGGCACGAAGATAAAAAGTCTTTCTCCCTTAGTCATCTTTGTGTGGTCTCAATATATCACAAAGGGTATTAAGTTCACAAAGGCAATATGCCGCAGGCCTTCGTCTTCTTTGTGTCTTCGTGTGAGTTATTATTAAATCTCGTCAAGACGCAACACTAGTGGAGCGTTTCAATGACTTGTATATAAATTCACACGAAGGCACGAAGATAAAAAGTCTTTCTCCCTTAGTCATCTTTGTGTGGTCTCAATATATCACAAAGGGTAT
>JAZRXX010000004.1:0-8285 GCA_045600485.1 Bacteroidales bacterium
GTGATACGGAGCAATTTGAGGCGGTATCATTTCGAGCGCTACAGGTGGTATCATTTGGTGCGCTATGAGCGGTATCATTGGAGTGATACAACCGGTATCATTTGGAGCGCTACAGGTGGTATCATTTGACCGATATTATCAACTAGTGAAGTAAAGTATATATAGCAATATGTATACATTCTTATAATGACATTCAGGATTTGTAGCTTTTTTAGCAAAATGTGACAGAATTGTGACAGAAAATGCTTATCTTTGCAACGTCAAATTAAAAGTGATTTGAATATCAGTACGATATACTTGCCGGACTTAGTCCTGGTACAGCAACAACAAAACCTCCTTTCATAGGAGGTTTTCTTATTTCTGTTCCATTACTCTCACCTAGACAGTCTGGGTTGCTCCCTATGGACACGCACAGGTGGAACGAGTCTTGGTATGGCAACAACAAAACTGAAAGAAGGTTACTCGTTCGCAATTTTTTCCCCTTCTGATGATTTGAATATCTGCATATTAGCAGATATTCATCTTACTCGATATTAGAAAAACAACCGGATACCATAAGTAAATCCTATCGAAAACACTTTATAATTCAATCATTTCTCCGTACTTTTGCACCGCCAGAATCGAAACGATCTGGCAGTCATTAATACCAACATCATAAATGTATTTGTTATGGAAAAATGGATTTGCAAACAGTGTGGCTACACACACCACGGAGATGAAGCTCCAGATCGCTGCCCACGATGTGGTGCTACTAAGTCTCAATTCTATTGCGAAAAGAAGAGGCGATGGCGTAATTGCTGTATCCTGGTCTTCATCATGTTTGTTTTGGTCTCTCTTTGTTTGGCTTTCTGCTCATGCGGTACGTCTGCGAAGGTAGACAATGCGCCCATCCGCACGATGGACCTGAACCGATATCTGGGACAATGGTATGAGGTGGCTAGGTTTGACCACAGCTTCGAACGTGATTTGAATTATTGCACGGCTACCTATCTGTTGCAAGATGATGGCACCGTCAAAGTCATCAATCAGGGCAAGAAAAAAGGTGCATGGAAGGTTTCTGAGGGCAAGGCCAAGCTGACAGACAACCCAGGAATACTCCGAGTTTCATTTTTCGGGCCTTTCTATTCCGACTATCGTGTACTGATGCTTGACCCCGACTATTCTTATGCCCTTATCGGAGGAAGCAGCGATGAATACCTATGGATACTATCGCGCACACCACAACTGAGCTCTACAATACGAGATAAGCTCCTTTCTGAAGCTCGGCAACGGGGCTACAAGACCGAAAACCTAATCTGGGTGCAGCAATAACCATGTGCATATCTCTTGCCATCACTCATGACCGAAGCTGATTGTCGCTCAATCTTCCCCTTCTGTCATGAGTGATGGCTCGTCGTGATAGTAGCGCAAAAAATGGTTTATTTTGTAAACCTAACCTGTCAAAGATCTTGTTTTGGCTCGATAGTCAGTATTATTTTTTGCGAAAATGTACAATAATTTTGGTTTATATTGTAAACCTCGATACCTTTGCACCAACCAAAGACCAGAAAAAGGGTAGTCAAAGGCCAAGACGCAAGCAGCGGAAGTCGACAGCGCTGCTTCTCTTTTTCCGAATTTGGTTTATAATGTAAACCGACAATCGTTCAACCATCCTCCTTATTATAATAGGTGAGGAGCAACAACAACAAACAATTATGGAAGACAAGAAGATAACAGAGCAGGAGAGCTTGGAGCTCATCACTCGCATGATACAGCAGACAAAGAAGGATTCTTCTATCGGATCAGGCAATATGTTCTTGATGTGGGGATATCTGAACGTGTTTTTCTCGCTCTCAGTGGCAGCGATGACCCTTATCAGACGCGAAGGCGGATGGGGTTGGCTATATTTGGCCATTCCGGTCATCGGTTTTATAGCAGCAGCCATCCTTGGCCGCAGAATGAAGAAGACCAACAATGCGCCAAGCACGTATACCACCAGGAGCATTAGCAGCATCTGGGGTTACATGTCTTTCATTTTTGCCATTTATGCTGTCTACTGCTTGTTCAACTATAGTGAGCCAAGGATGTGGACGGGAATGTTCTTCCTCGGTCTGCTGGTACCTCCCATCGGCACCTATTGTACGGGCACCATCCTCAACGAGAAGGTCTTACAGCGGTGCGCATTCGTCGGCATGGCTTGTGCATTGTTCTTCTTGTGCGAGTTGAGCACAGGTGTGTTCATGATCACCATCAAGTGGACGCTCATCATGGCCCTCTGTATGATTGTCAATCTCGTTATCCCTGGCCATGTGCTCAACTACAAAGCCAACAAGGCCAATAAAACACAGCAGGCATGATGACCGAACTCGATCCATTATTACATAGCCAATTGCGCCTGGCCATCATGTCGATACTCTTGAGCGTCGACGAAGCCGACTTCGTCTACCTCAAGCAGAAGACCGAGGCCACGGCCGGCAACCTCAGCATCCAGCTCGATAAGCTCTCTGCGGCCAACTACATTGCAGTCAGCAAGACGCAGGAGGGCAGTCGCCCTCGCACCATCTGCCGCATTACAGACACTGGGCGAGCCGCCATGAGTCAGTATGTGGAGGCGTTGCGCAGCTACCTGTCAGGTTTGTGATTTATAGAGAAAGCAAGAGGGTGTGTCGAAAGGGATTCTAACCTTGACACACCCTTCTTGTTGATTATGAATCTATCGGCGAGTGCCCTGCGTGTCGCTTGTAGAAGGTGCCGAAATGGCTCTGGTTGACAAAGCCCAAGCGATCGCTGACCTCCTTGACCGTGAGGTCGGTGGTCTGTAGTAGTCGGGTAGCCTCTTGGATGACGCTTTCGGCTATCAAGGTACGGGCCGATTTGCCCTCCACACAATACTATCTGCACCGTCTCGACGACGGCAGTTGGGTGTTTCGCGAGTGGTTGCCCTTCGCCACCCGTGTCTGTCTGATTGGTGATTTCAATGGATAGCACGAAGAGATGTCCGGAGTGCCCGGCTTGGCATCGCCCATCGCTCAGCGAGGCATGGGGGTTCGACTATCGTCTCGCCATGGGCATACCCGATTATTGGATACTGTATTTCGATGCCGATAGCATTCATACAGGAGCCATGGCTTGATTAAACATTTGTACCATCTGTTGAGCCACAGCCATTCCTATCCCGAACTCAACTAATCGATCTGCCGAGAAGAGCCCGTTGTTTTCATGATCCAACATATAATCAATAATATTTGTTCTGTTGTGCCATTCGATGGAACTGGCATTGTTTCTCGACGTATTTCGAGAACATTTCCATCTTCATCGAAATCTCTTGCACCTTTTTCATGATATCCTGATCGAAGTCCTGCGAGAATCGGGTGTACATATCGTCTTTCCACACCGATCCTACTTGTGTGGTCTGCTGTTTCATCTTCTGGAAGATCTGAAGCATTTGTTGATTCACTTGTGCGATGTTTTTGCCATATTGCTCAACCATACCGACGTTGAGCATCGAACTATTGTCTGCCATGTTATGTGTAATTAGTTTTTGTACGTTATCTATTAATTGACTTATTCGCCACCTTGAGCCATCAAATAAGGGGTAAACAGTTGTGGCTCACCTCCCTCGGGGTAATAATAGGCTCGTAAATGCTCTTCTTCATCGCTGATCACCTCAACGTCAATATCTACGCTGAAACGCATTGGCTGTAAGTATTTATTCTCAGAGCGAAGGATGATCTTATGTCGGAACTTATCTGTAGCATTCACGCCATAATCGCCCTCAAACAGGATGTTGCCAGGTTTGTCGACCTGCATCAATACATGCACTCCTTGCATCGGGCCTTCGTCGAGAATGTAGTTAAGAGCCTTCTGGAAAGTCAGGTCCGACAGGTTATCATTGCCAGATAATCCTCCTCCCAGATTTCCGATATCTCCGAAGCTGAGCACCTCAAGGCCATCAACAACAGAAGGTGCTGTGGATTCGTCTACAAGCGGCAGATTGCGTTTCATTTCGGCGAAGCGTTCTTGCCCGATGATGCACAATACAACAGGCCGTGCCACTCCAGCTTTGATATCATCTGCAATAGCCTTTAACGTACGACCACTGCGTGCCCTTGTTATAAGATGAATCTCGCCGTTTTGCTCCATCTCTCGCAGTATATTCCGATAGCGATATTGCCCGTCTGGCATACAGTCGATGACAAGGAAGTCACACAATACGCCCAACTGCTGATACGAGACAATGAGGGATTTCAAGGCAGCCATCATCACGCCTACGGTCTGTTCTTCGCGATTTGCTCCAAAGAAAAGAATGTTCTCCGAGTAATCTTGCTGCAATGTGATAGCAGTCAGTTGTCCCTTCATGCCTATATTGTGGCCAGCAAGAGCTACGGGATATTGTTGTGTGATTTGCTCAAGAGATGTCAGATCCGTCTTGTCGAGGCAGAACATTGCCGAGCCGCTGAAGTATGCTTCACCATTACCTTGGTGACTGGCTGCTTTTTGCTGAGAGGCAGAGATAGCTTGTTCCAGCTCTTCGTCTTTCGCATAGAAGGTTTGCGTCACTGCCTGCAATTCCTTTTTGTGGTAGTAGCAGCATTGGCCTGTAGGCTGCTTGGCCGTCAGTTCGCTGCTGTCAGGCACCAGTCGGTCAGAATCGCCTGGGGCAGACATCAGCAGGAAGCATTCAGTCAGGTTCTTCAGCACTTGACCCGAGATGTCGGCTTCATCCAGCTGTTGTGTAGCTAGCAGCATGTGTATGCCTTGGCTTCGACCTTGCGTCGCAATGATGTCAATAATCTCGGCAATCTCGCGTTGTATCATCATTTGTGTGCCTCCACCCTTTGGCGTGCGGAACATCACTTGACACTCGTCCGCGACAAAAAGGACTTGTGGCAATCGTTCGTTAGGATGCTTACGATTGTAGCCGTCAATGTTGCCCACACCATTCTGTTGCCAAAGCTTCACGCGGCGTTTGTTCTCATCTCGTAGTTCCCGTAGTACCTCCAGTGTCATCTGCGGATCGCTGTTATCTACTAAGACGGCTTTGGTATGTTTTACGCCGCGATATCGGTTGAACTCCACGCCCTTGAAGTCCATCAAGTATAGCATCAAGTCTTCAGGAGAATACTTGTTGATGGCTGTCGTAATGATATTGTTCAGCAACACAGACTTACCTGAACCCGACTGACCTAAGATGAATGCATGGATATAATCTCCTGCATTGAATCGCAGTGTGACAGGCTGTTTATTCTCAACATCCAAGCCAACGGTCACACTGATCTCTGAGATCACGGGCTCGTATTCCTGAATGTCGAAGTCTTGCTTCAGTACGCCTCGTTTCTCAACACGACCTGCCTCTTCGCGTAGGTAGTCAAAGCACACATTGAGCAGCATCGGATTATCAAAGAAAGGCGTAAAGCCAATCATTCCCTTACGGTTTCCTCCGTGGTCGATATAATCCAATCGTTGATAGTTGGCACAATGTAGCAAATGCTTCTGCTCCTTATCACGCAGCGAATATTCCTTATTATTCAATAGAATGAAATAGATACCACAGCGAGGTCCATTGATAAAGAGTGGCATCAGTTCATCGATATAACTGTCGTAATGATTCGGGTAATCAGCCAATACCACTATTTCATACGGAACGGCAATCTCCTGATGACGATTGTTGTAGGCTACCAGATCGCCATACTTTTTCATCACCATAGCCATGTGTTCGAGCAATGCTTTCAGACGTTCATGTGCAGTTGCGCCATCCACTACGATGGTATCATGGTAAAGTTCCGCCGGCAAATTCACAGTGAACAAATCTGCCATGCCCGACATGCCAAAGTCGAATACGCTGACGTTGACTTTATTGACGGGCAGAGCCAGCAGGATGTTGAGCAACGCCGAATTGAGCGTTTCTTTAGCCTTCGCTTTGGTGGCATTGGCATATTCTATCAGCATATTCTGATGTACATTGTTCTCATCTTGCCACAAGGTGAAAAGTGGTGAGCAGAATACATCATCATTAATCTGGTCACAACAGCAGTTGCCCGTAGGCAGTATGTCGAACGAATAACGCCGTTTGGCTGCCTCGTGGAGCTGCTGTTTTAGAGTCGCTGCATCTTCTTCGGCAAGGTAATCAGGATAATTGAGCTGAAAGAAGACGGGATCGTGAGCTTTCATCTGCTCGTAACAAGCCAAGAGCTCTTTCTTCACTTCATCCTCTTTCACTCTGTATTCTGGCTCTACATCCGAGTCAATCTCTACTAATTGTGACTGATAACAGTCTAGTGTTTGTTTGATTAGATTAAGTGTCTGCATGATGGTCGTCTTTCTTTGCATTCTGCTCGTCAATGGCCAGTTGATAATTATTGACGATAGCGCCAGTTACAAGATTGAGTAGAAGGAAAGCTGCTAAAATGAACCACGAAACATGATAGATGGTCACAACGGTTGGGTTCAGTTTCAAGATGCCGCATTCACACGCTGTGATGTGGTTGTAGCGTATATCGGTCCAGTCATCTCCTGTCAGTTCTCGGAACAGAGTGAACATCGCTTCTCCTAACGTTCCGTAAGGATCTTTGTCCGAACCTACTGCTTCGACATATTGTTCATACTGTGCCAGTCTTTCTCCACTCAAAGTGTCTGGTTTGGGCAAACGGAAAATGCCCACTCCTATGATGGCATACAGATAGATGAATATGAAGAACAGAATCACGTTATAGAACATTGCCGTCATTGATTTCATCAAGACGGTCACAATAAGTTTGATTTCTTTCGAGGCTCGCAGCAGTCTCAATACTCGAAATACTCTCAACACTCTGAGCGAGGTCATGGCAGCACCATTGGCTATCAGATTCTCAGGCAGGTATCCGATGATGACCAACGAAAGATCAAACAGATTCCAACCATCCTTGAAAAAAGACTTGATTGAATCAGCAGCTATGAATCGTACGACAATCTCGGCGGTAAATATGCCAAGTATGATCTTTTGAATTGATTGTATGATCAGGTCATTCGTATATGTCTCGACACCGATCAGTACTGAGTTGATGATAATGATGGCTGTAATGCACAACTCAAATACATGATTGTTGGCAATAGCTTTTGCCCACATTCTTATAATTCTCATGACGAGTATTTATTGTAAAGATTATGCCAATACTGGCCTTATCAATAATCCCATGTATCGAGCCAAAGTAAAAAGGTTACCGCTTGTCTGACTGAACTCCAGCAGGTAGGCTCGTGCATTGTCTTGCTCATCAATCTGGTCACACCAGTAGCGGCCGAAGTAATAGGCGTCCTCAAACTGACAGCCGTAACGGTCACCACCAGCGGGCAGGAAGATGCTGTTGCCTGTACGGCCGGTAATCCAGAATCCTGTTACTCCATTGACTTGAGTCCATTGCCATTGGCAACGCTGCATCAGTTCCAGCATCTCCTGCACGGTGGGAATGCGCCATGTCTCTCCCCAATAGCGGCGAGCGGCATCGAATGGAGTTCCTCCGATCTGTGGCAATACCGGATAATCTTCATAGTAAGTCGATTGCAGCTGGCAGGATACATCTCCCCATCCCACATAGTATCCTGGCTGCTCTTGGCAAGGGGCACCCAGATTATGACTGGCCCACTTCACCGATAGCCCTAAGTCTATGGGGTCGCCTACGCCGCGTCGTTTCCTCTCAGCTTGCAGTTCTTCCTCGCGTTTCTTGGCCAGCCATTTGGGAGTGATGATCATCGGCTTGCCATAGATACCATTCGTGTTATTACAAGATATCAGGGAATAGTGGATAGTTCCACCATTCCCTAACATATTATGTAATTCAGCCTTGAATGCAGTCAGACTATTCATGTGTGTCGTGCTTATGGCTGAGGTTCTGCGGCAGGCATCTCGGGTGGCACTTGGCCAAAGAGGATGTTTACCTCATTCAGCGTTTTGGCTTGAGCCCAACCTGGTAATCCCTGATACCAAATGAGTGTCTCAGGTGTTACCTCCTTCAAGGCAATCTTTTGCTTCAGTTCATCTGCATCGAGTGGGCCTACAGGCGCATTGTCGATGCCTACGAAATACTTTTTCTGGGGCACAGGAGGTACAGCCACATTGCTCTGCATGTTGATTTGATTCACACGCTGATAATTTGGCATCTGCATGTTTGCCATCGTCTGATTCATGGCGTTCATCATGGCATCAGCCACTTTCATGCTCATTCCGAACTCTACGAGTCGTTCAATTGAGCCATAGAAATCTTCGTTCATAGTCTTAGTTTTATTCAGTAAATGCTTTGATGTCATTCAGCATGACGCTCTTCATGCTCTGA
>JAZRXX010000005.1:0-15803 GCA_045600485.1 Bacteroidales bacterium
TGGTTATCATTTCTCCAAGAATAGCAAAGATGTATATGCTCCATTTAGTCTGCTGAATGCTCTGAACGACAACGAAACTTCGTATTATTGGTTTGAGTCTGGAACGACTAAGTCACTGATTGAACATCTTCAGCATCATCCTGAGTTCAATCCATTGGATTTTGATGGTGCAGAACTGTCTATTATGGACTTCAATATGCCATGTGAAAGTGCACGAACTCCCATCCCATTACTTTATCAAAGTGGTTACTTGACCATCCAGAGCTACGATAGCGAAGATGATGTCTATCTGCTCGGATTCCCTAATTATGAGGTACGCCAAGGTATGGTTTCTGGGTTGTCAAACTATCTGATGGACACAGATGATCTGGAGCAGAATGCTCTTGTTCTTGCCATGTCCCGCGCTCTCAAACGCGGAGATCTGTCTGAGGCATTGACCGAACTCCGTTCCTACATTGCCAGCCTTCCTTATGACATTATCACGAAGAAGGAATGGATGGCGAAGAAGAAACGCGAGGCATTCTATAAGCTGCTTATCTATGTCATCTTCTCTATGCTAAACAGCAAGGTTGACACCGAGGTCAAGAGCATCCTGGGTCGTGCCGATGTAGTGATCAGGACCAAAACGGATATCTTCATTCTCGAACTGAAGGTAGATGACTCTGTAGAGAATGCTTTGGCGCAGATTGACAGCAAGGGCTATGCTATACCTTACAGCCCCCTCCAGCTCCCCCAAGAGGGGAGGGTCCTTAAGTGCGGTGTCAGCATTAGCAGCGAACAGCGAAACATCACCCATTGGCGCATCACTGATGCCGTGGGCAATGTTATTGAGGATAAGGATTTCTCCTAACTTATAAAGCAACAGCCTGCATCGTTTTGTCAGAACGGTGCAGGCTCTTTTTATGCCTTGTCTATGATGGTGATATAGACAGGTGCTGACATCTTCCTGATGTTCAGTTCCAATTCCCTGAAAGCAGAAACCGAGGAGAGAAGACGGCCTTGGTTGTCGTGAATGCAGGAACTCATTCCAACCAGGATGCAACCTCGGGTATCGCAATGGGTGTTGCCCGTATGGATCATGATGCCTGTAAAGCCCGGAACATTCTGCAGGAAGGGCATCTGGCGTTGGTAGCGATTGCTCCATTGCCATTTGATCATGTAAGTACCCGAGGGAATAGGCCCTTTAGCGACGACAGGAGGTTCGAGAGTGGCACAACAGAACAGAGTTCGATGGTCGGACGTTGACTCGATTGTCAGGACTCCAAGGGTGCTGTCTTGGAGGTGGTGGGTCCGTGTCAATGTCAGGTTCATGATAGGCACCGAACTCCGTCAAGTTCTCCTCTCTCCTCTTGGGTAGTCGGGAGGACTGATCCGTAGTTAAGAGCAGGGACATCAAGATCCAGATCGACAGATGTCTCCACAGGATCTTTATAAGCGGCATTGTATCCGCTAGCAGTTCCCCAGCTAGTAATAGCGGCGACAAGTATCTGCAACAGAAACTTGAGGATTTTCATAATGCGTTTTTTCTTTTCCATAATTTTATAATAATTAAATTTTATTCGAACGCGAAAGGAACGGAAGAAAATAATTAAAAGTTAAAAATTAAAAATTAAAAAATGAATGAACAAGAAAACAAAGAAAACAAAGAAATAATCTGAGTAATCTGTGCTATCTGTGGGAGATTTTTTTTCGAACGCGAAAGGAGCGAAAAACACGGAAAAATCTGCTTCATCTGCGCTATCTGCGTGAGAGATATTATTTAACCACGGAAAGCTCGGAAAAACACGGAAAAATCTGCATCATCTGCATGATCTGCGTGAAACCACAATTCCGCGTTCAAAAAAATCAATCTGCGTTCTTTATCCCAGGTCGCCGAGACCGCCACCCGAGTTGCCACCGTTAGCGTTAGGGTTAGCGTTAGGGTTAGGGTTAGCGTTACCGTTACCGTTCTTGCTGAGCGCCTTGCCGAGCTTGATGGACTGCTTGACCTCGCTGGTGAACTGGTTGATGATGCCAATGCAGTAAGAGCAGGAATTGCAGCGAGCCATGATGACCTCGTCGGTGGAATCAGTGCGCGAAGCAAAGTAGTTCATCGTTACAGAGATCAGAGCAAAGCTTTCCTCGACAGCAGCACGGTACTTGATGGTTGCACCGTCCTCGATGCTTGCCAGTTCATCGCTTCGTTCGAGGAAGGTCTTCTGGAAGTTGTTGTTAGCGGTCTCGAGAGCCTTCAACGCACCATCGATGCCCAGTTTGACGAGTTGGTTGTGGAAGAACTTATCGACGTCGATAATGAATCCCGCGATATGTGCCGACTCCTCCTGATTGCTCTCGGTTGCAATCTTCGAAGGATATACCTTCAGAATCTTCGTCAGAGCGGTCTCGTAGAGGGCAGCAATCTCTGGATCGGACGAGAACTTGGTGTTGATCAGCACGTTGCGTACGTAACGGAAAAGCTTGTCGCGTTGGGTATCGTAGTCTGCAATGATGGCCGTCTTGTCGGAGCCCATGGTGCGAAGCACAGCGTCATTGAGCTTTGCGATATCAGCCTTGTAGGCGTTGAATACTGAGTCCTGAATGCCGAGGCTGTCGATGCCATTATTTTCGAGCAATGCGGCAATGGACTGGTGGAATGACACAAAGTAGGCATTGTTCATGCTACAGGTCGAAGTTGGTTCGATGAAATTGATCATAAGTTATTGGGGTGTTGATTGATTTAGGTTTTGGGTTCTTCATATCTCACTTAACATCCTTCCGAACGATTCGTTTTGCTTCCCGAGGCCGATGGAGTAGAAGCGCCACGATGAGTTTGTATGTTACTCAACGAAGATTTGAAGAAAAGAAGAATTCTGCTTGTCTCAAATCTCGCTATGGAGGGTGCCGGAAATAAAAGCTGCCTACGCATCGGGTTCTGGGTCGGTGTGGCCTTCCGCGATGAGTGTCCCCTTGGTGGGCTGAAGCCTTTACCCGGCTGAGAGTTGAAGGGAACCAAGCCAGATGGTCGATCCGCAGGCAGTAGAGTGATGTTATCATTTCAAGAGTTTATTAGTTTCGTTTCGTGGTGCAAAGGTACGCACATTTCCTGACGCGATTTACCAATTTTTACGTTTCCTCGCGTTTCGTTACGTTTCGTTACTAATAAAAAGTATCGACCTGTACGGGGAAAGAAATAATTAAAAGTTAAAAGTTAAAAATTAAAAAATAAATGAACAATTAACAATGATCTGCTTCATCGAGTGAGTTATTGAACCACGGAAGGAACGGAAAAACACGGAAAAATCTGCTTCATCTGCGCTATCTGCGTGAAACCATTATTCGACCAAGAAGAAAGAATTGTCGTAATTGTCCAAATTGTCGTAAAAATTAACAAGAAAGCAAAGAAAGCAAAGAAATAATCTGAGTAATCTGTGCTATCTGTGGGAGATTTTTTTCGAACGCGAAAGGAACGAAAACACGGAAAAATCTGCTTCATCTGCGCAATCTGCGTGAAACCAGAACCAAACAACTGAAAACTCAAAACTAAAAACTCTATCCTTCCCAGAAATCATCAGGGAGCATAAAGACATCGTGAAAGACTTGCAGTACAGCACGACGCAGGATCTTGCATCGCGGATTATACTCTATAGCAGCCAGGCGCTTTCGGAGCTCCGGGCTGTTGTTGTATTCATACTTCAGCTTCTGCACAGCTTTTCGTCGGTCGCGAGTGCCATACAGTCGCATCGCAAACCTGTATTTGTATAGTTCTACTGGAATCATTTGGGGTGAAGGGTAAAGGGTAAAGGGTAAAGGGCGAAGGGTAAACTATTCACTAATTCACTAATTCTTGATAATAAAAAACCAATCTTGATAGTAAAAAGCCATTCTTGATAATAAAAACCAATTCTTGATACGGGACTCACGAGAAACTCTCAGTAGAGAACAATTCTTGATTATTCACCCCGGTGTCGGACGGTGGATTCTTGAAATCCTCATAGCAGGTGAGGTGTGGCATATATCGGATCAAAGACTCACCCGTCGGACCATTGCGGAACTTCTCCATCTTGAGGAGGGCAGTGCCCTTGGTGGGCCAAGACTGGTGAGGTTCGTTGTAGGAAGAGAGCTTATCCTGCTCCGGACGCCAGACGATGGCAATGCTGTCGGCCGCTTCGGCAATCTGCCCCGAGTCGCGAAGCTGGTGCATGGAGGGCTCCCCCTGTATAGAACGGTTCATCTGACTAAGCACAATGATGTAGATCTGGAGCTGTACGGCAAGCGTGTGTAGCCGGTGGGCAATGTTACCGATCTGCTCCTCCTTGGTCTGTCCTCCCTTGCGCGACATCTCGACAATCTGCAGGTAATCCACAAAGACAGCCTTGATGCCACTGTGGTTGACCAACTGCCGGATCTGGAGTTCCATCTTGGTGTATGAGCAGGCAATGTCCTTGTTGAGCATGAAGTTCTGCAGACAACCAGACTCCCGCAGACGTTTGACGGCCGTCAGGGTAGCTTCCTTTTGGTCGGCATTCAGAGGCATTCGCATCAGGGTGTTGGCTGAAACCTGTGACTTCATGTCGCGAGTCTCCATGGACAAGGCTCGGGCAGAAAGTTCCTCGCTCAACATCTCGAATGTGAAGAATGCCACCTTCATGCCACGCTTGGCTGCATGGAGAGCCCACGCCATGGCCATGGACGACTTGCCGTGCGAGGATTTGGCACCCAATATCGTCATACCGATGGGAAGTCCTCCCCATTGGTCGATGAGACGGAAGCCCGTCAGGAGTCCAGTGTGGCGCGTCTCCTCACGCTGGTTATCGTCGATGGTCTTCAGGTTCTCCGCTATGCTCTCCTCCATGGTGATGATCGGGCTCTCGATGCCAAGACGGATATCGTCGAACTGTTTCAGCATGATCTCGATCTCCTGATCCTGTTTGTCGGCTATCGGATCCTTGACACCAGTCATCCATAAGATCTGCGAGAGTGAGACCATAGCACGGCATTTGCGGTACATATCGAGAGTCTTCAGCAACGAGGAGATTGGTGCAGTCGATGAGCCTGGCACGGACATCAGCTCTCCCACATCGGCCATAGTGGCGATGACGTAAGGTTGGGCTTTGAGTCGGGCAGAGACTATCTGCCAGTTGAAGGGCTCTCCCTCCTGGATCAGCTGGATGAAGATCTTGGCGATCTCCTTCCATCTGGTATCGTAGAAGTGGTCTTCACGGAGGTATGGTGCCACAACGTCGATTGCTTTCTGTGAGTGGAGCATCCACGATAGCAGATGCTTCTCTGTCTCTTCTGCACAGATCATGTAGGCTGATGGTGCTTCTATCTTTGTCATGATTTTTGTTTTGAGTTTATAGTTTTGAGTTTTCAGTTGTTTGTTTCTGGTTTCACGCAGATTGCGATAAGTTTTTAGTTTTAAGTTTATAGTTTTGAGTTGTTTGGTTCTGTTCTCCCACAGATAACACAGATTACTCAGATTATTTCTTTGTTTTCTTTGTTTTCTTGTTCATTTATTTTTTAATTTTTAATTATTCATTGTTTTTTCCGTGTTTTCCGTTCCTTCCGTGGTTAAAATATATCTCCCACAGATAGCACAGATTACTCAGATTATTTCTTTGCTTTCTTGTTTCATTTATTTTTTAACTTTTAACTTTTAATTTTTAATTATTTATAGTTCGGATTACGTAGCCAGTCCCTCACTGTATGGAACGCAGAGACATACTTGCGGGGAGTAGAAGGATAATTGTTGAGGCGTTCGACCGTGTAGCGAACCGTGCGGGCATCGAACCCCATTTTGACCAGATCACAGAACTGCTGGAAAGAGAGAGGCTCTTGCATCAGCAGGATGTTAGACTGTTTAGCGATCCATTGGTCGAAAGCCTTCTCGATGTCGGGCTTAGCCTCCTGTTCCAGGAAGAGCTTCAAGCCACCAAAGGCAGGATTGGAGGGTTGAAACAAATCACGCATGGCATCGCAGAGACTCTTCATATCCTTGACCTGGGCGATCATGCCCGATGCCCTCAGGTGCTTTTCGATGAAATCCACAGTCATATCCCAGTGTTCAGTCATCACAGTCCTCAGCGACTGGTCAGGGCAGTAGAGCAATACTCCTTCCCACAATTCCCCTTGGGTAGGTGTCATGTATTTAAGCTCAAGAATCAAAGAAGAAAAAGAAATTGTGGTGGGGGTGGTGGTCTCGCGCGTATTCTCCTCTACCTCTTTTTCTATATCTTTATCTAATTCTTTCAAAATAGGTACTGGCGTGTGTGCGGTTGGGTGTGCGGCTGAGTGTGCGCCCGTGTGTAGGCTTGAGGAATTTAGACTATAAGTATCAGTCTTGGCGTCGAAGTCGAAGAATCCAGAGTTTAATGCTTTTTTCCGTTGTCCTTCAGAAGAGATTCCTGCAAAAGTATTCTTGAGTGCGCGACTTGACACTTTCTTGTCTCTTGAGTCTTGGATAGTTATCCATAAGAGCATAGTGAGGCCAAATTGAGCCAATGCTCCAGGTTCTTTTAGCATCTTTTGGATGCATTCTGCCTGCAGAATGTCTGCTGGCAATTTGTAGAATAAGTTTGTCATGCTGATTGGATTGTTAGTTTAACAGAAAGTCAATTGATTGCCCTTTGGCATGCGCTTCCATGGTCGGTCTGGAAATGGTCATAGATGTAATGTAATCTCATTGTACACCCTTCTGTTGAACATTCGCGTCTGGAAGTCCAATTCTCCAGTGATTTCCGTTGTTCCCGCTACTGGATTAAGTGCCTTGAACTTGTCGATGCTCTCGCCATGGAGGGTGACCTGAAGGTACTGATCGCGAGTCCTGTTCTCATCGAGAGGTTTCACCCAATGGAGTATCAGACTTTGGCTTCGCCAAGGCTTCCCATTGGTCCTTGATGTTCCCGACTCTTCTTGATTGATCACATTCACTTTTGCTGTAATTTGCATAGTTTTGATGAATTAAAAGTTAATAATACGAGTTTCGCAAGTAAATAAAATTTGTCCGATTTGCTGGCACAAAGGTATAGAGGAAAAAGGACTTTTTCCGATTGTGCAACAAAAAACTGCAAAAAGTCAAAAAATTGTTGCAAAATTTGAAATTCTCGAAAATTCTTTTATGAGAGCCTCTATTCCCTTCGGCAAAGGACGGGACATGAGGGATCGGATGCTGTGTTCGTCCGTCTGCAACAGTTTTTGAACAAGCAGGAACCTCAGGATTCGTCGCTTCGTACTTTCGCAGAAGTACTCTTCCTGGATCAGAAAGTTCAGGCATTGTAGCCATCGGCTCTCCACTAGATTGCCATGGCGATCGGTGATCCAGGACACAAACTGAGCGTTCGTGCCTAACCTGATGAACAAGAATAAAATCGGGGTAACATTACGAGGTGAGATGATCCCCTGTCGGATTGCCTGATCATCGACCAAGGCAGTGAAAAGACCGCAGTATTGCAGACGGCCATAGGTACTGAATGTCGTTAACATTACACAAATGATGGTAATGCCAGGCCTGGGGCAGTCTTACATCATTAACCGCCTAAGTTAAGGGGTGTCACCTCGTAATAAACTGCCTTTGCAAAGGGCAGAGATAATTAATAGCATTGTTCGTGAATAGCTGTAGCATAGCTACTGACTATTCGTTGTTCCAGCATGAACTCACCACCTTGACTGAAATGGTCAAGTGGATTATTGGTGGCAATTAAGAAAAAATTTGGGCAGTTTTAGATATAAGGATCTGAATCTGGATTATTCTTATGAATCCTTTTACTGTGTACTTTATGACACAATGTTTCTGCGAAATTACCATGTTTTTTTCAACTACGCAATACTTTTGGCAAAAAATAATTGTTTTTTGTGTAATTGATTGCCTTTTTCTCCTGTTTTGTCACGAATTGGGGGTGAAAATTGCGTTTAAGTGAACACAAAATTAGTTTCCATAAATATATATTGAGAGATTTGTAATGCCGTTATTGAGTGATCAAGATGGTTTGAACAGAAACGCTAATAATTAGAATCTAATATGGCAAAAATTGTAAGGTAGAAGAGCCTATTATTGTTAAAACTAATAAAAAAATATCATTTTTTGAGATTATTCATTGATTGTTCCCAAAGTTTTATAATTATTACTGTCCGGGGAAAGTAATATTGCTTGAAAAATCATAGAAACAAGCCATTCTACATGTGATTACTTTCTATTTCACAAAACAAGCCCCATCTTTTAATTCCCCGGACAGCAATAATTATAAACAAGTCTTTCCAGATCAGAACGGAATGATCAAGGCATTGTTCCATTCGGTTTGCAGAGAAACCTGGAAATTGGTATTGTAGCCGAAATAACAGCCTTGATAGGTGGTGTAACGGTTGACGGCCAGAGGGACATCCTTGAAACTGACTGTCTGGATGGTGGCACCGTCGCTATCTAATGCAGTCAGGGAATAGCTGGTAGCAGCTGTAGCGCCCGACGGAAGGAAAGTGTAAAGTCCGATACCGACATTGGTTTGTCCGACATAGGCACTTGGAATCGCTGTTGAACGGATGATCTGAGCAGCCACATCGCCCGTCTGCTGCACCAGATTAAAACACCAGCTACCACCTACCAGATTCTGTCGAAACTCGCTCAGATTGGTCGGTAACGCATCGGTAATCAAGGTGCGCACATAGGCAACCGAACGGCTCAAAGATACGCTCTTGGATTGAGCATCGCCAGATTGAACATTGACATCGACAACGGCCGTCCAAGTATCGCCCAAAGGTGCTGTCTGATCGTTCCAGGAAACCAGAAGGGAAGCCTCGTCGAAGCTGTGCCAAGGCTGGGTACTGCAAACAATGTAGATTTTGTGACTACCGACTCGAAGCGGGAGGGTAACATCGGACAAAGCCTCGGACATAGGAACCTGCAAACGACTGATGCTCTGCACATAGCTTCCATCTTTCACATCGACTGCCAAAAGACTGTAGTTTGCTTCGGCACGAGTGGTCAACTCGCTGATGGAACCATCTTCGACCGAAAAGCCATTGAATGTGTAATTCACAGTTTCGAAATTGATCGCTTCATGCTTCTCCGACTGACAAGCAGAGAAGAAAAGTATGCCGGCAAAGGCACACAACGTAGGATAAGAAAATTTCATAATAATAGATTTTTGTTATTAGTATTATTCAAGTTTCGCAAGCTCAACTTGAGGCTAAAGGCTAAAAGCTAAAAGGTAAAGGCAGTCACAACTGGTTGGAATACTGGCTTCAGATATCATACGATTCCAGAAAACCTTTACCCTTTACCATTTACTTATACCCTCAACGTGAGCAAGTTAAAAACTTGCATTCTAGTTTCGCAAGCTCAACTTGAGGCTAAAGGCTAAAAGCTAAAAGGTAAAGACAGTCACAACAGGTTGGAATACTGGCTTCTGATATCATACGATTCCTGAAAACCTTTACCCTTTACCTTATACCCTCAACGTGAGCAAGTTAAAAACTTGCGAAGGTTGAATTAGTATTATTAGTAAACAAGTTTCGTTTAGCTTACGGAAGTAGTGAAACTCCGGTATGTTTTTTCCAATAATTATAACCCAAAATAAGGATAGTAGTATTGAAATATATGGAGGGAACTGTGGCGATTTGGCGATTGACGATTTGGCGATTGACGATTTGGCGATTTAGCGATTAACGATTTAGCGATTGACGATTGACGATTTGCGATTCATCGATTATCGGTTATCGTATATCGGTTATCGTTCATCGGTTATCGATTATCGTTCATCGTTCATCGGTTATCGTTCATCGATTATCGATTATCGATTATCGTTCATCGATTATCGACACATCGCCCCAGTTCCTCCGGAATTGGATTTATGCCAAAGCAGCAACGGTAACGTCGGCAGAGATCTTAGATACAAGACCCTGGAGTACGGTACCAGGACCACACTCTGTGAAGGTGGTTGCACCGGCAGCAATCATGTTCTGAACAGACTTCGTCCAACGAACTGGAGAAGTAAGCTGAGCCACCAGGTTAGCCTTGATCTCGGCTGCATCGGTGTGAGCCTGAGCATCGACATTCTGGTAGATTGGACAACGTGGAGCAGAGAATGTAGTAGCCTCGATAGCCTCTGCAAGCTCTGCACGTGCTGGCTCCATGAGTGGAGAGTGGAAAGCACCACCAACCTTAAGAGGAGCAACGCGCTTAACGCCCAGCTCGGTGAACTTAGCTCCAGCAGCCTCGACTGCAGCAACCTCGCCCGAAATGATTACCTGACCAGGGCAGTTGAAATTGGCAGGAACAACCTTGCCAGCAACAGAGGCGCAAACCTCCTCCATCTGCTCATCGGTCACTACGATATTGCGCTGCAGAACTGCTGCCATGGTGCCCGGGTTGGCATCGCAAGCCTTCTGCATGGCCAAAGCACGCTTGCTGACAAGCTTCAAGCCATCCTCGAACGAAAGAGCTCCGCTCAATACGAGAGCTGAAAACTCACCGAGGGAGTGGCCAGCTACCATGTCTGGCTGAATGTTGGCTACAATGGCTGGAATGACAGAGCAAAGGAATACGGCTGGCTGTGTCACCTTGGTTTGTACAAGATCCTCAGGGGTGCCTTCGAACATCAAATCGGTGATGCGAAAACCGAGAATCTCGTTAGCCTTCTCGAACAACTCTTTTGCCTGGGCGTTGCTGTCGTACAACTCCTTGCCCATGCCTACAAACTGGGAACCTTGTCCCGGAAATACATATGCATTCATTGAAATTAAAATTGATTATTGAGTAAATTGATTATTGAGTATTTACTAACAGTTATTGTTTCACAAATTTAATGGCTCCGCCTTGAACATACAACCCTGGCTGCGATGGAGCCACAACACGCTGACCAGAGAGGTTATAAATTGGAATATTCGGCTCTGCTGATTCATTAATAGATTCAAGCACAGTTTCGGAATCCTCACCAAGGCCAGAAATACTGACGCGGAGAGGGCTGGAGCTTGTAGGAGCGTAATATACATCCGGCACAAAGTACCAACGGTATGGAGGAATCGAAGCACCCGAATTACTCACTCTGCCCAACACACCGCCACCCAAAGAATAGGCATTGCGACTACTCATGTCGGAAGCCGTAGGCGAATCTTCAAGGGTCACCGTTGGGTAAAAAGCAGAATAGACCCCAGCTTCGTAATTATAACTTTCTGCCAATGAGCCAGATGTGATATTGTCATCAACAATCAAGACATTTTCGAGTTCAAAACTTTCAAGCGTTTTTCCTTCTTTTAACCTCAGAATCATAGGCGTCTCCACCGGTGTAAAGTCCGTTAGGACTCGTTTGAACTGGACCACAATCGCACCGTCCTTCATACCCATATACCGATGTTCATAATCTTCATCATAATAAAAGGCCTCAATACCCAATTCATACAGTTTTTCCATAGGAATAGCAAAAGGCAGATATGAGCTACGATACACACCCGGCGTGAGGTTCAGTGTCACCGACAATGATTCCACATACGCCGCCTCCGTACGACCTCCGAATTCATTATCGTTGAACGAAGTTGCTCCCGACTTGCTCAAGATAGCATCAAAGGTACCCCAGTTTCCATCCTCTGCATTCTTATAAGCATCAACGGCCGATGGATCCACAATCAGGTAACAAAAATAGAAGTAGTCACCTGTGCCCATCACAGGCGGAGTCAAGGTTTCAAGGAAGTAGAGGGCATAGGGGCAACCCGTACGCCGGCCGTCAAACCGTTCAAGATTGGGATTAGTCAAATAAATTTCCTTGAGCGCCGGGCATTCATAGAAATTATCCGCACATACATATTTTGCGTTCGACGAAAAATAGGTCAGCGTCGTCGAATGCATAATAGCACCAGATGAAATCGTCATCACCGACTCTGGAGTCGTCAAACTGATAGCAGGATAAGCCGCAGGCAAAACGATCAGTTCTTCTTTCGCATAATCATAAAGTACACCCTCCTCGACAACGAAATACTCGCTGTTCTCATCAACAGAAACATAAAACAGGCTCGGGGTAGAGCTGAAAGCATTCGATCCAATCAATTGGATAGTAGCTGGCAAAATTACGGCACTCAGCTCCTCGCTGTCATAAAAAGCATACTCGCCAATCTGGTCGACCGAATAGCTGACACCATTGGCAGTGATGGATTCCGGAACAGTCACATCGCCCTTGTAGCGGATGTTCATAGAGCTATTCTGCGAAACGGCCACTTTGTTCTCTTTTCCCTTGATGGAGCGATAGAACAAAGGCAAAGTATTTTCATCATAATCCGCATAACCTTGCTCGATAACATCACCAATAATATCGGCCCAGCCGGTTGGCTCTGGGCCAGTCGTGCTCGAAATCTCCACCTCCGACGTCTTATACAAGTCGCGTCTTCCCAATGGGATATAGATTGACAGGTCTGGCATCGTCTCCAGGTTAAACACTTCCTTGATATAAGGACCCGTCTCTGTGTTGGCAAAGTCAACAGTCGTGATTCCATAAGGCTCACCCCCCCATTCCTTTATGAACTGCGGTGCTAGAATATGCTTAATACCAGCACCAAAGTGGACGTGCTGCAAATGAGTACACCCAAGGAGTGCTGCCTGCTGAAGAGTTTCCGTGCTATTCGGGAATGTAAGATCATAAAAGTTTGCATTTCCCGCAAAGGCATACGAGCCAATGGTAATCACACCATCTGGAACAACAAACGTCGACTCGCCTTTTCCTCCAGGATACAACAACAATTTGGTTACATCGGCATTATAGACCACATCGTCTATGACCTTGAAAGCTGTGTTGTTCGGATCGATTGTTACAGAATTCAATCGCGGGCAAAAACGGAACGGATTGTTTGGAAGAGATACTAACGACGCAGGGAGTTCTACCTGATTCAGATAAGCACACTTTTCAAAAGCTCGTTGTCCGATTGAGGTGAGTGTAGAGGGCAAATTGAGTTTAACGATAGTACTGCAGTTTGCAAATGCTGAATCACCAATAGAGGTCACCGTAAAAGTATTTCCATCATCCTCCCAGACTTCTGGAATTGTAGTCTCCGACGGGAGTTCACCGTCATAACCCGTCACCTTCACAGATTCACTATCTATCAGTTCATACTTAAATTCTTGCGCCATGCCAGCAGCACAACACAACATCAGGAATGACACTAAAAATATCTTTCTTTTCATTTTCATCAAAATTAATTATCGAACACGAATCCAACGAATTGAACGAATAGCAATGGAGGATATAGAGAACTAAATTCGAGAGATTCGAACTATTCGTGGTCAACAAGTAATGATTAATCAATAGCAGTGATATATTCGTCGGTAGTTACCAATTTCAAATTTGGACTTCCGTCACCTGTTAATGTTGTAGTTAACATCACTATAACATGGTAACCAGCCTTGGCAGAAAGATCGAGTTCAAAGGTTCCACTGCCACATTCCGTTTGTGCGTCCTGGTCATATCCGAAGAACGTTATTTCAACCAGATATTTTTCAGGAAGCACAAAACCTGAGCCAGCCGCACCGTACACCCACTCACTGCCGGCGGGCGTAGGGGACAAATCTCCTTCTAGATCTCCAATGTAATAGAGCGGCATCTCTTCTCCTGCCTCTTCAAGCCATTGACCAGAAGTCACATTGTATGTTGTACATGGCTTTCCGGTCAATATCATCTGCGCGCAATAATGCAAGAAGCTACCATCCAACTCATCATTAAAGGCCACCATCAGCGTAACTTTTGTCAAAATGTGCTTGAAAGAGAAAGAGACATTTCCCGCGTTGGTTGTAGCATCGACGCCCATCGAAGTTGCCAACATCAGGTCATGAGATGCGTTATTATCAAAGTTATACTCACTGCAATGGACAAGGAGCGAGCCACCTTCATAGACAAACTTGTCACTATAATCTTCTTCATCCTGTATATAAAAGCCTGGCGAAAGTGCGAAGAAATCAAACTTTGAAGTTTTATCAGGCCACTTGTGCGTCTCTTCAAACTGCCATTTCTCCTCGTCAAGATTGAAAATACAATTGTCCGTAAAGAAAGGTGTCATTTCGTCAGAGCCATCCACATGAGCTGAGTATCCCCACACGATAAAACCCGCTTCTTTAAGCATTATCATCGACTCGCTGTCGTCAGCACGAGTAACAAAGTCAACGGACGACGCCTCGACACCGACAGGAAGAAGAGTTTCGGATTCTGATTCTGGCGAAAGAGGAGTTAGAGATTCCTCCGACTCCGACGAGCAGCCACTAAGTGACAGAATGATGCCCAATAGAGCTATATATCGCAAGTATTTCATTTAACAGTTTTTTGTTTTTATATTCTTCAAATATGATTATTTTGAATCCTCATATCAGGAAGTTTTTTTTGCATTTAATGCATATAAGGTGTCAACTCTCCATCGACTTCAGTCCAATCATCCACCTCCTGAACATTTACACCGATTTCGCTGGAAACAGAAGAAAGAGTGATATTGCAGGTATAGGAATTTCCCTGTCGAACTTTCAAATCGACCGTTCCGGAGAGTTGGTTAACAACCTCTCCCTCTCGAATTACTTTATACGCAATTTCAAGTTTGGCCTTATCTGGGAAAACAATAGCATAGGTCGGATTATCAGCACCTGTATAAAACGGCTTAAAATCCTTCTGTCCCATATTGATCGTATCTTTCTCCACAAGAATTTCGTTAGGTTGAAGTCCCAAATAGAAATTCGGACGCGGAGCCTGCGCCATCAGGTCAAAAAGGCCATCATAATAACTATGAACCGTTAAATTTGTAATCACATATTGGTAGGCAAGATCATCTCCCTTAAACTGGAAATTGAGTTTGGATGTGGCATGCCTGAAGGCCATGTTGATGGTATTGCCATTTTCCTTACGAGTAACAGTATCGGCGAAATAGACCATATCATGGCTAAATTCTTTCAAAAAGACACCAAACAGATGGTTCTGCAGCAAATCTTCAGGGAGCTCATAATCTGCGATCCAGTCCGGATTCCATTCGTTGATAAGGGCTGGATACTGATGTTCTACACCAGACTCTTCATCCCGATGGCTCTGGGTACCATAAGCATAGATATAGACCGGCTGCATTTCATCTTCTGGCCAAAAATAGGTCTCACCCCCCCAAAACTCAAAAGACTTGGTCTCACCATTGTAAAGCACTGGAACATTATTGACTATGGTATCAGGCACGCCCTCCTTTTCGGTTATGACAACAACGACGAAGCCGTTACTCATATCTGTGATTTCGGAAGTATTGGTTTCGCCTCGTGTGGTTCCCTTGGCATAGGGAGAGAGGCTAATCGGCACACGACCGTCCAGGCTCAGATTCTTGTTCGCTTCATCCACTTCGTTGACACAGCCGGCCAACGAACAAGCAGAGAGCAGAAGAATAAATGTCTTGTATATCTTGCCCAACAATTTAATTTTTTCCATAGTGGTTTTTACTATTTTCACATTGGGCGCAAAGATAATCATTTTTTTCACTCATTCACAAAAAAAACGTCAGAAAAAGTTCTTTTTTCTTTATTTTAAGTAGATAAACATTCATTTTAGAACACAAATTGAACGATTATTTGTTCGAGCAATCATTTTTCAGACAACCGAAAAGACAATCTCGACTTCCAGACATACGTCCCTTATTCTCATACCACATTTCAACAAACAGTTCCATATTATTGCTGTCCGGGGAAAGTTGTATTGCTTGAAAAGTTATAGAAAACAAGTCGTTCTCCATGCGATTATTTTCTATTTTGCAAAACAAGCCCCATCTTTTTTACTCCATGAATGGAAATCAATAAAAATCAAATTTCCAACTTGTCGGAAGGCATGGCAAATCCAGCT
>JAZRXX010000006.1:0-21944 GCA_045600485.1 Bacteroidales bacterium
ATGCACGATGTATCAAACGACGAAACCTCGCTCCAGGTGTTTTGTCTGCCTCATTTCTGCCATACACTGTTTCATAGTCACCGATGAAGGCTTCCAATTTTCCCTTAGCTTCTTCAATGGTACAGTTCTTCAAACCACTCAGGATAAAATGGAACACAGGGAACTTCTTCCACTGCTTTTCCAGCTCCATTACCTTTAACCCCTCAAACAGTTCCTTCTCCCCTTTGAAATAGGCCTTAAAGGTATTGCAAAGCAGAGATTTGCCAAATCGACGTGGACGAGCCAGAAAGACATACGTGTATTTGTCGGCAAGGTCATACATCATGTCTGTCTTGTCAACGTATATCATACCTTGTTCCCTTATATTTTGGAACTGGTCTGTATCGATTGGGTATCTGAATTTGCTCATTTTTACATGCTTCAATTGCTGAGGTGCGAAGATGGAAGCGCCCATTTATAATTAGGCGCAAAGATACGATTTTTCTTCAAAATACAATCAGTTTTATCTTATTTTGTGCATTCTTTAATATGTTTTCAGCTGAAATAAGTATTATTGAGAAATAAACATTTCAGCAAATGCTTTTTTAAAGAATATTGCTTGATAAGTCTCCAGAAGCAAAAAATCGAGAACAATATCCGAATGTCAACATCTGAAAATCTTCGCCCTTTTTTAGTATTATCCCGAGTGTTCGAATAGTTCGATTTCTGTTCTTTTCGATGATTTGAGGCAAATTTGGTTGCTTTGCATTCTCCATGATATCGCCTCATCGACATTCTTCTGGCTATTGATTTCTCCACTTCAGGTTTTGATGTCGTTTTCTTAGCCAAATATAAGATTTACTTTTTCATGTTATAAATTACGCGCCGAAGTTACCCCATTTGTTTTAAAAGTCCAAATTTTAATTCGTTTTTTGCTTATTTTTTGATTGTTTTCTTTGTGTTTGCTTAAAATCTCTTTATATTTGCGCATGAAAAATAAACATTAGTCAATCATGAAACAATACAACAGAATAATGCCAGGAAGGTCAGCTTGCTTTTCCGACGAGTGCTTTGAAGGTGGTTTCATAGGCGCAGATATGGACATCAATGAAGACTTAACAGGCCATCTTCCTGAACATTGGAAAGACTTTAATAAAGAATTTGTACCGAAATATCTGATCAATAGACCAGACAAGACAAAGATTGCTGCAGGTCTTGCTTGTGGATATTTGTACACGGTCTGCAAAGGACTAAAGATTGGAGATATTGTCTTGTCTCCTGACGGTACTGGACACTATATGGTTGGCACTATTATTAGTGATTATTATTATGTGCCTAGTGCTAATCTTCAACATCAAAGAAAGGTTGATTGGCTCAATAAGCGCATTGACAAGAAATCTATGAGCGAAGATCTACAACATTGTATTGGCGCTATTGGTACTTGCTGTCGTGCAGACAAGTTTGCAAGTGAAATAGAAGCATTAATTTCCGGTGCTCCTATATTTAGCAAAACTCCATCTACAATTGTCAAGACTTCTATCCCTCACTATTTGGAAAGAGATCTCCACCCCCTCTTTTGCAACATATTGAGAAATCAAGATATTTTAGCAAAGACCATCTATCACGAAAAATCTTCGTCGAAAGATCCAAACCAAAAGTGGGTACACCCTGATATTGTTGGTGTTGAATTCGAAGACTTCAAAGAAGATTCCGTCAAGCAGTTACAAAAGGTTGTTGATCCTCAAAAATCATTCAGTATCTATAGCTACGAAATGAAACGTAGCATATCCTGTGACGGTGAGCTAAAACAATACTATTTCCAAGCTTTAAGTAACTCAAGCTGGGCGAATTACGGCTATCTTGTGGCTTTCGATATTGCAGAAGATCTCCGCGAAGAAATCAATCGCCTCAATGCGACCTTTGGCATTGGCGTAATCCAGATGCAAGCCAAAGGAATGGATGTTCTTTGCTATGCAAAAGAGATGCAGTTAGACTATGACACTATCGATAAGCTCTGTTTCATCAACCCAGATTTTAAGAGTATCATTTCTGATATTATGAAAGTCCTAAATGCTACTCCAACATATCTCAAGGTGTCATTGGACGCTCTTGAAAAGAATTGCGATAAAGTCTTTAACAGCGACCAAGAAATTGAGGACTATTGCAAGAAGTTTGGAATACCATATTAATATCTAATCACATCTCTTCTATTATGGATAAAGAGACTCAACCAGAAGTAAGAATGAGAAAAGTTATTTTTTTTTTATTTATCGCGTTTTTTGCTTTAATGTCATGTCAATGTAATAGCAAGAAGAAACATACAATTAGGGATAAATCAGTTTTGTCATTTTATAATGTAACAATAAACGATTCTTTATCTGTTTCACTCTATGATTATTTATATTCTAGCATAAAGAAGAAAAAATTGCCATCTATAAGCAATCCAAACTTCTATTCTATCGAGAACAAACCTAAATTATCAAAAAAAGCAGTGGATATACTCATACAATTTGATATTATCAATAGATGGTCGAGTTTGGATCAAAGACAATCCAAAGAAGAGATATTGTATGATTTAGTAAACGAAGCCGAATTTTATTTTTTAGGAAGAATCAATATTAGTGAAAATATTGAAGGATATGCCATTAAGGTACTATATGTTACTTCATCGAACATTGTAGATGATAAAGCTTTTCTATTATCGTTTGACGGCAATCTGCTCAAATCTATTGTGAAAGTATATGAATTTTCATATAGCCCTATGGGAAGTGGATTTTCTGGAGAAACTTGTATTGATTCGAATTCTATTCTGCACTATAATTATCATAGTTTTGCTTATGACGTTGTGTTAGATTCGGGAGAAGCAATATATGAGGCCGACTATTTCTTTGATAAAACAGGATACGTAGTTGAATGCAATGATGACAAGGAAGTAATTTCTCTATAATAGCCCCTCGAAATTTGTTATTTTCGTTCATTTAGCGTTCGGTATAATAAATACTATTGTTGTCCGGTAAACATGCATAACAGACAGATAATATGAGTTATACATGCGATAAGCCCAAATTTGGCTGGAGGCCAATACAGCGAGCGAAGCGAGTGTTTATTAACCGGGGGCAGCGCCCTCGGTATAGAGCTGCCACAATGTAATGTGCCTGGAGGGCACTACCTTGCCTCTAATAAGGTACTGCCCTCTAGGCAGTTATCTGTGGTTTATCTTACTATCCGAGCACATCCTCCTCGCTACGCTCTGAGTATGTGCCCGGTTAATATCGCTACGCTCAGTAGTGGCTTCCAGCCACATTAAAACTTTTACCGGACAGTAATAATAAATACAGATTTCTTTGTTTTCTTGTTCTTTCTGTTCCGCTGCTTTGCTTTCTGTCTTCACCCTTTTTTAGTATTATCCCGAGTGTTCGAATAGTTCGAATTCCGTTCTTTTCGTAGTTTCCGTGGTTGAACTGATATTTTAGATCATGAGATGATAAAAGCCTTTTCATACTGATTTCTGGGATTTCCGTTTTATTTCTGTTACCGTTTCTGTGGTAAAATATAAAAAATAGCAAAAATGGCAGAAGATTACTCCAAATAAAAATCAGATTTTGTTATTTTCGTTCATTTAGCGTTCGATAAAATAAATACAGATTTCTTTGTTTTTGTGTGTTTTTCCTAGTCCAAAGCTTTGTTTTTGGCTTTCACTATAGGTGGAGTAGGCTTCCAACGCTTAGTTTTCGAGTTTTACTAAGGAGAAGTAGGTTTCCAACGCTTAGTTTTCGAGTTTTACTAAGGAGAAGTAGGTTTCCAATGCTTAGTTTTCGAGTTTTACTAAGGTGAAGTAGGTTTCCAATGCTTAGTTTTCGAGTTTTACTAAGGAGAAGTAGGTTTCCAACGCTTAGTTTTCGAGTTTCACTATAGGTGAAGTAGGTTTCCAATGCTTAGTTTTCGAGTTTTACGATAGTGAGGAGTCCGATTCCTTAGGTACAACAACCATGGTGCCATGCTCGGCGATATGATCGATGAGGCGATGGTAGAATGGATGATGGGCGAGGGTAGAGGTGTCGCCCAAGACGATGAGTTTCATACGGGCACGGGTGATGGCAACATTCATGCGGCGGAGGTCGTTGAGGAAGCCGATGCGACCATCGTCGTTGCCACGGACCATCGAAATCAGAATTACGTCACGTTCCTGTCCCTGGAAGCCATCGACCGTATTGACCGAAATCTGGCTGAGGATAGGTTTGAGGTAGTTTGATTGTCGGATCAGCTTGCGAAGCAGTTGTACCTGGCTCTTGTAAGGAGAGATAATACCAAAGTCAACGCGGTCGTTGATCATGCGTTGCATGCCAAGCTGACGGATGTAGTCACGCAAAGTCTTGACCAGAAGCAGGCCCTCGCTTGTGTTGAGACGGCTTTGACTGAGAGGATTGAGCTGTTCCTCGAAGCCAAGTTCCGAGGTGTCGATCCATACCAGTGGAGAATCGAGTTCAAGGACTGCCCGATGTGCAATTTCGGGAGCTGCCTGAAGTCTTCCGTCGTAGAACCAGTCAGACGAAAAGCGCATGATGTCCTCGTGCATTCGGTATTGGGTGGTGAGTAACTCAACGCAATTGGGTTTGGCGACAGCAACCTTCTCCATGAGCGTCTTGCCGAGGCCTTGACGTTCGGCATCGATGCACTTGATGGTAGGAGGGAGCTGGCAATGATCGCCAGCAAGGATGACACGATCTGCCTTTTGGATGGCTGCCCAACAGGCAGCTTCGAAGGCTTGTGCCGCTTCGTCGATAAAGAGCGTAGAGAAATGTTTGCGTTCCAGAACACGCGAGGCAGTACCAATCAGCGTACAGGCGATGACGCGACTCTGTGCAAACAGGTCGTCGTTGATGCGTATCTCCAGTTCTGTGCGTCGTCCGCGCAGTTTGTTGAGATTGTTCTGTGCTGAACGGCGTTCGGTGGCAGAACTGTGTTTGGACGAAAGTTTGGCCAATGCTTCACGTTCGGCCTTGCGAATCGCCCACAGTTCGGTGTAGTCGGGGTGCGACTCGTAACGACGTTCGTAGGTAGCATCGAGCAGATTGTCGCTCACTCGCATGGGATTGCCCACGCGAAGCACAGAGATGCCCCGAGCCAGCAACTGTTCGGCAATCCAATCAACCGCGGCATTGCTTTGTGCACAGACCAGTACCTGAGTTTCGCGTCGGAGGGTTTCACCAATGGCTTCGACGAGTGTGGTTGTCTTGCCAGTACCCGGAGGCCCATGCACGATGGCCACTTCGCGAGCACAAAGGACTTTCATAACAGCCTTTTGCTGCGATGGGTTAAGCCACGGGAAGGGGAGTGGCATTTCGGAACGGAACGAAGGCTGCTCGTCGCCAATCAGAATGTTGCGAAGATGTTGCAGCTTCGCATTGGAGGTATTCTTGAGGTTGATGATTGCTTCGCGCATGACACGATGGCTGGTGGCATCGAACGAGAGCTGAACACCTAACTGTCCGAGGCGCATGTATTCGCGCAACGTCTCGGCACATTGTGTGCTTGGGATGGTAACAAGCATGCGTTGTCCATCGATGCGCGAGACCTGGCAAGACCAACTGAAGAAGATGGGTGCGCCATCGGCCGTTTCGGTACGGAAAAAGGCTACAGGGCGACCCGGTTCAAACTCTGACGGGTTATCGTTATCGTTAGGGTTAGCGTTGCTCAAGCTTCGTTTCGCGTCCCCTTCGGGGTTATCGTTATGTATTTCAATACAAAGCTGGTTGAGTGCGTTGTAGAAGGTGCGACCTCCGTTGATTGGAAACCAGCATTTGCCTTGTCGGATGCGACGCAGCACACCGATATGTCGCGAAATCTCTTCGAATTCGCGTTTTTCAGATTCGTATTCCATGTGGAGCAATCGCTCCTGTTCTGCAAGGTATTGTGGAATTGTCATGTTGCTTGTTTCGGTGTAGTAAAAGTCCCCCTAAGCAGGGGGATTTAGAGGGTCTTTGGATTAATTCTGCAAATCCAGAATAAAATATTCTTTTATTGGAGCACATCTCCAAACCTCTGCTAAAGTTCGCGAAGCGTCTAATCTATTGATTAGCCTGTTCGCTTTGGATTAATTTTGTAGGTCCAAAATTAATCCATACTCTATGCGTCTCGTTTGGACGGGATAGAACGGCATGAGGAACATATCGTTGTTGATGAAGTTCTCGAGCATGTTGTGCGCCGTCAAGAAGAACTTGATGCGCTTCAGGTTGCAGTTGACGTAACCATTGAGCAGCGGATAATTGCCACACTTGTATCGCTCCTGCAATGCGAATTGCTGTGTGGCTGGCTGATAGGTTGGCGTATAATATCGGGTGTGATAATAGGCTGCCACTCCGGCTTGGACAGAGAGCGTCTTGGCAATCCTGAAATGAAGTGAGAGATCGGATTCGATGCTGACCTGGGGCAACGGAAGGATCTCTTTGTGAGTCGTGTATTGCACAAGGACGGCATTGTCCCATTGGAGCCACTTGCCGGCACGGACACCCTGACGGAGTTCAAGACCAAAGACGTCCATCTGCTTGTTGTATTCTTTGGGCATGAATGTCGAGTCAAAATAGTGGTAGTTGTTGATGTGCTCGAAGCAGAAACGGACACTCGAAAGCGAACGTGGATAAGAGAGCTTGCCCTCGACACGATTGCGCTGTTCTGATTTGAAGGCTTTCTCGTTGTCCCACTTGAAATGATTACTGAAATAGTGCAGCATCATGTATGGCATTCTTGTGTTCTGGAAACTTCCTTTGGCTTCGAAGATGGCGCTGTCGCCTGCTGTTCCATCGCTGGTTGAACCCAAAGGGATGACCATGCGCAGATTGCCGTTCACGTCAACATTGCCTCGTTTGTCTCCATCGTTGACTGCAATTCTGGCTGTGGCATCGAAGTTGAGGAGTGGTGTCAAGTGACGGCTTAGTTGACCTCCTGCCCAAAGAGTGTTGGAGCTGTGGCTTCGATCAATAAAGTCCAGATGGAGAGTGTCGGCCAACATCGTGTATCGTTGATGTTCGAACCCGAGGAATGCGCTCAATGAAAATTGCGAGAATTTGTTGAAACCCTCGTTCAGTCGGATTCCTGCATAGGTGGTAAAATCGCGATAGGAGGTCGAGTCGAGTGTGTTCGATTTGTTGTAGTAATGGTTCTTGAAGTAACCATATTCCGACGCATCGGCACCATCGTCCATGCGAAAGACGTGATGCAGATATTCGAAGTCGATGCTATGAAAGATGGATGCTACTGGGATAAATTCGTCCCAATAGGAGGAGTCGGCCGGATCGAATCTCTCTTCCCATTTGCCGAGGTCATAACTATGTTGGAAATGAATCTGGCGTTGGTCTGTATCGTTCCAGGTGCTGACCAGATTGGTGGCGAGGTTTTTGGGATCGGTGAAGTTCTCCTTGAAGTTGTCTGGATGAAGTACCAATTCACGATCGGTAATGCCACCATTCTCCTGATTGGCCAGTTTGCTTAACGTAAACGAGGCATAAGCCTTGTACTGATCGTTTTCGTAGTAGGTATAGCTGTTCCACTTGAGTGGTTTGGCCGACGATTCCGGGTATTCGCCTCGGGCATAGACATAGTCCAAATTGGTGCCAATACCAAACTGCTTGTTGAAATTGCCGAAGAAATTGATCTTGAGATGGTCGTTGGTCTGAAGTCCTCCACCCTCTTTTGAATAGCTCAGGATCGTGCAAGGCAGTTTGCTGTTGTAGTATAACTGCTGCGACGGATCGAAGCGGAACAGGTTGTATGCATTGAGGAACATGACGTCGTGCGAAGTACGACGATCGAAATATGCTTCGACCTGATGAGGGCTGTAAAGGTTGCCGGTGTGGATCAGGGCGAGGGCCTTGCTCTCCATGCTTTGTCGATTGCCCAGATTGAGGAAAGTGGTGTCTGGAACGGACTCAAAGACCAGACCTGTCATGGGATCGAGTCGGAAGCAACGGCGGGCATCATTGAGCGGAATACATGGATCCTCCTTGATGGTGTCGTTGGATTGGGTATTCTGGCCAGATTGGTTGTTGGCCGACGTCGTGTTGCTTGGCGAGCTGTTGCCTTTGGTTTTGCTCGTCAATGTCCCCTTGCCATCCAGGTTCTTTGTTGCCCTTGGGGCTTGCGCATGTGCTGTATTTACGCACGCGTACATATAAATAAATAGGCACGTAAGTACCCAAATCTTCAATTTCATGGGTGCAAAGATACAAACCTTTCGCGAATTATGCAAGAAAAATGAGCAAATTCAAAAAAATCTTTACTTTTTATAGTAAAACTAGGGGGTTGCTGTTAATTAACATTAATGGAATGTATTTTTTCGAAGATTTTCTTTCAAATGTTAATTATTTAAGTTAAATTTGCACCCGAAAGTTAAATTTTCCATTTGACAAGTATTCATTAACGAACAAAAAACATGCGTAAATCGACCATTTGGTATATTTCTGTTGCCCTGTTCATTGCGTTGGTGGGATTGATTGTGATTCAGATCAGTTATCTGGATGAAATACTCTCGAGTCGCAAGGATCAGTTCAATCAGGCCGTCAACCGTACGTTGTTTATGGTCAGCCGACAACTGGAACGACAGGAAACAAGAACCTTTCTGGACGAGAACTTCGACGACGAGCAGCGTGCAGTCTTGGAGAATATGTTTCATGATGACGATGAACTGCAATCCCGAGGACATACAACCACGCACACCATCGCCCGAAGCAAGATAACCTATACAAATCCCGATGGCAGTGTTCAGAGCTTTGAGTTCAATGGTATCGACACCACTACCATACATTATACTGTAGGTCCTCGTAGTGGAAATAATATCCAGAGCCGCCAGAAGACCCGCCAGGAGATGATGCTACGTCAGTATCTGCACCAAAAGGATATACTTGATGACGTGATCTTCCGCATCATGGTCAAGAATACGGAACGTCCGATTCTGGAACGCTTGGATATTGAAGATCTGAAAAAGAAGATCTCGAATACGCTTCTGCTGAATGGATATGATTTGCCGTTTGAATTCTGTGTGGTCGATAAGGATGGTCATAATGCCTATCAGTCTCCCGGATTCAAGCAGACAGAAGCTGAACGCGCTGGCTGTTTCATGCAGATTCTCTTTGACAGCGAAGCCTCAAGAACTCCAGGTCAGCAGAGCCGGTATCACTATATGGAGGTATATTTCCCGAGTTCGCAATCCTTCCTGTTGAGTTCGAGTGTGCACTTCATGTTGCCTTCGTTCTTCTTTACTGGTCTGGTACTGTTTCTCTTCATCTTTGTGATTGTGGCTGTGTTCCGTAGCAAGAAATTGAGCGAAATGAAGAACGATTTTGTCAATAACATGACACATGAGTTCAAAACGCCTATCTCCAGTATCTCGTTGGCGGCACAGATGTTGAATGATCCTGCAGTCAATAAATCTCAAGATATGGTAAAGCGACTGACAGGTGTGATCGACGACGAAACGAAGCGTCTGCGTTTTCAGGTTGAGAAGGTTCTGCAGATGTCGATGTTCGACCGTCAGCGTACGAACCTGAAGCAAAAGGATTTGAGCGTGAATGCCCTTGTGGATAGCGTGGTCAATACCTTTACGATTAAAGTAGAGAAGGCTGGAGGAACAATCGAGGCGCAATTGGACGCCGAGGATGATATCTGTCTGTTGGACGAAATGCACTTTACCAATGTCGTGTTCAATCTTTTGGACAATGCTTACAAGTATGCACGTGAAGAGGTGCCTTTGCAGTTGAAGGTAACTACGGGCAATCCGGACGAGAAACATCTGGAAATTCGTGTTTCAGACAATGGTATTGGTATTCAGAAGGAGAATCTGAAACGTATTTTCGAGAAGTTCTATCGTGTGCCTACGGGCAATCTGCACAACGTGAAGGGCTTCGGCCTGGGCTTGGCTTACGTCTGGAAAATTGTAACAGATCATGGTGGGCATATCAAGGCAGAATCGGTCTTCGGACAGGGAACAACCTTCATCATCACTCTCCCGCTGATGGAGTAAGATTGAGTTGAAGGTTTATAGAATGGCTCGCAGAGGAAACAGAGTTAAGAGGAGTTTCTTCTTTACACTCCTTTACACTCTGCGAGGATAAAAAACAGACAACTGTTTGTCTCTGTCCACTTCTCTTTCGCTGATGGAGTAAGATTGAGTTGAAGGTTTATTGAATGGCTCGCAGAGGAAACAGAGTTAAGAGGAGTTTCTTCTTTACTCTCCTTTACACTCTGCGAGGAAAAAACAGACAACAGTTTGTCTCTGTTCACTTTTAACTTTTAATTTTTCGATTTTAATTTTTAATTTTGATATAATATGGCACTTCCTGCAACTCCTAATGAAAAACTTCACATCCTGTTGTGTGAAGATGATGAGAATCTTGGTATGCTCCTGCGTGAGTATGTACAGGCTAAAGGTTTCGTCTGCGACCTGTTTGGTGACGGCGATGCCGGCTTCAAGGCCTTCTTGAAAGGTCGTTATGACTTCTGTATTCTTGATGTCATGATGCCTAAAAAGGATGGTTTTACGATGGCCTCCGAAATCCGTGCATTGAATCAGGACATCCCGATTATCTTTTTGACTGCAAAGAGTCTGAAGGAGGATATCCTCGAAGGATTCAAGATTGGTGGAGATGATTACATCACAAAGCCATTCTCGATGGAGGAACTCCTATTCCGTATCGAAGCCATCCTTCGCCGCGTGAAAGGTAAGAAGGGCAAGGATATCGTGGCTTACCACCTCGGTTCGCTTGTGTTCGATGTGCAGAAACAGCAGCTCATCAATGGCAGTGAGATCAATAAGCTCACCACCAAAGAAAGTGATCTGCTGAACTTGCTTTGTTCGCATGCCAATGATATTCTGGAGCGAAACTTTGCACTCAAGACCATTTGGGTAGATGATAACTACTTCAATGCCCGTTCGATGGATGTTTACATTACCAAGCTCCGTAAGCATTTGAAGGCCGATCCTTCGATCGAAATCATCAACATTCATGGCAAAGGCTATAAGCTGATTGCCGAGAATATCGAGGTTGAAACGAAATAAGCGTTGATGGCTGATTAGTGTTTCAGCGCCAGATTCGGATTGTAGAACGAGACATCGCCTGTGATGTCCTTCTCAATCTGAAGGAATGGCGGAAGTTTGAGATCTGCATGCGAGACAATGCCTTTGGTCTCTAAGATGACAACGCCATCGAGTTCGTCAAGGTACTGATCGAGTTCAAAGAACTGTCCTTGCCAGATGAAACTGTGGCGTAGTTTGTGGATGGTGCGTCGGTAGGGATCGGCTTGCTGAAGCAGAGACTCGTAGAGGGCATTCGAGACTTGACGCTCTGTGACCAGTTCTTCGGTCGGAGAGAGGCATTTGCGAGTGGTGTGAATGTTGACCGTATTGCCATTGGTGGTGCGGCGGCGCAGACGGACCTCGCAACCAGGTTCAGCGGTCAGGTAGGTCTGTCGGATTTCGCTTTCGATGCACTCCGGCATTTCGCCCGTGATCTTGACAATGTATTTGCGTTCCTCTTCGATGGCTTGTGGCAATTCGAGGACAGATGCAATCTCGCGAACCACACGGTTCATCTTCTGTTCAAAGTCCTCGCCGTTGTTGATGACGCGCAGATGAGGGTGACCCGTCCATGCCTGTATGACTTTCTTGTCCAGTTCGCGTGCGATGCGTAATCCTGCCTCATCGGCTTTCTCGTAGCGTTGTGCATTGTTGGCTGTGGTGTAGAATTGCTCGGCACCATCGGCAGCACTGACCAGATGAAGGACGGCATCATAACGGTTTCCGTTGCGAAGTTCGTTGGTCGATGTACCACACGACTGGGTGAGTTCTTCCCACATCTCGGCTGAGATATAGGCAGAAATATCCATTGCTCCACGATCGCAAACAATCACGCAGGGTTCCTTGCAGGTTTGTGCCATGCGCATCACCTTGTCTTCGAGTTCCAGCTGGGTTTCGAGAATGACTTTTTCGCCTTCGTAATAAAAGTCATGGTTGTCGGTCATGTAATTCCAACCAGATTGGGTAATCATGGTCGGTACTTCGGGAACGGTGAAGACTTTGTAGCCCAAGGCTGAGAAATGTTCGTTAATACGGACCAAAGCAGTGGTTTTGCCAGCGCAAGGACCACCAGTCAGCACGATTCGTTTGATATTGCTCATTTATTTTTATCTTTAACTTTCAGTTTTTCACTTTTAATTTTTCACTTTTAACTCAATATGCGAGTTTTGCTTCATTGCTGTTGCGCCCCCTGTTCGAGTGCAATTCTGGAGTGGATGTTGAATAATGACGTCCAGCCGGTGCTGTTCTATTGCAACCCGAATATCTATCCGGAAGAGGAGTATAGGATTCGCAAGAACGAGATAACACAATATGCCGCCAAATTGGGAGTTGAAATCATCGACGATGACTACGATCACGAACATTGGCTTGGTTGTGTGAAGGGATTGGAGTCGGAACCCGAAAGAGGCGGACGTTGTCTGGAATGCTTCAAGATACGTTTGCTCCGTTCTGCACGAAAGGCATCGGAGTTGGGCATAGATACTTTTACCACCACCTTGGCTTCAAGCCGATGGAAGAGTCTCGATCAGATCAACGCAGCCGGACAATGGGCGGCAGAGCAGATCAATCAGGCTTCGGATTGTGGTGTGAAAGTGCATTTCGATTCACGAAATTGGCGAAAGGGAGGATTGCAGCAGCGTCGTAATGAACTGCTCAAGGAGAATGGTTTCTACAACCAACTCTATTGCGGGTGTGAGTTTAGTCAACAAAAAAATATCAACTCAACCCCCAAAACATAAAACTCAATACATAAAACTCAAAACATAAAACTTAAAACATAAGACTTAAGCCTCCGTCAGCTTCTTCTGCTCATAGCGGGTCAGGCACTCCGTGAGTCGATCCATGTCGGCCGAATGTAAAATGGCCTGCGAAATACCTCGGTATTGGAACGCATACAAGAAGTCGAGAGAGATTTGATTGTCGGTCAGTTCCTTCAAAACCTGGCTCATGGATCCCGGTTCGTTGGGGACATTGAGCGAATATACAGAGGTTAGTTCTACGTCGATTCCGTTGGCTTTGAGTGCCTCTTCGGCTTTGAGTACATTATCGACGATCAGTCGTAATACACCATATTCTGGTGTGTGATTGATACTGTAGGAGAGGATGTTGATACCTTTGTCGGCCAAGGTTTGGAAGACCTGCCATGAGGCTCCGCTTCGGTCCTGGATATGGAGTGTGAGCTGTTTGATTAACATAGATTATGAATGTTGATTTTATATGGCGCAAAGATAACTGATTTTTCGTGATTGTCCAAGAATTGGTATATTATTTTAAACATTTAACATAAATAAGATGAAACAGATTTGTTTTTTGCTCGTTTTGTTGTCATTTGCAATGACAGGAATGGCGCAACAGCAGCCTTCTGCCGATGCGCAACAGTGGTTTAAGAAAGGTGCTTGGCGCCAGGGCTGGAAGGTGAAGCCTTATGCCGAAATGGATGTGGCAACTTTCCATGACCAGTATAAGAAACATCCAGCCATGTACGATAGTATCTTCCAGTGGCTGCGTTCGATCGATCCGGTGAAGATGACTGCTGCCAAAGATGTGATGAAGTGGAGTCATGCAACTGCGCATTGTCAGGACCTGGATCTCCGTACGCCCGAAAATTTGCAGTGGGAGCAACACCGTCGCACTATCGACTTGCAGTGGGTCGTTACTGGTTCGGAGCGTCTGGCTGTGACTCGTGATACGACTATTCTTGATCCCAGAAACAAATACAACGAAAAGAAGGATGTCCAGAACTTCAAATTCAAAAAGGCACCAACAGCCGAGCAGTATATTCTGTTGGACAGTGAGCCAAAGACCTTCTATCTCTTCTTCCCGGGCGACATCCACGAAGCTTGTGGCATTGCTCGTAAGGCAGAAACTGTGAGAAAAATTGTTGTAAAAATCGAATATTTCGAGTAAAATAGGGCTCGACAGAGGTCAAAGTGACGTTGTTTTTGCAGTTTTTTGAACGAAAATTTGTTTCGTTTCGGAAAACCACTTAACTTTGTCGCTGAAATCTCTAAATATATTTAATATAATCATGAAAAAATTATTTGCATTCAGCGCAATGTGCGCTACTCTTGTCGCTGCAAGCAGCTGTGGCGGCAGTGAGAAGGTCGAAAACCCAGCTCCAGCTGAAGAGGCAACCGCATGGTCTTCTGAATTTACTTTCGATACCAATGGCGATGCAACAGGCAAGGAGGTAACTAACTATGGACAGAATGGCCAGATTGTTTCGGTTGACAAGTATTCAGTCGATAAGGAATCAAAACAAATGGTTTTGACAGATCATGTCATCTATCAGAACGGCAAGCCTTCGTATAGCAATGTCCTGAAGGCTGACGGTTCGGTTGAGGGTCATGAGGTCTATACATACAACGAGCAGGGTAATCTGACCGAGATGGTTATTGAGTCTTATAGCGAGGGTCTGAAGCGTATCGCACCATCGTCACGTTATGTTTATTCGTACGATACCAATGGCGATGTGGTTCTTGTTTCTGAGCAGAAGAAGACTCCTAAGGATTGGTCAGTTGACTATGAGTGGAAGTTCAATTATGATGCACAGGGCCGTGTAATCTCTCGTGATGATTATACCGGTGGTGGTAAGGATCAGAAGCATAGCTGCCAGTATCGTTGGACCTACAACGACAACAATACCGTTCAGCAGTTGGATTATCTGCCTTACGACTTGAAGACCAGCCGTCTGAAGCATGATAGCAAGACTCAGTACAAGTATAATGCTGCTGGACAGGTGGTAGAGGCACTTGTTATCCGTCACAAGGCAGACAAGAAGCGTAGTGATATCAATTCTCGTAAGACTACTTATGAGTACAATGCTGCCGGTCAGTTGTCTTCTTACCTTGAGCAGAAATGGAATAATGGTACTACTTCTTGGTATGAGGTGAGCAGTGGCAGTCGTGAGTACGATGCTGCTGGTCAGGTTGTGAAGATTACCAATGTCAAGAATACGAACAAGGGTACCAAGTTCTATAATGAGGTACAGACTGTTTGTCCTCCTTCGGACAAAGTCAAGGCTGCTCCTGCCGCTCCAGCTTTCAGCGTAAAGCCTGAAATTGATTTGAACGACAAGCACATGACCAGCAAGGAGACCGAAGAATAAGTCTTGATTTTCTGTGTTAATATGATACATAAAACGGGCTTTTGGCCCGTTTTTTTGTATTTTTAAAGGAAAAGATTTGGCGGTTTGCTTAAAAATACGTACATTTGCGCTGACTTTAAAATCATTTATTCTATATTGGGCATTTTTTAGATTAGATTTATTAATATCTTAGATTCAGGTCGAATTGAAATCCTCGTTGAGAGGCCTTGACCGAACTAATATATAGAATATACAATGGGTTATAAAGAATAAGGAACGACGTCAGTTGTGAAACTGGTGTCGTTCAAAATTTTTAAATCTTTTTTGCATCTGCAGTTTGCAAATAATATATGTACGGGCGCGTAAAGTTTGAAAACGGCAGGAAAATAGCGCGTAAATTTCCAAAGTAACAAATTATTGACTAATTTTGCGCGTCTATTCACGCATAAAAATTAATCAACATTATATGTCAGAACAAACAGAAGGCAAGATTTATGCCAATCGCCAAGAGATCATTGATCGTTTGGCTGAGATTGTCAACGAAACCACTGAGGAGGTTAAGGGTGAAATCAACTATTTGAAGTTGGTTTACTATAAACTTCGTCAGCAGGAGGTGGATGCCGCACTCAAGGAATTGCTTGAGGGCGATGGAGATGCCGCTTCCTATGAGTCTAAACCAGATGAACTCGAGCCTAAGCTCAAGGAGTTGCTCAATGTCCAGAAACAGGCTCGTGCCGCAATGGTTGAAGCCCGTAATCAGGAGATGGCTGATAATCTGCAGAAGAAGCAGTCAATCCTGCAGCAGATGATTGCAATTGCGCAGGATGCAGAGGGTGTCGGTCAGCAGTATAATACTTTTGTCGAATTGCAAAAGCAGTTCAAGGAGGTGGGTACTGTCGATCCAAAGGAACTTAATCCACTCTGGAGTCAGTACAATATGTTGTGCGAGCAGTTCTACGATGCCCTCAAGATCAACAAGGAGCTTCGTGACTATGATTTCCGCAAGAATCTCGAACGCAAGACAGAGATGTGTGAAGAGGCAGAGAAACTCGGCGAAGCTGGCGATATTCTGTCTGCTTTCCGTCGCTTGCAGGAATTGCACGACGAGTGGAAAGGCTTAGGTCCTGTGGCTCCGGAAGTGCGCGAGGAGATTTGGGCTCGTTTCAAGGCTGCATCGACTGTAATCAACAAGCGTCATCAGGATCACTTTGATGCCATCAAGGCTCAGGAGGCTGCCAACGAAGAGGCCAAAATCGCTCTCTGTGAGAAAATCGAGGCAATTGCCCTCGATTCCATCTCGACCGTCAAGGGATGGGAAGAGCAGACTGCTGCTGTGCTCGGTGTGCAGGAGGAATGGCGTAAACTTGGCTTTGCGAACAAGAAGGTCAATACACAATTGTTCGAGCGTTTCCGTATGAGCTGCGATGCGTTCTTTAAGGCTAAGACGGCTTTCTTCAAGAGTATTCGCGATGAGCAAAATGAGAATTTTGCCAAGAAGACTGCTTTGTGCGAAAAGGCAGAGGCTCTGAAGGAAAGCACAGAATGGCGCAAGACTACCGACCTGCTCGTTAATATGCAGAAGGAATGGAAGACTATCGGACCTGTGCCACACAAGCAGAGTGCTGCTGTTTGGGAACGCTTCCGTGCCGCTTGTGACTACTTCTTCGATGCAAAGGAGAAGGCTGTAGGTAGCGAGAAGGCAGAAGAGAAGGCCAATATGGAAAAGAAGGAGGCTGTGATCGAGAAACTCAAGGCTCTGAAGGATTCGACCGAAGAGGTTCAGCCACAACAGGTGCGTGACCTGATGGCTGAATGGAATGAGGTTGGTCATGTGCCATTCAAGGAGAAGGATCGTTTGTATAATGCCTATAAGGAACTGGTTGACCATTTCTTCGATACTCTCGATATGAAGGGCCAGCGTCGTCGTGCAGAGAATATCCGTGAACGTGTCAGCAAGATGGCAGAATCCGGTTCTAATAATCTGCAGCGCAAGTTGGAACGACTTCAGGCTGACCTTAAGACCTACGAGAACAATCTCGGATTCCTCTCGTCGAAGAGCAAGGGCGGTAACGGTATGGTTGCCTTGATGCAGAACAAGATGAATGACCTCAAGATTGAAATCGAGGAACTCAAGAAGAAGATTGCAGAGGAAGGCAAATGACAAAACCTCTGGCTCGCAGCGCGCACCAAAGGAAACAACAAAATAACAATACAACAAAATAACAAAACAACATAGTTATGGAGTTAGCAACTCAATATAATCCATCGGAAGTAGAAGATAAGTGGTATCAGTATTGGACCGAACATAAGGCATTTTCGAGCAAGCCAGATGGCCGTGAGGCCTACACTGTGGTTATTCCACCACCGAATGTGACGGGCGTGCTCCACATGGGACACGTATTGAACGAGACTATTCAGGATATTCTGGTGCGTCGTGCCCGTATGGAGGGCAAGAATGCCTGCTGGGTTCCTGGCACCGACCATGCCTCTATTGCAACCGAAGCCAAGGTCATCAAGCGCCTCAAGGAACAGGGCATCAACAAGAGTGATCTGACTCGCGAGGAGTTCCTCAAGCATGCTTGGTCTTGGACTGATGAACATGGTGGAATCATTCTCAAGCAGCTCCGCAAACTTGGTTGCTCTTGTGATTGGGATCGTACCTCTTTCACTATGGATGAGGTTCGTTCGCGTGCCGTCATCAAGGTCTTCTGCGACCTCTACGAGAAGGGCCTCATCTATCGTGGCCTCCGTATGGTCAACTGGGATCCAGAGCGTCAGACCGCTCTTTCGGACGAGGAGGTGATCTACCACGATGAGCACAGCAAGCTCTATTATATGAAGTATTATGTAGATGAACCAGCAGGCAGCACCGATGGTGAGGAGGCTGATGCAATCGTCATCTGCAATAATGACAAGCCTTTTGATCCTACGGTCAAGTGTCAGGTCATCCATCGCGATCCACAGGGGCGTCGTTATGCCGTTGTTGCTACAACCCGTCCGGAGACCATCATGGGCGATGTGGCTGTCTGCATCAACCCTAAGGATCCAAAGAACACATGGCTCAAGGGCAAGAAGGTGATTGTGCCTAAGGTTGGTCGTGTTGTACCAATCATCGAAGACCGTTATGTTGAGATCGAGTTCGGTACAGGTTGTTTGAAGGTAACTCCAGCTCACGATGTCAATGACTATGCTCTTGGTCAAAAGTACAACCTTGAGGCTATCGATGTTTTCAATCCGGATGGAACCCTCTCGGAGGCAGCTGGTATGTATATCGGCATGGATCGTTTCGACTGCCGCAAGCAGATTGCCCTTGACCTTGCTGCCGAGGCATTGCTCGAGAAGGAGGAGGATTATGACAACAAGGTAGGATACTCGGAGCGTACCAATGTACCTATCGAGCCACGTCTCTCTCTCCAGTGGTTTATCCGTATGCAGCACTTCGCTGACATCGCTTTGCCACCTGTCATGAACGATGAGATCCAGTTCTATCCACAGAAGTATAAGTCAACCTATCGCAATTGGCTCGAGAATATCAAGGATTGGTGTATCTCTCGTCAGCTTTGGTGGGGTCATCGTATTCCAGCCTTCTACGACGCAGATCTGTTAGCTAAGGTGGGCAGCGAGGCTTATCCTGAGGATGAGATCATCGTTGCGCCTACTCTCGAGGAGGCTCAGGCTAAGGCTCCTGGCAAAACACTCGTTCAGGACGAGGGCGCTCTCGATACATGGTTCTCAAGCTGGTTGTGGCCAATCTCTTTGTTCGATGGTATTGAGAATCCTGGCAATGAGGAGATCAACTACTACTATCCAACTGCAGATCTTGTGACAGGTCCGGATATTATCTTCTTCTGGGTTGCCCGTATGATCATGGCTGGTTATGAGTACCAGAAGGAGATGCCATTCAAGCACGTTTACTTCACTGGTATCGTACGTGATAAGTTGGGTCGCAAGATGTCCAAGTCTTTGGGTAACTCTCCAGATCCATTGGATCTTATCCAGCGTTTCGGTGCTGATGGCGTCCGTATGGGCATGATGCTTTCTGCTCCTGCAGGCAACGATATCCTCTTTGATGATTCTCTCTGTGAGCAGGGTCGTAACTTCAACAATAAGATCTGGAACTCGTTCCGTCTCGTTCAGGGTTGGTCGGTTGCAGATATCGAACAGCCAGAGGCAGCCAAGAAGGCTTGCGAGTGGTTTGACGCTAAGTTGGCTCAGGTCGGATACGAACTTCAGGAGCAGTTCAAGCAGTATCGTCTCTCTGAGGCCTTGATGCTTGTCTACAAACTCTTCTGGGATGAGTTCTCGGCTTGGTACCTCGAGTTGGTTAAGCCTGCTTATGGTCAACCTATCGATCGTGTCACCTATGACAAGACCATCTCATACTTTGACACCCTTCTCAAGATGCTGCATCCATTCATGCCATTCATCACCGAGGCATTGTGGCAGGCAATCACCGAGCGCAAGGATGGCGAGAGCATCATGTTTGAGACTCTTCCTAAGTATGAGGCAAGCTCTGCAGAGGCACAGAAGCTGATTGCTGACTTTGAGGCTGTCAAGGAGGTGATCGCAGGTATCCGTACCGTACGCGCACAGAAGCAGATGTCGCCTAAGGTGGCTGTCGATCTGCAATGTGTCGGAGGCAACCCTGTAGCTTCGCTCAATGCTGTCATCACCAAGCTCGCTAATGCAGCCTCTATTAATATAATTAATGAGAAGAGTGGTATTTGTGCTTCGTTCCTGGTCGGTACTACAGAGTACGCCATTCCATTGGGCGACTCAATCGACGTAGAGGAGGAGTTGAAGAAGCTGGAGGCTGATCTTAAGTACAACGAGGGCTTCTTGGCTTCGGTTATGAAGAAACTTAGCAACGAAAAGTTTGTAGCTGGTGCTCCTGCTGCTGTCGTTGACAACGAGCGCAAGAAGCAGGCTGATGCCGAAAGTAAGATTGCAACCATTAAGGAGGCTATTGCTGCTCTTGAAAAGTAATCTGAAGAGTGCGTTTGATAACTATAATTTACAAAAGGTGGCCATTTGGCTGCCTTTTGTGCTATAGATTGCATGTTTTTTATGTAATAATTTGGAATTACGGGAAAATACTTTTATCTTTGCACCCGCAAAACAAAACCCATGGGGGATTAGCTCAGCTGGCTAGAGCGCTTGCATGGCATGCAAGAGGTCATCGGTTCGATTCCGATATTCTCCACAAGCAACACTCTGTTTTGCATACAATGTTGCCGCTTTAGCTCAGTGGTAGAGCGCATCCTTGGTAAGGATGAGGTCTCGAGTTCAACTCTCGAAAGCGGCTCAAAGGGCAAGCAAATTATCCTTGCTTGCTTTTTTATAAATCTCTGCTGTATGGTGTAAAGGTAGCACGCGAGATTCTGGTTCTCTCAGTCTGGGTTCGAATCCTGGTACAGCAACAAATGCTGCAATCGGTTAAAACCGGTTGCAGTGTTTTGCGTTTAAATGGGTTTGATTATCATGGCCTTACGCAATTTTGCTGCTAAAAGTGCAATTTGCGAATATCATCGAAATTGCACCAGATTTCAGGATTGTGACAGAAATGTGACAGAAAATTGAAAGTGTCACATCGCCTGAATAATCTCAAGATATGTTCGTATCTTTGCGTTGTAAATCGAATACGAAAACTAACAACGCGTATGAACATAAAGAAAGAACTATCAAGAAAAGAGGAAGCTGGCAAGAAGCAGATCCTCGTTCGTGTGGACGTAAGCCGTACCGTGCGTCCAAGTTTGAAGACAGGTATTTTTACAAACCCAGAGTTATTTGACCCTAATACTGGTTCCATCGCATTTCCTAAACAAAGTCGCAAGAATGAGACTTTAGTAACCGAAGCCCAGCTGGTAGATCGGTTGCTTCAGTCTTTCCTTCTTCGTCTTAACACGCTGTGCCAACAGGATGCAAGAGATTTGCAGATTGACGTTACCAAAGATTGGCTGGTTAATCAGATGGCTTCAACGGTCGAGCAGAACATCGAAGCAACCTTGGGCATCAATGGGGCTTCTTTGAAGACCACTTCTCCTACTACAGAGAAAAAGTCACGCCAGCCTCTCATCCCTGTTCCTGCCTCAGTCGTAGATGCAGCTTTGCATCCAGACCGACCTGTGTACGAAAGTCAGGATTTCTATCGGTTGTTAGTACTATATTGCGAGCGTAAACAATTGTCAGAGTCCAGAACCAGGTGCTATAAGACTCTGGCACGTCAGCTTCGTCGTTTTGAGCTGTATCAACAGGTTATGGTGTCATCATCGTTTGTCCTTAACTACGATTCATTGACGACAGAAGATCTTGAAGCATTCCGTATCTTTGTACGCAATGAGGCTGATTATGCCAAAAAGAATCCAAAGCTTTTCCAGCGATTGTTTGCAGAGGCTCCTTATACTTGTAATGCGAAGCGCCCTCGGAAGATTGCTGCACGAGGAGACAACTATATTTCTGGTTTGATGAAACGCCTCGCTGCCGTGTTCCATTGGCTTCTGAACAGCAAGAAGACTACTAATGATCCCTTCGATGGATTTGACTTCGGACTGGAGGAGTATGGAGATCCTATCTATATTACGAGAGAGGAGAGAGACACGATTGCGAACTTTGATTTGTCTGGCTATAACGATGCCGTCCTTGAGCAGCAGCGGGACATCTTTGTGTTCCATCAGGGCAACCGCATCTAATGAAACAAGTTTCATCGGATTCAATTCCAAACAGCATTATTGAGAATTTCCAATAGCAAGGAAGAATTCATGCAGGCACGTCTCATCAGGGACTTCATGCTCTTTTTGCAATTCGTGGCAT
>JAZRXX010000007.1:0-13467 GCA_045600485.1 Bacteroidales bacterium
GCTTGATACGCTCGCTTTCGCTTAACTCTATTTTTGTAATCTTACCCATAACAGTATCGTTTTATGATAATAACGAAATCGTTATGAGTTTAGTATTTAAAGATCAAAAAATATTATAAACTAATTTTGACTGATTACTTAAATCAATAAATATGGACTATAAACTTTACCGAATGCTGATGTTAGACATCTCAAATGCGATTAAAGAAGCATTGGAATACAATCCGAACAATACTAAAGAAGCCTCGAAAGATAAAAATTGATTATCAATGGAAGGAAAAGAAGTTCTATGAGGCTATCTACTGCGCTAATGGAACAGTACGAGATAGAAAAGAATTGAAACTATTTGCCGCTGGTGTATATGGCATTGAAAATGTGAAGACCGCAACCGACTTAATTCAATTTATGACCTTGTGCTTGTATTCTATCGAAGATTACATCACGGCAATCAATAACAAATAATATAAAACACACGACCAAAACGGTCGTGTGTTTTTTGTAACGACAGGTGCCATTTGCTTAATAATTCCCTAATTTTTTTGCACAAATATCGAAAAAGATTTGGAGGGTATGGGAATTATGCGTACCTTTGCGGTAATTGCATTGAACTTTTTATTGCTTTGATTGATGCCAGATAAACTTTCGCCGGAACAGAGGCATAAATGCATGAGCCATATTCGTGCCAAAGACACGAAGCCGGAGATTATTGTGCGTAAATATCTGTGGAGCCATGGTTTCAGGTATAGGTTGAACCATCCTCGGTTGCCTGGTAGGCCGGACATTGTACTCCGTCAGTACCGAACCTGTATCTTTGTGAACGGGTGTTTCTGGCACAAGCATGAAGGATGCAAGTACTTTGTGATACCAAAGACAAGGACAGAGTTCTGGCTCAACAAGGTGAACCGTAACCAAGAGCGTGACATCGAAGTCAAGAAGAAACTTGCTTCTATGGGATGGCACTCAATCACTATTTGGGAATGTGAACTGAAACCGAATAGGAGGGATGCAACTCTTCGGTCTCTTGTATTTACTTTGAGCAAGATATTTTTGCAAGATCTTCAAGCCAAGAAATATAAACTGCCAGACGAGGAACCTTCGATGATGGTCGCCGATAATAGCGAAATTTATTGTGAATTAAAATAATATATATGAAAAAGATTCTTTTATTTTTTGTAGTGTTAGTTTCAGCTTTGTCGGCTAGATCTCAGACTGTCTATATGGGAGGAACTGCTGGTATTGGATATAGTGATATGATTGTTGAGGGCGAGAGCTATGCTAGTGTTGTCGTTAAGAATGTCAATGTGAATGCTTCGATCATGTATCGATTCTGATGCTGTTAGGAGATGTCTGAACAAAGGAAGTCTATCGAAGTAGTGGCTGCCATCATCGAGCATGAGGGCAAGATTTTTGCAACCCAACGAGGTTATGGGGAGTGGAAGGATTGGTGGGAGTTCCCTGGTGGTAAGATGGAGCCTGGGGAGTCGTGCGAGGAGGCTCTGGTGCGTGAGATCCGTGAGGAGTTGGCTACGGAGATTTCGGTAGGGAAGTTGCTCACCACGGTGGAGTATGATTATCCGAAGTTCCATTTGACTATGCATTGCTTTCTATGCACTTTGAGCAAGGATAACCATAACGATAACCCTAACGATAACATGCCTCAACTGTTGGAACATGAGGATGCCCGTTGGCTGGCGCCTGATGAGCTGGATAGTGTGAAGTGGTTGCCGGCGGATGAAGATGTCGTTGGAATGTTGCTCTGCGAAAATCTTGCGAAATTTGCGAAAACGTAATAACTGACTGAATTTGAATCCTGAAGAATAATCGATAAACGATTTGGCGATAAGCGATAAGCGATTTGGCGATAACAGGTGAATGATGTTGTGTGTTGTATGTTATATGTTGTGTGTGTTGTTGCTCTGCGAAATTGTTGCGAAATTTGCGAAATCGTAATAACTGATTGAATTTGAAACCTGAAGAATGATCGATAAGCGATTTGTCGATAAGCGATAATCGATTTGGCGTTGAGGGTGATATGTTGTGGGTTGTATGTTATATGTTGTGTGTTGTTGCTCTGCGAAATTGTTGCGAAATTTGCGAAATCGCAATAACTGATTGAATTTGAATCCAGAAGAATGATCGATAAACTATTTGGCGATAATCGGGCAACAGTCATTAGTATAGCGCTAAACGTTATTTTTTGCACAAATATCGAAAAAGATTTGGAGGGTATGGGAATTATGCGTACCTTTGTGGCGTAAACATTAAATTATTTTGTATGATCGGTGGTTTAATTGGTGGTATAGTAGCTTCAATAGTGGTAGCCTTGTTTATGCCTTGGTGGTTAAAAAGGAAGGCACAAAGGATGGAGGCTCCCCGTGAAGATGTGACGTTCAAGGCTTTTTGGGGGGCATTGTTCGTAGTGGTGATGTTAGTCTTGCTGTCTGTCTTTGTGGTGGCTGCATGTGTTTTCTCTCTGATATTCTCAGATGTCGATTGGTGGATATCTATGTTTCTTATAGCGATGTCGTTGGCTATGTGCTGGGTTTGCTATACCACGTCTCTCGGTCTGAAGGATAAGATTGTGGTGGGACCAAGTCATCTCCTGATTATGGGTGCCAGTAACCAAACTGTGAAGCAGTCCGAATGGCAGCGGTTTGTGCATCCCCAGCGCTGTATGTTGGATCTGAAGTGGACAGACATCGAGTCCATGAGGTTGGAGAAAATGTTGCTCTATATTGATCTGAATTCGGGTGAGTCTTATAGTGTCAGTATAGGACCTTATGATTCCAAACTTGTACCTATGATTTCGAAGTTCATCAATGTGCATGGCCTATAGATAAACGTGCGGGATTAAGATCTGTGTATGATAAACGAAGATCCATATTATGTAGGGCCATCGTGTGAGGACCCAAAGGCCTCGCGTAAGTGTGTGGGGTGTCACTTTTGCCGACTGCAGGAGGATGGCTCTATGCGGTGTAGCACTTCGGGCAGGAAGCTGACGGAGGAGAGTGAGGCTTGTGCGAATTATATGTGACTCGCAGAGCGAGTACGATAACTTTCTTGGCACGCAGATGACGCAGATTTAGGGGAATAATTTAGGTTTCAGGTTTCAAGTATATTTAAGAAACAAAAACAGGAAAAACACCGTAGGAGATGGAGGGCATGTCTGCCCATGTCTCTATGTAATGAATGCCTGATTATGAGCGAGCTCCTATCATTCACTCATTTCATATTGCCAGCCTGAAGGCTTTACATCTCCTTCGGCGATAAACAAACCTAGCCTTTGGCCTGGAAACAGGTTTATGAGTTTTATCTATTGAACACGAATTTTGCGGATGAAACTGACATAAGACCAAAATACAAGGATTCAGTATCTTTTTTTGAATTGATTTGTAATTTTGGTATGTCTAGCTGAAAAATATGAGGAATTATATTGGATTATGTTAAATATTTGCATTATTCTTAGCATAAAAGGTAAGAATTGCATTTTTTGAGCTACCTTTGCAGTGACTTAAAACTAATTCACTATGGCAAATGCAAGGATTGAATCAGTAGCGCAAACTGAGAAGGCTGGCCTTTTCACAATATGCTTTGAGGGGGAGAGTTATTCTGAATTCCAGAAGTTTATTGAGAAACATAAGGATGCTTATAGCAAGGATTTGGCTATTATTATGTCTGCGATTAATCATATGTTGACTGTTAGTGGGGCATTGGAACGTTATTTCCGCCCAGAAGGTAAACTCAATGATGGCGTATGTGCATTGCCAATTGAAACTACGAAGTTGAGATTGTATTGTGTTAGAGTGAATGACAATGTTCTTATTGCCGGTAACGGTGGTATTAAGAATACTCAACGTTATCAGGATAATGCAGAATTGAATGGCTATGTTATCTCTTTACAGAAGTTGGATATGGCTATAAAGTTGGCCGTAAAGAAAGGAGAGATAACGATTGAGGAGAATACTATTTCAGGTATTGAAAATACTTCTTTTGATATATGATGAAAGCAAAGGATTTCTTTATTGAGGCATTGAATAGTGTGCCTGCTGATGTGAAGAGACAGGTGGACTTGTCGATGGGTATTTCGGATCGTATTGCAGAGATTCTGAAAGAGAGGGGCATGAGCCAGAAGGATTTGGCGAAACTGATGGGTAAGACTGAGGCTGAGGTCTCGCGTTGGCTGGGTGGTACTCATAATTTTACGATTTTTTCTATTGCAAAAATCTCTGCAGTTTTGGGTGAGGATATTGTGGTTGTTGCACCTAAGCCGTCTCGATATGTTTACCAAAAGGAGAGTGCTCATTTTGTGGCAGATAATGCTGTGGCGAATTATAAGAAGTAAGCACGCAGATGGCGCTGATTGTGGGGATATTTTACGAATTGCTCGAATCTGATGGATCCCAGCTGATGAAGATGTCGTTGGAATGTTGGCCTGCGAAATTGTTGCGAAAATTGCGAAATCGTAATAACTGACTGAATTTGAATCCTGAAGAATGATCGATTTGGCGATAAATGATAAACGATTTGGCGTGATATGTTGTGGGTTGTATGTTATATGTTGTGTGTGTTGTTGGCTTGCGAAATTGTTGCGAAATTTGCGAAATCGTAATAACTGATTGAATTTGAGTTCTGAAGAATAAACGATTTGTCGATAAATGATAATCGATAATCGGTCAACAGTCATTAGTATAGCGCTAAACGTTATTTTTTGCACAAATATCGAAAAAGATTTGGAGGGTATGGAAATTATGCGTACCTTTGTGGCGTTGAATTTTTTATCAAATGGATAATAGATATGACATACTTGAATCAGTTTCACAAAGAGAAGACCGAGAGATGCCGGAAGAAAATGGACTCTTGGTTCAAATCGCCAATGACATTAGAAGAGCAGCAACAAGCCGCCGAGGCGATGAAGCAAAATCTGAAGACAGCACTTTTGATGTAACATACTGCCTAAGAATGTTTTGAAAGACACTACTGGTGATTTATTTGTGATTGATGCTGAAATCAAGTTTAAGTGACATTTTACGAATATTTGAAAGAAACAAAAACAGGAAAAACACCGTAGGAGATGAAGGGCATGTCTGCCCATGTCTCTATGTAATGAATGCCTGATTATGAGCGAGCTCCTATCATTCACTCATTTCATATTGCCAGCCTGAAGGCTTTACATCTCCTTCGGCCATAAACATGGCCTTTGGCCTGGAAACAGGTTTATGAATAAAAAGAAAGAGAAATCCCTCGCTACAGATTGCTGTTACGAGGGATATGTGTTGTTATGAGATTGTACCTGCATGGAGTTGTTCTATGGGGAAGATTAAGTCCCAATCTTCTCCCCAAACAATGTTGCCATCATCAATTGTGAATTTGGCAAATTCTTTTTCATCGAGGTACTTGTCATATTGTGGATGTGGATGTTTCTTGATAAAATCGCCCACATTAATGGTTTGTCGAACATTGTCATTAAATAACAAGTCGACACAAAGGTTGCCAACTGATTTGGCCTCCAATATCTGTAATCTTGCCATAGTTACTGTTATTTAATTCGTTTGCTAATCTTTGTATTTGTAATTGTCTTTCGATAGACAAAGAATGTTATCCATTTTTCAACTATCTCTGTCCAATAGTGCTCGATGAATGCTATTGCCTCTGCTGCATCTTTTGAGTTCATTGGGTCCGCTCCTTGTTTCTCTCTTCTTTCGATTCTAAGTAATTTGCCGTCATCGATTATTAGGTCAAATATGCATTCTTCACTTCCATGTTTTACATGAACATGAATTGGTTCATGCTCGTTCGAAAAGAAATAAAAGATAAAACCGAAGTATTCAAAAATCTTTCCCATAATATTAAAATTCTGCTGCAAAGATAGGGAGGATTTTTGAATTGACCAAATAATTGGCGGAAAACTTCGCAGAGCGAGTACTATAACTTTCAATTTAATGCTGAGTGGAAAATAAAAGCACATTCCGAGGGGAATGTGCTTTGTTTATTGCAATTCTGTTAGATACTTTTCTATTTCCGTCTATATAAGTAATGACGTTTTGCATAGCTTGTACCATATGTTCTAACCGTCCTTTGTCAGGCTTTTTGGGTTGCGATTTGATCTGCTAACTGGAGTATTTTTGTTAGGGGATGATAATTTTCATCTGTGCCCAATTTGTAGTTGAGATACTCTTCTGTATCTCTTCCTTTTTTGTCCTTTTGGATGATTTCGTGACAGCCCATGTGCCAACGAATAGCAATGCACTCGTCTTCGGTCATCTCCAGTCCACTCATAAGAGCAAGCAAGATTGATCGTTCTCCATGTCCGACAGGAAACCTAGGGTTGCGTTTCTTAAATCTTGTTGGCTGAGAGGAATCCTCATAATAGACATCGGTCTTGCATAGGTCATGAAGAAGAGAAACGATTATGATGCTTTCTTTTGTGATTCGATCTTTATTGCTGCTTGCTTCCCACAATTTCATAGCTTCTTCATATACCATTAGAGAATGATGGACAAGTCCGCTTTTCTCTGGATTCTGATGTATGATAGATGCAGGCACTGTGTAGAATTTCCTTTCTTCCAAGGTCTTGAGTATTCCATCTATGCCTTTCCTGCCTGTTTGTCGGAGAAGTTCAACTATCTTTGCTTTGTCATTTGCTTTGTCATTGCTGGTAAAGACATCATGGAAGGCATTGAAATTGGCATTTCTGGAGTTATGATCTTCGATAATGGCAAAGACAATCTGACGAAATAGTCCTTGGAACTCTCTTTCTTCCATGACCTGTTTGAATAGACGTGCCATGTGGGCTGGCGGGTTTTTGAATGCACCACAACCCATTGCACCCAACACGAGACGACGCTGCCCGTTGTTATAGGCTATGCGTAGTATTGTGCGGATGCGTTCCAAGGAAGAAGGAATCAAATCTTGGGGGATTGAATCGACATTTGTCTTAAGATGGTTAGCTGCTACAGCCACAAAATTCACCTTCCACGGTTTTTCGATAAGCGCATAGCCATTTGCCTCGTTCGATCGGAAGATTGTCACGCCATGCGAGTATATGCCAGCACTTTCACCCTGCAGTGGATAACGATGATGCCTGTTTGGCTCGATCCCATATATACGGCAGTCAAAGTTGGATGCGTATTGGTAGAGGAAACGGAAGTAGTCGGAGCATCTGAAAAGATATTCTTCTTGGGCACCGGCACCAGTGAAGACTCCACCACCCGGGGTATTGGAGCTCGCCATGTTCAGTACACATACATCGTCTGTCGGATCTTCGTCCAGCAGTTGATGGGCAAGATCGAGACAGTCCATTTTACAGACAGATATGTTATTCTCATATCTGTGTTCTGGTTTGATTAGTGTGATACGTTTGTCGCAAAAGACGTTGGACTTGAGTGCCTCTGCATTCAGTTGTAGTTCTACGGCCTTGCCGCTCTCTGTGACATACTTTCCAGTTTCCGCAATAGAGAGAGTGTTGCAGAAAACCTCCTTTCGCGCATCGTGTGTGGCACTCGATTGTTTGGCTTTTTCGAACATTGCCTTCCATGCAATAGAATCCCAACTTATGCTTTGGCTCGCTGCAATCTGTTCATTTGTTGGCTTTGTTGTGTTCATCGTTTAATTATTATAGTCGGGGATAATTTGCCTCAAGCTTTTAAGAAGCGACATGTGCAAATATATGCCTTTTCGATCAAAACTGGAAAATAATTCTGCAAAAAAAAAGAAGATTTTTGTTCATAATAGGATAAAATAGGGGAAATACTTGATAATTGGTGCTTTTTTTGTGCTCAATATGATCTGCATGCCTACTGGTCTTGGCATCTCGGAATGGTGGGAGAAATGTAAAGATTTTGGACACTTTGGGGCTCAAAAAGTCGATTTGGGGCTGTGACTGGCTATTCATTTATAAAAATACTCCATCTTTGCGGCACAAAATCGAACAACAATGAAAAGACTTATCCTCTCTTCTCTTGTCTTGGCTACAATGCTGTCTGGCCGGTCGCAAGAAAGACTGCAACTGACGCTTGGACAAACCATCCAGATGGCACAGCAACAATCGCCTAGTGCCATTGCAGCCCAGCACACATTGCGTAGCGCCTACTGGACTTATCGCTATTACGAGGCAAGTTACAAGCCTTCGCTGACGTTCACCACTTCGCCGACGTTTAACCGTGGCATCGAACGTGTCTTGCAACCTGATGGATCCAACAGTTTCGTGCATGTGAGCCAGGTAAACACCGATGTAGCGATGCAGATCACTCAGAATATCCCACTGACTGGTGGCAGCCTCTTTATCAACAGTTCGCTGATGCGCGATGATCAGATTGAAGGCAACCGGAGAACCTCGTTCCGTTCGCAGCCTATCACGATCGGTTATCAGCAGAGTATGCTTGGCTACAATGAACTGAAATGGAACCGGAGGATTGAGCCTTTGCGATGGCAGGAGGCACAGAAGCAGTACTGTGAGACGATGGAACTGGTGGCCAGTCAGGCAAGCAGCTATTTCTTCAGTCTGGCGAGTGCCCAAACCGATGTGGATATTGCCCGAAGTAATCTGGCAAGTGCCGACACTCTCTGCTATATGGCTGAGGGACGATACAATATCGGTACCATCACCGAAAACGAGATGCTGCAGCTGCAACTCAATAAACTGCGAGAGGAGACCAACCTGCTCGATGCCAATGTCAATCTGCAAGCTGCTGCCGAGGCTTTGCGTAACTTCCTCAATCTGCCAACCACTACACTCCTCTCGGTTCTGCCCGACGATGATGTACCACAAATTGAGGTTCCTCTGGCTGAAGCTCTCGAACTGGCTTTGCAGAACAATCCCGATCCGGATTACTACCATAGAGCCCAACTGGAAAGTCGGCAGAATCTGTCTTACATCAAGGCAAGTACCGGTTTGAAGGCAGATCTCTATCTGAAGTTCGGACTATCGCAGACAGGGCAGGAGTTGCACGATTCGTACCGCAATCCGACGGATATGCAGTATGCTTCGGTTTCCGTTTCGATTCCGATTCTGGATTGGGGAAGAGGCAAGGGACGCAGACGTGTGGCTCAATCTAACGTCGATTTGGCAGATATCCATGCCGAACAAGGGATGAAGAGCTTCGAGCAGAATGTGACCAAGATGGTACAGCAGTTCAACCTGCAATCACGGCGTGTTCAGGTTGCCAGTCAAGCAGACAAGACGGCTGAACGACGTTATGAGGTGGCAAGAAGGCTCTATGTGATGGGGAAAAGTACCATCCTTGACCTCAATAGTGCCATCGCAGAAAAAGATTCTGCCCGACGCAGCTATATTCAGAGCCTATCGACTTATTGGTCGCTCTATTATGGTCTCCGTTCGATGACAGGATATGACTTCAACCAACATCTTCCCATCATCTGGTCATCACCGGCGACATTGTAACAAAACAATAAAAGAACAAAACAACAAAACAACAAAACAACATGGATAAGATACTTTCTCCACGCCCCTGGTACTTTCGCTATAAATATTATATAATGTTTAGCATCGGCATCCTCGCACTCATCATTTATGCCCTCTCCCTGTCGATGGGCCCCAGCCGACTGAGAGTTGATGCTGAAGATGTGAAGTTTGGTGAGGCCCAGCAGGCACCATTCCTGGAGTATGTAGATGTGGAGGGACTTGTGCAGCCAATCCACACGCTACGTGTCAACACAAGAGAATCTGGCTGTGTGCTTCGAATCCTTGCTGACGATGGTCAGACAATCCGTCGGGGTGATACGATTCTGGTGTTGAGCAATCCGGAATTGGAACGAGCCATCGATGATCAGCGCGATGACCTGGCTCGCCAGCACACCAACTACGAGGAGCAACGCCTCGAACAGGAAAAACTTCGTCTCTCCCTCCAGAAGCAGACCCTTCAAACAGCTTACGAAAAGCAACGCTTAGACAAAAACATTCTCCTCGATCGCGAGGAACATCGCATGGGCATCAAGAGCAATGCCCAGCTTGAGGTGGCAGAAGACGAGTACCGATATCAGCGCCAACGTACCGAACTCGATATGCTCTCGTTGCGCAATGATTCGGTATCGGCTGTGCTGCGTAGCCAGATCCTGGAACGTGACATGGAACGTGAACAGAAAAAGTATCAGCGTAGCCAGGAGCGTTTGCGTGATCTTGTCGTCCTTGCCCCTTGCGATGGTCAACTCAGCTACATCTCGGCTACCTTGGGACAAAGGGTAGGAGCTGGCGAACAGATTGCCGAAATCAAGGTACTGACCGACTATAAGGTGCATGCTTCGCTCAACGAATACTACATCGACCGCATCGCATCTGGTCTTCCGGCCAACATCAAGTACCAGAACGAGCAGTTCCCACTCCATATCACCAAGGTGGTGCCAGAGGTGCGTAACCGTTCGTTCGACATCGACCTTATCTTCGAGCAAGAACGACCTTCGAACATCCGCGTCGGCAAGTCGTACCGTGTACAGATCGAATTGGGCAAGGCTGAAGAGGCGCTGGTCATCCCACGTGGAGACTTCTACCAATATACCAGTGGCCAATGGATCTACAAGCTCGACGATTCGGGCACAAAGGCCATCAAGACACCTATCACCATCGGTCGCCAGAACCCATCGCAGTACGAGATCATCGAAGGTCTCTCTGCCAGCGATCGCGTGATCACCTCTGGATATGACAAGCTGGGAGATACGGAGGTGGTGGTACTGAAGTAAGTTAAAAATTAAAAATGAAAAGTGAAAAATTGATACCCTCTCCGTCCCACAAGGGGGCATTGTCCCCATGGAGGAGAAGTTAGTTTGTTTGGTCGAATTATCAAACAATGAAAATATGTATTGTTCAGGTCAGAAAAACGAGAAAAAATCGTTTATTTAATTGAAATGCTACATATATTTGCACAGAAAACGAGGAAATACTTCCTTTTCTGTGCAAATATTTATATATTATCAACCATGCAAAGTCCTTTTGAAATCGTAGGAAATGTTCCATTTGACCTTTCTGTACTGCAATCAATCTTCCCTGATTGCAAACATATCTCCGACAAGGCAAGAGCTCTTGAGGCAGAAAATCGCATTGTACGTCTTAAAAAGGGACTGTATGTAGCAAGTCAGCAAGAAACCGACATTCCTGTCTGTCGAGAATTGGTTGCGAATCAACTTTATGGTCCCTCTTATGTAAGCATGCATACGGCATTGCGTTATTATGGGTTAATTCCTGAGTATGTCTATTTGGTAAGTTCTATAACAACAAAGCAATCGCGTGACTTCGATAATAAGATTGCCAGGTTTCACTATCAGAATTGCACACCAGAGTATTTCCCACTTGGTATCCGGATGGAACAAAAAGAACACTACAGTTATCTGATAGCTTCGCCAGAGAAAGCCCTATGTGACTTGATAGCCTTCACGCCGAGGCTTCAGTTTCGTTCGATGGTGGATATTGGCGGCTGGTTGGAGCAAGATATTCGTTTTGACATGGACGAACTTGCAACATTTGATGGTGAACTATTACAACAGATTGCCACACATAGCAGGAAAAGAAATAGTATAAACACCTTAATTAGTTTTTTAAGACATGAAAAGCTTATTTGACCAAATGGTTGAGCTGCACATGGCCACATCCGATGAAAGAGGTCAGCAAAATGCGCTCTACGAAGTAATGCAACAGGTAGTACTGGCAGGATTAGCGCGTGGAGGGTTCTTCAAGGAAGCTGCATTCTATGGTGGTACATGCTTGCGAATCTTCCATGGGTTGAAACGTTATTCAGAGGATATGGATTTCTCGCTGCTTCAGAAAAATCCAGACTTCAAATTAGAGAACTATTTCCAGGCCATCATTGATGAAGCCAGGGTTGTGGGACGTGAAGTAACAATCACTCGCAAGGAGAAGAAGAACTTTGGTAAAGTGGAATCCGCGTTTCTGAAGGACAATACGGATGTCTATAATCTAACTTTCCAGACTGAAAAGACCTTGAAGATTAAGATTGAGGTAGATACAATTCCGCCTTTGGAGTTCCTGACGGAACAGAAGCTGCTCGTTCAACCAACTTCTTTTATGACTCGTTGTTTCGCCTTGCCCGATCTGTATGCAGGCAAGATGCATGCACTGGTTTTCCGTCAGTGGAAGAATCGCATCAAGGGGCGTGACTGGTATGATTTTGAGTGGTACATCCGCAATGGTGTTCCTTTGAATTTCAAGCATCTGCAAGTGCGAGCCAAGGAATTCAATGGCATAGATCTTACGATTGAAGAATTCCAAAACCTGCTACGAGAACGCTTGTCTTCGGGAGATATTCAAAGCGTTAAGGCAGATGTGGAACCTTTCATCATCAATAAGCAGGAACTCGAAATCTGGAGCAATGATTACTTCCTCCAGCTGGCCGACCGCATACGCTTCCTCTGATGAGTGTCAAAAAATTGGACACTTTGAGCCTCAAAAAGTCGATTTCGGCTGTTTTTGAGGCTTTTTTATGAAATAATCATCATCTTTGCACCGAACAAAATAACGCAACAAAACATGTTTAAGTATTACCTCATCCTCGCATGGCGAAACATCTGCCGCCAAAAGATCCAGAGCTTGCTCTCCATCGTAGGCCTTGCCGTTGCCCTGTTCTGCTTCGGCATCTTCGCCTATTTGGTGTATAGCTTAGTGTTTGTCGATACCTGGTACGAGAATCATGACCGCGTAGTGCAGATCAGTCGAGTGGACAAAGAGAATCCGCTTAGATATGGCAACTTTGTACGCGAAAGCGTGATTGAAGGCAAGCTCGACAGCATCCCCAGCATCGAATGTTACTGCAAGTTGTCGGGCATGTCATCGTACTGGACGCTGGAAGACAGTCGTTCCGTCGGCCTGCCCACCAGCGAGGCCGACACTACGTTTCGCCATATCTTCAACCCGACGTTACTCGCTGGCTCGTGGGAGGATGCCCTCCGCTCTGGTTCGAGTTTCGTGATGACCCGAAGCTTTGCCCAGCAGCTGTTTGGCTCTCCCGAAGCTGCCATTGGTCAGAAGATGTCACACTACGGAGCTGCCCATACTATACGTGCAGTGGTCGAGGATCTGCCTTCGAACAACTCGATGCATCAACTCTCGAACATCGGAGGCTGGACATTCAATACCCCGCCTACAAACTATGAACCCAACGACGATGTGTATATCCTGGTCAAGGATGGCTTTACTCGCGAGGAGGTGAAACAGTGCATTGACCAACTTGACATCTTTGATCAAGAGTCTCAGGCGCATTACACCGCCTGTTGGCCTAACCCTTGGCAGTGGAAGTTCATCGCGACTTTCGGTCTGGTCTTCCTCATCATCACCCTGCCAGCCATGCTGTTACTCATTGCTGCACTCTCCAACTTCTTCCATCTGCTGGTGAGCGACATCATGATGCGTCAGCGCGAATATACCCTGCGTCGCTGTCATGGCGCCCATACCCGCGACCTCTGGCTCATGGTGAGCTGCTACGTGACGCTGATGCTCGTGCTGAC
>JAZRXX010000008.1:0-6496 GCA_045600485.1 Bacteroidales bacterium
CATTCTATTGCAGAAACTGCCAAGAAAAACAACAATTCAAAATTCGATGCTATTCTCGCTGTCGTAAGTCAGTGAGCAGAAATCAATGTTTCTATTTCGACGTAACCCCTAGCTTAAACTGGGGGGGCTGAGTAGTTACAACAATTGAATATAAAAACAAGAAATCTTAAAAAACTTGATTCAAAGAAACAGATAACATATAACATACAACATATAATATAACAGCATCAGACTATCATTGTGGTCGTCAAGAAATGAAGCCTAGGAAACTTACATTTTTCTCTGATATAAACCACAGCAATGATGGTTGGCTTAATGTTAATAGGTCATGCCTATGGAATGAGCCAACCTACCGAATGAGGATAGATGATGCTTGCGCCCAAATGGGTGTGAGCATTATTCTTATTCGGTAGGGAGGTCAGAGACAATTCCTAGGCTTCAACCTCAGACGACCATAAGAAGGCTCACATCCTTTTTATGTGCATACCATGAAAGCCAAACACAAATTGATTAGATAGTGCGTGATGCATCATCTAAATCATTATGATAACAGGCGAAATCAAAAACAAGATTGATCAGATCTGGGATGTCTTCTTTGTTGCAGGCATCACCAGCCCTATAGCCGTATTGGAACAGATGACCTATATCTTCTTCATGAAGTTGCTCGATGACAAGCAGCTACATGAAGAGGCATTGGTTGGTTTTCTGGGTGGAGCATTGAAGAATCCCACTTTTCCGAAAGGAGAGAAGTGGCACAATCCCGAGACAGATCAGGATATCCCTTACGAAGAGATGCGTTGGCATAAGTTCAAGGACTTAGGCCCGGACAACATGCTGCAGATGGTACGTCAGAATGTCTTCGAGTTTATCAAGCAGATTGGTACAGGCGATGAATCGGCCTATTCGCGCTACATGAAGTCGGCTATCTTCCTGATTCCTAATGCCCGTACCTTGTCAAAGGTGGTCGATGGCATCAGCGCCCTGGACATGAACAATCGCGATACGATGGGCGATGTCTATGAGTATATCCTCGGCAAGATGGCAGCTTCGGGCACCAATGGACAGTTCCGCACCCCTCGCCACATTATCCGCATGATTGTCGAACTAATGAATCCTTCGCCCAAGGACTATATCTGCGATCCTGCCATGGGTAGTGCAGGCTTCCTTGTTGAGGCGGTCAAATGGATACATGAGCAGTATTCTGCCATGGTAATGGATACCAGCAATTTGAAGCATATCCAGACGAGCATGATCAATGGCTTCGATACCGACCAGACCATGCTCCGTATTGGAGCCATGAACCTCCTGTTGCACAATGTGCGTCAGCCGAACTTAGCTTGGCGTGATTCCCTTTCGGAGCAGAACGATGACCGTTCCTGTTATTCGCTCATCATGGCCAACCCTCCCTTTGCTGGCAGTTTGGACAAGGGCAATGTGAACAAGCAGATTCTGGCTCTCGCCAATACCTCCAAGACGGAACTGCTCTTCATCGCTCAGTTTATCCGGTCGCTGGAGGTAGGTGGTCGTTGTGCCTCTATTGTGCCCGATGGTGTCCTGTTTGGCACCAGTACCGCACACAAAGCCATCCGTAAAGAATTGGTTGACAATCAGCAGCTGCGAGCAGTCATCTCTATGCCTTCGGGTGTGTTCAAGCCTTATGCCGGTGTCTCTACAGCTGTCCTGATCTTCACCAAGACCAATAGCGGAGGTACGGACAAGGTTTGGTTCTATGACATGAAGGCGGATGGTTTTTCGCTCGATGATAAGCGTTCTCCGATTGCCCAGAACGATATTCCCGACATTGTAGAGCGTTTCAAGGCAATGAAGAAAGAGGAATCACGTTCTCGCAAAGACCAGTCTTTCCTCGTCCCTGTGGAGGAGATCCGCAAGAATGATTATGACCTCTCTATCAACAAATACAAGGAGATAGAGCGTGTCAAGGTGGAGTATGAATCTACCTCTTCTTTACTTTCTCAATTAGCTCAGCTTGAGGAAAAATATACAGAAGGATATGAGCGTCTTACTAAAATGCTGGAGGTATGAGAGAGGGATGGAAGTATAAAAAACTGGGAGAGGTTTGCGATTTTTACAGAGGTTTGACATATTCAGGAAAGGATGAAGTTGCTTTTTCTTCGAATGTTGTGTTGCGATCAAATAATGTAGATTTAAGTACATTCACACTCAATTTTGAAGAATTGAAGTATATATCAGATACTATAGCAATTCCAAAGGATAAAATGCTCAAGAAGGGATCTTTGTTAATGTGTATGTCAAATGGTAGCAAACAACATCTTGGCAAAGTCGCTTTCATAGACAAGGATTATCCATATGCATTTGGCGGTTTTATGGGACTAATAAGTCCTCAAGAAGATATAATTACGCCAAAATACCTGTATTATTATTGTTGTTCTCCTATTTATAAGACATTTTTGCAAAGCATAGGGAATGGTGCAAATATTAATAATCTTCGTTTTTCTGACTTGTCTCAGAATAAAATCCCTCTTCCTCCCAAATCCCAGCAGGAAGCGATTGTAGCAGAACTGGATGAAATAAACTCCTTACTGGCACTTAAGCGAGAGCAGTTGAAGACATACGATAAACTTGCACAATCCCTCTTCTATGAAATGTTCGGCGATCCTGTCGAGAATGAAAAAGGATGGGATATAAAAATCTGGAATGATGTTCTAACTATAATAAATGGAAAGAATCAAAAAGCAGTTGAAAATGAAAATGGCATTTACCCAATATGTGGAAGTGGAGGTGTAATGGGAAGAGCAAATGATTTCTTATGTCCTAGTAATTGTACTATTATAGGTCGAAAAGGAAATATCAATAAGCCTATTTTTATGCGCGAACCATTTTGGAATGTAGATACAGCTTTTGGATTAAATTCCAATACGTCCTTAATAGAGCCACTTTTTTTATATTTCTTCTGTAAAAATTTTGATTTTGAACACTTAAACAAGGCTGTGACAATCCCTAGTTTAACAAAAGCTGATTTATTAAAAATTAATATCCCTCTTCCTCCTCTTGCTCTCCAACATCAATTCGCCACTCGTATCGAGCAAATCGAATCACAGAAGCAGCAGGTTAAGTTGTCCATTGAGAGACTTGAGACCTTGTTAGCATCGAGGATGCAGTACTGGTTTGAATAAAACGATATACTATGAATTTCGATTACCTGAAGCCATTGGTAGAGCAGATACCAGACTTCGAAGCTCTACATACCTATTGCAATAAGGCAGAGATCTTCCAGAAGATGTTTCCGGAAGAGTCGGTCAACAATGCCCGTAAAGCATTGGAGTGGCTTGTGAAGAACACCCTCCGTATCAAGGGGTTAAACGAAGCACAGCTGGATACCGCATTAAACAATCTGATCAATCGTCCTGATTTCGTATCCTTTATCAACTACGATAGTGCGATGAATGATGCTATCTATAAGGTACGTACCTTAGGCAATAGTGGCTCTCATGTCGGTATCAAGGTAACAAAGATCAATTCGTACGTCTGTCTCCGCAACCTCTATGATGTGGTGGCAGGCTTCCTGATGCGTTGGGGAGCAATCAAGACGATAGCTCCATTCTCAGCGACTCAGATTCCAGACACCTTGCCGGGATTGACTGTTGTGACGACTCCAGAGCCAAAAGCTGCTCCTGCCGTAGTAGCCAGTGTACCTAAGGCCAATGTCGATCATCCTGCTCCTGTCGCTATGCCGAAGGAATCGTTGGAAAGCGAGGCCATCACACGCAAATATCTCATCGACTATATGCTGCAGGAGGCAGGTTGGGTGGTGCTCGATGTCAAGGGCCTGCTGAAAAGCAATGCCGCCTGTATCGAGGTTGAGGTGGATGGAATGCCATCTGCCTCAGGTAAGGGCTATGCTGACTATGTCCTGATGAGCCGTGGATGCAAACCTCTGGCGGTCATTGAGGCCAAAAGCACGTCTCATGAAGTAGGAGAGGGACGTCGGCAGGCGTTGCTCTATGCCGACTGTCTGGAGAAGAAATATGGACAGCGTCCTGTGGTCTATTACACCAATGGCTACCAGACGAAAGTAATTGATGGATTAGGCTATATGGACAGGTCTGTCTTCTCGTTTCATTCGATGGATGATCTGGAGCGAATTATCCAGAAACGCGGACGTGCCGACATTCGCGACCTGCGCATCAACAACGATATCACCAATCGTGACTACCAGAAGACAGCCATCAAGAGCATCATCGAATGGTTGAACCAGAAGCATAGCCGAGGTCTGCTTGTATTGGCTACCGGCACAGGTAAGACGAGAGTATCTATCTCGCTATGCGATGTGCTGATGCGTAATGACTGGGCGAAGAATGTTCTCTTCCTGGCCGATCGTACAGCCTTGGTCAACCAGGCTCACAAGAACTACGAGCAGCTGCTGCCACAGGTCTCTATGTCGGTACTGAGTGAGGAGAAGACACCCGATATGCAGGCACGTATCCTCTTTTCGACCTACCAGACGATGATCAACTATATCGACCGGGAGGACAAACCATTCTCGGTAGGACGTTTTGACCTCATCATCATCGACGAGGCTCACCGTTCCGTCTTTGGTCATTATGGTTCAATATTCAAGTATTTCGACTCTCTGCTCATCGGACTTACCGCTACACCTCGTAACGAGATCGACAAGAGCACCTACGAACTGCTTGAACTGGACAATGGTGCGCCTAACTACGAATATACGCTTGAGGAGGCTGTTCAGGATAAGTTCCTCAATCCATACAAAGTGCTGTCTTACCACTCGAAGATCATGGAGAATGGCATCAAGTACGACGAACTGCCACAGGATCAGCGAGACAAACTGGAGAAGGTGTGGAGCTATGAGAAGGCTATGCAAGGCATCGACGAAGAGGAGGAATATAGCCGCGATGTGTCGAGCAAGGAGATTTTCAGTTATCTCTTCAATCAGGATACCGTCGATAAGGTCCTGCATGCGCTGATGGAGAAAGGCCTGCGTGTGCATAGTGGCGAGGATATCGGCAAGACAATTATCTTTGCCATCAATCACGATCATGCCGTACAGATCGTGGAGCGTTTCCGGGCATTGTATCCTGAGAAAGGCGAATCGTATTGCCAGCTCATCGACAACTATGTGAAATATGCCAATGCCTTGATTCTGGATTTCGGGGAGGCAGATAAACTGCCGCAGATTGCCGTAAGCGTCGATATGCTTGATACGGGTGTCGATGTGCCGTCCATCCTGAATCTGGTGTTCTTCAAGAGTGTACGGTCGAAGATCAAGTTCATGCAGATGATCGGCCGTGGTACGCGTCTGTGCAACGATGTGTTTGGCCCGGGCAAGAAGAAGGAGTTCTTCTACATCTTCGACTGGTGCGATAACTTTGAGTATTTCTCTGTCCATTCAGAGGGTGCGGATGTCGTTGCTACAGTATCGTTGACAGAGCGTCTTTTCTCTCTGCGATTGGCTATTGCCTTTGCGTTGCAATCTGCACAACATCAGACGATTGAATTTGATGCAAAGTTGCATGACGAACTGAAAGAGATGCTTTGGCAACAGGTATGTTCATTGAGTAGGGCTCGTATCGATGTCCGTGAGAAACTTGATGTCATAGAGCCGTTCCGTAATCGAGAGGCATGGAACTATCTGACTGAGGTCGATGTGACCAAACTGCAAGGTATCGCCCATCTTCTGCCTCGTCCGAATGAAAATGAGGCAGCCAAGAAGTTCGACGTACTGATCCTGAAACTCCAGCTCGAACAGGTTGATAGTAGTGCACCTAATGCGGATAAATGCCGTCAGAGTGTGATGACAATTGCTTCGCTTCTGTCTGAAAAGGCCTCTCTGCCTCTCGTCAAGAAGCATCTGCCGCTCTTCTTGGAGGTACAGGAGGTTCCGTTCTGGGAAAACATCTCGCTCGACCGGTTGGAACATGTACGACAGGAACTGCGTGATCTGGTACATCTGTTGACCGAGAGCCGTGATGACCGTAAGTTCATCATTGACATCGAAGATACAACTACTGCCGACGGTATCGGTACTCCTATCGAACTGAAGGCTACCTATCGTCAACGTGTTATCGAGTATCTGGCCAAGAACTCACAGAACCCGGTATTGAAGAAGATTCAGAACTTCGAACAACTGTCTGCTGATGATCTCAATGAACTGCAACGCATCTTCTGGGAGGAATTGGGTACGCAGGAGGAATATAGAGAGGAGACTGGTGGTAAACCTTATCTCACCAATGTTGCAGCTTTTATCCGTGTTATCAATGGCATTGACCGCCAGAGAGCCATGGAGAAGTATTCCAAATTCATAGCAAATGCTCCTTTGAATGCCCGACAGGAAGAGTATCTGAAGGAAATCCTTAACAGGGCAACCGCATCTAAATGCCACCCTTACCTTCCGAGCTATCGTTAATAATTGTAAACAGCCATCCTAGCTCCCAACAAATGCAAGTTGTGCATTTCTCGAAACCCTTTGTTTCTACCATCCTCAAACTTCCCATCA
>JAZRXX010000009.1:0-6834 GCA_045600485.1 Bacteroidales bacterium
AGGCAAATGGATCCGTCCTATGGATTATGTCTCCAATGACACCTTGTTCTATAGTGCGAATCGAGCACTCGCTGCGGTCGGCCTAAGCCTCTTCGTCAATTATTCAAAATGTGTATAGTTAATTTTGAACAACTACTTATAGTTACCTTTATATTCGCAAACAAGATCTATCGCAGAAAAATCAAAATCAGGATTCAAAGAATTGACATTAAATGCCACAGTGTCGCATCTAATATTAAAATTTGATGCGGTAGAAATTTGTTTCCCTTGGTTTGCACAAGAAATACAAATCAACATAATCAATAATAATAAAAGATTCTGAATCCTTGGATTTATAAGTTTTGTGTGATAAATCGATTGTAACATATTTCAATTATACTCCATCAATATTGCTGTCTCTCGATATACATACTTTTAGTATTATCTTGAATAATCGACCGCACGATTCACGTAGTCATTGAATGGCTTGGTGGTGCGGAAGAGTTCTGCTACACGATGCACAAGGTCTGGGGAGGTGATGAAGTCATCATCGACATAGGTAGCCAGACAGAAGGCCTTGAGTCGCATGAAGTCGGCAAAAGGAGCATCGGCAGGGAACTCCTTGGGGACCTTCTTCAAGGCACCCTCCATGTCAATCTTGAATGAGGAATCAGCCTTCTTCAATACCTCGTTGTTGAATTCATCCCATCCATAGGCAATATCTTCACGCAAAATCTTGATGGCCTTCGGATCGTAGCAATAATTGCCTGTAGCCAACATGTGGGCATGAGGATAGGTTTGTCCGGTTCCGGTGCCAACATGGAAATAGTAGCCAGAATGCATGGACTTCTTGCCTCCTTTGGCAAGGAAGACTCCGAAATGGGTCTTGTAGGGAGTCTTGTCGTTGCTGAAACGGGTATCGCGATAGATGCGGTAAGTACAGTCTTTGATGGTCAATCGGGCAATATCATTATCGTATTGTCCGATTTCCCGGATTAACTCCTCGCAGAAACCATACCACTTTTGCTGCACCTCCAGATACCAGTCTTTGTGGGCAGCAAACCACTCCTTGTTATTGTTGCACTCTAATTCGCGTAAAAAGTTCAAAACTTCCTTCATGGGACGTAAAGTATTAAGCGATGCCTAACAGTTCGATTTCGAAGATGAGGGTAGAGCCACCGGGTATGCCTGGTTGTGAGAACTTGCCATAGCCCATTGTGGCAGGGATATAGAGCTCCCATTTATCGCCGATGTGCATCTGTTGCAGGGCTATGATCCAACCCTCGATCAGATCGCACAGACGACACGCCAAAGGAGCACCACCTCGGCTGGAATCAAACTTTTTGCCGTTGATGGTCTTGCCGGAATAGTGTGCTGTGATGATGTCACGTACTTTGGGAGTAGCACTCTGCTGGTTGCCTTGTGCCAGTACCTTATAGTAAATGCCTTTTGGAAGCGCTTTTACGCCCTCTTCCTTAGCCTTCTCGTTAAGCCACTCGATGTTGGCCTTGATGTAGTCTTGTTTCGCCATAGCCAATCGTTTATCTTGCATTTTTATAATCATGGCAAAGATACTATTTTCGTTTGTACAAACCATGATTTTTGTGAGAAATAGTGAGGCGCTCTTGCTCAAATTTGGTAATTTGTTTGGTAGATTCGCCAAAAAACGTTATTTTTGCACCACTCTTTTCACTCTACATTTAGATTAAATTGATACGATTATGAAAAATACGTTCCTTATAGGTATGCTGATGTGTGCAGCGGCATCCTTTGCACAAACTTCGTCCCATAACGATGATTTTGTTAAGGGAGCAGATGTAGGTAGTCTTTCGCAACAGGTGGATCAAGGTGTTAAGTTCCATGACAAAACCGGAGCCGAGCGCGAGTGTATCGATCTGCTGAAAGATTATCAGATTTCGGCTATTCGATTGAGGGTGTGGGTTGATCCGAAACAGGGATATTGTGGCAAGGCAGATGTACTGAAGCAAGCCTTGCATGCCAAAGAACTGGGAATGGATGTCATGATAGATTTCCACTACAGCGACTGGTGGGCAGATCCTGCCAAACAGCCTATCCCTGCGGCCTGGATGGGACATGACTATGAGCAGATGAAGAAAGATTTGGCGGAGCACACAATCGATGTCTTGACGTTACTCAAGGACAATGGCGTGACACCACGATGGGTACAGGTGGGTAACGAAACCAGCAATGGACTGTTGTGGAGTGTAAAGACCGATCCGGTTACGGGTTGGGAACTGAAAGATGAGAACGGCAACACAACGATTACTCATTCGATGGGACATATCAAGGATTACCCCGAACGATATGCCGGATTTATTGGCGCAGGTTATGATGCTGTCAAGTCTGTTTTTCCCGATGCTTTGGTTATTGTGCACTTGGACAATGGCTTCAAACCAAGTCTCTATGACTGGAACTTAGGTATTGTCCTGCAGTATGGAGGAAAATTCGATATGATAGGCATGTCGCTATATCCCTATTGGGCACTTCAGGGGCATCCCGAGAGAAATGCCGATCAGGTTATTACCGACTGCATGGCCAATATCCGACGTGTTGCCGATAAGTTCGGTTGCGATGTAATGATTGTTGAAACCGGTATGGAGGTCGATCCCCAACATCCAGAAGTGATGGAGGAGGGCAGGAGACAACTCTCTCGCATCATTCGTGAATCCCGAACCGAAACTAATGGCCATTGCCAAGGCGTTTTCTATTGGGAACCTCAGATTTTGCCGGGTGGTTATAAATTGGGCGCCTTCGACAGCAATGGTACACCGACTGTCATTATGGATGGATTTGTGGAATAACCACCAAGTGGGAATGGTGAGGAATGTGCGCTTTATTGATCGTTGAATATCCACCCGTGTTCGGCGTGGTAGATCATTTGCTTGGTCATGCCACCATCGATGCAGATATTCTCGCCTGTGATGAACCCGGCTTTGTCGGAACAAAGGAAAAGAACCATATTGGCGATGTCAAGTGGATTGCCGACACGACCAACTGGCTGTTGCGTGGCATCTGGACCTTCGTAAATCGTATAATCTGTATCGATCCATCCGGGCGAGATTGAATTGACTCGCGCTCTGCCTGCCAAACTGACGGCCAGAGCATGGGTGAGGGCGGCAATGCCCCCTTTGGCAGCCGTGTAACTCTCGGTTTGTGGCATGCTCATGCGATCGCGCGATGATGAGATATTGACGATGGATGCACCTTCTGCCAAATGATTCTTGAGTAATTTGACCAGATAGAATGGGGCGGTCACACCAACGCTTAGGGCATACTGAAACTCTTCGTACGAACATTCGTCAATGCCTCGCATGATTGGCAAGGCATTATTGACGATATAGTCCACTTTCCCCTCTTTTTCGATGATTGTTTGGGCAAATTGCTCCAAGACAGCTTTATTCGAGATGTCACCCACAAAGTGATCTCCTGCCTGCTTGTCGATCACATAGACCTGAACACCTGCCTTCTTGAATTCGTCGGCAATACATTTCCCGATACCTTGTGCTCCGCCAGTTACTATTGCTACTTTCATATTAAAGATACAAAAAGTTATCGTGTCTATAAACCCTCGCAGAGTTATGGGAGTTTTCTTTATTTCACTCTGTTTACTCTGCGAGTCATTAATTTAGGGGTTTTAACGTCACTTTTACTCCCCTTTTACTACACTTAAAAGCCCTTTTACTACTTTCAAGTTGAGCTTCCGAAACTTGAAGAAAATAATTATTACTCTGTCACAAAGATTTCGTTAAGTTCTTTGCGCTTCTTGGGAGTAATCTCGCAATTAGGGGTGCCGAGCGGAATAATGACTACCGGCTCTTCATTGTCTGGAAGTTGGAAGAGTTCGCTGCAGAGTTTGGCCTCGAAGTTGCAGACCCAACAAGAACCAAGACCTTGCTCTGTAGCGGCAAGACAGAGATGCTCGACGGCAATGGCCACATCAATGTTACCATGGGCTTTGCCATCGGCACGAACCCATTCCTCGTCATGCAAGGCAGAGGCCAGAATGTACATAGGAGCCGTTTTGAACCAATCTCTGTTGTAGCATTGCTGCAGTTTCTGTTTGGCTGCTTCGCTCTTGATGACATGGAATCTCCATGGTTGTCTGTTGACGGCTGAGGGAGCCATACGCACACATTCCTGAATGTAGGCCAACTGTTCGTCCGACACGGGTGTTGCCTTGTAATCACGGCAACTGTATCTGTTCTGACTGATTTCTACGATGTTCATATTATTGATATTTTGGGGAATAAACTGATAGGCCAGACGTTCGCTGCCATTCCAGCAATGGATGATGCCACAGTATTTGAAGCCGGCCTTACAAATTGCATTCTGCATGACTACATTGTCTGCATGGGTGTCGATTCGAATAGATGAATAATGCTGCAATGCAAACTGCATGGCGAGTCGGAATATTCCTTTCACCTTGCCATTGCTTGCTATGCGATGGATGGTGGCATAGGACTCGTCGTTGAGCCATGCACCCTCGTAGATTACATTGTAGGTAGGGTCGATGCCCCCACGTAATACAAAGGTCGCAACGATCTCTCCCTCTTCGACACAAACATAGCTGTCTCCACTCTGAATGTCCTCCGTGAGCAACTCTTCGCTGGGATAATCCTCCTTCCATTGATTGGGATTACCCGTATTGGCCATGAATTGGCGGGCAATAGCAAAAATCTTATGCAGGGAGGGAATATCCTCGATGGCGCTATTTCTGATGATGATACTCATTCCTGTTTTTCGGATGTTTCTTTATTTCTTCCAAACGTGAACGATTTCTCCGATGTAGGCTACGTGTACACCTATGCCACGTTCATCGTACCATTGCTGCTGTTCCAATGGCATTTTGTCCTTTTCGAATGGAGTTGCATAGATTTTTCGGCATTCGATGGCCAGGTCTGCTTCTGCAAAGATAGGATTGCCGAGTTCTGTAAATTCGGTGGTCAGTCCAGCGCCTTTTACCTTGTCCTCGTCACGGCCGGATACAGAGCCAAGGTATTGGAGCTCTTTGCGCATTGAGGATGGGAAGTGGGTAATGGTGAAATAGTCGTTCTTCTCCATGAACTCGTTGGTGTAGCGGCTGGTGGAGACATAGACAGTCACAATTGGCTTGTTCCAAAGTACACCTAAGTTGCCCCATGCGATGGTCATGAGGTTCATGTCTCCCTCTTTGCCTGCAGCCACCTCGAACCAATTGTCGGCGAATAAAGAGAAAGCATTGCCTTCTATCTCATTAGGAGAAATCTCCTGCCAACTCTTCTGCCGAAGGCTTTCGGCTGTCTCCTCGGCAGCATTGGTAGCAGATTCTTGACTCTGGTTATGGCCGCAACCTGACAGCAGGGATGCCGACAGCAACATAGGGAAAATTTTCTTGATCATTTTGGTTGTCGTTTTTTTTTCGCTGCAAATATAAGAATAAAAATCAATATTGGACAAATAGTAGGTGATAAAACAAGGTTTTTAGTGAACATTTGAGCGAAAATGCTCAAGAAAATAAGTAATTATGGATAATTATCAGCTTTTGATATTGTCTTTTCAAATTTTATTCGTATCTTTGGCCATCTCTTTATACAATGATTAACATGAAAAAGTTCTTGATTCTATTGTTGGCAATGTTGGCTGGGTGCATGAGTGCATCGGCACAGCGAGTACGTCATAATGTCCCTTTGGACAGCATTCACTTGAGCGATCCGTTTGTCTTGGCTGACAAGGCATCCCATACCTATTATATGACCGGTACAGGAGGCCTACAATGGCGTAGTCAGGATTTGAAACTGTGGGATGGTCCTTATCGTGTGGCTGAAACAGATCCTGATTCATGGATGGGACCTCGCCCCATGATCTGGGCAGCCGAGTTGCATCAGTACAAGGATAAATATTATTACTTCGCCACTTTCACCAATCGTGAGCGTCATATTGGAAAGTATAAGGGGGAGGAGATTGAGCGTCGTGCAAGCCATGTGCTGGTGAGCGATCGTCCGGAGGGTCCTTATCGTCCGATGGCGGACAGTACCTATCTGCCTTGGGACAAGCCTACTCTGGATGGAACTTTCTGGGTAGATACCGATGGCAAACCCTATATGGTCTATTGCTGGGAGTGGTTGCAGAACTGGGATGGAACCATCGACAAGATCCAACTCAAAGAGGATTTGAGTGGTAGTGTTGGCGAGGGCAAGATCCTCTTCCGTGCCAGCGATTCGCCATGGAGTAAGGAAAAGGACGAGAATGGTAAGATTCGTCCGAACAAGGTAACCGACGGCCCCTTCCTGTTCCGTACCTTTACCGGACGTCTGGGCATGCTGTGGACGAGCTGGATCTTCGACAAATACACTCAGGGTGTCGCCTATTCGGAGAGTGGAACGCTCGATGGTCCTTGGATTCAGGAGCCAGAACCTATTACCCCTCCCAACTATGGACACGGTATGATATTCGAGGACTTCGAAGGGAACCTGCTACTCTCTTGTCACAGTCACGAGAAGGTCGATGGCCGTACGGTACGTATTCCAAGATTCTTCCCAGTATCGTTGGAGGGTGATAAACTGAAGCTTTTGTCGAAACCAAGGATTTAACTTCTCCGAGCAGAAGCATGGTTCTGTTACCTATCTCTCTGCCTACGAGCTGAAGGCTTTGATCATCAAGTACTGGGGAAATAAATAACCAGAAATATAATTCGGGATATTGTGGCATAAGATGATCAGGGCAACCGCATCTAAATGCCACCCTTACCTTCCGAGCTATCGTTAATAATTGTAAACAGCCATCCTAGCTCCCAACAAATGCAAGTTGTGTATTTCTCGAAACCCTTTGTTTCTACCATCCTCAAACTTCCCATCA
>JAZRXX010000010.1:0-26047 GCA_045600485.1 Bacteroidales bacterium
CATGCCTTCCGACAAGTTGGAAATTTGATTTTTATTGATTTCCATTCATGGAGTAAAAAAGATGGGGCTTGTTTTGCAAAATAGAAAATAATCGCATGGAGAATGGCTTGTTTCTATGATTTTTCAAGCAATATAACTTTCTCCGGACAGCAATAATTAATATCTCTTATCCTTTTAATCATTCAACCGTACAGGTCAAAAGTTTTTGAGCTCGAATCGAATGATTAGATTTCAACTCAAAAACTTTTGAACTCGAATCGAACGATTAGATTTCAACTCAAAAGTTTTTGAACTCGAATCGAACGATTAGATTTCAACTCAAAAGTTTTTGAGCTCGAATCGAACGATTAGATTCCTACTCAAAAAGGTATTTCTATGTTCACTTTCAATCTTCAACCTTCAACTTTCCCCCATCCCTACATTCCCTCGACGTAGATTGCCTTGGGCCTTGCAGGACAATAGAACTCACATGCGCCACATCCAATGCAGAAACGGGTGTTGATCGAAGGTGCAAGATTCCCTTTCATGTCGATTAGCCGAATCGCTTTGGTCGGACAGTGGCGAGCACAAGCGTCGCACGTCACATGCTCTGTCTGGCTGATACAGGTCAAGCTGCTGAACTGTGCCCATCCAGGACGTATTTGTCGCAAGGTTTCTTCCCCCTTTTTCCTTTCGCCTTTTAAGATAACGCCTGCAAGACAGACATCTTCGCAACGATGACAGTTCGGGCGGCAATAACCCATCTCGAAACTCATGGTCGGCTTGCCTGCCGCATCGTGAATCCCATAGACTTCGTATTCCTTCTGGGCTGGTTTGAGAATCTTCTCCGGACAAACCTCAATACATTTGCCACAATTGGTGCACCCTTTCAAGAAGTCGGGATATTGGACTGCGGTAGGAGGAAGAATCGGATAAAGACGGTCGGCGGCAGGAGTTCCGTCTGGCATCCTTGTGTGAATCTGTTTGTCAAATCGGTCTCCTTGCAAAACAGCATTCACACTGCCATTTTCGCCATATTGTACATCGAGCACATGCACCGAGGTATCATTCCCGATGTATTGCTTCAGAGGGTCTGTTTCATGCCAATGTGCCATCTTGCTTGACTTTTTCGATGAGGGCCTCCATCTGATGAAGTGCCTGTGATATATCAACTTTCTTTGGACAGGTGCCTGCGCATCGCTGACAACTTACGCATCGGTCCGCTTGTGCCAACCTGGGAATCTTGTTCAATCGCTCAATAAAGCGCGCACTCTCTTTCTTGTAATGATCGGAGAGCCCTTCTCGCGGATCCGGCAGACGTCCAGCCTCTGCTTCCCGATTGTAGAGGGTAAGGTTGGCTGCGATATCGACTCCGTAGGGGCAATGACATTGGCCACAGCCATCGCAACGGTTGCGTAGAATTTTCTGGTCGGGGTGTCTTCCCTTCTCTGTACATGAAGTTGGAACGAGTGTCAGCAAGCTGAGTCCAAATAAACCTAATCCCAAGCGTTCCAGTGCTTCACGTCGTGTGATTTTGTTATTGCTCATGGTGCAAAGTTACAAAATTTTTGAATACATGCAATGATTTGTGCTTGATTTTATGGGCGCGATATTCAAATTATCATGTTATTGTACCAAAAGGAATGCTGATTTTGTCATTTTAAACTTGAATGGACGTTGTGCCAGAGGTGATGTGATAGTGCTGGCCAGGTAGAAACTATTCTTGTATTTTTGAACAAGAACTATCTTTGCAATAGGGAACTCTATCGGTTTTATTTGTTACTAAAATATGGCAAAAGTGGTTGTTTGCTGCTAAAATAAGGTTGTTTTATGACCTTTTTTGACTCAACCTTTGCTTTTATTATATAAAAACGCTAAATTTGCGCCTATAAAAACACGTAACTATAACCAATCTTTAATCAAACTTAACCTACATGAAAAAAGTTTACTTTTTAGTAGCCTTGGCACTCGCATCAGTGTCAACCAGCTACGCTCAGAAAGGTGTCGTGACATCGGATGTAGATTTCCTTTTGCCATGGGACCTCAATGTGGATTACAAGAGTAATGCCTTGACTGTTGCAGGTACTACCGATGCAAACGGTAATGTCCGTACTGCAACTGTAACCATGAAGTATTTCTCTTTGAATGCTGCAGGTCTGCCAAAAGCTTACGCTAAGTCTGGTAAGTGGGCACCTGTTGTCCTGTCAAATGGTGGTGCAGTCAAGTTCTATGATTGCCCAGAGTATGCCTATCCAAATGCTGATAACTTCGAGTTGATTGATCAGCCAGTCATCGATGAGTTGCCAGAAGAGATGGAGGATTACTGGTTCGAGTGGGGCGATTGCTCGGGTTATGCCAGTGCAAGCAATAGCATCGACAATGACTGGGTAATCGAGGGTAAGGGTAATGCCATCTATCTCGACTCTTATTGCGTCTTCGGTGGTACTGTCAGCGGTGGTTCCGTTGAGGATCCTGCTGAGTTGACTATCTATTGCACCAACAAGAGCCAGATCAATACCCAGTTCGGTACCAAGTACGATGGAACTGAAATTGGCGGTGTTCAGTGTGGTAGTCCATTTTTCGGTACTGTCTATTTCAAGACTCTTGACGGTTATACAACCGATTCTATTTTCTTCGGTAGTTCGTTCCAGCCAGGTAATGGTGCTATGAGCGCATCAAGCACTAACCCACTTCAGTCAAAGGGTTCTTATAACACCAACGCTACCATCTTCGATATCACTGGAGCTAACAAGCCAGTGCTTGTATTTAACTTCGGTAACCCAAATATTCCAGCCGTAGTTGGTGAGGGTACTATCTATGCACAGCGCTTCCCTCAGTTCAACGGTTCATTCGCTGGTGAGGCTGTTTATGACTGTGTAATCAATGGTGGTGATCAGTATCCTGCATACAATTTCGAAATCTATGGCAGTGACCTCGTTTTCAACAAGCCAGTTAATTACGTGTCGGCTGAAGGCAACGGTACAGGTTACGCATACTGCCGTTCGACTGCTGCTATCTATGTTAACAGCCAGGAGCCTGCATTCTCTAACATTCTGAATGGTTTCTCACAGCGTGGTACTGGTATCACTGGTGGTACCGGTTGGTGGGATACTAACTATTCTCCAAACTCTGGCCGTGTAAATTACCTCTCAGCAGGTTATCCATACAATACCGTTGGTCAGATGACCTGGAAGAACTGTTATCCAGCTCAGGGCAATGTGGTTCGTTTCGACTTCGATAATGAGGGTAATGCCGATATTATCACTGTAACTGGTACTTACCACATGTATGCTTACCAGAATGAGGTTCAGGTCGGCCTTCCTGACAACTATCAGCCTAAGGCTGGTAAGTATCGTGTAATCAATGGTCAGATCGAGTCTTCGGCTGCTACCTACAACGATACTATCGGTTTCGAAATCTGGGATAACAACGGCTGTTCTTATATCATCCGTTCTGTCAAGGGTGGTGAGTCGGTTGTAGCAAGCCCTGCAGGTTATACCTCAAATGGTGTTACTTACGAGAAGGGTGAGACCTTTATCGCTGTTCCTGGTGACTCAATCGGTTCAACTACTTTCGGTTATGTTGGTCCTAACTTCGGTGGTACTCCATTCATCAGCTACACCAAGGAAGATGGTACTATCGTTTGGGGCAACCGTCCTCACTATGTTATTACTGAGTGGGGCTTCGGTTCTTACAAGAGTGGTCTTTCTGAGGATGAGAAGAATACCGAGGATCCTGCTGACTATGTTAGCAAGACTTTCGCTGAGGGTAACTTGAATCGTGACTCTTTGGCTTGGGAGGAAGTTTGGCAGAAGTTCGTTGCTGATCATCCAGTATCAAACGCTTGGGAGACTGTTTCTTTGAACGATAGTTCCATCATCGAGGGTACCATGACAGACTCAATCTTCTTGACCTATTCTCAGTATCATGGTGCTGATGGCGAGGTTTCTGGTGGTCACAACTGGAGCTGGCAGAATGCTGCCGGTTACGAGAGTGTTAACCACGGCTTCCCATACGCTGGTGCTATTACCAAGCCTTATTACTATTATTATCAGAACACCATCCGTATGACTAACGGTGCAAGTTCTAATTATATTAATGAGGAGGGTGATACACTCTTCGTTGCAAGTGTTGCTCAGCAGACCTTCCCAATCTCTATCACCGAGAAGGATACTATCACTGAGGTTAAGGACATCTGGAATTATACCTTCGATGCTGATGGTGTTACTAAGATTGACTCTGTTGCTGCTAAGGATACCGTTTGGGCATACAAGGAGATCGGTAAGCGTTGGTATTCTGCATGGTCTGCCAAGGTTGCTGATGAGAACGGTGATTCTGTTCAGTATCGTTTCAACTTCAAGAACTATCTCTCTGACGGTATTATCGCAGTCGAGACCCAAACCACTTTGGCCGATGGTGAGGTTGTACTTGTTACTCCTGCAGAGGACGAGGTTGAGGAGATCGTTAACCAGGGTGCTATCGATGAGATTAACACTGGCATCAAGACTGCTGAGAAGGAGTTGCGCATCGTTATGGCTCGTGATATCTTCTCTATCGATGGTATTCGTATGAACCGTGCAGAGCGTGGTATCTATGTCGTTAGAACTACCTTCTCTGATGGTTCGGTTGAAACCAAGCGTGTCATCATTCGCTAATACATCCCGTATCTGAATAATCCCAGCACCCTTCCCTAAGGGGAGCTGGGAATATATGCGCTTCGCGCGTACATTATATTATATATACAGATTACAAACCAATTTCTTTTTTAATACAAACTTAATAACACAATCTATCATGAAGAAAATCTTTTCTTTGGTAGCAGTTGGTCTTTTGGCAGGCTCAGCTTATGCGGATGGTCTCGCTGAAGGTTCTTACTATATCAAGCAGGCTTCTTCTAATGACTTTGTGACTCGTGGACAGGCTTGGGGTACCCAAGGTGTTGTCGAACCATTCGGTCATCCATGGAAGGTAACAGCTACTGCTGATGGTAAGTTCAAACTGCAAATGTTAGACCTTTACACACAGGGTACTACTGGTAAGGGTCTTGGTGACAATGGTTATGCTGATGGTGCTAACCATGATGTCACTATCGTTCCATCTGAGAACGGCTATGTTCTGACTGTAAATGGTAAGAACATCAGTGTAAATGCAAGCAATCAACTTGCCGTAGGTACAGAGAATCAGACAGAGTTCCAGTTCCTCTCTGTTGATCAGTACAAAGCTGCATTAGCTTCCGCAACAACCGCACAGGAGGCAGCTGTTGCTGAAGCAGTTGGTATTACATTGGGTGAAAGTTCTTTGGCTGCTTACTTGGCAGAAAACTTTGCTACCAAGGCTATCACTACTGGTTTCTCTGTTGTTCCAGTTGCTGGCGATGCCGCTTGGACCTTTACTGCAGGCCGCTCTGGTTCTGCTTTAGGCTATGGATCCTATGGTATTGAGTGCTACCAAGGTTCTGGCAGTTTGACTCAAACTATCTCTGGCTTGAAACCTGGTCTTTACAAGGTCGGCATCAAGGCTATGCAGCGTTCAACAACCAATGCTGCTTGCTATAAGATCGGTCAAGATGGCTTTGTGAACAGTGGTTGCTATCTTTCAGCCAACAATAATGTTGTAGGTATCAATGACTGGTACAGTTCTTGTGTTTCAGACGGAAATCCTAACAGCCCTGCAGATTTTGTAGCTATCGCTAATAATGGTGGTTACTATTCTTCTGTTTATGCTGTAGTTGGTGAGGATGGTACTCTTGATATTAAGGTTGCATTCCCATCGTTCTGGAATCCTGGTTCATGGTTCCTCTTCAACGGAATTGATTTGACCTATTATATGGATAAGTCAAACGGACTCACTGTTTATATCAGCGATTTCGAGGATTTGAAGACTACCGCAGAGGGCTTGCTCGTTTCTCCAATGGATCCTGCTGTTAAGGCTGCACTCGAGGCTGCTATGGCAACTCCAGCAGAGACTATTGAGGCTTATCAGGCTGCAATCACTGCTCTTACCGCAGCTATCAATAACGCTAAGGTATCTGTTATGAAGTATAACAATACTGTCGGTGCTGATGTAACTGAATTGGCTGCTGCTGAATGGAATGCAGCTCAAGGCGAGGATAAAGAGAAGAAGGCTTATGCTACTGGTTGGCAGACCTATGGCGAAACTGCATTCCAGCCTGGCAAGGTTCTCTATCAGAATATCGAAGGACTTGTTCCAGGTGCTGAGTATGAAGTTTCATTCTATGCTGTTGCTAACATGTGCTGGCACGATTTCGCTACAGGTGCTGGCATTGCAGAGGTATTTGCTAATGACTCAGCTCAAAGCATCAATGTAATTGCTCAGACTGGTTGCACTCCTGCTTCTGATGAGTATCTTCATACTTTGAAGGCTACAGTCGGTAAGGATGGTGTTCTTCAGTTCGGTATTCAGAACGTCGGTGTCGGTGGTAACTGGTATGTTGCACAGACCAAGTCAATCATCAGCGCTGGCAATACTACTGTTGCTACTTATGCCACTGTTGGTATTGCTATCGATGCAATTCGTGCTGCTATCAAGGCTGCTTCAGAGAAGATCGTTTCTGAGAAGTTCGCTGATATTGAAAAACTTTATCAGGATTCTCTTGCTCTCTATTCTAACAAGATTGATAGTGTTGCTAACTTGGCAGATTCTCTTTTTGCAGAAGTTGCTATCTCTGGCAAGGCTGATTCTTTGATCGCTTTGTTGCCAACTGTTGCTCAGGTAGAAGGTGTTGTTGCAAACTTCAATGCTGCTGTTGTTGCTGCTCAGGAGGCTTACGATGCATCTCATCCATCAGCACAGAAGGTTGTTGCATTGCCTATGACTTATGTTAACCAGAGCGAGCCTACAGCTTCTTATGGCGCAACTACTGTTGGTGAGACTATTACTGTTGGTTACAATAAGATTTCGAACGGTGAGGTCGCATTTGGTAATACCACATGGGGTGTTAACTATATCGGCTATTTGAATGTTGATATCACTAAGTTCAAGAAGAATGTTCAGCAGATTAAGTCTGCAATCCTTACTCTTGAGTGTTCTGGTTCAACTGATAGCAAGCGTACTGCTGGTATCGGTATCGGCTATAACGAGAGCGCATGGTCTGCAGATATGACCTACGAGACTGCAGATAAGTCTATCACCGTTATCGGTGGTCAGCAGTGGACAGCTACCAAGAGTTCTACTGTATTCGAGACTTTGACATTCGATATCACTGAAGCTCTTGCTGCTGATGCTGATGGCGTAATGAACTTGCTTCTCTACAATACTCAGGCTGCTGGTGCTTACATCAAGAACCCTGTTCTGACTGTTGACTTCTACATGGCTCCAACTCTTAAACTTGCTACTATCGAGGATTTCGAAGCTAAGGAATTGGATGACTATAAGGCAGATTGGACAATTGGTAATGCAGATCGTTTCACCGCTGCTCTTCAGAATGGTGCTTCACGTTACTTCACTGTAACTGCTGCTGGTACCAACGGTGCTACCCATACCTACAACAAGATTGCCAATACAGAGGCTTATCAGGCTGCTGCAGATGTTGTTCTTAACTTCGATATGGCTATGTCTTCTATTGCCAACAGCTCTGCTCAGACTCAGTCTTTGACTGTTAAGGATGCTGAAGGTAACACATTGGTAGTATTCAATAACTACACAATTAATAATTCGCAGGAGATTCCAAGCCCAATCAAGAATGCTGCTGGTGATACCATCGGTTACTTCGATTTGTCTGCTCGTGCTGCTGTTGCAAATATCTTCTATCGCGTATCTGTAGCTACTGCTGCTGATAAGAGCGTTTTGACTGTTACCGATACTCGTAATGACTCCGTTGTCGCAACTGCTGATTTGGCAGGTGGTGTTCACGTTGGCGGCCTTACTTATGGTACTGGTAAGACTTATGGTATGTTGGCACTTGACAATATCAATTATGGTTCATATACCTATGCTGAGATTGTTGAGGATCCTGTATTCGAAGTTATTGGTGTTGCTTACGATACTGTTACCGTTAAGTTGGCTACCGAGACTGAAGAGGCTGTAATCAAGTACACCTTGAATGGTGGTGAGACCTTGACTTATGCTGATTCTATCATTGTTGACTCTACTTCAGTTATTGCTGCTTGGGCAGAGAAGAATGGTGAGGTTTCGAACGTAGTTAACAAGACTGTTGTTGCTTGCGTTACTCCAGCTCCTGCTCTTGCTAAGGCTGGTCAGACTTATGGTGCTGATACCATCACTATCACCAGTGGTATCGTAGGTGGTGCTACCTATTATACTATCAATGGTGGTGATACCTTGACCTACGCTGAGCCGTTCATTACCGACAGCACTATCACTGTTGTTGCATGGAATGTTTACGAAGGTCGTCCTTCTGTAACTTCTTCACTGAATGTAACTGCAGGCGAGATTGCTGCTCCAGTTGTTACTTTGGCTAAGGCTATCGACGCTGCACGTCAGATCACTTTCGCTACTGCTACTGCTGCTGCAAACATCGTCTATAAGTTGGATGATGCTGCTGAGGTTGTTGGTAAGCTCGCTAACGATACCCTCATCATCGAGAAGGATACCAAGATCCAGGTTTGGGCTCGTTACACCGAAGGTGAGAAGGTATTTGAGTCAGCTAAGGTTGACACTGCATTCGCTGCTGGTACTTTGAACAAGTTGGCTGGCGTTGAAATCGCAACCGTTGACTATTCTGCCAAGAATCAGGCTGCTGACCTGAAGGTATCTACCAGCCAGTTGGAGGTTCTCCTCAACCCAGCTGTTGATATCGTTTGGGCTTACGGCGATACTACCGGTGTTGCTGGTAACGGCGACGTCATCAAGAATGTTCCTGTTGGTGCTAACTTCACAGCTTATGCAAAGGCTGAGGGTTACGTAACTTCAGATACTGCTTCAGTACAGGTTGTTCCTTCGTACGCTTCTACAATCTTCAACGAGGATTACGAGGATGGTACTGTTGGTTCTTGGACTATGCAGATTGCAGGTATGTTGGCTAATACCACTGCTGCTGATGAGACACACTACCTCCACTTCTTCCAGAGTGGTCAGTCTGGTGGTCGCTGGGCACAGCTCGTATTCCCAGAGTACACTTCTACCGACTACATCCTCTCATTCAAGTGGGGTGTTGCTGCTGGTAACGGTGGTGAGAACGTATTTACCGTATATGCAGGTGATACAGAGTTCTTCCACTTCACCTCTCCACTCGATATGGATACCAATTCAGGCGAGCGTATCACTACTGTTTACGCTGCTGATGGATCTAAGATCGGTGAGTTCGGCTTCTACTTGAAGTCTCGTTTCGAATGGGCTGATGAGAAGTTGGCTAACGTTGAGGTTGCTGTTAGCGAGGCTGGTGTTGTTCTGACTATCGTCAACAACCTTGGTCAGACTCAGGTTAAGGCTAAGATCTCTGATACTCCAGTCGTAATCACCAAGTTCTATGAGACCCTTGGCCGTGCTTATGGTAGCTGGCGTATCGACGATATCAAGATCGCAGGTCGTGCCGGTTCTGTTGTTGCTCCAGAGTTCGCTCTTGATCACTATGAGGTTCTCGATCCAGCTGTTGCTATGACCGATGCAACCGATAAGACCGAGATCTACTATCGTGCTGCTTCTACTACTTACTCTTACAATGATAAGGGTGAGATCGAAGCTGGTGAGTACACCTTCCCAGAGGAGTTCACCAAGTATGAGGCTCCAGTCGTTTTGACTAACGAAGCAAGCATCGTTCAGGCTTATGCTCTCTATGATGGCGTCGTTTCTTCAGACACTGTTCTCTCTACTGTATTCCTCCGTTTGGCTGAGGTTAAGACTCCAACTGTAACCTTCGCTTCTGTTGATTCACTTGGTGTTCAGACCTTCTCAGTTAAGGATAATACTCCTGAGACAGTTGCTGCAACCATGTTCTATCAGGCTATCGGTGCTGCTGAGGCTGATACTTTGAAGGCTGCTACTGTTGCAGATTCACTCAATGGTTGGTTCAAGATCTACGCTCAGGTAGGTGAGCTCAAGTCAGCTCCAGTTTACCGTTATATCAATGGTGCTGCTGCATACACCGAGCCTTACTTCGGTTTGAAGGGTGAGGGTGAGCTTGTTATCCCAGCTTCTGTTGGTGACTTCGAGGTTGCTGTTGGTGCTACTGTTGCTGGTGAGTATCCAACTGAGATGTCTCAGGTTGCTGGTGTACAGAAGATCCACTATGCAGTCAATGCAAACTACAGTGCAATGGTTCTTCCATTCGATATCACTGTTGGTACCAATGTTATCACCAATGCTGAGGGCGATACCCTTGCTGCTGGTGTTGACTACGAGGTTGCTACTCTCCACAACTGGACTGTAAACCGTCTGAATGGTTCTAACATCTCTTATCTTGTTACTGACAAGGTTGCTAATGTAACTGTACGTGAGGCTGGATCTACTATCTCTGTTGGTGTAGCTCTTGTATTCAAGGCTTTGACCGACAAGGTAGGTGCTGAGGTTATTCTCCACTCTGTAGAGAAGGAGCCAGTTGCTGTTGAGGCTGCTGTTGCAACCTTGCCAAGCAATGGTTGGCGTGTATTCGGCAACAAGCAGTATCAGGCTGTTGCTCTTGAGACTCCTGCTTACGTTATGAATGCAGAGGGTACCAAGCTTGTTTACACCGAGAATCCTACTGTTGCTCCTCTTCAGTTCGCTGTCCTTGTTGACGCTAAGAACGTTGAGGCTATCGGTAACACAATCGATCTCTTTGCTCCAGTTGTTCTTGCTGACTGCGATTTGACCCGTGAGATGTTCCACGAGTGGGATACTTACGGTGCTAATGGTAACATCGTAGGCGCAGGTGGTTGCGATGAGGTATGGGGTTCTTCTACCGGTATGCCTTATGGTAACGGTAGCGTTATCGGTGCTCAGTATGCTGACCTCACCGGTTATGCAGTTCTTGCTTTGACCGTAACTGAGGGTACTCCACGTCTCCTCCTCAACCGTCAGTCTATGGATGGTAGCTCTCCAGACTTCCTCGAGATCAACAATGCAAACAGCGAATATGTTTGCGCTGTTATCGACGGCGTTTGGTACATTGACATCGCTAAGATTACTGCCGACAAGGGCTATGCTCACTTGAATGTAATCAAGGGTGCTAACTGGGCTAACGTTACTATTACTGAGGCTAAGCTCTATGGCAAGTATCCAGAGGTTCTCGGCATCAGCAATGTTAACGCTGTCGCTGAATTGAAGAATGGCAAGTTCATCCAGAATGGCAAGCTCTTCATCGTTCGCGAAGGCCGCATCTACAATGCTGCTGGTGCAGTTGTCAAGTAAGTATCAGTTTTGATCTAAATAAAATGGGCCTCCCTGCTTCTCGCGGGGAGGCCTTTTTTTATGTTGGAAAATGTGTCTGGTTATTTGATCACTACCTTGCGACCATTGCAGAGATAAATGCCACGAGAGGGTTTGTTTATCTGCTGCCCTAAGAGATTGTAGTAGATGTTATCTTTGTTGCTCTCAACTTGAAGTGACGAAAGTGAAGTTGCATAGAAGGTTTTGAGTGCGGCTTGCAGTGCTGCAATAGCATCGGTGTAAGCAGATGGAGATTTGCTGTCGATTTCAGCATATTGATCGATTACCTTCTGTAGAGTGATAGCAGCTTGTCCATCGTAGTTCTTTACAGCTTCGCGAGCTTCGTTCATCAGTCGGGTATAAGTACCCTTGTATTGTTCGGCGTACGAAGGAAGGCTGGTGATTTTGATATTGCCCAAGATGATGGAGTTCCAACCTTCGCTCATTTCGAAGTAGATAGCATGTTTGGCCGAGATGTCGATGGAGAAATTATAAATGTGCTGCTTGGAACCTGTAATCTTCTGGTTGGTGTTTTCTCTCATCGTATTGCCAGATTTCAAACCACTTTCGTCGATGATTGTAGTGCCAGACAGCGTCTTCAGTCGGAAGTTGAACGTTGCTCCGGCATTCATGGCACCTTCGCTCCAGTATGTTGAATTGAAACTGATCTGATAGTCTCCTTTGTCGAGCTGGAGCATGTATTTGGTGTTAGCGCCGTAGGAGAGAGTTGCCGATGACTGGTCGCGCGCACTGAGGTAGAAACCCTCGTCGAAGTCTCCACCTTTCTGGAAATACTTCATACGTACGCCTGCCACATCGGCAGCAGGACCATTTACCACTTCATTGCTGGAACCATTGTACATTATGCGACGCCAACCCGATGGAATGCCTTCGTGTATCGATTCCTGCTCGGCTCCAAGGTTAGAGTTGAAGGTGGTGTCGGTCTTCAGCTCTTCTGCAGGAGTGGTCTTGCCATACTCGTAGGTAAATGATTGGTTCTGCATATTACGGTTTTCGCTTGTGAGGAGCGATGAAACCGTGAGTGTATAACGGTCGTTCTCGAGGGTTGTGCCTGCAGGGATTACGAAATAGGCAACGCACACATCAGAGGTGTCTTTGGTCTTGAGTGTTACAGTCTGTCCATTTCGTCCTTTCAGAATAGCCTGTGCCTTGGTGGTGTTGACAGTGTCACTATAGACCAACGTGAATGTGCTATCGGCTGAAGCTGTCAGATCGAACGACTGATTCTCGGGCATAACACTCAGCAACTCAGGTTCCGGCTTTCCCAAAGAGTAGCGCTGGCAGAAGTTCCAGACCTCGCGTGTGGTATGTGCCTGGTTCTCGTCGCGGCTCCACCAGTGACCTTTGTCTGCCAGTGTGAGCAGAGCTACTTCGACGCCCTGTTTGCCGTGGCGATAAACCTCCATCTTGGCAGGTGAGTTTGGCTTGTTGGCTGGATAAGGCTTGATGGTCTGAGGTGTGGCATCGCAACCATTGAATTTGGCCCATGCTTTGACTGATGTTGGTGCACCAGAATAGACACATACATCATCACCTGTACCATGCGTATGCAAGATCGGGACAGGACGGCTGGCAGTTGCGTTCGGTCCACCCATGCGATAGCCACTGACTGGGGCAAAGGCAGCGATCTTATCGGCAATACGGTTGGCGCAATGGTAGGTAAACATACCGCCCATCGAGAAACCGGTCAGATAGACTCGGTTCTTGTTGATGCCGTAGCGAGTGTGCATTTCGTTGATGATGGCGAGTACGAAATCAATGTCGCGTGTGCCACTAATGTCCCAACCTCTGTTGGCTCCGTTAGCATCTCCGATGCCATTGGGATAAACGACTACGAACTTGGCAGTGTCGGCTACCTCTTCCCATCGGGATTGATCCTTCTGGTAATTGGCATCTTGGTTCATGCCGTGGCATACTACTACCAATGGTGCCTGCTTGGGCAGGTTGCTTGGCGCATAGACGATCATTTCGCGATCGGCTCCGTTAACTCTCAGTTTTTCCAATGCTGTAGCTTGCATTGTGCAAGCCAATGCCAACATTGAGATCAATAAATGTTTCATATTCTAATAAGGTCTTCTGTGTAATCGTTGTTTTGTTCTTTTGTTGTTTTGTTCTTTTGTTGCTTCGTTCGTCGCGCGGAAAGCCTGACTTTTATTTTCGTTTAACTTCAATTTTGAGGTGTGATAACTAATGGCTTGCCGGCGACTGTATTGACGGTGTACTCATAGACGCCGAGGTCAGAGTGATGCTTGACCAAAGAACCTTGAGCGATCGGAGTCTTTGTGTACAGATGGAGAGTGGACGTCCTGGTTGGAACGATGGTGGCAGAAGATAGACGTCCGTTCTGCCAGCTGATGCTTACCTCCAGATTACCACGGGCCTTCAGGCCACTTACGCTACCCTCTTGCCATTGTGATGGGAGGGCAGGGAGCAGGAAGAGTTCTGTCATGGAACTTTGCATTAACATCTCAGCAATACCAGCCGTTGCTCCGAAGTTACCATCAATCTGGAAAGGTGGATGTGCATCGAAAAGATTTGGGTAAGTGCGTCCGTTTGGATGATTGCGCATCTCACGGTCGGATGGCAACAGACGGAGCATGTTACTCAGAATCGTGAAGGCATGATCGCCGTCCAACATACGAGCCCAGAAGTTCGTCTTCCAACCCAAACTCCAGCCGGTTGCTTCGTCACCACGCTGATTGAGGGTAACACGTGATGCGTTCCACAGGTTAGGGGTGGCAAAGGCATTGATCTGGTTCGACGGATAGAGACCATACAGATGCGAGATGTGGCGATGCTGATCTTTGGGATCGTCGAGATCCTCACGCCATTCCTGCAACTGTCCATACTGGCCCACCTTCATTGGTGGGAGCATCTTCAATGCGCGTTGCAACTTGACTTGGAAGGCAGAATCGACACCCAAGATGGAGGCTGATGTGTAGGCTTGAGTCAAGGCGTCGCGACAGATTTGATTGTCCATGGTACAACCTGCTGTCACTGTGCTTGACTTGCCACGTCCACCATGCTCTGGTGAGGTCGAAGGAGCGATGATCAGTTCTCCATCACGTTCTACCATATAGTCCAGGTAGAACTCGGCAGCACCCTTCAGGATTGGATAGTACTCACGAAGGAAATCTTCGTCGAGTGTGTATTGGTAGTGATCCCAAAGATGGGTTGTGAGCCAGGCTCCGCCATTGGGGAACATGCCCCAGGCTGCACCATCCAGAGGACCGGCTATGCGCCAGAGGTCAGTATTGTGGTGAGCTACCCAGCCTCGGCAACCATACATTACACGAGCTGTTTCGGCGCCTGTTTCGCTCAAGTCCTTGATCATCGCAAAGAGTGGTTCGTGATTCTCTGACAGATTGCAGACCTCGGCAGGCCAATAGTTCATCTCGGCATTGATGTTGATGGTGTACTTGGCGTCCCATGGGGCATTGAGGCTCTGGTTCCAGATACCCTGCAGGTTGGCTGGCTGTCCACCACGTTGCGAAGAGGAGATGAGCAGATAACGACCATAGTTGAAGAGCAGAGCGACCATGCCGTAGTCCTGGCTACCATAGAACTTGTCCAAGCGCTGAACTGTTGGCAACTTCTGGTTGTCATCGGAGGTCAGATTCAGCTTGACGCGATTGTATTGCTCCTGGTATTTGGCGATGTGTCGCTTGAGCAACTCATCTGCTTTTTTCTCTTTGGCCTGAAGCAGACTCTGAACCCTTTGATGAGGATCGGCACTTACGTCGTGGTAGTTGACGTAGTTGGTTGCTGCTGCGATATAGAGTGTAGCCTCAGTGGCTCCGACGACCGACAACTCCTCGCTATTGGACTGGAATCTGCCATCGGTGCTTACTTCGGTTCTGCACACAGCCGTCAATGCCGAAGGAATACCTTCGTGATCCATGCCTTTCATCTGCACGGTCAGGTGAGCACCTTTGGCTTTGAGGTCGGAAGTATAGTCGATGCCATTCTTCTGTATTTTGCTGAGCGGCGAGTCATGCTTGATCGAGAAGTTAAGTCTTCCTGGCTGATCGGCTGTGATGTGGACTACGATGATACTATCAGCCAATGAGGCGAAAGCGGTACGAGTGTACTTGACTCCATCGTAGGTATAGGAGGTGGTATTTACAGCACGAGTCAAATCCAACTCTCGCTGATAGTTCTGCACCTCTTTGTGGCCGAAATCGAGCTTGAGCGAACCTAAGGTGAGGTACTTCTGTCCATGAGGACCTTTGATGAACTCTCGGTTGATGATATCCTCTGCCTGCTTCTCCTTGCCGTCGAAGATCAGGTCTCGTACTTCGTTGAGGTAATAGATCGAGGAGGTGCTGTTGTTGTTATGTGGACCACCGCTCCAGAAGGTTTCCTCGTTGAGTTGTATTTCTTCTACAGCTGTACCACCATAGACCATAGCACCCATGCGGCTATTGCCCAATGGCAATGCCTCGAGCCAGTGCTGTGCCGGTTTTTCGTACCAGAGTGTCTGATCATTGTCATTGGCTGCCATCATGTGGGTACATGCGGCAGCCAGCAGGAGAGTGAGTGATATTTCTTTTTTCATTTTTCTTTGATTATTTCGTTTTTTTCGATCCATCGAGAATTCGGATTATCGATGATTCAATTCTTAATGAGGCGAACCTCGTAGATCTCACCCACCTGACGGCGTGGCTTGGCAACAAACTTCACGCGAACCTGTGTCTTGCCCTGAAGTGCCTCGGCTGGGATGGCGTATGTCTCCCACTTCCACTGGCTGCTGCGCCACTTCTTGCTATTGTTTACGGATGTAACCAAAACATCATCCACATAGAGATCATACTCGCAGGTGCGCCATTCGTCCTGTCCCCAATAGCGGACGCGAATGCTGAGGTCGGTCTGTCCCTTTGTCTGCATCAGGTAGCTGAAATAATGGCCATCGCGTGCATCACGGAAAGGAACATCGTTGTTCACACCCTTGTTCGAATGGTCGGTCTCCATGAAGTGATCGGACTCTGGCTGCTGCTCACCTGGCTGCACCTTGTCGGTGGTACGGGCTTCGAGAGCCTGGCGTTCCTTCTCCTCGTTGGCGAGTTGTTCCATGTATGCTTTGTATTCCTGCTCGCCCAAAGCCAGCCAGTAAAGCATATAACGGGCATCGTGCAACTCGAAGAATGGCATCAGTTCGGTAGCGCCTTCAATCTTATTCTCCATGCGGGTCTTGAGGGTGAAGTGCAACGGTTTGCCAGACACTGGAACCAGATCGTTGGCAATGTCCTCGACCTTGTTTGCTACCAGATATGGGGCCTGGTCGATAGGGAGTTTGCGGCCCGATGCCATCTGTCCGAAGCGGCTATCGTCGGCCAAAAGATTGCGCAGATCCTCGGTGCCGGTCTTGGCAGCCAACACGATTGGACCATGCAGCAACGAAACGTATTGTGGTACGTTTGGCATACGCTCGATGGTATTGTGCATTGGGAAGTTCACCTCGATCACATCGCCCTTCTTCCATTTGCGCGAAATGTCGATATAGCGACAAGTATCGCTCTTGTCCGTAGCCCATTCCTGACCATTGACGCACACCTTGAAGTCATTGCACCAAGCTGGCTTGCGCACATGGATGGTCAGCTGACCTTTGCCTTCGGTGAGTGTGATCTTGCTCGTTTCTCCATAAGGGAACTGTGTCTCCTGACGCAACTTGATGCTCTTTTCCTTCCAATTCAGTTCCGATGCTGCATAGAGATTGACATAAAGTCCATCATTCTTTGTATAGATGAACTGACCATACTTGCCATGGTTCTCCATGCCAGTGCCGACGCAACACCACATTGCCTCGTTAGGCACAGAGTAGTTGCGGTAGTGACGTGGACGAGCCGAAGTAAAATAGACGTAGCCACCATGTTCAGGGTGCTGGGTCGAGAGAATATGATTGAACGTAGCACGCTCATAGAAATCAGCATAACGTGCATCAATATTATTCTCGAAGAGCATCTCGGTCAACTTGAGCATGTTGTTGGTGTTGCATGACTCCAGACCATCAATGTCTTGGGTGAAGTCGATGCAGGATTCCTTGCTTGGAAAGTGCTCGCGACGGCTGTTGCCTCCCACCGAGAGGCTGCGGTTATTGACCACTTCTTCCCAGAAGAAACTGGCAGCCTCCTTATAGTCGGCATCGTTGGACAGATTGCCAATGCGAGCAAAACCTACGACCTTTGGTACCTGGGTGTTGGCATGCTTGTTGTCGAGGTGCTCTGCCTTGTGCTCCTTCATTGGATTGAGCAGCCACTTCTGGCTGTAACGCTTGGCGGCGTCGAGATACTTCTTGTCGCCGGTAATGTGGTAAGCATCGGCCAAAACCTCGTTGATACCGCCATGTTCCATGCCGAGCACACGTTCTACCTGATCGTCGGAGAGATTAGACGAGATATCAATCATCCAGTCGCAAGTACCGAGGAAAAGCTGTTTGGCATCTTCGTTGCCACAATAGATCCATGCGTCACGGAGGCCAGCCTGAATCTTGTGGGTATTGTAGAAAGGTACCCACATGCCCATGAACGGACCGGTGTTGCCTTGTTTGTAGGCAGAGAATACACGATCTGATCCTGGCACACCACCCAGGTAGCCTTTGGCCCATCCAGGATAGTTCTTGGCACCTGCTTCAGCACATTTCTTTAACTCTTTGATCATGTAAAGCATGCGTTCTTCACATTCTTTGTTGCCCAAGGCTGCATAGAAGGCCATGGCAGTCAGATAGTGTCCGCCCACATGACCATCCAATCCTGCCCAGTTGGGGAAGAGTGGAGCAATTTCTGGCAGACCAGCCTCTTTGCGGAAAGGGGCCAACAGACGATCTACGTCGTAACGGAGCAGTGTGTGTGCATTCAAGTCTTGAGCATGCTTCAGTGGACCGTCCAATAGAGTGACGTCACTCAGCGGAAACTCATTCTGATAGAGCTTGTCTTGTGCCAAAGCGGTAGCAGACATCAGCGATAGTGCCACAAGGGCTGGGATAAGATTCTTTTTCATGTTTATATTGTTGTTGTGTTGTTTTGTTTTCCCTTGATTTAAGTTTTGGAAGCTCAACTTTAAGTAGTAAATTCTTAAATCTGCGCAAAGATAATGATTTACTTTGGATTGGCAAAATTAAGCCGTAACAATTCAGTTAATTTTTGTACCATCATGCAAATCCCTTTGTTTTCGCTCCTTATGCGCGTGTGTATGTATCATTTTTATTGTATAAAAGTATTATTTTTGATATCGGGATTGTGTGTAAAATTGTGATAATTATCAAATACTTGTCATGTAAACATGGCTTGAAGTGTGAATTATATGATAAATAATCGGAATTATACTCAAAAAAAAGGTTATAAAGAGACGTTTTGCGGAATAATAGTTATATTTGCCACGTTTTATATATATAAATAAAGTAGAAAATTAAAATACTATAGTAACATGAGAAGTCTTTTCCTCTCTGGTAGTTTGGCGGTCATTTCCGCCTCTATGTTGTTGAGCTCTTGCTCGGCAGATGATGGAGATAAGATGTCTGCTGGCAAGGTCTGTTTTTCGGTCGAAGCATTGTCGGGATTCAGTCAGACACGAGCTGTCGATTTGGCAGACTACAATACTGTGGCCAATTATAATATTCAGATTCTGTCGGGCAATAAAGTAGTTTACGAAAACACTCTGGGTTCTATGGCCGAACAGTCGGTAGAACTTGAGGCTGGTTCTTACCTCTGTCGCGCTTCGTACGGACGTGAAGAGAATGCTTCGCAGAATACTTTACTGATGGAGGGTGAGCAGGAGTTTGAGGTAACGGTAGGCCAGTCTTCGGATGTAGTGGTCGTATGCCGTCCTCAATGTGCTCGAGTAACTGCCTCGTTCGGTTCGCTGATGGATAGTTATTTCAGCGACTATTACGTGACTTACTCGACCCAGGCGTTGGCTGCTGTTGGACAGAGTGCTGTTTGGTCCAAGACCAACACTGACCCATGGTACCTGAAGGTGGGCGAAGACGAGGAGGTCGTAGCTACCATCCATGTGGTTCGTGCCAGCGATGGCAAGTGGACCGAAGTGGAGCGCAAACATAAGCTGTCGAATGCCAAGTCCTGGACTTTGACGATCGATGCTCAGCCTATCGAGTCGAACGATGGTGAGATTGGCTTGTCAATCATCGTGGACGATAGCACCAATGACCAGAATGTTTCCATCGTTGTGCCTAACGATTGGTGGATGTAATTTTCTATTATGATATTTTGTCAAATGAAAACAAAGCATATTTTATTCGCAATTAGTGCCCTGTGTAGCTTCGCCTCTTGTCAGATGCTGGAGGGTGAGGGTGAAGAGATTGTCGATAAGGGTATCCTGAATCTGAGCGTTCAGGCCAACCGCCCAGCTGCTACACGTGCTGTGGGCGATATTGACGTCAGCGACTTTGTGGTCGAAATCGCTTCGGTCGAGGCCGATGGTTATAATGTTTCATATCTGGTGAAGGAGTTGCCAACCCAGTTGAGCTTGCCTGTCGGTGAGTTCAAGGTGACTGCCCATACGCCAGGCGAGAGCAGCAAGCGTATGTCGGAGGCCTATTATGTGGGTGCACGTAACCTGACTATCAGCAATGGTGTGACCACGCAGGCTGCTGTCGTTTGTCAGCAGTCGAACAGTATGATTCAGGTCAAATATGGAGAGGGTTTCCTCAAAACCTATAGCGAGTGGACAATTACCATCGATGATGGTGGCAGCATGGCTTTGGTCTTCGATCAGACGGACAAGGATCCAGATGCTATCTATTGGACCTTCGAAGGCGAAGTGAAGGAACTGACCATCAATTTCAATGGCGTGGAGGCAGAAACGGGTGCTCCGGTCAAGGGTCGCTCGAAGATCCGTAAGTCGGATGCGGCTGAACGCTATGATAATGACAACGAAAACTTCTGTGGCGGAGATGCCATCATCCTCAACTTTGTGCAGGATATGGGCGATACCCCACTGACAACCGGAACCTTGGGTAACCTGACGGTGTCGGCTAATTGTACTTTCGCCGATGAAGAGGAGAGTGTGACAATTTCGCCAGCATGGGATGAGGACCTTAACGATAACCCTAACGATAACCCTAACGATAACCCTAACCCTGACGATAACCCTAACCAGAATGCTCCAACCATTAGTTTTACGGTTGCAGAGGTTGTTGCTACTGCTACCGAAGGACCGGAACTGAGTGCCGATATTCAGGCACCCGAGGGAATCCGCAGTATTCTGGTCAAAGCACAGTCAACGGGTGGCTTCCAGGCTGCTATGGTCGATCTGCAAGAGTCGGGCTTGAATCTGCTCGAGGGACATGAACTGGTGGCCGACGAGGTGCTTCCATCGGTCTTTGCAGGATTGGGTGTCGATGCCTCAATGCCAGTTGAGGGTGATAAGAGCTACCTTTTCAATATCGCCAACTTCTATCAGTTCCTGGCTATCTATGGTGCTGGTTCGACTACGTTCAGCATTGTGGTCGAGGATTTGAAGGGCAACAAGACCGAAGGCAGAGTGGTTGTGAATATAATTGAAGAATAAATAACTATCGATGATTATGACTATGAAAAAATTATTTCTTGGTTTGTCTGCATCGGTAGTGATGCTGGCACTTGCTGCTTGTTCTGCAGAAGAGGAGATGGTGATGTCGAACGAAGTGGGTTATATCTCGCTTTCTGTCCAGACTTTGACTTCGACCAATACCCGAACTTTGGATGCTTCGACCTACAACCCGATGCAGATGGGTGTTGTGATTGTGGACGAAGCTGGGCAGGTCGTTAAATCGACCGATGACTATTCTATCTGGAAGGATCAGGATATCACTCTCCCTGTTGGTACCTATACGATTACGGCATCAAGCAATGGCTTCGATGGTAAGGAATCTGGTTTCGATATCCCTTACTACAGCGGTTCTGCTACCGTTGTTGTGGAGAAGAAAACACAGAAACCGGTTGAGATTGTCTGTACTTTGGCATCGGTCAAGGTGTCAGTTCTGTTTACCGACCGATTCAAGGCAGCCTTCCAGCAGGCTACAGTTCAGGTTAGTTCTGCCATCAGTGGAGTTGCTCCATTGGATTTCGTGATGGGTGAGGATTATGATGCAACGGTGGCTGGTTACTTCCCTGTTGGCGATTTGACCGCCAAGATTACGGTGACAAGCAGCAAAGGCTCGTTCAGCCAGGAGAAGAAGTTTGAGGGTGTCAAGGCTCGCGACCATTACATCATGACCTACGATGTCGCTGAGTCTGGCAAGACTGAGATTACTGTTTCTGCCGATGGTAACGGTAATGTCTATAACTATTCAATCAATGTTTCGGAATTTGAAAGAACCTTGGTCGATGCTTTGGACTTGACCCAGAATCCTGCTGGTGTTTGGGCCAAATGGGCTACTCTGGCTGGCTCTGTTGAGGGTGTCGAAAACTATGATGCTTCGGCTGTAAGTTTTGAATTCAAGGCCGAAGGAGACGAGGATTTTGTGACGGTCGAAGCTGTTGAGTCTCCACTTGCGGAAGATGGTATTCATCGCTTTAGTGCCGAGCAGAAGGGACTTGAGCCTGCAACACGCTATGTCTATCGTCTGGTGTATGACAATGGCACCGATCGTCTGGTCAGCACCGAACGTACCTTCGAGACCGAAGCTGCTGCTCAGCTGTATAATAGCAATATGGATCTTTGGTATCAGCGTCCGGGTTCTGGCTTTACCCGTCGTGCCCAGTGGTATGCTTGCGATGAGGATTTCTTCAACGCCAATGGAACCTGGTGGGATAGCAGTAACCGTGGTACTACCGAGGGTGCTGGAGCTTTGGCCAACAAGAATCCAACGACCGGCGTCACTTCGCCTGTTCATACGGAGGGTGGTATGGCTGCCCGTCTGGCCTCGACCTCGGCAGTTGGTGTCTTTGCTGCTGCCAGTCTGTATGCAGGTTCTTTCAACTCGTTGCGTGGAACCAGCGGTGCCATGCTGGATTGGGGCCGTCCATTCGAGTCTCGTCCAACGACTTTCCGTTTCTGGTATCAGTACAGCACTTCTACCATGGACTATGTCAATGCCCGTGCTCCTCAGGAGGCCGGATTGGTGAAGGGCGAAACTCTCGATATGTGCTCGGCTTATATTGCGTTGATTCATGTAGATGAGTCTAACGCCAACGGAACTGCTATCACAGTCGATAATACGAATATGGCAACCTTCCCGGATTGGGAGACCGATGAACGGGTTGTAGCTTATGCTGCGATGCCGGAGGAGGATTGCGTATCGACCGAAGGGGAGTGGAAGGAGATGACCCTGCCATTGACCTACCATCGTACCGATGTCAAGCCTACTCACGTTATTGTGGTGTTTGCTGCTTCCAAGTACGGCGATTATTTCACGGGTTCGACCAAGAGCATTCTCTATCTGGACGATCTTGAACTCATCTATTGATAGTTGTAGAGTATGCGTATTGTCTCATTCTTTCTGCTTGCATTGTTGAGTGTGCAGGTCCTGGCTCAGTCGGCTTACGGCAAAAAAACGGTACAGCGATATGAGCCTGGAGCTGAAAAGGCTCTCTTTGTGCCCCGTAAGACTTGGATGGGCGGTATGACGATCTCCTACTCGGAACGCAGCTCGGAGAATATGAACATCACCGTCCTCAAGGATCTGAACCTCGATACCTATCGGTTTGGGGTGAGTCCTTATGTGGGCTATTTCGTGGCCGATAATCAGGCGGTGGGTGTTCGTTTCAACTACTCGCGTACCAAGATTGATCTGGCAAAGCTGAATTTGAGCCTGGGCGAGGACTTCAATATCAATCTGGATAATATCTATTATATTCAGAATGCTTACGATGCTTCGGCCTTCTGGCGCATCTATATGCCGATTGCCAAGAGCAAGATCTTTGCCATCTTCAACGATGCACGTCTCTGCTATTCCTATTCAGAATCGAAGAATTCGACGGGCGTGGGAACGGAATATACTGGCTCTTATTCGGTCGGCCATGATATCATGATCGGATTTGCTCCGGGTCTGACGGCTTTCGTGACCAATAATGCTGCAGTCGAAGTGAGCATGGGCCTGATGGGGGTGGACTTTGGGTGGATTGATCAAAAGACCAACCAGGTGTATGAAGGTAGTACCCGAACTGCCTCAGGTCACTTCAAGATAGATCTGTTGTCGTTGAATCTGGGTATGGTGATTTATCTGTAAGTTATGGTGATGAAGAAGATTCCATTCCTCTTTGCAACTTTGTGCCTGATGCCAGCCTTGAACGGATGTCTGGAGAATGATATTCCTTATCCGATTATTGAGGCCGGCATAACTGCTTTCGAGACGGAAGGCATGGTGGGTTCTGCCCGCATCAATGCCAATGCCCATACGGTCAGTCTGGTTGTCAATGACTCGGTGGACCTCGGGGCTTTGCGTCTCACTCGTCTGCTTTATACCGAAGGGGCAAGCTTGCAGCTGGCAGACAGCTTGTATGCCGACAAGGACAAGTTTCCGCTTTTGCCATTCGGCGATTTGGCGCAGTTGCCTGTGTCTGCCAATACCCGATTGGATCTTCGTCACCCTCTCTCTTTGAAATTGAGCACCTATCAGGATTATTTCTGGACCGTGTCGGCTTCGCAGGAGGTAGTGCGTCAGGTGGCTGTCGAGGGACAGATTGGCAATGCCATCATCGACGAGGATAGCCACAATGTGATCATCTACGTTTCGCGAGGAACTTCGTTGGCGCATGTCAAGGTCCTGGACTTTAGCTTGGGTGGACGATATGGCAGTATCGTTCCAAACTTGGTCGATGATAAGGTGTATCCTGAGGGTGTGGATTTTCGTTCGCCAGTTTCGGTTATGGTACGTCGTGGCTGGGAAGAGACTTTTACAACCTGGCGTGTAATGGTGTATCATGGCGATGACAGCCAACTGGACGTGAAGGCTTCGGCTTTTGCCCGAACTGTTTCAGCTTCGGTGAAGTGTAATGTTGGCGTTGGACAGAAACCTGTGCTTGAGTACCGTTCGTCGGGCAAGGGGGCATGGCAGACTTTGGATGCTTCGTCATTCTCGATGGCAGGAACATCGTGCACTGCTGAATTGACGGGCCTCACGCCAGCTACGAATTATGATTATCGGATTTTGTTGAATGATAAGCAGGTTGCTTCTGGTTCGTTTGCCACAACTGCTGCTCTGCCTCTGGAGAATGGCTTGTTGGATGACTGGAATCTGGATGGTAAACTGTGGAACCCTTGGGCCAAGGATGCAACCTCTTTCTGGGATACAGGCAATCGTGGCGCAACCACCATCAGCGAGAGTAACAGTTGCCCGACCGACGATACATGGAACGGTAAAGGCAAGGCAGCTTTGCTCGAATCGAAGTATCTGGTGCTGAAATTCGCTTCGGGCAATATCTTTACGGGACGCTATGTGGCTACCGATGGCACGAATGGTGTGCTGGATTTCGGTCGTCCGTTCGATGCTTTCCCTACAAAACTGCGCTTCCACTACAAGTACCAGAGTTCTACGGTGAATCGCATCGGTGATACCGATTTGCAATGGCTGAAAGGTCAGCCGGATTCTTGCAGTATTTATATTATTCTGGCCGATTGGGAGAAGCCATTTGTGCTCAAGACGCGTAAGTCAGAGCGCTCTCTTCTCGATCCTGATGGCGATGAACATATCCTGGCCTACTCTGTCTTGGAAACTTCACAATCGAACGATTCTTACCAGGAATATGTATTGCCTATCGATTATCGTGTTACTGACCGTACCCCTAAATATATCCTCGTTGTGGCAAGCGCCTCGAAGTATGGCGATTACTTCACTGGTGGTGATGCCAGCAAACTCTGGATCGATGACTTTGAGTTGCTTTACGAATAATAACTCTGGATTATTAGCTTCCCTTTTATTTTTGAATAGCACCGAAATCAACTTCACGTTAGTGAAAGTCGAAAACAAAGCTTTGGAATAGAATTTACACGAAAGCAAAGATATCTTTATTGTTGTTTAAGGTTTTAAACGACATGTACTCCAAGCTCTTTCAGCAGTTCCTTCATTCCTTCGGTCGCAGGCAGGTTATAGACATGAAGCGTAGGATCCAGTTCTTCAAGCATATCTTTGGGTGCAGCAGGATCGATGATATAGTTCTGCTCGGCACGCGAATACATGACAAGCGAAGCAGCAGGATTCACTTCCAGCGATGTCCCGACAACCACAAAGATATGTTTCGGATTGCGCTTCCAACCCTCGACACTTGCCACATCCTCCACATTATAGTTGTTCCACAATCCATTACTATCAAGGAATGTCGATATTCCACTTTCGGCACTGATGCCGGCGCCTGTAAGGAAAACGATTGTTTTCATATTATTCTTCATTTAGTTGCAATTATTCTTCTTTCTGCCTTCTTTTGCCTCCCACCATTCGGTGATTGTCGAATTGATGACTGGGATTGCCTCCTTATTGCCATGATGACCGCCAGGCATAAGGCGTGCGTCGCCATAAGCCTTGAGGAACGGAGCAAAGTATTTTGTACCGAGCAGTTCGTCCGACGCACCGAAGAGTCCCGTCACTTGATTTGGCACAAGCATCTTTCCGTCATTTACAGCTCCCTCATATTGCGCGTATGTGGCTATTGGAAAATCCGCCGCGCACTGACCCCGCGCACCGATTTCCGTTTGACCCCTTAAAATTTTCTAATAATGACCCCATAAAACGTCTTGGCTGAGGGGTCAAATTAAAAATGGATTACACTACTTCCCTTTACCAGTTTTA
>JAZRXX010000011.1:0-82804 GCA_045600485.1 Bacteroidales bacterium
CATCACTTGCAGAGTACAACCCTCCAGCACCATACTTTTATTGATTTAGATTCGCGTTACAGCTGGATTTGCTATGCAAAAAGGTGCGTTAGCAATAGATTGAATTCTTTTGATTTCGATTCATGGAGTAAAATATTCCCCGGAAAGCAATAGATATTAATTAACCACGGAAAGCACGGAATACATTAAATGCCACGATGTCTCGCGACATCGTGGCATTCGTATTTAAGATTATAAAGATGGTTATTTTACTTGAATGAACCAATCTGCTTCGGTAGCATATTTGGCATCACCGAGCACATTGATAGAATGCTTCTTGCCCATAATTTCCTTCATATAGGCATTACCGGAACCATTCTCCTTGTTCAGACGACGGGAAACACGGACAAGATCAGGATAACGCTGACCTTCGTGTCCTAACTCCATAGCAGCCTCATCCATGATGATTTTCTCGATGAGGAGAATAGAGTCCTGTGTATTGACACATTCCGACAAGCTCATATCAGAGCCATTGGCAGTAGTCTTGTAAGCCATCAGCTGACGTCCACGAAGGCCAGAAGCACTACGCCAAGGACCACGTACTACAATACCCTCAAAAAGATTCTCTGTTGCCTTGGTATAGTAACGAGTATCGAAATAGAGGAGCGCAGAATCGACCTCATTGTCGCACAGTCCGGTTGAGATTGGGTAAAGCAGACCAAACAGGTTGCGGGTACGGCCAATATATTTACCATTCTTGTCAAGACCAGCATAATTTGCTGGCTTGCTGTCAGTGGTAGTCATATCGCCATTAGCATCAGATCCCGGATAGACTGTTCCGAAATAGCCGGCAGGGCCACCCATCAGGAATCCGTAGGCGACATCTGGATAGCCGGCACGGTTAAGAGCTTCAGCAAAACGAAGATGCAAACCACCAGCACGATAAAGCCACAAGCGTCCGGTTTTCTCATTTGGAACCGAAGGATCGTAAAGATAAAGATACTTGGCACAAACAGTATCACCTTCATCAACACGGAAGGTTGCACCTGCATATTCTGTACTATTCTCGATCAAACCGCCAAAGCCACGAGGATCGTAAGGTGCGCCGTTGTTGCGAAGCAGATCCAGACGCTGAGTCTCGGCAATGTAATTAACCGAAGGACGAAGCTGATAACTGCCACCCAATGCCTCACTCTCGAAGAGATTGACGAAAGGATATTGTGGCTGGCCCTTCGAAGTATAGGTCATGGTCCAAATCCACTCATACATACCTGGACGGCTTGACACTTCATCCTTGAACATATAAGGCCAAGTCGTAAAGAAAGAACGCTCGTCCTGATCCTTGTATCGAAGAGTACCGGCACAATAGTTATCGCTGGTCTGCGAGGCCGAAGTTGGCAATGCAGAGCCAGTATAGGTAAAGGTATTGCAGCGATAGAACAGAGAGTTCTGAGTCTCGGCTGCAGTAGCGTCCTTGCTCATTACCTCCTTGTAGTACTTAGCAGCCATGCGATAATCATCGCGATTGCGGCCAGCCCACAAATATAGATCAGCCAATACAAGTTTCTTGTTGATAAAATAGTGCTTCAGGACCTGTCCGTCGAGTGTTACACTTGTCGAGCCATTGATAACCAAAGGAGACTGCTCATAGTCCTCAAGTGTTGGCACTGACTCCATACAGGCAATCAACTTGGGAAGAAGTTCATCAATACCAATAGGCTTGGCTGTTGCCTGATAAGCCTGCAACTCCGACAAATTGGTAATAGACTGATCCATATAATAGACCTCGCCAAACTGGGCTGCCAACTGCAGATATACATAACAGCGCATGGCCTGTACGTCGCTGTAACGCTCGGCATAATCATCTTGCGAAAGGTCATGACGCTCCTTCATCTTATCGAAGTTGACCAAAGCATCATTGCAGTTCGCAATGATAGAATAGTATGGCTGAGTCGAGAAGTAAGGATTCTCCGCACTATACTGATTAGCCTCAACCTGCTGCAAGAAAGTGTTTGCATTAGGTGTAATGGTCATCAGATCGCCACGCAACTCATTGAGCACAACCATCTGCTCGGCCAGATTCATGAACTGCGAGTAGATGCCAAGGATGTGATAATCTGCATCCTCGGAGTTGGTGTAGGTATCCTCGTAGGCCAAAGCGTCGTCGATATCTGCATCGATGCAAGAATTCAACCCTAACGTTAACCCTAACCCTAACGTTAACCCTAACGATGATGTTGACAATATTTTATTTTTAATTGCTTTCATATTTTACAGACCTAATTTAAGACCAATATAGAATGTACGGGCAGTTGGTGTAGTGAATGCATCGACGCCCTGATAGAGAGGATTGTTGGATGATGAAGTACAGATCTCAGGATCGTAGCCTGAATACTTGGTAGCGCAGAAGACATTTTCGCAAGTACCATAAACAGTCAAACCTGTGATAACTTCAGACTTGAGATTGAAATCGTAAGAAAGAGTTACAGACTTCAGTTTCAAGAACGAGCCATCCTCAATCCAACGATCAGAGAAACGGTTGTTCTGGTGGCTATCGCCATACGAAGCGCGTGGATAAGCCGTCTTGTCACCCTCTGTACGCCAACGGAGCAAAGTATTCTTGGTCTGGTTAGAGAAAGAAGACATTGATTCAAGCTGCGAACGTGTATAGTTGTAGATATCATTACCCAATGCAAACGTGAAGTCTGCCAAAAGGGTAAAGCCATGCGATTTCATGACAGAGCTGAGACCACCATGAAGTTTAGGCGATGCATCACCAATCACTACGCGGTCAGCATCGTTGATAATGTGATCATCATTCTGATCCACAAAACGAACATCACCAGCCTCGAAAGCAATCTTGTTAGCACCCACCATGGTATAGAGCGCATCTGCACTTGCTTCAGCAGATGTGCTATAAACACCCTTGGTCTTGTAGCCATAGAAGACTCCGGCAGCAGAACCGACGCGTGTGATGACGGCACCATCGCCCACATTGCTCTGGAAAGCACCGGTCTCGAGTTTGGTAATCTCGTTGACATTATGAGCCAGATTGAGATTCATATCCCAAACGAAATGCTTATTGGCAAAGACACGACCACCCACACTGAATTCAATACCACGGTTCTCCATCTCACCACCATTCTGAAGCATGGTATTCATTCCCGTATAAGAAGGAACCTGAGAGAAGGTCAGCATATCGGAAATAGCAGTCTTATAGAGATCTACCGACAGATTGATTCGATTGTTCAAGAATGCAGCATCGATACCTACATTCATCTTCTGGCTACGTTCTGGCTTGATGTTCTCGTTTTCGAGAGCGCCCATTACCAGACCATTGCTGGTCAAGAAATGTGTTGACTTGTAGTAGAGACGATTGCTGTAGTTCGAAACATCGTCATTGCCTGTGATGTTGAATCCTGCACGCAGTTTTAAGAGATCAATCCAAGAAGCCGACTGAAGGAACTCCTCGTTGCTGATCAACCAACCGGCATTCACACCAGGATAGACCTGGAAGGTCGAAACATCGCTGCCATAACGGCTCGAAGCATCGGCAGAAACAGTCAACTCAGCAAAGTAACGGCTTTGCCAGTTATAATCCAGATTGGCATAGATAGACATCCAGTTGGCATTACCGATAGAGCCACCAATCTGATGAAGAGACTGGTCACCGGCACCAATGGTCTGGTATGCATTGCTGGCAGAGTTGTAACCCTTACCATAATCGTCTTCGGTTGTTGAATGGAAGTAACGGAAACCGGCAGTAGCATCAAAGAGATGTGTACCTACGCGTTTATTATAATTGAGACGAGTCTCTGACAAGATATTGAAGAGACGTTCAACACGGTGAATCTGCTCATTGGTAACATCAGCTGTTGGCAGTTTCTTGTAAGGAATACCGATAGTTGGATGGAAAATCACCTCACGCTCCTTGTTGAAGTCAATACCGAAGTTTTCAGAAAGAGTCCAACCTTTCCAGAGGTCAGCTTCGATATTGTAAGAACCCATGAAACGATAGAAACTGTTTTCTGATACCATATCGGAAACAACGGCAGCAGGATTGGCTGCACCCAAAGCGTCAACATCCTCCCATGCCTTCGACGAACGATTGTTTTCGTCAACGCTGTGAAGCGTGGTGAAAGGAGCCTTGACCAATGCGGTATAGAGTGGATTCAGAGTTGATGCGGCACCCTCGTTCGAAAGATTCTTTGAACCATAGACAAAGTTCATATTGGTATTCAAACGAATACGATCGGTGAACTTGATGTCGGCATTGACACGGGCATTGAAACGCTGGAAGTCTGCGCCCTTAATCAAGCCCTCTTTGTTCTGGAAACCGACAGAAACACCATAGATAGCAACATCGTCACCACCCGTTACACCCAACGAATACTGCTGTTTGAAGCCACGCTGGAAGATCTCATCCTGCCAATCAGTATTCTGATTGTACTTGTAGTAATCTTTGTAGAGGTAAGAACCATCAGGCTGACGCAATGGCTTATTGGCATTTACCCACGACAGATTATTGACCTCCTTGGCCGAAAGACTGCTGCTTTGAGCCACCTCGGTCAGAAGACGCTTGCTGTCGGTTGCGTTGAGCATCGGCAACATCTTAGGTTGCATATTGACACCTGTCAAAGCAGTTACATCAATATGGGTAGCCTGATCAGTCGTATGCTTCGTACGAATCAGAATGGCTCCGTTAGCACCCTTGGCGCCATAGATCGAAGCAGCATCTTTAAGCACAACAATCTGGTCAATATCCTTGATATCGATACAACCGAAAGGTGTAGAAATCTGACCTTCGATCATAGAGGTTCCAAATTCCTGATTCTCGATAATCAATCCATCAAGAATAATCAGTGGATTGCTATTGGCATAGATAGAATTGATGCCACGCAAAAGAATGTTAGCACCACTCCAATCGGTACCCGAACGGAACTGAGTCTGCAAACCAGCGATATTGCCATTCAAAGCAGCCTCAGCCGATCCCTTGACCGAAATAGAATTATCTCGATCATAGATACCAACAGCCGACATCAAGTGACTCTCCTCCTTCATACCTAACGGAGTATAGACAAGTCGGTTGGTTGGAGTTTCATAACCTTTCTCCATCAAGCGAATAGTCAAGTCGCGACGGTTACGGAGACCGACAATAATACTATTCTGCGCAGGACCAGTCACGCTTACCTCAGCCATCACACGGCCTTGTGCATCGGTAGGAACCTTGAGCGAGAAAGAACCATCATCTTTGGTCATGGCAGAATAACGATCGCCTACGACCTGCAGACGAGCACCTGCAATAGGAGCACCCGTTGCATCATCAACAACGACGCCAGTGACGGTTTCTACGTTAGCATTAACCTTAACGCTAACTTTTTCTGGACTCTCCACCTCCTGTGCCGAAATAGGAGCAGACAGCAAGGCTGAAGCCATCAAAAAGAATATATAACGCTTCTTCATGTTATTTGTCATATTACAGGGTTTTAATCATCTTCTTCGATGACTGGAATAAAGTGAATATAATCGAGGAAGATGGATCCTTTGTAATTGGTAAGGCTACCACGAGCATTATCGTAACCGAATGGATTACTGGTCACAAACACGGTTGCCTCGCCATTATAGAGACACATAAAGATATCCTTAGGAACACGTGTAGGCTCAACATTTCCATACTTGGCATCGCTCGGACGCCAGGTTGCCTGGGTCTGAACACCTGAGATACCAGAGGTAAAACGTGCCTTGTCAGATACTTCGCCAGTCTCAGGATCGATGCTGACAACACCATCGGCATGGTCAACATAAGTCTCACACCAAACAAGAGGAGTCTCATAATTTGGATCGTTGATACCCACTCCAGCATTGACACCCATACGGAACCAATTGACTGCACCCTTGGCACCAACTTCATCGGTCTTGGCACTGCTTGAGAGGGTTGCCTTAGGATCATAGTCGGTCAAGCAACGATACTGCGAATAGTCGCCGTTGAACGAAAGATATGGATAAGGATGCTTGACAAAGTCAGTATTCGAAAGATCAGAATTATATTCCAATGGATAATCGCCTGGCTGCGAAAGATACATCTTCTGAATATGACGGATTACGCCACCGATAGGCCAGTTCAAAGAGTCCGACTGACCTTCATACTCACCGCCCGCTCTGAATTTCTCCACATGACTGAGATAATTTGGATAGTTAACATCGAGAGTATCTGGGTTGCAATAGTTGGAACCCTGGTTACCTGGCACGACATGACGCCACTGAATCTTATAGTTACAAGAGAAGAGGTTCACCTTGTAACCCAATACCGAAGCACCGAAAGGATTGCAATACTGAGATTCATTATATACATAACGGCGCTGTGGACCTACAATCTGAATACTGTCACCTGTACCCTTGGCATTCTTCAAGCGATTGCCATCGGCATCAAGCACGTAACGGCGATAGGTTCGAAGCGAGTCAATACCATAAGTCTTGACATAACGGCTTCCGCTGAATCGAGGATCGATCAACGTAGCAACATACGATTCATTGGTATAATAATAGTCTTCGGCTTCGATATAGACCTCCTTGATCTTATTGTTGGTCAATTTGATCGAAACGCCCTTGGCAAGCTCAATACGTCCGTTGGAGGCAAGGAGGGTATCTGCAATAACAGCGGTATCCATGGTAACCTCAACTCCGAAACGTGAATTATAGACACTGCCAATAGTCTCAGGATTGCACTTTGAAGACTTCATTGTAGCACCCTCATACGAGAACGAAAGGTCACGAACCAATTCATAACGGGTTGCATAATCGGTAGCTGCAGTGTCAATCTTGCAGCCAAATGGATAGGCACCATCGCTATCAGAAAGAGGATCCAGCAGTTTAGGATCATTCTCACCCGACACATGCTTTCTCATGTAACGAGAGTATTTCTTGATAAGTGCATTCCAGTTGTCATTATCAAGCAACAGAATAGAGATCAACGAATCGTTATCATTCAAAGGCACATCCTCAAACAAAGGGTTGTGGAAGACCATAACGGTATCGTAAATAGGCTGATTGGTATTAGGATCGATTCCAATCTGAACCGAATGCTCCATATCCATGATGCTATCACCCAACGAGGTAATAAAGGCAGCCATCTCATACTCCGAACTCAAAGAAACAAGAGTTTCATAAAGATTCAGCTGAGTGGTACGGGCAGCACCTCTCGAAAAACGGAGGAAACCGTTACGGCACACAATCTCTTCGTCGGTCAGGTCAAACTCCGAAAGCAAAGCTTTACGACCATTATACATGGTGAGGTATTCCATGCCTGCAAGAGTCTGCTTGTTGTAAGACAATGGAGCAATATGAGCGCCTGGCACCTCGCTCGAATGAGCAGAAGAATACTGCATTTGGTTGTTGCTTGGAGCAAGAACAGTAAAATTGCCAGAAGAATTCAAGATCTGGTCAAAACCATTCTGTCGCAATGCTTTGGCGAACTCCGAGAGGTCCTGACGACTGCTAATGACCTCCCAAAGGGTCTGTGAAGCAGTTCCTGACACATTCTCATAGCCTTCGTCCTGGCAAGCAGAGAATCCCATCAGGAGAGCTACTGCAGCAACCATCGACAAGAACTTATGTTGGAAGTATTTCATAATATCTGTGTATAAAAATTCTTATTAAAAGGACACTTTAACATTACGACTTATTCTGGTGCCTGGTAGTTTGGACACCAGGTCTTGGTGCAAGAACCAATCTGGTCAGGAGTGATAGTGCCCTCCTCCATAGCATTGACAACCGGACAACGAGAAGGCCAAACGTGGGTACGATAGTCGCTGTTGAAACCGGTAACATCGTAATAAACGCTCTTATCATAGTAAGCAGACTGAGTCTCTTCGTCCCAGCAGACCTTATAGACACGGGCATCCTCGCCATTAGCCATGACACGAGGCACTACCTGATCATCATCGACTGGAATAAAGTAAATCATATCAAAATACTGTCCGAGTGACTGAGACTGATCCTGTGGGACCCAACGCATGATATGAACACCATCGTGAGCAACCTTGACAGTACCCAAAAGGTGACAAGCCACGTAGCTTTGGTCAGGACGGTAAGCCTGAGGATTCTGCTCACCCTTGGCTGCCAGTTTCTCATCCTCTTCACGCGAACCGGACTTCACGCCATAGTTAGCCAAACAAACAGATGCAAACTTCTGGTCTGGTTCACCATTCTGGATAAAGGTCATCTTCATAAAGCCGTTCGAACCTTCATTACCAGCACGGCGCAGACGAACCCAAATCTTATAGGTACCTTCGACCAAAGTAGGAGTCTTGATATCAACCTGCTTGCAGACGGTTGTACCCAAACGGAACTGCAGGAAGTCACCGTAAACCCACTCAATCGGTTTGTCACCGAATGGAACAGGTCCATTGTAGGAAGTAGTTTCCCAATCGCACCAATAGTGGAAAGTCGGATTATTACTGCCGTACCATGAATAAACTGAACTCAACTCATTGTCGAACCAATAAACCTTGGTACCATCTGAACTGACGATAGTAGAATCGAGTACCCACTCTGGGTGTTCCGGATTCACACCAGGAGCCGAAGATGTGGTAGTAAAGTTAGCACCCTGGCCACCCTTACGGAAACAAGGCAAAGCTCGGATTTCAGCCACATCGGCCATATCCCAATTGATACGGCTGGCAGCACGTTCAATGATCTGCAACTCGCCCGAAGTACTTTGGATCAAACCGTTGTTGCAAGGATAATCAACAAAATATCCATCGGTAATAAGATCAATACCTGGATCATTGAATGCCTCAAAACGATTCAAATGAATGCTTGAATATGAAGAGGCTGAGATGGTAATAGCCTTCTTGAGTGGAGACAAAGTAGTGATACTGCTATTGCTTGAATTGAACAAGTCGCTGATGTACTTGCGGCCACACATGAAGTGATAACCGACCCAGTTGACAAGCAAGGTCTCTTCGTCGTAGTCCTTGATGTTGGACTTCTGGAGCAATTCGACCAAAGCATCAACGGTAGTGATGCCGTCAGCCTCCATCAGATTATCAGGCTGCGCCAGGAAGGTCACATACTTCTCGTTGTTCATCAACGAATCGAACAGCGCTTTCTTCTCGGCTGAAATACGATTATTAAGCACAGTATCGAGCAGGCTTGCCATGATACCGTACTCATGATACTTCAAACTATCAGTAACAGTTTCAAGCACCTTGTTGGCAGGACGGAACAAAACACCATCGACAACATGGATAATACCATTGCCATTGTGCAAATCTGGAGCTACAATGTGAGAACTGCGGTTCAAGGTATAGATATCCGAAGCCTCGTTCCATTTGCTGATCAGATAATCCTGCGACATATTGGTGATGTTCAGACGAGTATTGGCCTGCATATCGTAGGTATGCAAAGTATCGCCCAGAATATGATATTTAACCATCTCCAGAGCCTCCTCCTCCGACAAATCACTGACTGCACTCTTGCCCATGCGGCTCAAGTACGCCTCGACTGCTGCGTTGTTGGGCACAAACATGGTATATTTGCCATAAGCATGAATCATGCCACGCAAATCAGCACGATCAACAACCTCAAGGAACATCCTGAGATCCGGTTGTGTCTCCATATATTCGTCCATCTGGAGCTCTGAACTGGCAGTCCATGAAGAACCCTCCATGTAGTCGTCACAAGAGACTACACTTATGGCAGAAAGTGCGAAGGTGGCACTCATTATATAATTATATATAGACTTTTTCATAAATGCTAAATGAATTTAATTCTTCACTTTTCATTCTTCACTTTTCACTTACTCATTGCCCCAGAAAGGCTTTTGTGAGAGATTATCGTTCAAAATGACATCGCTGTTAGGATAAGGCAGGTAGCGGAAATCTGGTTTCTTGAACTGGCCTGCGATATACGAAACCTTATCGGTACTGGTGCAACTACCAGCGATTGTAACCAGATAGTTGATGCTACCGCCAGTACAGCTTCCCTTGCCCTCGTTGTTACGTTCTGCATTACGAAGCAAATCAAACCAACGACGACCTTCGTAAGCCATCTCACGAGCCTCCTCGTCGAGAATGAACTTCTCCATAGCCGAACCATTCAGATCGCCAGCCTTCAATTCGATAGGCAAATCACCACGAAGTTCATTCCAATAGAGATCCTGCATATAGCCACCATTGATCTGAAGGTCTGTGGTCTCGACAGCGCCTGCACGGTCACGAACCTTAAAGGCTGCACGATAAGCTTCGAGGAGTTTCTCCTGATCATTATTCTCTGCCAAAGCAATCTGCGTCAGAACTTCAGCCTTCATGAGGTAAATTTCTGCCAAACGGTAAACGAGAACATTCTTCTTGTACTCGGTATTGGCCATGGCTGCACTTGAGAATGAAGTACCGGCATATTTCCAGATTACAACATTACCATTGATGCTACCGGCTAGGTAAGAGGTACGTCCATCACGATAGCGATAGCTGGAACCAATCTCCTTTTCGGTCGATGGGAACAAGGCATTGCTCAGATAATCAATGTTTGGAACATAGATTCGGGTACCGACTACGTAATTGTAGAAATTCGAAGAATTATAGGATCCCTCCTGCAACTCCATGATACTTTCGTTGCTGTTACCAGTCGAATAAAGCTGAACAAAGCAATCCTCGCTATCAACATCGGTCATGTTATAGAAAGCCGAATCTGCCTTGCTTTCTGCATCTTTCAAGTCGGCGTCAGTATCGGCAGCTGTACTCTTGTTGAAAGGTACAAGGGCAAACTGGCCAGACTCGATAATCGTGTTGCAAAGAGCAAGACACTTCTTGTAGGCCTCTTGCGACTCGGCAGCATCTGTTGCATACGAACCCTTGTAGCGATAAAGGTCAGCAAGGAAAGCCTTCAACATATACATATTGACCTGACCCTTGTTCTGCGACTTGCCAGAAATACTGCTGTTGTAGGAATAAGGGAGGATATTATCAGCCTGAACAGCTTCCATATCAGCAATAAGCGCATTCAGGATCGTCATACGATCAGAAGCTGGAGTATGACGATTCTTCTTATCGTCGTAGAAAGACTCGGTGACGAAAGGCACATCCTTCCAGATACGGATCAGATAGAAATACATCATACCGCGAACCACGCGAGCCTGTGCATGATAGATACTATCCTGAGTCACAGTATAGACAGGATCGTTCTCAAGCGCAATATGCGAACGGTCAAGCAGCATATTGCACTGGTTGATGATCGAATAATACTTGGCCCAAGAACAAAGGCCATTGGTCGAAGTGATATTGCCTTCTCGTACCAGAGTGTAGTCACCCTTGGTAGTGGAACCTGGCATGACCATTTCGGCGCGCATCTCCGACTGCTCCCAGATGGCAGCCGAGGCACCCAACCAGTTACAATAGATACCGGTCATGGCACTGGCAACATCCGACTCCGACATCCAATACTTCTCGGCTGTCACTGAGTTCTCTGGCTGAAGATCCAACCAATCAGCGCAGGAAGTCATTCCCAACGATAACGAAACCGTTAACGCTAACGATATTATATTAGTCTTTTTCATTGTCACGTAGTCCATTTAGAATCTAACAGAAAGGCCCAAAGTGAAGTCCTTGGAACGTGGTGTGGTCGAAGTATCGAAACCAGGCTGTGTAGCACTGGAGATGGAGACCTCAGGATCAGCACCTGTGTAATGAGTCCAGCAATAGATGTTTGACATCTGGAAGTAGATGCTGGCTTGCGAAATAGGAGTTTTCTGCAACATCTGCTTCGGGAAATCATACTTGATGGTGGCATTCTTAAAACGCAAGAATGAGCCATCTTCAATGTAACGGCTGGATGCCAGCGAGTTGTAACCATGATCATAGACGGCACGTGGAAGGAGATCGGAAGGTGCCTTGCCGTTTGCTACGTCATCTACACTGTATTCATGTGTCCAACGACGAAGCACAGAGGTTGACTGGTTGTTGAACGAACGCATGGACTCAGCTCCGGCACGGGCGATATTCACGATATCGTTGCCGTAACGGAAGTTGAAGAACGTGTTCAATGACCACTGACGATACTTGACATTCAGACCGAAACCACCAGTCAGGAGTGGGTTACCGTTGCCCAAATAAACGACATCCTGTTCGTTGATGTTACCATCATGGTTCACATCCTTATACTTGGCATCACCTGCCACAAACTGATAGTCGGCAGTTGGGTAATTGAAACGCATATAAACTGGAACGCGGTTACCATTGCTGTCGAATGAATAGATCTTGTTACCTTTTTGATCACGAGCAATCGTCTCGTCGGTATTCATATAGACACCCTCGTAGATGTAGCCATAGTATGAACCAAGAGGCTGGCCTGCCAACTGAAGAGTTGGGTAAGCATTCTTGTCCAAAGCATTTCCACTCCAGGTACCCAATGACTCAAGGTCATCCTTCAACTCATTCTCATTACGGGCAATGTTACCTGAAACTTTGACTGTCCAATCCTTCGTACGATAAGGGATAACGTCAAGATCGAACTCAATACCATGGTTCTTCATGCCAGTCTCGTTCAAGAAAGCAGCCTTGGAGAAACCGGTCGAAGTTGGAATTGTACGGTTTTTGGCAACCAACTGATCTGAATTTTTGTAATACCACTCAAAGTGTGCATTGATGCGGTTGTCAAAGAAACCGAGGTCTGTACCAATAGTAAGAGATCGGGTACGCTCCCACTTCAAACTACTCAACTGAAGGCCAGACTGATAAGTACCCTTCTTGTCCAAGTAGGAATAGCCATAGGTCTCGTAGGTAGCCTGCGAGGCATAGTTGCCCAAAGCACGGCTCGAACCAGACTCACCGTAAGAGGCACGCAATGACCACTCTGAGAGTTTGATCTGCTCGGCAATATCCTCCAGAACAGGTTCGCCAGAAATACGCCAACGAGCTGAATAAGATGGATAATAAGCCCAACGGTTGCCAGCACCGAACTTCGAAGAGCCCTCGTAGTTACCTGCAATACCCACAATATAGCGATCAAGATAGCTATACTGAATCTGGTAGAAACCAGCAAGGCCACGAACCTCAGAACTTGAACTACCGAAGAAAGAGGAATTCTCACTTGGAGTACCACCATTCGACGGATCGCTCAAAAAGATAGAAGGCAGGTTAGACCCTGCGACAATAAAGTTCTTGTTTCGTGTATCTTCGGTACGGAGACCGACAATAACCTGCAATGAGTGATCATCACCCAACTGTGGAGTGAAGAACAACTTGTTGTTGGTAATAAAAGCAAAAGACTCGGCATCCTTGTCCAACGCATAGTTGACAGTATTCTCCGTCCAAGGGCGACCGGTAGCAGACTGAGGCACAAAGGCATTGTGCTTGACATTGTTCACGTCGAACGAAATTTCGAGCGAATAACGCAACCAGTCCAACGGACGATACTGCAGCTGCATATTAGGCAAGATACGATGACCCTTCTGCGTATAATAGCCCTCGTTGGCCATAGCCACTGGGTTATAAGGATTCGTATAGGCATTCCTCCAGTAACTACCAGACATCATTGTGGCTGGTGTGAAATAGTTGCTGGTACGGTTACCACTCTCATCGTACTCATAAATAGACATGTTGGGTGGACGGCTATAAGCCTGACTCAACACGTTGGTATTCTGATAAAGCGCAGTAACATAGTTACGATCGGTGTTCGAATAGGTGTAAGACATCGAAGCCGAGAACTTCAACTTCGAAGAGATGTTATAGTCGAGGTTGATACGGCTGGAAAGACGGTCATAAGCCTCACCAATGGTAGTACCATCGGCATTATAATAGTTGAACGACACACGATACTGAGCCTTCTGCGAACCGCCAGTGATAGCGATGGAGTGATCCTGCGAATAACCACGTTGGGTAGCAGCATCATACCAGTCAGTATTCTGTCCGTAATTATAATAATTGTAGAGGTTGTAGGCGTCATTGGCCAACTGTGGATATTGGGTTGGATCGAATGGGTTACCTGCATTGTAGAGCTCCTCCATGATCAATGATGTATATTGATCACCATTGAGCATAGGCATTGGATCGGCCGTTTTGCTCATCGAACCCTTGAACGAATAAGAGATGGTAGGCTTGCTGACAGCACCACGCTTGGTGGTAATCATCAAGACACCGTTAGCTGCCTTAGAACCATAGATAGCGGTAGCTGCAGCATCCTTCAAGACGGTAATCTCCTTGATATCATCAGGTGCGATGTTAAGCATGGTCGCATAATCATTCTCATCGGCAGTCGAGAAGTCGAAATCGTCGTCGATTGTGGTCTCGTAAGGGAAACCATCGACGATAACCAAAGGCTCCGACGAACCATTGATAGAGGTAGTACCACGCACACGAATTGACATACCAGAACCTGGAGCACCAGAGGTAGCAACCATATCGACACCAGCCACACGTCCTTGCAAAGCATCGGTCACATCTGCAACAGCCAGGTCTTCGAGTTCGGACATATCGATACGCTTGGCCGAAGTCGTCACATCGCGCTCCGAGATATTGAGCATACCAGATTGCTGACGACGTGCCGTTGTAATCTCGACATCCTTCAGTGCAACAGATTCCTCTTCGAGTGTCGCATTATACACACTTTGCGAAGCGACCAAAGGAAGTGTCACCTTCTTGTAACCTGTAAATGAGATGATCAGAACATCTCCCTGGCGGATCACCTCCTGGAAAGAGAATTCACCATTGAAGTCCGTCTGTGCACCCGTAATGGTACGGCCATCCTTGTTCTGCCAAATGACATTGGCGCCGGCCATAGGTTCGTTGAAGGTGCCATCCATGATGGTACCACGCACCAACGTCCTCTGAGCCATGGCCAACCCTGGCAAAAGGGTTAGCAGCAGGAGCAGCAGAATTTTACTAAATTGTTTCATATAGGGTATTTTCTTTATTTTAAATAATGAGGAGATGATCAATGGCTGGCAATCTTATAGATTACAAAGCCATTCAACGAATGAATCAGACAGTTTCTGCCCATGATGTTACTCTGACCCTGTTCACGTACGACTGTATTGTCGAACTTGGCAGTAATATCGTTGGCATTATAGGCATCAACTACCTGGAATGCGCCCGAGGTATAAGGACGGCCGAAATACTGCAACTTGTTGCCTTCCCCAGTCTTTGCTACATAGCCAGACATGGTGGCACCAGAAAGGAGACCATCCCAAGCCTTGATCGGAACATTGTTGACCAAACGATCGGTATCGGTAATCTTACAAGAAGTAGTGACAAGATACTGCTGTGGTGCAGTACGGGTCGTACCCTTCATACCTTCCCAAGCCTCCGACATCTCATAGAAAGCGCTCAGACCATCATCTGGATAGCAACCAGACTTGGTGATATAGCCATTCAGGAAATAGATAACCGAATCCACCCAGTTGACGCCATCTGGTTTTGGATTGGCAGGTAACTTGGCTGGATCCACAAGAATGGTTGGGGCCTTTACACCTGTAATCTGGTCTTTGGCAATTTCAGGATAGTCGATAGCATACTGCAAAGCCTCGTCGGTTGGAATAAAGACAGTCCAAACACCAGAGCCAAGGTTCAAAGTATCGGTATCGGCCTGTTTGCGGTTGGTATCGTAATAATCAAAGAACTTTTTGAAGATTGTGTGACGTGGATTAGCAGACTTTTCATCTGCAATAAGATAGGCACGAATATAATCCATACCCGACATACTGCCATTTGGACAATATAGACCATCGCCATAAGTACCAGGACGTGGGTAATTAAGAGGCATACTATGCTCGGTTGCCAAATAAACATGACCATTGACATATTCAGCGGCATCATCCTTGATCACAGAGGCATAAGAGCCTTCTGTCGGTTCCGTAGCCTGAAGTACAGCAGGAACAGCCGACTTGACCAATCCCCAATTACTGTTGCTCATGGATCGCTCGTTGATATCGTTGTGCAAATTCCAGAAGGTCTGAATCTGAATCTCTGGTTTTCCGTTGATGATCTTACCAGACTTACGATAACGCATCACACTACCAGCAAAATTGTTGGTATAAGCCCAGCCGCCATAAGCGCCGTCCAATGGGTCAACCTCCAAGTCGAGAGGATCGGCTGTGTTACGTTCAACATAGCTCTGAAGAAGGTTGTTCACAATCTCACTGAATACCGAAGCTTCACTTCCAGGAACGCCATTGGCATAGGTTGAAAGAAGGGTGCTATAGTGGATATTATCCCACCACTTAGCATTCTCATTACCCCACAAGATAATACTCAAATCGACATCATCCAAGTCAGCGAGCTTTGACTTGAGCATATTGGCATAAATGGAACTTGCGCCATAAGAAGTGACAAGATTCTCATCAAGAGAATAGGCCGGATCGAGAAGGAAACGGGAAGCGACACCCTCGAAAGCTGCTGTCTTAGGCACAAAATTGGTAATTTGCCACATGGCATTCGATACAATGCCAGCAGCCATTACATTATTGTCGTAAGTGATGTTAGAATCGTGGCCATTGATGTGCTCCGACGAACCGACAGAATTGACTGCCGAACTCTCGAACTGTGATGGCCAGATCATACCGTCAGCCTGCATCGATGCCCAAAGAGAAATAATCACATTCTCTGACAGTTTATTGAATGCAGCATCGAATTCCTCCTGTGTAGTGTTCTCTGTAATCTTGACATCGACGAACTTAAACAGTCGGTCATTGATATAATCCAAAAGCACCTGCTTCTCTGGCACATAGAAGGTCATACCGCCATTATAATTGGTATAGAAGCAATCGGAAGCATTGCTGAACTGATTCTGCATATTCAAATAAGCCTCTGTGTTCAAACGGAATGGAGTCTTATTGATATTATAGCGGCGAATGCGGAAATTGCTCATATCCAAATCAGGATATGCCTTCTCGAAATAATGGGCAGCTGGGCTGAGTTCATACAGATCAAAGAAGCTATATTCACCATTGCCAGTCTTATGGTATAACATATTTCGGAGCAAAGCCCATGCACCCTTCTTCGAATCTGCTGGCTGATCGATAGCCGAACCATCGCCATAGGTACGGATAACAGCATCCATATTCTCCAATGGCATAACCACCTTGTTGACCAGATGGATCACACCATTCTGACAGAAAAGATCGCCAGGATTGGCTGCACCACTACCTGCATCAACAATACCTGCATCGAGGTAATTTCCATAGGGAGAAAACTCGGAACCTACCACCTTCTTCCAATCGGCAGCAGTGATGGAGTTATTATCATTGAAACGGGTTGTGAAGATTGGCAAAAAACGATAATTGTTCCAGGTTGGAGCATTGTTTTCCAAACCGAAGCTGGAAGTTGGGAATGGGAACTCGTAAATCTGGTAAGAAACGCCATCCAATGTCTCCTGACGAAGCACATCGTATGAAGGAGAACGATGCTTGAATGCCGAATTAGTGCTCCAAGTATTGAAACCTTCGAGCACATTAGCCAATGTATCGCAAGGATACGAGTTATACATCATCCAAGAGGATACCATACGGGAAGCGACATCCACCGGAATATCATCCACGCTCTTGTATCCATAAGGATTGTTGGCAAAGAATGCATCAAATGCATCATCGGTAGGCACCATGAAGGTGTACTGACCGGAACCCTCGACTTGCTTGTTGAAGAGAGTTTTGTTCACGAGTTTCAGGTAAGTCTTGCAATCGCTGCGTGACTTGAGTACCTCGTCCGACGACGAAGAGACATAACTCGGCTGGTTATAGTAACCACCGAAGTCATCTTTACATGCAGACAGGGACAACAAAGCCAGAGCCACTACGCCCATGCGAGTGCTCTTTGAATTGCAGAACAACCAATTCTTGCTAAGTTTCATGTTATATAAGTTGATGTTTTATTCGGTATAATTGTACAAACGTCTCACATTTTTGTTTGCGCTCGCAAAGTTATATAATTTTAACCAAAACTACAATTTTTTTTGCTTATTTTTATTATTTGTGCAATAGATTTTACCCTTTTAGGTCCATTTCGCCATTTGCACGCGCAAAAATTGCAAGTTATCAACAAGTTTTTAAACCGAAAAAGTTCCATTGTCGCTCAAGACAAATGGAACTTTATGCAGTACAATCAAGAGTATAGTTTCTAGATTTCTTTTTATCAAGAATTAGTGAATTAGAGAATTAGCAGCTACTATGAATATCCTGTGATTCTTATTCACCCCCCCCAAAAAAAGGAATTAAGAAGCGAAAAGAATTCATAAATTCTCTAATTCTTGATTATTAACAAGTCAGTGAGACTACTCGAAAACTTCGAAGCTATCAAAGCGAATCTCTACAACCTTAGCGATACATTCGCACCAGTCATTGTCGCTACCGATAAAAGAGAAACGACCAGGATTGGTCTTGGCAAAATGAAGGAGGATGTTACGGTTCCACTCCTGATTAGGATGAACGCGACTATCGCCCAAATAGATATTAACAGAAGCCACCTCGTCGGCACTCATCTTGATGGATTTCGAAAACTCGACACTATCATATTTCTGTCCATCAGAGCCATAAAGACTGATGGTTCCCTTCAGGTTTCCAATAACATTGGCTGATACATTATGTACAGTCAGAACGATTTCACAAGGACGGTGCTCATAGACAATCTTTACACTATCCACAATCAATGCAGCGGCAGCAGGCAAAGCCTTACCGTTTGCGTCATAGCATGGAACAACGCGAGCAGGGTCAGAAACCGGCTGTTCTGGCTCTCCCTGGGCTGAATTTGAATTGGATGAAGATGATGCAGTCTGTTGACTTTGTCCACAAGCGGCAAAGACAAGAACAGAAACGACAATCAATACATACTTTGATAAAGATTTGATATATTCCATAGAGGCAATAATTAAAGTAATAAGATAAAATCGCTTTTGGTACTATGTATTGTGTTAAAGCGAGCACATTCAAACTAAACAAGCAGAATATGTGGTCGCAAAGATAATGATTTTTTCATTCAGTGGTATCGGATTATCCTAAAAAAATAACAAATCTGGCGCATTTTGCATAAAAACGCACCAGATTTATAATATCGAAAGGTTAAAATACAGGTTTTATCGACAGTATTCGATTACTTTCCGGTAAACTTCGACATATCGAACATCATGTTTTGACCGCCAACGACGGTTGGCACTGTACCATTCCACTTTTCGATCCAGTCCTCCTGTACAATAAGCGGAGACAAGCTGGCAGAAATTGTTCGGTTGTAGTAGGCCTCAGCATCAGCCTTAATCTGCATGGCTTCTGCCTCACCCTTGGCTTCAGCAATCTTAATCTTTGCCTGAGCCTCTGCCTCCTTCACCTTATTCTCAGCCTTCAAGGCAGACTGGACAGCCTCGTTCTTCTCGTTGATCATCTGCGCCAGCGAAGCAGGAGGAGTAATCTGCGAGGTAAACTCCTCGACGATAAAACCTTCGTTCATGAGCGATACCTCGAGACGTGAACGCACATCGGATTCGAAATTAGCTCGGTTCGACATCAACGAATCGGAAGTATAACGGTTGGCACAAGTACGATAAGCTTCGTAAATACAAGTACGGATATAACCGTTTTCCAAATCACTGATACCCTTGCGATACTTCGTGAAGATGTCGCATGCCTTCTCTGGGTTGATACGATAGGCGATGGTAGGATCCATTGAGAAAACCGAAGCATCTTTGGCATTCACCTTGAAAGGTTCATAGTTCTTTCGCTGGATGTAGGTCGGATAGGTAAAGACACTACTGGTAATCGGGTTATAGAACACCCAACCTTTGCAGGTTCCCTCTACTCCACCATAGTCCTGCTCGTTGCTCGACCACTTGTGGAATTTGATACCGATCTCGCCCGAATCGACGACAGTACAACAACTACAGAAAGACGCACAAAGGAAAAATACGACAATTGCGCTAATCCAAAAACCGGGTTTGTTTGTTACTTGCATAGTTCTATTTGTTTAAAAGTTAATATTGATTACTTTTTTTGTTTATGATGGTGCAAAGATAACAACAAAATTGGAAATAACGCCTAATTTATGCAATATTGTCGGTCGAATTAGAAAAAATCATCATTTTCACTTCTCAAAGATCTTATCATTCTTGGTCACCTGGGTCGGTGCAGAATTGACAGTACCGCCAAGATTGCAGTTCTGGAGAACAACGGGAAGGGTATTCATCGACGAGAAACCGACACGGCATTCACCCACATTCACATTCTTGAACGTAACATCCTTGAGAGGTTTCGGTTCGGTACCCTGCAAGACAATCGCCGCATTGCGAGCCTTATTACAGGTCACATCTTCCACATGAATATCGCGCACCTCGGTAAAATGGACATCATCCATTCCCTCGCCCGCGTACATTGAAGTAATATAGAAGAGGTCCTCCACCTCATCGAAGGCGCAATTCTGGAAATAGATATCCCGAACAAAACCTCCACGGTTCGGATTGGTCTTGATATAGAGGCCTCGTTTGCAATAACCGCCGTAAGTACAATTCTCGACAAACACATTCTGCACGCCAGCACTCATCTCACTACCGATCACTACGCCATGCAAACCCTTGAATTTGCAGTTACGGATAATAATGTTCTCCGAAGGAACCGGCTTATAAATCTCCTCATTCTTTCCTTTTTCTGTGGTCGGCTTGCTCCACCCGTCGTTATCGCGACCGGCTTTGATGGCTACATTATCATCGCCATTATTGAAGATTACATTCTCGATCAGCAGATTGCGGGTCATCTCCGGATCAATGCCATCGTTATTGACCAGTTTGGCATCATAACGTAACGCCCGGCAGATCACATCTTCGCACTTCAGCAAATGAATGCACCAGAAAGGACTATTGGTGACAAAAAAGTCGCTCAAAGTGATCTTCTGGCAACCGAACAGCTGCATCAAGTGAGGACGAAGCAGATGGCCTTGTCCGAAGTTACGCTGAGCGACAGGCACCTCCTCATGATCCATCTTTCGGATCAACTGCTGATCCGGCTTCTGATCCTTTCGCCACGTTGCAAAAGTATCGCCCGCATTTCCGTCGATGGTACCTTTGCCGATGATAGCCACATTCTCCAGATTGAATCCATAGATCATCGGGCTGTAATTCTGGCAGAAGGTTCCCTCCCACGAGGTCTTGACCATAGGCAAATAATACTTTGCCTCAGGGCTAAACCTGAGCACAGCACCCTCTTGCAATTCCAGGCAAAGGTTGCTGACCAGATGGATCGGGCCATTGAGCAAATAGGTTCCAGCCGGCACCACGATACGCATACCATGCTTAGCCTTCGATGCAGCCTTCATGGCCTTATCGAACGCCGGCTTACAGTCGGTGACGCCATCACCTTTGGCGCCAAACATGTGAATACTCTTCAGCGATTGATGCGCACTGAACGACGCACCGTTGATCAGACTCAATATGGAGTCATGACGTGCCTGTTGCTCGTTCGTATAAGCAAACACAGGCGTTGACAACAGAATTGTCAGCAGCAACAACAAATTTCTCATTTTAATTCTTGGCTAAAAAAATACAATTGGGCTTATGATTCCGTCTCACGACAAATAGATACGGTGCAAAGATAAAGTTTTTTTGAGAATAGAGACTGATTTATTGAAAAAAAGTGTATCTTTGCACCAAATTCATCCAATTATGAAAGCATATTCGTATATTTCAATAGGTTTAAGCGCAATCGTACTCCTATTTACAAATTGCCAGAAAAGTACAATAACGACACCCGATTCCATGACGGTTGCCATCGACAGCATCGTGGCACAAATCCAAACCACCCGGTTCCCCGATCTTGTGATCGAAGTCTCCGAGCCGGAAGAGGCTGATGCTTTGCTGCTTTTGCAAGAGGCGATCAACAGTTGTTCGGCACAAGGTGGTGGCAAGGTACATGTCACAGCCGGCGAATATCGATTGAACGGAAGCTTGATACTGAAGAACAATGTCAACCTTCATCTCGAGAAAGGGGCATTACTCCTGTTCAGCGGACGTGGCGATGATTTCCTGCCTGCCGTTCCAACCCGTTGGGAAGGAACCGAGCTATTGGGCCGTTCGGCCATGATTTATGCCAACGAAGCCGAGAATATCGCGTTGACCGGCGAAGGAACGATCAACGCTCAGGCAGGAATAGAAATGGCTGCCTGGGGCATGAAACCAGGCGAAACGGACTTCGAAGAGAACATCCATGGCACACACGGAGAAACGGTCGAAACTGCCGATGTGAACCGTCTGCGAGAATGGGGAAGCCACACCACACCCCTTTCCGATGCCGAAAAGGAAGATTCTGCGCACTCCACACAACTCCTGACTTTTGCCGAAGGCACCTTCCTCCGTCCTTGTTGCGTAGAATTCCGTAAGTGCAGACGGGTCTTGATCGAAGGAGTAACCATCAAAGATTCTCCCTTCTGGTGCATACATCCTCTGTATTGCGAAGATGTCATCGTTCGAGGCGTAACCATCGACAGTCACTTCCCCAACAACGATGGTTGCGATCCGGAATCCTCGCGCCGTGTTCTGATCGAAGACTGTCTGTTCCGCACAGGCGACGATGCCGTTGCCATCAAATCCGGCCGTGATGCCGATGGCCGCCGCGTGGGTTTGCCATCGGAACAGATCGTAATCCGTCGTTGTCAATTCCAGTCAGAGTGCAATGGTCTCTGCATCGGCAGCGAGATGAGCGGTGGTGTAAAGGATGTCTATATGGATTCCGTACAGATCGGTTCGGTCAAGAACGCGCTCCTCTTCAAATCGAACAAGGATCGTGGAGGCTATATCCGCAACGTATGGGTTCGCAACATCAACATTGAGAGTGTGGCAGGAGCCGTACTTCGTTTCGAGAACAATTACTTCGGGTATCGTGGCGGAGAGTTCCCTGCACAATACGAGGATTTCCACATTCAGCAGGTTCATGCAAGTCGTTCTGCCGGATTTGCCATCTATTACGACGGCTTGGCAGAACTTCCGATGCGTCACATTGCCGTCGATAGTCTGGTGGTCGATAGCGCGGCTCTGTCGCACTATCTGTTCAACACCGAAGACTGTTCGTTTGAGCACACTTGGGTGAACGGCACCTCATTGCCTCGCTATCCAGAGCAGAACAAGGAACGAATGAGCTGCGACGTATGGTAAGAATCGGATTATTCAGCGACACCCATGCCTGGTGGGATGAGCGTTATCTGCTGCATTTCAAAGATTGCGACGAAATCTGGCTGGCAGGCGATGTTGTTGACGAAACCATCTGCGACCGACTTGAAGCAACCGGCAAGACCTGTCGGATCGTGTGGGGGAATGCCGATCCACACTCCATGCATCTTCGTTATCCCAAAGACCAGAAGTTTACGGTCGAGGGAGTTTCGGTTTGGATGACACACATTGGAGGCTACCCGGGCAAATGGCCGAGAGACCTCTATCAGTCATTGAGCAAGCATCCACCTATGCTTTTTGTGTGCGGTCACAGCCATATCTGCAAGGCTATGTTCGACCACAACCTGCATACGCTCGTACTCAATCCGGGAGCTGCCGGAACCTACGGCCAACAAGCCGTACGGACACTGATGCGTTTTGTGATCGATGCCGGCCAGATTAAAGACCTTGAAGTCATCGAGTTGGCAACAAAGTAACACTTGCAGTTAGCAAAGCATCTGCATTTATGGGCGAAACGGAAACCTTTCCTTCGACAAAGGTTGCTTTTTTTGCACATAATAACTATCTTTGCGCGCAAATTCAAGAAGTATGGAATCAAACATGAAAGAGGCAATACAGAAGGCTATTGAGGTTTTGAACCAGGGAGGCGTCATCCTCTACCCCACCGATACCGTCTGGGGCTTAGGCTGCGATGCGACCAACAGCGACGCAGTCAAGAAAATCTATCAGATCAAGCGACGCGAAGACAGCAAGTCGATGCTCTGCCTGGTGGATGCCATCGGACGCGTCGATTACTACTTCGAGAATGTTCCAGAGATTGCCTGGGACCTTTGGGATGTGGCAGACAAGCCACTTACCCTCATTCTGCCCCGAGCCCGAAACGTCGCCAAAGAACTTATCGCTGCCGATGGTACTATGGGCATGCGCATCACGCACGAATCGGTCAGCAATACTCTCTGCGCCCGATTGAAACGTCCTTTGGTCAGTACCTCCGCCAACATCAGCGGTGAGCCGACCGCCCGATGTTTTGCCGAGATCAGCGAAGAGATCAAACAGGCAGTCGATTATATTGTTCCTCTCCGTCAGGACGAAACCGACAATCCCGCCCCTTCGGGTATCATCAAGGTTGACGACGGAAGCGTGATCAAAGTAATCCGCTAATACCACTTCACTATCCATGAGCAATAACAACGAGACAAAAGGGAATTGGTTCAGTCGCCTCACGAAATGGAGGGAGTTGAACTTGACGGAACAGCAATTGGTGCTGATCCTGGCACTCCTGACCGGTTTGGGAGGTGCTACGGCTGCGCTGATTCTGAAACGTCTGATTCACTTCTTCCAGCATACGTTGACTTTTTCTTTTTCCGATGGTGCCAACTACCTCTATCTGGTTTGGCCTGTAATCGGTATTCTCATTGCCGGGTGCTACGTACGATACATTCTCAAGGACGATATCGGCCATGGTGTGACCAAGATTCTCTATGCCATATCGCAGCGCAAGTCTATCATCAAGCTTCACAACATCTATTCGAGTGTACTGGCCTCTTCCATCACAATCGGCTTCGGTGGTTCGGTCGGTGCCGAGGCACCTATCGTGCTCACAGGTTCTGCCATTGGTTCCAACCTCGGACGCAAGTTCCGTCTCGACCAGCACACGTTGATGATCTTGTTGGGGTGTGGTGCGACTGCGGGTATTGCCGGTATCTTTAAGGCGCCTATTGCAGGATTGCTGTTCACGGTCGAAGTGCTGATGCTCGATCTGACAGCCTTCTCGATCATGCCGTTGTTGATCTCTTCGGTAACAGCAGCCTCTGTTGCATACGCCATCGACGGTCCGACGGCGATGTTCAGTTTTACCGAAAAGATGGACTTCAGCATCAGCCGTGTACCTTATGTCATCCTGTTAGGCATCCTCTGCGGATTTGCTTCTCTTTATTTCACCCGTACGACCTTCTGGGCCGAAGACCAATTCAAGAAGATCCGAAACCCGTGGAAGAAATGGGCATTAGGCAGTCTTTTCCTCTCCATTGCCATCTTCCTTCTCCCTCCACTCTATGGCGAAGGTTACGACAGCATCCAGAACATCTACAACGGTCAATACACCGAAATTACCGGCAATAGTATCTTCTACGATTGGGTGAAATATGCCCAGAACGATGGCATTCAGAACAGCAGCATCCTGGTGCTTTGTGTCTTCACGGTGCTGGTCATGGCTGCCAAATCGTTTGCTACAGCAGCAACCAATGGTGGCGGTGGTTGTGGTGGTACATTTGCGCCTTCATTGTTCCTGGGCAACTTTGCTGGCTTCATCTTTGCCTTTATCATCAACAATATGATGGGGAGCGAACTGTCGGTGCCGAATTTTGCAGTAATGGGCATGGCAGCGGTCATGTCGGGTGTGATGCATGCCCCTTTGATGGGTGTCTTCCTCTCGGCCGAACTGACGGGCCGTTTTGATCTCTTCCTTCCACTCCTGATTGCCTCATGTCTGTCGTATGGAACCATCCGAATCTTCGAACCATACTCTATCTATACCCGTCGTTTGGCGCTGAAGGGAGAACTCATCACACATCACAAGGACAAGGCGGTCTTGACACTGCTCCATCTCGAAGACTTTGTCGAACATGACTATCAGGTGGTCAACCCCTCTATGCAGTTAGGCGAACTGGTCAAATTGGTAGCCGAAGCCCGACACAACACCTTCCCTGTCTGCGATGCCGATGGTCACTTTGAGGGCATTGTCACGCTCGATGATATCCGAAATATCATGTTCCAGCCCCGCTTGTACGAACGCATGACGGTCAACGACATTATGATCGGTCCTTTGGCCAAAGTACATCCGGACATGAACATGGCCGAAGTCATGAACCTCTTCGATAATACCAATGCCTGGAGTCTTCCGCTCATCGATCAATCGGGACAATACATCGGAATGCTTTCCAAGAGCCATATCTTCAAGAATTATCGACAAATGCTCCGAACCTTCTCCGAAGACTAACCACACACAAAAAACGATGCAAACAGATTGCATCGTTTTTTTATTTTCGTACTACATAGATACTGATTTCGTAGAGCATATAGAGCGGAACGGTGACCAGCACAAGCGTGAAGACATCGGGTGGAGTAATGAAAGCAGCCAGCACCATGATGCCGACCAGTGCATGACGCCTGTACTTGCGCATCATCGTCGCTGTAATCAATCCAATCCGACCAAGGAACCAGCACACCAAAGGCAACTGGAAAACCAAGCCCATCATGAAGGTCAGCGTCGAAAAGCTGGAGATATAACTGTCGAGCGTGATATTGTTTTGTACATCCATTGTCACCTGATAGGTTCCTAAGAATCGGAAAGAGATCGGAAACAGCACAAAATAGTTCATCACAACCCCCAGCGCAAAGAGCAGGTACATCACAACAACAACACGCTTTGCCCAATACTTTTCGTTGTCATAGAGTGCAGGCAGGACAAACGCAAACCCCTCGAACAGGATGTAGGGTGATGCCAACAGGATCGACAGATAGAATGAGGTCGAGAGATGAGCCATAAACTGTCCACTCAGCTCGGTATTGATCAGCTGGACGTGATAAGGCTCAAAACAAAATGAACTTCCACAGGAGTGCAGAAGATGTTCGATGGCACGATAGGTCACAAAATCATATTCTTTGGGAGCAAGCAGCAGGTCAAAGACCTCATCTTTGAAGCAGAATACAGACACCATCAGCACACACAAGACAGCGGCAAGACGCATCAGCATCTTGCGCAGCACCTCCAGGTGTTCGGCAAACGGCATTTCAACCATCACTCCTTCTTTGCCTCGTCCTTCTTCTCTTCTTTTGGATCTTCAATGCCGTTCATTCCATCTTTGAAACTCTTGACACCTTTGCCAATGCCACGCATCAGTTCTGGAATCTTGCTGCCGCCAAACAGAAGGAGGACAATCAACAGAATAATAACGATCTCAGTCGTTCCAATGAAAAGGAATGGAATATTCATAAGTATATCAGTTATGTGTTACTAATCAATAATTACGGGCACAAAAATAGGGAAAATTAGGAAAAGTTCTGCAAGATTGGGCGAAAATGTGAAAAAAAATGTGTAAATTTGCATCCATTAAAGTAGAAAACCATGTTTGAATATCATACAGATACCCTTCCATCCGGACTTCGAGTGGCTTATCAACACAACGAATCGCCAGTCGGCTTTTGTGGATTTATGGTCGATTGCGGCACCCGCAACGAGACCGATCCATCGCAGTTCGGCATGGCGCACTTTATCGAACATATACTCTTCAAAGGAACAAAAAAACGCGATGCCTGGCACATCAACCAGCGCATGGAGAGTGTGGGTGGTGAACTGAATGCTTTTACGACCAAAGAAGATACTACGTTTTATTGTACCTTCTTGGCCGATGACTTTGCCCGTGCCTGCGAACTATTGTTCGACCTGCTCTTTAACGCAACAGCTCCTCAACACGAATTGGAGAAGGAGCAGGAGGTGGTTATCGACGAAATCGAAAGCTATCGCGATAATCCGTCGGAACTGATCTATGATATTTTCGAAGATCAGCTGTTTGCCGGTACTCCGTTAGGCCATAACATCCTCGGTTCGGCAGACACGGTTCGCACCTTCGACCACGACCGTTGCATTGACTTCATCCGTTGCAACTACACACCTAACCGTATGGTCTTTTTCTACTATGGTCCTATGAAATGGGAAAAGGTCCTGCGGGAAGTAGAAAAGAACGATACGCCTTCGGCTACGATACGGACTTTGTCCTATGATAACCTTAACCCTAACCTTAACACTAACCTTAACGACGACTCTGGCAAACTGCTCCCACCTGAGGGAGGGCTGGGGGAGGGTCTTGAGGGGCTTGAAGGGCTCCACCAGTCCCACTGTATGCTTGGCTGTCGGACCTATCCTATCGGACATCCGAACGCAACTGCCTTGGCACTGATCAATAATATCTTGGGGGGACCAGGCATGAATAGCAGACTGAACCAACAACTTCGCGAAAAACGAGGCTTGGTATATACCGTCGAGAGCAGTATAACCACCTTTACTGATACCGGCTATTTCAGCATCTATTTTGGTTGCGATCACGAAGACCGCGAACAATGCCTCCGTCTTTGTCGCAAGGAGTTGCAACGATTCATCGACGAACCTCTCTCCCAACGCCAACTCCTTGCCGCCCAGAAACAGTTCAAAGGTCAACTTGGCATCAATACAGCCAATCTCGAAAACAACGCCCTGGCTTTGGCCAAAAACATCCTGCGTCGTGGACGGCTCTATAGTCTCGAAGAACTTTGCACCCGCATCGACGCCGTAACGTCGGATCAGATTCAACAAGTGGCAGCCGAACTCTTTGCCAACGACCGACTGCACTCCGTGGTCTTGAAGTGACTCATGCATTCCGTAGCACGAACCTTGATCGGATCGATCCAAAATGAGCAATCGAAGACCCCAACAACTCCCTTACTTTTTAGACTAATAGCAACCAATCTTTACTACATGAACCATGCCACTAAATACCACCTATCGGCCACACAACTCAGGTCATGACTACTACGACAAGGGGATTTACCTGATTACCCTTGTCGTAACCAATCGCGATCATCTACTTAGCGAACTGAACATGGTTCCACAGGCCCCAGACATCAATCTGACAGAATTGGGGAAGGCAATCATGCAGGAATGCGAACGAATTCCGTTGCTGCAGGCACAAAAGGGACGCGAGGTCCGGCTCCTGTCGGCCGTCTGTATGCCAGATCACTTTCATGCAGTTATCGAGATTCCACACCGTCTTGACATCAGTCTTGGCGATGTCATTTGGGGCTTTAAAGTTGCCTGCACTCAGCGCTATCGTGCCCACATCGCCGCAACCAATACTGCTGCCAACAACGGCAGCAGCCAGGCCAACAGCAACCAACCCGGTGCATCATCATTCGATTCTCGGCCGTTCTTGGCCGAGAAAAGCTGGCCCCTCCTACCCGACGGCAGCCCCGATCTGCACCGCATGTCGCGAAACCAACGCCGCGAGTACTATGACTCACGCCCACGCACCGAGCGCCCCCTATTCGACGACAACTACGACGACACCATTTGCTTGGACCAGCGGCACCGTGATGCCATGCTTCGCTATGTGCACGACAACCCACGTAGGGCCATCCTCATGAAGTGCAACCCCACCTTCATGCAGCGATTGCTACACATACAGATAGCAGGCAAAGCCGTCGATGGCAGCCCCATCTGGCGCGACTATGCCGCCTTCGGCAACCTCTTCTTGCTTCGATGGGCACAAAAACTGCAAGTCTTCTGCCATCGCTCCGCCATCATCAATGGCCAACGCATACCGTACGAACAGACCACAACCTTCCAGCGCCAACACGATGAGTGGATTGCCAAAGCACAAATGGGCGCCACAGTTCTCGTCACGCCGGGCATCTCCAAAGGCGAAAGTATCATCAAGACCGAATGCATCGAGCAGGGCATCCCACTCATCCATTTGCAGGCAGAGCCCATTAACCGCTACTGGAAACCAGAGTTCAAACGGTTCAATGCCTGTCAGAACGGCACCTTGCTCATCCTTGCCCCGTGGAATCCCGACGCGATGGGTGATGTGGATGGAGTGCCGCAAAACACACAATACGCCATCTTCCACAACATGAACACACTTGCCGCCGAGATTTGCGACTTCGAAGGTCAGGCCAAGATCGTGTCAGACAGATGACATCCCCCAACATTCAATTCCCAAGAACTTATCATCAGTAAAACAGGAGGCAACCTTTCGGCTGCCTCCTGTTCACTTTATTTCTCGTATTCATCCCATCCTCCACGACGCCCTGGGGCATCGCCATAGATAGGATCTCCACCGGGCTTGACATCCTCACCACGGCCAATGTTCGATACTTGCATCAAGGCAGAAGCTTCAATCTCAATCACCTCTACACTTGGCATCAAATACGATTTCTTTGCAATAGTTTTCATCTAGATTATAGAGTTTAGAAGTGATTATTTGTTGAACATTTTCTTACCATTCACAATATACAGCTGGCCCTTCTTCATCGTCTGGACTTTGTTGCCCAGCAGATCGAAGATCTCAACCTCTGCATCATACTGGACTGTCTGGATATAGGTCGTGTAATCCTCGACCTCTCCATCGAATCCGAAACGCAACGCATTGGCAGACGAGCCGTCATACTCACCGACTCCGTCCAGATCAATATAAGCTCGGTTCGGACCTGCGTAAGCCACTGCATCCTCCAGAACCATCCTGATCTTATTACTGCTCAAGACATAGCAACCTGCAGGTACAAGCAGATTTCCACTGAAGTTACCAACCAGACCGGTAGCATCGGCAGGAAGCTCGGCGGCGACACCGAAACAATACAGTTTCAGTTCCGACGAAGTTGCCTTGAACAGATATGGCTTGCCTGCTTCCAAATCTTCAATCTCTTCAACAAGAACGATACCATCAATCTTTCCATTCTTTAACGATGTACCTGCGATGTTGTAGAACTTGACATCTTCACTCAATTCAAGATCAACAGCTCTTGGCAAACAGATGGTGCCCCAGTTACCAGCAGTAACAGAACGGTTATAAGCGACAAACACATCATCGGCAGACCAGATACTGAGCTGCGGAGTAGAGTTGTAAGCCTGAGGATAACCAACGATATAGGCGATAGAAGCACCTTCCGTTCCAAACAGGTCAGACGTGCAGCCTCCTATTGACTCTCGAACCGTAATACTGTTATCTCCTTGGGCAACGGTCGCATTTCTATTATCTATCGCTGCAGAAACAGTTACCTGACTTAAACGAACGCGGCGTGAAGCCCAACCCGATATATTCACCGTAAGATCGGCAATGGTTACATCCGTGCAAGGAATCTCTCCTCCTGAAGTGATAGAAGCCGAAGACAAATCCAATTGTGAAATCTCGGTCAAACCATTGTAAACATATCCAGCACCTGTGATTGTGCCATTGATTACATCGCCTGGATTGAGCCCAGTGTTCTTCATATAGATGGCTATACCTGCGTTTTCATCCTCTACATAAATAGTGGGAGTTGCCGAAGAACTAACATAAGTAACAACGGCATTCGATATCTGAGCCATAATCGGATCTGGACTACCTGACAAGGTCGAAGAAATTTGGCGACGGATAGCAGCAATTCCAACAGGAACGGTTACATCCACATTCACATCAATGCTTGCGCTCTTATATTGGGCAGTAGCTATTGTTGTTGCAGTAATGACTGCTGATCCGACACCGATACATTTCAAGACACCAGCCGAAATAGCGACATTCTCGCTGCCACTCTTGATAGAATATGTAACCTCGAGATCTACAGGAGTAGTTGTTGCTGCAAGCGCCAACTCTTCTCCCCACGCAAGTGAAATATCATCCATTGTTATGGTTGGAGTCTCACGCTCATTGCCCGGCAGCGTGGTGGTGTAGCCGGAATAGGTCTCACCGCCAGCGACCGTTACAGAAATAGAAGAGATACGGCTTTGTCCACTCATAATTACGCTAAAAGATTCATTTCCATCAGTAGGAGTAATATACACAACACTACCACCCTCTTCTTTGAGCGAAGCTGAAGCATTCGTATAAGTACTTGATTGGAGAGCAGAAGCATAGCCAGTGGTTGTTGATGTAACCGTAACTTTTTCGATTTCCCGACTAGGCACAAAAGTAATTAAATTATAAACATACCATCTTGGACTGGATAAATAGTTGCCATTCGGATTGGTCTGAGTTTTTCCACTTGGTGTATCTCCTCGTTTTTGGGTAATAGTCAGCACATCCGATAACGTCCATGTATTAACAGAAGACGCCTCCGTGCCAGAATTTACACCCTTTGACAAATCCATGGTCTGCTCAATGGACTCTCCTCGTTTTTTGATTGCATACACCGCATAGAAGTCCAAAGCCTCTGTTCTCATAGTTGCACTTGATACGAGGGAAGGCTCAGCATCCTGAGGTGTTAAAATCTCGCTGGTGCTCCAGCCGATGAAGGTATAATCCTCATTGCTTGGGGTAGGATCGTCTGGGAAGACAACATCATCACCATTCTTCAAAGTCTGAGTCTCTCCTACTTGTGTACCCTCAGCAAAGAACTTAGCCTCGTAGGTGACGATGACTGGTTCAGGAACAGAGGTGGTATAGTCCGAATAGGTTGAAGCCCCTGGAGCCATATAATTGATTACAATCGAAGTGAGATAACCGGCACCCGATCCATTGGTCAGCACGAAATAATCTGCTTTAGCTGATGAACAATTATAAGTATATTGGTCACCCTCATTACTTGGAGTAATCTCTGTTCCATCGGCAGGATTGGTATTCGAGCCGACCTTGACAGTAAAGTTCTTATTGGTATCACTATCTGAATAATTCAACACAATGCTCTTGATGTTCTTAAGAGCATCCTTATTATACATCGTACCAGTGCCTGCCCTATTACCAGCGGCACGCCACTGGAGTTTATCTCCATTCACATAACCCTGTGTAATGTTATAGGTTATGCCATTGAGTTTATAATCTGCAGCATCTGCATAAGACGTTGGGAAGTTGGCTGTTTCATACGAAATCGTCGTTGAAGTTGGACCATATTCTCCCTCTGTTTCGATAGCATACACAGCATAGAAGTTCAAGTTCTCAGTACCCATGGTTGCTACTTTCACAACAGTTGGCTTGGTGTCAGTTGTTGCCACTTCGCTGGCACTCCAACCGATGAACACATAGTCACTATTGTCCGATTCTGGATCTAAGGTTGGGAAGACCACAGCATCGCCCTCTTCCAGCGTCTGAGTTTCACCATACTGTTCACCATTGTTCCAGAACTTAGCCTCGTAGGTAAGAATCACAGGCTCCGTAACAGTCAGTCCAGTAACGGTGTAAACTTCGCTCAAGATATCATCGCCAATATAAGCCATAACATCGACAGAGGTTGCACCTGCCACAAGTGCAGAGTTGCCGGTTCCATAATCGATCTCCCACTCAAAACCTTCCGTAATGACACATGGATCGCCTTTATCATAAGTAGCTGTTACCACAAGTCCGGTCGGATCGAATGTCTCACCAGCAAGATATTCCGTCTTGGTTGGTGTACCCGAAACCTCGAGAGCAACAATAATCGGATCTGGATCTGGCTCTACATATTCGCCTGTGTAATAAACTCGGATGGCTGTCAAGCGGCACTGATCTGTATTGCTAAAGGTAACAGCCGAAGTACTCGATCCTGTAAACACATTGGTGTTGGTCGTGGTGTTCAATGCCGATGCTGTGAGATTATCGCAACTGATATCACCGGTATTACTGCTTTGGCTTGTATTGCGATCAATCTCTACACGAACAATAGTGAGTCCCTCAGCTGGAGTCAAAGTAAAGGTATTGTTCTTGTAGAATCGGACAACCGAACCATCGTAATAAGAAGAATTATTAGTGCTGGTCGCACCACTCAACGTAATGCCCTTCTTTGACAACGGACTTGAATTTGCCCAGAATGCACCAGCAGCAGAACTTGAACCACTGACAAATTTGATATCTGCATCCTCGGCAGCACTTAAGGTCACTGTAGTTGCGCCTTCTGGCAATTCAGGAATTTCAACCACCGTCATACGAATCTCTGCGGTAGCAGATGTTGCTCCCTCAGCCGACAGAGTCAAGGTAGCGACAAAAGTACCAGCCTCTGCTGTATTCGGAGTGATTGTAATCCGTCCACTTTCGGTCAAAGTTGTCTTATCGAGGCTAAAGGCAGAAGCACCCTCGCCACTCAAAGCAACAGTAGCAGACGAGACATCGGTCAGTGTTGCAGTCAAATACTTAGCTGCAATCTCTGCATCCTTAGCAACAGCGCCAAACGAAACCGTTGCTGCGCTCAGAGCGACAGCAGGATTCAATGGAACAATCTCAACAGGACGGCTGGTATAATAGTTTGTACCATCCGCCTCACGTTTATAAATGGCATAGAGCGACACATTAGCAGTTGGCATATATTTACCCTCCACAGGCGAAACTAATGCAGGAGCCGTTGTAGTCTCCGTTTCAATCTCAGCCTCGCTCCATCCGTAGAATACAAATCCAGCAACCTCTTCAACAGCAGGTGCAGTTACTCCACTCTGATAAGCAGACTCTGTCAAATCAGTCTTCTCTCCACGAACATAGAACGAAACCGTGTAGGTAGGCTCTGGATCCGGTCCAACTGGAGTCACATCCGGTGTTGAGCAATAGGTGACAGTTGCACCACCCGTCAGTTTGGCAAAAGCGACAACGCTACCATTATTGGCAGAATAAGTTCGGAAGGAATTGTTATTATAATCTCGCAAATAGGCAGAATTAGCGTTGTACTGCCAATTGTTTACTTTAAATAACCAATAGCTGGTCTCTTCTTGATGCCAAGCCAATTTACCAGAACTTGCAGCAGAGGCATAAAGAAAACCCTTATCTTCGCTATACATTGTATAACCACCAGTCACAGCCGTCAAAGTCAAGATGCAGGTTCCATCTGGTGCAGAGGTTGCCTCATTGTTGCTGTCAAATGAGAATGCAGAACTTGTTACCTGTCCATGTCCACTTAAAATCGTGCCATTAAACGCATGTCCATCGGTTGTGATCAAGGCATAAGTTCCACCTTCGTTCACAGCAGAAGCAGCCACCTTCTTCCAAACCTCATCTTCTCCCTCTGTCTTGGCAAATACAGCAAACAAAGTGCAATCAGCAGTTGGCTTGTAGGTATCGCCAGCCTGCAGGAGCGTTGGCTTGGTCTCGGTAGCAGTAGCTACAGATTCTTCTGCCCAACCCGCGAACTTCCATACGGAACTTGCATCCGAACAAGCAGGAAGAGTAACGCCACCCTGATAATCACTTTCGGTCAAAGAGGCAGTTCCGCAAGTACCTGCACCGGCATGGAAGGTAACAGTATAGCGAGGCAAGGCTGTTACGGTAATTGCGACTGTTGCAGTTTGTGTCACATCCCCTTCGGTGTAGGACACAGTAACCTGCGTATCATCTTTGCCAATCGTGGTTGGATCACAAGTGTAGCCTGTCACCTCACAAGTGTATCCATTCGCATAGGTAGCCATAACCACCATACCTGCAGGATTGAAATCTTCTCCTTCGGTGTAATCAGTCTTGGTTGGTGGAGTTGTGATAGCAATGCTAGACAAAGTTGGCATGGCAACCGTAATGGTATAGGTCGTCCAAGCAGCCTTGCTCTTGCCATCCACAGCCTCGACGCGCGCCTTAATGGTTGTCGTACCAATGCTTACGGCAGTTACCTGACCAGATGATGCATCGACAGTAGCCACATCAGTCTTGCTACTGCTGTAGGTAACGGCAGGGAGGGTTACTCCAGTACAAGAGGCAGAGGCCTCATTGGTGTAGGTATCGCCCACCAGCATTTCCTTATCTCCTACATTAGCGAAAGCAATGATTGGAGTTGGCAAAGTAGTCAACGATGGCGAGGTCGCATAATAGGTTGTGCTACCAGAACCATAGGTCACTACAATCTTGGTGATGGAGGTCGAACCATCGGTCGTATAAATATAACCGGTAGTGAGACCTTTGCCACTCAAATCGAGCGTAGCAGAGGTGCTGCTGGTCGAAGTTGCCGCAGCTGTTGGGTTATTGGCACCAGTATAATCAGTATTTGAGAACTTGAATACCTTGGCTATACTTGCAGTAATCTCAATCGATGAAATTGGCGAAGAACATTCTGGCACCTTGATGCTGGCATCCTTACCACTATTAATCTGCATGCCTTTATTCTTATACGCCTTAACCACCCAAGTTCCGCCATCGGTAGCGGTATAACTGTAGGCCGTACCATAACTTCCCCATTCCTTAGAATCTGCTAACGCAGTTTCAACTGAATAATCCAACGTATAGGTACCGCTGCCACTCGAAGCCTCCGTCTTGGTATAGACAGCATAGAGGGTTACGTCGGCTGCAGGCTTATAGCTATCGCCAGCCTTGAGAACCGTTGGTTTCGTTGTTGACTGAGCGACATTGGCTGTACACCAACCGACAAAAGTCCAATCATTACTCTCGATAGTTGCCCCAGGCAAGGTTACACTTTCGCTGCTCGAAGTGGTCTGTGTCCACGAAGAGGTGGTACAAGAACCAGCGCCTGCATTGAAGGTAACCGTATAGCGCGTTCCGGCATCTCCTCCATCAAACAAGAAAGAGATCTTACCGTCAGATTCTGTAATATCGGTTATAGACTTGAAATCATTGGACGTTCCATTAAACCATTTGCCATATACATCCGTATGACTTGAATTGGTAAACGAAGTCACATTGCCTGTTCCAGGGAAATAATCACCCTTCTGCTGAGAGCTTGTTACACTCCAAGTTTTTTTGGTCGAGTCATAGTCTCCATAGTTACCATCTGCAGGCACCCAAGTCATGCGTTGATGGACTGGATTGTCGTTCGGTTTATTTTGACTCCACACGGAGCTACTATAGTCGATGTAGGTAATGAACAGACCATGACCAGCTGTATTATAGTCATAATAACTGAACCACTTCTGTGACTGGCGGTTCTCCAACAGGAAGTATTCGTTGTTGTTGCTAGGATTATAAACAATGTAAGCCGAGGCAGAAGTACCCAAGTCTGACATGTCGGTAATCGTAGCTGCTTCGTCCAACTCAGTCGGAGTCAGCCAGCCTGCCATCCAACGCTGATAGGCAGTATAACCACTTGGCACCTCGCCTCTGCCATTAGGGCCATTGTACGAACCACCACACATCACATCGTACGAATCCATGCCGATGCCTCCCGAGTAGTCGATATCGTACGAATCCGGATAACCCAAGCAATGCGAGAACTCATGGCAAGCAGTTCCCATGCCGTTTAGGCTTGTTCCTTTGGTGCCATACAATTCTGCACAGCAAGCGTATGTTTTGATTTTTTTGCCATCGAGTGTCAAGACGCCCAATCCAGCAGAAACCAGATCCCACTCATGAGGCCAAATGGCATTCGCGTCTGAGCCTTGATAATTCTCACCATAACCGGCATAGATGACGAAGACCTGATCGACATAGCCATCGCCAGTCCAATCATAATCGGCGAAGTTGACCTGATTATCGACTGCCGAACAAGCCTCCTTAACCATTTGTGCTGGCCTCAAATCGCTACCATTCGCATCGTTACCTCCATAGTAGGCCATGTTCTGCGACAAGGTTACAGGACCTACCACATCGAACGAGAGGTTGAACTGTCCGTAAGATTGATCCTTAAAATAATCGGCAACCGAGCCTATATGTCCATCGGAGTTGTAACCCTCCTGATTAAACATGTTGTTGAACTTGGACTGCGTACCAGTAGTCATCGCTTTATCGGCAAAGTTCACCAAGATGACAAGGCCTTTCTTCGATCCAGTCATGTTACCGAAAGTACCTACTGCACGATTGGGTTGTCCCATAGCACGGAGTGGTGCCGACAAACGCTGCATACGACGCTGCTGCGACGCACTACGACGCGCATTGGCTTCAGCCAGCACATTGTCAAACTGGACATCGCTGATCGGATAGTAATGACCATCCTCGCCCAAGCTCATCTTCGAGCCATCGACCTCGTTCAGGTAATAGTGCATGTACTCGTCACCTACCAGACGGAGCGTCAACACGGTTCCATCGGGTTGCTGATGCGTAAACGAACCGCCACGAGCAGGCACAGCGTGCAACTCTGCCACTCCTGCCAACAGGAGGGTGAGGGCGGCAAGGCATTTAAGAATCAATCTATTCATTTTATATTGGTGTTAATCAAAATTCATGATATGGCTTATCGTACCAGGATGACCTTGCCATTGCGTACATTCAAACCCTTCTGAACCTGTCGAAGCGAACGACCAGAGAGGTCGAAGAGACAAGCATCGGACTCAGTAGCTACCTCCAAGTCTTCGATACCAGAAGTAGAAACTGCCTGCACTTCGACATTGTCGATGAAGCAGCGGCCCTTGGTAGTGGTAAGCGTCAGCTTCGGATTGGCAGCAACATCTTCGAACAGGAAGGCAACCTCCTCGAATGCGTCCGACATCTCGGCCGTATAGCTTTTGGATTGATCTGAACAGCCAGTCAAACCGACCTTCAAATCTCCCTCGATGCCATCCCAGCCCTTGACCATCACCTTCACGGCACAAGAACCACCTGCATAGTCGATGGTGCACGAAGTCAGGCTACCCTGGTTCTTGCTCGAACCGACACGAACGGCGCCACCGGCCTGATAGATAGTCTTGACTGTCGGGAAGTTCTCATTGCCCGACCAAGTGGTGCTACTGCCCGAAGAACTTCTATTATTGCCCTCGTCTGCATCGGCGAAAGTCTCCATGAAGATCACCGTTCCATCCGGAACAGGAGGAACGATGACCGTAGTATCAGGTGTGATAATCGTAGTGTCGACTGGAGTTCCACCTCCGCCGCCCGAATAGGCGCCATAGCCATTGATGCGGGCATTGGCCAGATCGAAAGCATAGGCCGTACTGTCGCCCCAGATGTACTCTGCCAGCTGCGGATAGTCGATGAAAGGATTACGGTTGTTCTGTTCCTTATAGACTCGTTCGTTACGGCCAATCTCCCACTCATCGACCGGATCCTGACGATGCCATTGCAGCAGCAGGTTGATGAAGGCAGGTCGGATGGTAGGATAAGCCTCCTTGGTGAAAGCACAAACTTCATCGATAGCAGACGACTTCTCGCCCCATGCTGCCTGATCGTAGCAGGTAGCCACATAGAGATAGATACGGGCAAAGTCTCCCTTAAATTCATCGCAAGGCTCGAACACTGAGCCGGTATATTCATTGGTGGCCGAAGGTCCCACCTTCATGTGAGGGTTCGAGTACGTCACTTTATTGGGATTGACCACACCCACAGGATAGTTACTCTTCGACGAATTAGCATTCGACTCCGAAGGCATCACATTAAACAAATCGGAATAGCAACCACCCGTACTTTTGAACCAGGACTGCGGGCAGCAATGTTCCTTGTTCATGCCCGATGGCGCAGTACCCTTACCTGTATAATGGAACACCTGAGTGTTGTAGTAGTCGAACACCTGATCTTGGGTACCGGGCATCACATCGGTTCGTTCGTAATACTCAAAAAGACTGCTATACGACAGCGTCTTCTTGCCCGAATTGATGCATGCCTTGACTGCACTCTTCAACTCTGCCTTCTTTTGTCCATCTATGCGGCTATAGTACCCACTTGGGACTCCCGCAAACACACTGATTAGAGCTGCGCCTGCAAGCACAACACTTGCCAAAACTTTCTTCATTATCATTAAGATTTATTTTATCGTTATATAAAAACGGCGAATATATACACTATGCCCGCGCAAATATACTCATTATTATAATATGTTGAACATGAATATGCAAATAATCGAATCCACACACCCAACAAAGCACAATAAGGCAAGTAATCAATAGCACAAGATGACAAAAAAACGCTTTCAGTTTATAGTTTTAAGTTTTCAGTTGGAAGAACCCTTTTGTCGCGATAATTTAGTTCTTTGTCTTTTCAATCTGCGTTCAACCATGCACCGGTTATTGTCCTCAGAATTTGTTATTTCCGTTCTTTTAGCGTTCGAAAAAAAAGCTCCCACAGATTTCCCAGATTACGCAGATTATTTCTTTGTTCTCGTTAATTCTAGTCCACAGCTTTTACCATAGTGAAAATGCTTTCCAAACATTTGTTTTCGAACTTCACCACACGAAAATTGCTTTCCGAACCGTTGGATTCGAACTTCACCACACGAAAATTGCTTTCCGAACCGTTGTTTTCGAACTTCACCATACGAAAATTGCTTTCCGAACCGTTGTTTTCGAACTTCACTATACGAAAATTGCTTTCCGAACCGTTGTTTTCGAACTTCACCATACGAAAATTGCTTTCCGAACCGTTGGATTCGAACTTCACCATACGAAAATTGCTTTCCGAACCTTTGTTTTCGAATTTTACTATAGTGAAGTTGCTTTCCCAAAAAAATCAGTGAATGGCATTGCATACACAAATGCCATTCACTGACTCATTATTACCTTTAGCTACAAAAACTAATTAGTTCCAAAGGGTGGTGCGATAGGTGGGAGCAGCGAAATCGTCCTCGTCATCTGCCGAGCCATCCGTATCAATAGGTATTTCTACTATTGGCGAATTCACTAACGTTTGACATAATTCGTCAGCATCTAATTCAACAATCAACACCACTGGTGATTTATATGTTTTTTTCATTTCTTTTTTATTTTGAACACGAATTGCCATTAATTAACACGAATGTTTCGTTAATTATCAGCCTTTCGTTTACTTGATTACTACTTTTTTGCCATTCACAATGTAGAGACCCGACTTGTTAATAGATTGAACCTTCTTGCCAATCAAGTCATAAACGATGCTATCATAATGATAAATCTCGCTCATGTTCTCCAAGCCAGTCTCTTCTTTTTCAGTAAAGACTACACGCAAAGTTGCTGAAGAAGCGCCAGTATTATTTACATATTCCTCGACATAGCCACCATCCAAGTAAGCCTTGTTGGCTGGAATGTATTCACCCGTATATTTCTTGAAGGTGCCATCCTTTGCAAGGATCCAAGGATACTGGTAACTGCTACCCTCTGCCATAAATGTCATACTATTTCTTGCCGTACGTTCAGTAACACCATCCAAAATGTTTGAATCATCATCAGATCCAGCACTCGAATATGTGACATTGTAATTTCCGCCTGCTTCACCTTTGATGATATAGCCCGCATTTGCTTTCATAACCTGAACAGAATTGAATAACAAGTTCCCTTCTGTAGAAATCTCAGACAAAGCATAAGCCGTTGCACCTTCTTCTACAGTAGCATTGTAGGGCAAACATACAGTTGTATAGCCACAGTCTGCTATAGTTGCGGAGAACACTGGATATTCATCCAATATGGTAATATTATACTGATAGGTCTCAGAAACATAGACCTCGGTCGCAGCAATAGTAACCTTGACATAATATGTACCTGGTGTATAGCCTACGAATTCACCGGTCTCCTGATTTAAATAGAATGAACTGCCATCTCTTGCATCTTTATAGGTTATCGCACCCTTTGATGCCGGAGTTGCTGCGGAATTGGCATGAAGAGTGCAAGACATTGCATTCTTGTACAAAGTGATGTCACGGTTCTGTACCTTCTCTGCATTTGCCGTTCCATCGGTCAAAGTCAACATTGGGCTTGTGCGATTGTCAACGATATTGATTGTGCAAGAAGCAGAGGCTTGCTGATAATTTTCACTTCTAGCAACCGTAGCTGTCACAGTCACGGTATGACCACCCTCCTCGGCATAGAATACACCATTGTTATCAATATCTGCATAAGTATCATCATCCAAGCTCCAAGTTACATTACCATCCGAATTATTGGTCAAATTCTCAGAGAGGTCAAAAATCTTCATCACATTGTAAGTGTATGATGGCTCAGAGAACGCGAAGGTAGGAATAGCACGAGAATCGGTGACGTGGATAGTAATCGATGCATCGCCGGCCAAATAAGATGACGTTTCAGCAACGCTTGCCGTAACGACATAGTCACCGGCCATTGTTGCTTCGAATATCTCATCTGCCAATTCTGCACCAGCAGTACCTTCTTGCAAAGAATAAACCACCTCCGCATCTGTTGACTTTGTAATATATTCAGAAAGGTCAATCATACTATCATCAATCGTTGTATTGATTTCCGATGAGGTGAATGCCAGTCTTGCATCTGCCTTAGTAATTGTAATAATATATGAAGCTGTAGTAGCTTTATATGCCCATACAGTTCCATCCTCAGTGACATTCGCACTTCCTATATTGGCGGTAATGGTAGCAGTTCCTGCACTTGCAGTATTGACAGTTACCTTACCAGTAGTTTCATTTACTGTTGCGATGTTCTCGTTGTTTGAAGAGTAAGTTACATCACCCTTTGGAGCTTTTCCATCAGCAAATGAATTGGTGAAGACAGTACCTTCGGAACTTCCTACAGTAAACTCATAATTCGACTGCGCAAACTGTACGATTTGGTCCTTGCGATTGTCCTTGATTGTGATTGTTAACTTGGCTGCAAGTGAATTACTTGAAGCTGCTGTATAGCGGTCGGTCTGATCAACCTTAGCATAAGCTGTTACCTGCTTGTCGCTTGTCCAAGTTGCGCCTGTAGCAGGTTTGAAGGTGATAACACCTGTCGCGCCATTAATAGTTGCATAGGTAGTGGCACTCAAGCTATAAACAATCGTTGCATCAGAATTGGTCTGTGCAGTAAATGTGTATTCGTTATCTGCATACACATCTGCAGTCGTGATGGTATTGCTTTCTGCATCCTTAAATGCAATCTCGGTAGTGATACGTTCTACTGTCACCTTGTAGCTTACAGATGCCTGAAGGGAAATTTCTGGAACTGCAGCCACTTGTGCCGTAATGATTGTTGTTCCGACTGCAAGACCTTTTACATTACCTTCATTATCTACAGAGGCAACTTCTGGATTGCTGGATGTATAAGTTACTGGCGCAGAAGATGAAGAAGTTGCCACATTATTACTAACCTCATCAATAGCAATTGTCACATCCGTTGGATTAGCAAACGCAATGGTTGGAGTGGACAATGTAGTAGGTGCTGTTGTAAAGTAGTACGGAGCAAGATATTCCTTGATGAATGTGTTCGTCCCTGTTCCACTAGCATAAGCAGCCCAAATTGTATTATTATGTACAAAATACTTGTTATTTCCACCCGTTGACTGGAACTGAATTTTACCATTAGCCTCTATAATATTCCACGCAATTGCAGATGCCTCAACGTCATTAAAGGTCAAAACTCTTCCATTAGAACCAGTTTCCGAAGATACACTTGAGAAGTATCGTCTACTCTCACCATCCATATAATAGACCTTCCCTTCATTGGTATAGCCGAATACTGCTGCATTATCCTTAGTTGTGGTATTGCTAAAGGTTGTAGCGGTTGGAGCAGAGGCATAGTTATTTTCATCCTTCAAGTAGAAAGTACCATTGCCATTAGCCTCACGTCCGAAGATAGCATAATAGGTCTCATTATTAGTAGGCTTATACAAATCCCCAGGCTTGAAAGATTCCTTAAAATCTGGACGATCCAAAGTCTCCGCCAATTCAGCAGAACCCCAACCCAAGAATGCATATTCGCCAACAGCAGTTGGATTAACAGGGATAGCGATACCGCCATTTGATTCTGTCTCCTTGATTGCATTTGGAGTTCCATTCACTACGAAACTTACCGTTCTCAATGCTTGTGTAACAGTAATGGTATAGGTAGCCGACGCGCGATTGTAGCCATTCTCTTCAGCAGCTGAAGCAGTGATGGTGGAAGCACCGACTCCACCCTTCAAGACAATCTTGCCTTCATTATTAACATCTGCCACGTCAGTATTACTTGATGTGTATGTAACTGTAGTCTCAGCTCCAGTTACTTCCTGATGGCTCCAATTATTATATTCTGCCTCATTCAGAGGGAACATATATGAAGATGTAGCGAATTCAAGTGTCTGTGCTTGAAGGTTGTAATCAAGCTGTTTATATATATATAGGCTATCCTTTTGAAGTGCATTTTTATATGTCTTAAGATTATTGCCATTAAAACTTAAAACGCAATATTCTGATTTAGCTTTCACTTTGGCCACAACTGTACCCCAAGGTGCGATTGTAAGGTTCCAACGAGAATAATCAGACACACTTTTTTCCGAAATTACGTTACCTGCAGCAGTTGTACTATTATCCGCAGCCAAATAGTCCTCTGAGTCATCGCCATAAACAAATGTGAAGTAATCTTTATCATCAATAGATTTTTTCCCTACTGTTAAAACAACAGCCTCACTAAGATTATCTTTGGATATTTCATCATTTGTCACAGTTAACGACTGGAACGATGTCGCACTTCCTTTGAATGCAGATACTTTGTCTCCATTCTTTTTGCTTGTAAGCAATACATAATCACCGTCCTTCAAATCAGAGACATTTGTAACCATTCTGAAATCTCCCGTACGGGTTACTCCTGCACGAAGAACAGTAATAGTATAACTTGCACTTGCACTGTTATAGTCTTCGGTTTCTGCAGCCGTAGCAGTTATGGTAGCCTTACCAGTTTCTCCCTTCAAGGTAATAGCACCAGAAGTTGAATTTACGTCTACCACTGATGGGTTATTGCTACTATAAGTGATATTTGCAGAGCCATAGGTGCTTGTAGCTGTTTGAGGAACAGAATTATTGAAGCTATTATATTCATCCGAATTCAAACGGAATGAATATGCCGAAGTTTCGAAAGTTACTGTCTGAGCAGATTTAACAACCGTGTAAGTAGCACTACCTACAGCTGGCACATACGTATCCTTTGTAGCCTTGGCCTTGATGGTGCAAGAAGAATTAATTGCTATTGGTTCTGTATATTCAATTATTGGATCGCTTCCATCTACAGAATACAAAATAGCAGCACCCTCAGTTACACAAGAAATAGTAATCGTTGCTCCCTTCTCAACCACTCCTGCAGCAGGACTGAATGAGATTGCTTCAACAACAGGACGTGCGGATACCGTAATATCATACGAAGCAGAAGCTTGATTTGAGATGCCATCCACAGCAGGAGTTGTTGCCGCAATAGTTACATTACCAGGAGCCACAGCTATCACCTCTCCGGTCGCTGGATCAACGATAGCAATATTCGTATTTGATGAAGTATAAGTGATATTTCCTTCATTTGATGCAGTAGCAGTGCGAGTATAGGTATCACCTGCTACTGCGGTTTCTCCGCTACCACCTGCAGCATAGAATATTGAAGGGAGAGCCTTCCCCTCGAATGTTACTGTAGGAGTAGGAAGCGTTACGACAGATGTGCAGTAGTCAGAATAGGAAACTCCTGAATCATATTCGTAGAAACGCACATAAGGACACATGCTTGCAGTTGCATTTGTCGAACTACCATACATACGATAACCATAATTGGTTCCTGTATTACACAACAACTTATTCGATGAGTTTGATGATGGATGAATCAAGAATGCTGCGGCACAAGTTGAACTTGCATCCTCAAGATAAACACAAGCAGAAGTTGTACTCACACCCGCAGTAGAAGCTCCCGTAGAGGTGCTTAAAGACAGATAGTTATTGCCACTCTTAAATGTATATGCACCGCCAGTAATACTTTCGAGCACCCATTTAAGATTATCACTAGTAACATTCGAAGTTGCAATTTCTCCTGAACTATTAGGAGTTATAGTTGTGTAGGAACCCCAGCTAGAAGTCGAAGTAAAGTTAACCGCAGCTATGGCTCTGTCGTTAGCAAGAGTAGGACTTGCAGCGACTTTAACTGCACCAAACACGTATGTCTTACCAGGTGTTAAGTCTGTAACATTCTTATAACAGGCGGATCCACCGTTTCCATCTACAGTTGCAAACACTGCATAATAGGTAACACCTTCATTACCCATATTAGCAGACTTACAAAGATCTGATGGAGCAGTTGTTGCATTAGAATAGTTCTGTGTCTTTGTCCATCCTACAAACTTCTTGCCATTAATATCTACAGGGTCTGAAGGAAAAGTAATTGCCTCGCCATTTGCCACTGTGCAATTGTTGCCTGCGTTGATTGAACCGTTTATAGAGAACTGTGCTGTGTATACAGGGACATAATAAGCATAAAGAGTGCAGCCACTTGAAGGCTTGTAAGTCGCACCCGCTACACCAGCATCAGCAGAAGCCGGGGTATTAGAAGTTGACCAACCTTCGAAGCGATAACCAGTATTTGCAGTGCATGAAGGCAAAGTAACACCAGCGCCAGCGCTTTCCTCAGTCAAAGAAGATGTTGAGCAAGTACCGTTTGAGCCGGCATCAAAGGTGACTGTGTAAGCGGTGGCTGGAGGTGTAGTCTGTCCTGCTTTTTTGTATAGATATACAGCATTTTGTCCTGAAGAATAACAAGAATAAATACTATTAGATGAATTATATCTAATAATATTTCTACTACTCTTGCCTTTTGAAGTAATCACAGCTTCACCATTAGTAAAAGAGATTGAAAACTTTCCATAATTAGTTACATTAGTATTTCTCTTCAAATAGTTGCTTCCTGTAGTATTCGTAGGATCAAGAAAATAAGTGGTAGCACCATCAACATAAGAAAAAGTCCAGCCATCGGTTGCATTTCCTCTCAATGTAAGTTCACAAGGAGTGTCATTAAATTTAGAACTAGGGAAATTATTTCCACCTGTACTCAAACCCATCACTGTTCCATTTGAAGAATAATTATCTTCACCACTGATGTAATAAACACACCCTACCTCAAGGTCTGAAGTAGAAGTACATTTTGTAGGATTTTGTCCCCACGCGCTACTTACTCCCACCATCATCAGTAGGAGGAGCATGAGGGTTCGTAAATTAAACAAAAGTTTTTTCATTGTTTTGAATTTTGGTTATATATTTATTGATTCATTATTTCGTATTGATTAGGAAACGGCTACTGTTCCACGAGCAGACGGCCAATCTCGTTGAGTGCCATGAAGCGGAAGCGGGAGCTGGAAGTCGGGAGTTCCGTATAGGAATGCCCTCGGGATTGAGCCTTCCGCATTAATGCGGTGTGGGTAATCTCCTGGATCCACTCGTCATCGAACATGGATTCTGGAACCTCAAGAAGGAGGAGCCTGCCCGCAGCACAAGCCTCGAAGAATACGCCTCCCGGCTTGAAGAACCGGTCCTGCTCACTTCCAGCAGGAGGGAACCCATCTTTGAGCAGAATTACCATCGGGAGGTTCGCCCCGCGTAGTGCTCGAGAAATCTGCTTCTCTCCCTCACTTATGGCTGCAGAGTAGGTGACTGCTCCTGTCTCAGTCGATGCCGTAAGCATCTCGGTCTTCATCGCCTCTATCTCCTCTGGTGTCATGCTTCGCGAACACTGAACCAGTTGCCGAACCGGATAGTCGAGCAGGAAGTGATTGCCAAGAGAACTAAAAGTGTAGTACCTCCCCTCCAATACCACTTGTGTATCCCGACGAATATGGAAAAGGGTGGGATTCTCCCGCTTGATCCAAGCCCGTCGAGGATTGTCCGAGACATAGGTGATCATTGCGTTCAGTTGGTTCTTGCCTGCCAACGGACGTATAAAGGGGGCTTCGTCGAAGAGTGTTTCCGTAAATCCCTTCTCCCTTGCACCAGCCTTACAGCCCTGCATATACCCTCGCATCAGTTGGCGAATTGATCGGGAGGTGGTTTGAGTCACATAGAGCACCAGGTGAAAATGATCTGGCATCACCTGGTTGACCAGGAATCGCACCTCTGGGCACATTTGCTTGGTCTTGGCGAGGTTATCGATCAGCACCCACCCAAGCTCTGTCAGCTCCACCATCGCGTGGGCACCAGTATGAATCAGCGTTCCGAACAATGGCCGGCGGTCATGTGCCACCATAGTCACATGATAGATGCAGGGACCATGCCATGAGGTTCCTGACTGCTGCCACTGGAAGGGCTCTATCGGTTGTGGGGTGTCCATATATTGTTGATTACTGAGGCGATATACAAGCAACATCGGCGATGGAATCGCCGTACAAAAACAGCTAAGTTGACGCAAGCAACTTGAAAAACAACGGCCAAGCAACTTGAAAGACAACGGCCCAAGCAACTTGAAAAACAACGGCCCAAGCAACTTGAAAAACAACAGCCCAAGCAACTTGAAAGACAACGGCCAAGCAACTTGAAAAAGCAATGACACAACTGCCTCATAAAAGAGGAGATGTTTTTGCCAACGGATTATATCCGATAAAGATTCCCAGTGGGTTCAATTGAAGAAACGCCGACTGCAATGGAAAATGCAACTGCAAGTGGGAAAATGCAGGTCACTATCAGGTTGCAGAGTCCAAACGACCAACAATGGCAAGCGCTCAGAATCCACAAAAGTGAGGTATTAAATCCTCTATCCTTTCCAGATGTTCGATGGATCTTCCCTAACAATTGACATGCCCATTTGAATCTATTATATTATATAACCCGCGCAAAGTTACACATTATTATAATACGATGGACCAAAATGCACAAACAAAGATACATAAGTATGACAAAATGTAACAAAAATGAGAAAAAGTTGACGATTTTTAGTTTTTAATTTTGAGTTTTGAGTTTTCAGTTGGATGTCAGGCATTGTCTCAATGACTTGTATATAAACTCACACGAAGGCACGAAGACAAAAAGTCTTCCCCCCTTAGTCATCACTTTGTGTAGCCTCAATTTATCACAAAGGGGATCAAATTCACAAAGGCAATATGTTGCAGGCCTTCGTCTTCTTTGTGTCTTTGTGTGGGTTATTATTTAATCTCGTCGAGATGATACACCAGGGGGTGGGAGTTTTTCCACCGTTCATTAATGAGACGGCAAATGAAATGTCCCGGACTATCGTATGGATAATCCGGGACATTTCATTTCTTGAAGTTTGCGTCGAATCAAAGAGAGAAAGCCTTCTTGACCTGATCGACGTAATCGAGTTTCTCCCAAGTGAAGAGTTCAATATCCTTGAGGACTACAGGATCCTTCTCATAACGATTCTGGAACACCTTGGTTACCAACTTTGGCTCACGACCAAAGTGGCCATAAGCAGCAGTCTCCTGATAGATAGGATTGCGAAGTTTCAGGCGATGCTCGATAGCATAAGGAGTCATATCGAAGATATCAGCAACCTTAGCCGAAATCTCAGCATCGGTCAACGCAACCTTAGCTGTGCCATAGGTATTCACATAGAGGCTCACCGGTTTAGCTACACCGATAGCGTAAGCCACCTGAACGAGAGCCTGATCTGCGACGCCAGCAGCAACAAGGTTCTTGGCGATGTGACGAGCAGCATAAGCAGCCGAACGATCCACCTTCGAAGGATCCTTGCCCGAGAAGGCACCACCACCATGTGCGCCACGTCCACCATAAGTATCGACGATAATCTTTCGTCCGGTCAGACCGGTATCGCCATGAGGGCCACCAATCACAAACTTGCCGGTTGGATTGACATGATAGATGATCTCGCCAGAGAAGAGAGCACGCTCCTCGTCGGAGAGACGTTTCAGGACTCGAGGCACAAGGATATTGATCACATCCTCACGAATCTTGGTCTGCATCTTCTCGTCGGTATCAAACTCGTCATGCTGGGTACTGATAACGATGGTATGAACACGTACCGGACGATTCTGTTCGTTGTACTCGATAGTTACCTGACTCTTGGCATCTGGACGAAGATATGGCATCAGGTTGGTTTCCTTACGGATCTTAGCCAACTCGATCAAGAGCAACTGGCTGAGTTCGAGCGTAAGAGGCATATAGTTATGGCTCTCGTTGCTGGCATAGCCGAACATCATGCCCTGATCGCCAGCACCCTGCTCTGTCTCCTCGGCACGTTCTACTCCCTGATTGATATCTCCACTCTGTTCGTGAATAGCACTGAACACACCGCAACTGTCGCCATCGAACTTATATTCGGCCTTGGTATAACCGATCTTGTTGATGACCTCGCGAGTAGTGTTCAACAAATCCACATACGCAGAACTCTTGACCTCGCCAGCCAAAACAACCTGGCCGGTGGTAACGAGCGTCTCGCATGCTACCTTACTTTTGGAATCTCTGGCCAGGAACTGGTCGAGGATCGCGTCGCTGATCTGGTCAGCCACTTTGTCTGGATGTCCTTCAGAAACGGACTCCGATGTAAACAAATAATTCATAACAACTTTTAAATAGGTTGTCAATCTACGGCAACTTTTTATTTGGTTGCCAATCAATTGAAATTAATAATATATATAATAATGAGGGAGCGCAAAGATAGGACATTTCCGACGAAATGCCAACCCCTCGGAGAAAAATCACTTAAATCCAACCCAACCCACTGAGGAAAATCAGCAAAATGCAAAGTGGGGCTACGAAACGCATCGCGATACGCAAAGGCATCTGATACCAACAGGGGCGACCAGCATCCTGTAACTTCAAGACACGAGAATCGAGGAACCAACCCACAAAGATTGCCATCAGGAAACCACATCCCGGCATGATGATATTGGCCGTAAACTTATCGAAAAGATCGAAGATCGTCATTCCCCAGACACTGAGCGAATCGCTAAATTCCGGGCAGAAAGACAAAGCACACAGAATACCCAACAGCCATCCGATCAAAGTAGAGACAATCACAGCCTTCCGACGACTCAATCCAAACTCCTCCTGCAAGATAGCCGTTGGGGTCTCAAGCATCGACATACTGGAGGTAACTGCAGCCACAGCCAAAAGAAGGAAGAAACAGAAACTCCAAACCAAGCCTCCTGGCATCTGCTGGAACACAGATGGCAAAGTGATAAAGGCCAAGCCAGGACCTGCATTAGGCTGTACGCCATAAGCGAAACAAGCAGGAAAAATAATCACACCAGCCAGAATCGCGATGAATGTATCGAGCAGAGCAATGCTCAATGCAGTCTTACCCAATGGAGCGGAATTGGGCAAATAGGAGCCATAGGTCAACAGACAACCGATACCCACAGAGATCGAGAAGAAAGACTGCCCCATGGCAGAAACAATCACATTGCCATCAATCTTGGAAAAGTCCGGCTGAAAGAGAAACTTCAATCCGGCAGAAGCATCCGGCAACAGGAGCGAATTGACGCACAAAACCAGCAACATTAAAAAGAGCAGAGGCATCAGAATATTCGTAGCCCGCTCGATGCCTTTGGCCACACCCCCCAAAAGGATCAGTGCATTGATGACAAAGAAGAATGTCATCCAACCCAAAGGTTCCCAAAGACCAGCACTGAACGAACCAAACTCCGGCACATTACCTACGGCACCTTGCACGGTATAGCTCAAAGTCCATCCACCCACTACGCTATAGAACGCAATGATGAGGATCATACAAAAAGCGCCGACATAACCCATCCAGTGCCATTTACTGTTTGGTGCCAACAACCGGAATGCTCCTGTAGGATTCAGGTGCGTGGCTCGTCCCAACGCCAACTCGGCCAAAAGCAACGGTGTGCCCAACAGAAGGACACAAGCGAGATAGACCAGCAAAAACGCAGCACCACCATGGGCACCGGTCTCATAAGGGAAACGCCAGACATTACCCAAGCCAACAGCCGAACCGACTGCCGCCAGGACTCCTCCGAAGCGAGTTACGAAAAGGGCTCTTTTGGTTGACACTTTTGAATATAAGGTTTAATGTTTAACGTTTTAAGGGTTGGGGTTAAAGCAGATTCGCAACGAAGATTACCAGAATGAGGGTTGGCGCGACGAAGCGAAGCAGATAAAGCAACGGACGCAGATACCATCCGGAATCATTGCGCCAATTGGTGATCGCATTATGAATAATCTCTTTGTCCAACCACCAGCCCACAAACAGGGAGGTAAGAATGGCACAAATAGGCATCATATAACGAGACGTGAGATTATCGAAGAAGTCAAAAAGATTATTATCCTCCCATCCATGAGCCGTAGGCAATGGAATCTGGAATCCACTCCACATACCCATCGACAAACTGCAACAGATGCCCAAACCCAAAGCCAGAATACAGCTAACCAGCACGGCCCGACGACGACTCATGTGCCACTCCTCCTGCAAATAGGAGATCGGGACTTCGAAGATGCTCATACAAGACGTCAAGCCTGCCACTGTAATCAAGAGGAAGAAGAGCAGGCCCAAGACCGTTCCACCCGGCATCTGTTCGAATACGACCGGAAGGGTTTCGAACATCAGACCCGGGCCTTGACCGGCCTCCTCATGGAAGGTGAAGCATGCAGGGAAAATAACGACGCCAGCCAGAATAGCAATCACAGTATCCATGGCAGCCACACTCAAAGCAGTCTTGCCTATTTTGGTATTATCACCCAAGTAACTGCCATAGGCCACAAGAATACCCATAGCGACACTCAATGAGAAAAACGCCTGACCTATGGCATCGAGAAATGTCTGAAACGATACATCCTCCCATTTCGGAACAAAAAGGAAACTGATACCCTCAACAAAACCCTCTTGGAAGAAACTGTTGACAACCAGCACAAGAAGCAGAACGGCTAAAATTGGCATCATGATATTCGATGCACGTTCAATACCCTTCTGCACGCCACCCAACAAGATGCCAGCATTGATAAAGATCGCCAACAGAGTCCAGAAAAGAGGTTGCCAAGTATCAGTCACAAAAGGAACAAACTCGCCACCATGCAATTGGCCGACAACAGCCACACAAGTGTAGCGAAGCGTCCAACCACTCAAGACGACATAAAAACCAAGAATAAAAACAGCAACCAGCAAACCCAAGATGCCGACCCAATGCCAACGCGTACCAGGAGCCACATATCGAAAAGCACCCACCACATTGCGATGTGCAGATCGGCCTATACTGAATTCCGCAATCATCAGAGGAATACCCAGCATCAAAGCAGCGAGAATATAAATCAGCAGAAAGGCAGCACCTCCATCTCGACCGGTAATATAAGGGAATCGCCAGATATTACCAAAACCCACAGCCGAACCTACAGCTGCGGCAATAGCCCCAAGACGGGTTGCAAAGGTTGCACGTTCACTCATTCTTCAATCGGCATTAACGTTTTTGGAGACGGAATGCAATATCTTCGATCGTACCCTCGAAAACAGAATCAACAGGATACTTATAGTTCCAGATTTCGAGATCGCGCTCAGGATGATTATGGAAGCTCAAGAAAAGCTTGCCATATTTGATTTCCCAATCGAAAGGAGAAACATTATTCTTGATCTTCTGCTGACCTACCCCCCTTTTGCCACGAACCACAATGTATGGATAACTGAAAGAGAGAATTACATCATCGACAGAAGAAAAGACGGCATCGCCATCAAGAGTATCGGCAACAACAAACGTGCCTTGCCATTCACCAATCAGGTTTTCGGACATCAACTCGTCCTCGTCACCTCCACAAGAGGTCAACGTACAAAGACTAAGCACAGCGGCCAAAAAAACGAAAAATAGACATTTCTTCATAATTTAACTTTTATGGAGGTCTTCGCGACTTCACAATACGACATTTGGGTTATAAAAGAGAGAAACAAAGATTAATTGCGCTCACGGTCGGTCATCTCATGACTTGAGCTTGGCTGGTCAGGATGTGTGACGAAATAATCATCCCATGGAGTCCAATCATAGAAATCGGTCATTTTCTCCAACGAGAAGCGCTTGCCATCAATCTTGCCAGTAAACCATTTTGAGTCCATCTTGAAATCATTCAGGACCAAATCCATGTTATCGTGACCGATGAACTCGATATAAATAACGCCATCTTCGACTTCCCAACGGAATTTATAAGCAAGCTCTGGATAAGGAGATCGTGGACCATAGAAGTCAATTTCAGTACCATAACCACGTTTCGAATAGTCACGGAATGGGGTAAACTGCAATCGAGTATATTCTGCTCTGTATGGCTCTGGCTTAGAACCGTTGATGCTAATTGTATAGAAAGCGCCAAAATCACCTTCCCATTCACCACTCAATACGATTGCAAGATCACGATCTTCATCCTCCTCGCACGAAGAGAACATTCCGAGAGCGACCACCAAGGTCACCAGGCCTAAAAGAAATTTCTTCATATCTGTTGTTGTTAATAAATTGCGGATGTTAATTATTTGCGCGACAAAGTTACTCCATTTCGACGAGTTGTCCAACACAAAGAGTAAAAAACGCCCATTTAAAAAACATATTATGACACAAAACGCAAGAAATCGATATATTGACTTGCCGATTTCACCTCTACAAACAATAAAAATACGCGCAATACGTTAATAAAACGAAAAAGAAACCATAACGATAACTTCTCCCTACCTTCGAGGGAGGTCAGGGTGGGCTTAAAAACAAAAGAATTATGAAGAAAATGATCTTGGGAGTATTGGCTATAGCCATGCTCGCCAGTTGCGGCTCGAAAGCAGAGCCGGCAAAAGCATTCGACTTCGAGGCCGAAAAAGAGGCCTACGGTCAGTGGATGCAGGAGTTCATGGCCAAGTACAGAGCCGAAGGTGCGAACCGCGACAGTCTGGAGGTGGTATATGAAAAGTATAATCAAGAATTAGCACAAAAACACATTGGTGACTCATTAGGACTGATGCTTACGCTGGAGGCTGCCTACGAGATGAACCGCCAGCAGTTGGACAGTGCAATGAATCTTTGTGATTTGTACAAGAACAACGACCGAATGATCCGTCTCAGCAAGGCACTTGAGGCCAAAGATGCCACCTCTGCCGGATGCGCTTACATTGACATCGAAGGTGTTGACGCCATCGCTGGATCTCCACTCAAATTATCGAGCATTGTTGCTCAAGGAAAGCCTGTTGTGGTCGATTTCTGGGCATCATGGTGTGGACCATGCCGCAACGAAATCAAACGAGCATTGGCCAACTATGCACCTAAATATGCAGGCAAAGTGAACTTTGTGGGCATTGCAGTTTGGGAAGACACTATCACTTCGACACAAAAGGCCATAAGTGAGTTGCCAATCAGCTGGCCAGTCATCTTTGCCGGTGGCAGAAACGATTCTCCTACTGAGAAATACGGCATCATGTCCATCCCTCAAATCATCTTGATTGGAGCCGATGGAACCATCAAAGCACGCGACTTGCGTGGCGAAGGAATAGAAAATGCAATTTTGAGCGAAATCGGAGAGAAATAACCCCCGAAACAATTAAAACGGGCGCAAAAGCGTAAAAATAAATTATCTTTTTGCACTTTTTTTCAAAAAAAGTTTGCAGAATAAAGTTTTATTTTTATCTTTGCGCCCGTTAGTTTTCTAACGCCCAAATTGTATTTCTATTCTTACTATACATCAAATGAAAAAGATTCTTATTTCCCTCATGGTTGCCGCTGCTTTCGTTAGTTGCTCAAACAACGAAACCAGCAACTCGCAAGAGACAACAGCCCAAGCTGTCCCCACAGAGATTCAAAATGCTCCTAAGCTGACAGAAAACACAAAGTCTCCAATCCAGGATTTCAATGCCCGCATCAAGGAACTTGACAAAAAGCTCAAGAGACGTGGTGCCAACAAAGATAGTCTTCAGGCTGTGAAGGATGCATTCATCCGCGAGGTATGCGAAAGCCATTGTGGTGACTCACTCGGTCTTCAGATCACACAGACCATGGCCATTGATTTCAACATCAAGCAAATGGATAGTGTATTGAACATCTGTGACCTCTACAAGAACGATCCGACTTTGCAGAAATATCGTCAGTTGGCTATTGCTGCCGAAGCTACTGCTACTGGCAAGAAATATGTTGACATCAAAGGTATCAATGTTGCCAACGACAAGAAGACTCTGGCTCTCTCAGCCGTTCTCGCCAAGGGCAAGCCTGTTTTGGTTAACTTCTGGGGTTCATGGAGCATTCCAAGCCGCGACGTTATCCGCACCCAGCTCATGGATCTGGAGAAAGACTACGCAAACAAGTTGAATATCTGCAGCGTTGCCGTATGGGAAGATTCCATCACATACGTACACCGTGCCAGCGACGAAATGTTGATTGACTGGGCAAGCATCTACACCGAAGGTCGCGATAACTCGCCAACAGATGCTTACGGCATCCACAGTGTCCCATTCATCATGCTGATTAATCCTAACGGCATCATTAAGGCTCGCAATATCAAGCCAGAAGAGATTCGCGACTTGCTCGACCGCGAACTTGGCAAGTAAATCACGCGACCGCATGAAAATCTGTTTCGTGGTGGCCATGCAGGCCGAGGCCCAACCTTTCATCGATAGGTTTGGCGTCAACGAAGTCGAAAATTTCTTTGCACCCCTACCCTGCAAACTCTATCGTGCCAAAGTAGGAGAAAGCGAACTGGACATTGTTCTTAACGGCCAGCAACATGGTTCCGATCTGGTAGGTTGTGAGGCTGCTTCGGTTGCCACCATGGCAGCCATACAGCAACTCCATCCAGATCTAATCATCAACTCCGGAACTTGTGGTGCCTTCAAAAAGAATGGCGCAGAGATTGGCGAGATTTATGTTTCGAATGCAGTCATGTTCCACGATCGTCGCGTTCCTGGCGACGATGCATGGGGAACTCAAGCATTAGGCAACTACCCCATCTACGAGCGAGCCAACGAAATAGCAAAGGCATTAGGCTTCAAGATGGGCAAAGTAACGACCGGTTCTTCGCTTGACATGCAGCCATGTGACTTGCAGATCATCGAAGAGAACCACGGAGAACTGAAAGACATGGAGGGAGCAGCCGTTGCCTTCGTCTGTTCACTATATAAAGTTCCCGTACTCTTCATCAAATCAGTCACAGACCTCTGCGACAGTGGAGCTGAGACATTCGAAATCTTCAAAAAAAATTTGGCAATGGCCTGCCAAGCCATTGCCAATGCAAACGAGAAGTTAATCAATTACCTTGCTAAGAATTCCTGAATCCGGGCAAGATGTGACTCACAAGTCGAACGTCCCAGATCATAAATCTTCTGCAACTTGACAGGATCCTGCTCTACGCGTCCAATCTCCAATTTATCGGGAGGGGCGATGAGCAGGGTCTTACCATTTTTGGACTGAGCCTCTACGTACTCCAATTGAGCATTGTAGTGAGCAGGGCGATTGATCAGAAGGTCAGCCAAGACAGGATATTTCCGGCAAAGGAACTTATACAACCACGGATGGCTGGCAGGCGTTTTGCGATAGCCCAATGGCTGGGTCAAGATTACCACATTGCGTTCATACCCCAAGTCTTCTATATATTTTAAAGGTATTGAATCAGACAAGCCCCCATCCATCAGACGCTTACCTTCGAGCAAAACCGGATTAGAAATCATCGGCAAAGAGGCAGAAGCACGAATCCACTCCAACCCCTCGTAGTCAACCCGTTCCAAATTCTTGTAAACAGGATTACCACTATCAACATCCGTACAAACCACATGGAACTGCATAGGCTGCTTGGCATAAGTATCGAAATCAAAGATATCGATCTGAGTCGGGACAACATGATACGCATAGTCAGCATTGATATAATCACCAGTCTTCAGAAAACTGCCCAAGCCCATATACTTCGGATTTCCCATCATCTTGAGATTGTAACGTAAGGCTCGTCCAATCTGCAAAGACTTCATATTAACGCCAAAGCAGGCACCAGCCGAAACACCGACTGCCAATGGGAACTGAATCCCTTTCTCCATCAGGACATCAATAACGCCTGCCGTGAAAAGGCCTCGCATTCCACCGCCTTCAAGCACTAATCCGATATTGTTATTTGATTGCATCTTATAATGTGTTTATGTTTTTCGGTGCGCAAAGGTACAAGGAAAATCCCACTTTTGCAAATTTTCAGCCGTAAAATTTGAAGAATAGATTTTTTTGTTTATCTTTGCACGCAGATATCGCACTATATGAAACGCACAATTCTAATCAGCATAGCCATCGGTTTAGCCCTTATCTGCGCAGGCATCGGACTAGCCTTCTATGGTTACAAAACAATTACAGCCTCCCCCTGGAGTCAGGAAGAGGCTTGGATTTATGTACGACAAGGTACGACAACAGAACAACTCGAACAGCAACTGAACGAGACCGGTGGAGACACCCACAGTTTGTGGTTCAAACTGGCCAGTCGCGCTTTCGGACTCGACAAATCGCTGCAAAAGAACACGTCCGGAGCCTACCACATCGAAAAAGGGATGACCTTGGCACAGGTAATTCGGAAAATTGCACGTCATCAACAAGATCCGATCAAAATGACCTTCATCGGAGCCAGAACTTTGGAGGATCTGGCAGGCAGAATGGCAGAAGTCATCGAGGCTGATTCTGCACAGATTCTTCAGGCCATGCACAACCCTGCATTTCTCGAAGAATGCGACTGCAACGAAGCCAACCTGCCGGGCATGTTCCTACCCGACACCTACGAAGTCTATTGGAACATTTCGCCCGAAAAACTCATGAAGCGGTTGTTGGCAGAATATCGCAAATTCTGGAACACCGACCGACTGGCTCTGGCCGACAAGTTAAACGTCAATCCACAGCAAATCAGCATCATTTGCAGCATTGCCGAGGAAGAAACAGCCAATCGCAAAGAACGTGGAGTAGTGGCCCGACTCTATTGGAACCGCTACAGAATCGGCATGCTTTTGCAAGCCGATCCGACAGTCAAATATGCCGTTGGAGACTTCACTTTGCGGCGGATTTTGACAAAACATCTGAAAACAGAATCTCCCTACAACACCTACTTGCATGCCGGATTGCCACCCGGACCGATCCGCATCGTCGAAAAGGCCACCATCGACAGTTTCCTCAACAGCGAACCACACAAGTATCTCTACATGTGCGCCAAAGAGGATTTCTCCGGACTCCACAATTTTGCCGTCAATTTGCGTGACCACCAACGCAATGCGACCAGATATCACCAAGCTTTGACAAAAAGAGGCATTAAGTGATGAATATTTTCATCACTACAATAAACCCATCACACACTATGCGTAAGATTTCTCTCATTATCTCGATATTCATTGCATGCTTATCTTCCATCGGCGCACAAGACTTCCGACACAAAGCGGGAGAGCCCTTACGCATCCAGAAGACCAACATACAAGAGCCCATCGTACACACAGCACTTGAACTGCTCGATCGAGATGTCCAATCTGTGCTTGAAAGCTCCGTCATTGAAGTCAAACGCAACCCGGAAATAGAATTATCCATCTCTTCGCAGCATTTTGCACAAAGACACCAACCTGCATTCGAAGCCTTCCACATCGAAGTCAAAAAGGGGAAACTGCAGATTATCGGAAGCGACGCCCACGGCTTGGCTTACGGCATTCTTGAATTAAGCAGAATGTTAGGTGTTTCCCCTTGGGAATGGTGGGCAGATGCCACACCCGAAAAACTTAAATCCTTTACCCTTCCGAGCACTTTCGCAACGACACAATTTCCATCGGTTCAGTATCGAGGCATCTTCATCAATGACGAGGACTGGGGCATCATGCCTTGGAGTGGACTGACCTACGAGCCAGAGAATGGCAAAGGAATCATGGGTCCTAAAACCAATGCACGCATATTCGAACTCCTGCTTCGCCTGAGGGCCAATTATTTCTGGCCAGCCATGCACGAATGCACACAGCCATTCTTTCTCACACCCGGCAACCGTGAAATGGCCAAGAAATACGGTATATACGTCGGCGGATCACATTGCGAGCCTATGGCTTCGAGCACAGCGGGAGAATGGCCCAGACGTGGCACAGGCGACTATGACTATGTAAACAACCGGGAGGCAGTACAGCGATTCTGGGAGTCGCGAATCCAAGAGGTCAAGCACCAGCCAATCGTCTATACATTGGGCATGAGAGGCGTTCATGATGGCAAGATGCAAGGAGCAAAGACATTAGCAGAACAACGCGAAACGTTGCAACAGATCCTGCTTGATCAAAGAGTGATGCTCACCCGAAATCTGCAAACCGAAACATCCAGAATCCCCCAGGTCTTCATTCCCTACAAAGAGGTGTTGGACATCTACAACAGTGGCCTGAAAGTTCCAGATGACGTCTGTCTGATGTGGTGTGACGACAACTATGGTTACCTGACTCATTTCCCAGATTCCATCGAACGAAAACGAGCAGGTGGACATGGGCTCTACTACCACGTTTCCTACTGGGGCCGTCCACACGACTACTTGTGGCTAGGCACCTTCAATCCACATTTATTGTACAATCAGATGCGTTTGGCCTACGACCACGACATACAACGTATCTGGGTGCTGAATGTAGGAGACATCAAGCCGGCAGAATATCAGATCGAACTCTTCATGGACATGGCATGGAACATCGATCAAGTAGCGCAAATGGGCGTCCACAAGCACCTGCAACAATTCCTCGGACGAGAATTTGGCACAGATCAGGCAGAGAGCTTGGCAGATATTCTTGAGAAGAGTTACCAATATGCCTTCGACTGTAAGCCAGAGTTTCTCGGACACACCCGAACAGAAGAAAAGGATCCGAAATACAAGATTGTCACCGATATGCCATGGAGCGAACAGACCATCTTGGATCGAATAAACAAATACACATTCCTGTCGGATCTTGTCGAACAGATAGGAGCTCAACTCCCAGCGACCCGACAGGACACCTATTTCCAACTGGTCAAATATCCAGTACAAGCAGCTGCCCAGATGAATCGCAAGATGCTTCTGGGGCAATTGGCTCGCCACGGTAAAATGGATTGGAGAGCAAGCGACCAAGCCTTCGACAGTATCAAAAGTCTGACTGCAATATACAATAAGGGTTTCAACAACAACGGTAAATGGAACAACATAATGGACCCTCAGCCCCGCAAACTTCCAGTATTCCTACCACTCGAACACCGGAACGACAGCACACCTCTGTTGACAGACAATGAAACCCTGTTCAAATGGCAAAGTTCCGAAGGGTGGACAGAAATCAAAGATTCTATCCGATTCACCTTCGAAACATCATCCGAAATCGACTCCCTATGCATCGAAGTGAGTATGCTGCCCAACCATCCGCTCAACAACCGCTCGTTGCGATACAGCCTGCGTTTTGACAATCTGCCGGAAACAGTCGTTTCGATCCGTACTCAGGGACGAAGCGAGGAGTGGAAACAGAATGTTTTACACAACCGAAGTCTGAAGAATTTTACCCTCTCAACGCAAGGACAAAGCAGGCACACAATTATACTTAAAGCATTGGACGATGGTATTTTCTTGAGAGAAATTGAAGCAAAAAAGGTAAAATAATGAACAAAAAGTGTAAATTCTGACACTATTTGAGAGTTTTTGGCCTTTAAATTTGGTTAATCGTCGGGGAATTGTTATCTTTGCACGACAGTAATTATTGATAAAAAGACAACAATGCCAGATATATCTGAACGCGGCAAACAAATGCCTCTCTCACCTATCCGCAAACTCGTTCCATTGGCCAATGCTGCCAAAGCTCGCGGAATCAAGGTTTATCACCTCAATATCGGCCAGCCAGACTTGAACACCATGCAGGCAGGCCTTGACTCTCTGAAGAAAATCGATCGGAAAATTCTTGAATACTCACCTTCAGAGGGCATCAAACCGTTAAGAGAGAAGTTGCTCGGTTATTATCGTCGCTTCAAGATTAATGTTGACCTCGAAGACATAATCGTGACTACAGGTGGTTCTGAAGCCGTTCTGTTCGCTTTCATGTCTTGTTTGAACCCAGGTGATGAACTCATCGTTCCAGAGCCAGCCTACGCCAACTACATGTCATTCGCCATTGTGGCAGGCGCCGTCATCAAGAGCATCCCAACTCGCATCGACGAAGGTTTTGCATTGCCTCCTATGGAGGAATTTGAAAAGTTGATTACTCCTCGTACCAAAGGTATCCTCATCTGCAATCCTAACAATCCGACCGGTTATCTCTACACCCAAAAGGAGATGAACCAGTTGCGCGACATTGTGAAGAAGCATGATCTATTCCTTTTCTCAGACGAAGTATATCGTGAGTTCTGTTACACTGGAGCTCCTTACATTTCAGCATGTCATCTGGCAGGCATCGAGCAGAATGTCATCTTGATCGACTCTGTTTCGAAGCGCTACTCAGAAACAGGCATCCGTGTTGGTTCGATCGTCACCAAGAATGCATCGGTTCGCCAGAACATCATGAAGTTCTGTCAGGCCCGTCTCTCGCCACCGTTGCTCGGACAGATTGTAGCAGAGGCCTCAATCGATGCTGATCCTGAGTATATGCTCGACACCTACAACGAATACGTTGAACGTCGCAAATACCTGATCGACGGCTTGAACAGAATCGATGGAGTCTATTCTCCAATCCCAATGGGTGCTTTCTACACCATGGTTCAGTTGCCGGTAGATGACGCAGAGAAATTCTGTGCTTGGTGCTTGAGCGACTTCGAGTTCGAAGGATGCACCGTGATGATGGCTCCTGGTGCCGGTTTCTATGTTACTCCAGGCATGGGCAAGAACGAAGTCCGAATGGCTTATGTCCTGAACAAGGATGACTTGAAACATGCCCTGATCGTCCTGCAAAAGGCGCTAAGCGTCTATCAGGCCACGGTCATGAACCCAGCTGAATAATGTCTGTCGCCTATTTCCTCGCCAAGAGAATCCACTTTTCGAAAGGCGACGAGCAACAAAAGGTATCCCCACCCGCCATCCGAATTGCCACTGCGGGAATCGCCATCGGATTGGCGGTCATGCTGCTCTCGGTTGCCATTGTGGTAGGATTCAAAGAGGAGATTCGCGATAAGGTCTCGGCCTTCGGTGGACATTTGCAGGTACTGGCAGCAACATCGAACAAGACTTTCGAAAAATATCCGATTTGCATCAGCGATTCGTTGGTCAAGTCGGTAACAGAAGTTCCTTATGTGGCAAAAGCCAAGACCTTCATCACCAAACCAGCCGTCATCAAGACGAACGACGATTTCCTGTCGGTGGTGATGAAAAGTGAAGATCTCGGAGAACGGGAGCTCTCGGTCAGCGAGACTATCGCCCGAAAGTTGAATCTTCAGATTGGAGACAAAGTACAGGTCTTCTTCGTGGCTAACAATCAGATTGAGAACAATCTCAACTACGGAGGAACCGACGCGTCGGTCAAAGCAAGAACATTGACGATAGTGAGTCTGTATCAGACACACTTCAATCAATACGATGACCAAATAATCCTCGGAAGCCACGAACTGCTTCGACAAGTGAGTGGATGGGACGAGGATATGGCGAGTGGGCTGGAAATCCAGTTAAAAGATATCTCTCAGATGGAAGATGTCTATGCAGAGCTTTGCGAGAGGATCTGCCTGACACAAGACCGAAGAGGCACACAGCTGGCCATACAGACACTACGACAGCAGGATCCACAACTGTTCGGGTGGTTAGATCTGCTCGACACAAACGTCTGGGTCATTCTCATTTTGATGGTGATTGTTTCGACCTTCACCATGATTAGTGGACTCATGATCATCATACTGGAAAAAGCCCAAATGATTGGTCTATTAAAAGCCTTAGGCTGTAACAATCGGCAATTACGCCATACGTTCCTTTACATAGCCCTGTTTCTGACCTTGAAAGGTCTGTTATGGGGTAACATCGTCGGGTTAGGCATTTGTGCTGTTCAATCTCTCTGGCATCCCATCGCCCTTGACCCCGAGAATTATTATTTGGGATGGGTACCTATCGCCATCCGCTGGTGGCAAATCGTTCTTCTCAACGCAGGAGCATTATGCATTACCATGCTGATGCTGATTATCCCTTCCACACTGGTAAGCAAGGTTTCGCCAGGCAGTATTCTCGCCAACGATTGAATGTAAAGACAAAAATCGCAAATACAATAATTATATATCATTAACCATTTTAATTTTTATTACAAAATGAAATCCAGTATTAAAAATTGCTATTACCTCTTGGGTATTATGGCAACTGGTTTAGTAGCAAGCTGTGGACCAAATGACTCCTCATCTTCGGCAACAGATGCCGACTTGGCTGCCTACACCAAGAATCTGCCATTTGAAATGGGTCCCATTGCCCGCCCACAAATCGATGCTTATGAGCAGAAGATTACCGACTTCGGTGGTGTAGGTGATGGTAACACCGACAACACTGAGGCATTCAGAAAGGCAATGAAGGCTATCTCGAAGGTAGGTGGTGGTCGTTTGACTGTACCTCATGGCGTTTGGTTCACCGGTCCTATCGAATTTGAAGACAATGTAGATTTGCACCTCACTGATGGTGCTGTCATTTATTTCTCTGGCGATTTCGATGATTATCCAATCGTTGATTGCTACTTCGAAGGTTTGAAGACACGTCGTTGCCAGTCTCCACTCAGCGCTAAGGGCAAGAAGAACATCTCTATTACCGGTTTCGGTACTATCGATGGTCATGGTGATGCATGGCGTTGGATTCGTCGTAGCAAGTTGACCGAGAGCCAGTGGAAAGACGCTTTGTCAAGCGGTGGTGTGGTTAACGTAATCGACGGTTCAGAAATCTGGGCTCCAACTCAGGCTATTCTTGATGCGCTTGCTCGCGCTAACATGAACGTTGTTCAGTTCGACAACGAAGAGGATTGGCACAAGTATCGCGACTTCCTCCGTCCAACATTGCTCGACTTCGACAGCTGTCAGAATGTGCTCCTCGAGCAGGTTTGTTTCCAGAACTCTCCAGCTTGGTGTCTGCACCCATTCCGTTGCGAGAACCTCATCATCAAGGATATTCTTGTTGTTAACCCTTGGTACAGCCAGAATGGTGACGGTCTCGACCTCGAGGCATGTAAGAACGTTCTCATCGTTAACTCTAAGTTCGACGTAGGTGACGATGCTATCTGTTTGAAGGCAGGTAAGGACAAGGATGGTCGTGAGCTGAAATGTCCTTGCGAAAACGTAGTTGTTGACGGTTGTTCTGTATATCACGGACATGGTGGCTTCGTTGTAGGTTCGGAAATGTCAAGTTCTGTACGTAACATTACCGTTAAGAACTGTACCTTCCTCGGTACCGACGTAGGTCTCCGTTTCAAGTCTAAGCGTGGTCGTGGTGGTGTCGTAGGCAACATCTACATCGACAACATCAACATGATTTCAATCGAGACTGACTGTATCCTCTTCGACTTGAACTACTCAGGTCTTTCAGCATCTGAGGAACGTGCACTCCACATCAAGAAGGATATCTCGTTGGAGAATGTTCCACCGGTTGACGAGACAACACCAGAGTTCCGCGACATCTACATCAACGATGTTACCTGTAAGGGTTGCGAGCGTGCCATGTACTTCAATGGTCTGCCAGAGATGCCTATCACCAATATCAACATCAAGAACGCTACCATCACGGGCGAAATCGGTATTGTTGTTAACCACTCACGCAACATTACAATCGACAATGTTCAGCTGGATCTTCCTGAGGGTGAGCCAGAGGAATCTTGGTTCAATGTTCAAAACCTCGTAGTCAACGGCAAGACTGTTGAATAATCGACGATGAAACATACTCTATTTTTGGCGATGCTGGCGGGATTACTCTCGCCCATCGCCAACTTTGATTTAGTAGGGCAGAATCTGACAGTCACTCTGAAGAACCCGAACAAGCAGAATCTGACCGATGCGCCAGTTTGTATTGCTGTACCTACAGACGGCAACTACAAGAGTGCCACTGTAATGATTAACGGCAAAGAGATTCCATGTCAGATGGATGATCTGGACGAAGATGGACGCAAGGAGGAGCTCTCATTTGTGGTTGATATTGCCAAGAAAGGCAAATTGACGGCAAACATCACCTTCTCGACCGAAGAGGCAAAGGCAGACAGATATCCAGCACGCGTGCATGCGCAGATGTGGTTTAAGGACAACACCAAGGGACGCAGCTATCTTGAGAAGCAACACATACCAACCGACACTGTATCGGAACGTGTGGACAACATGTATTCAAAGATGATGCACCACGGTCCAGCGTTCGAGAACGAGAAGGTAGCCTATCGTGTTTACTTCGACAAGAAACAGAGCACCGACCTGTATGGCAAGCGAGTACCACAATTGGAGTTAGCCGACGGTTTGTGGTACAGCAGCGAGGTTCCAGCCCTTGTCAACGACCGTAATTTCGGCGATGACATTATTCTGGTAGGTCAAACCATCAGCATCGGCACCTTGCGTGGTTGGGATGATTCGAAGGATGATCCGGAATTTGCCAAAACGCCAGCCAAAGGCAAGGTAGCAGATCCTTGCATGGTCATGATCGATCCTTTTGATTACCGTCAGGCTCACATCATGGCCAAAGGTCCTGTACGTACCGTTGTTGACATGAATGTAGAGGGCTGGCAGTACAAGGGACGTAAACTCAACATGAAGAGCCGATACATCCTGTATGCCGGCAACCGTGAGTGTCAGGTCATCCAGTATCTCTCAGCAGCCGATGGAGGCTCGAAAGATCTGAGCAAGATGGAGTTTGTGACCGGTGTCTTGAAAGTAGGTATCTTCAACACCGACTCAATCAATCTTGCAGGCCTCCACTACATGCAGAATGGCAAGGGTCTTTGCGCTTCGTTTGGCAAAGACTGGCCTGATGGAAATCACAAACTCTATCCAGTCATGTCGGCTGCTGCATTGGCAGTAAGCATAGACAATGCATTCGTGACTCGCAGCATAGACCGCAAGGAGCAGATACTATACGGTGTACATCCTGACGAGAACAATCAGATTACCTATCGTATGGCGTTTTGTGCACCAGACAAGGAAGGCACACAATTGGTTGCTTCGCCTTGGACACCCAAATCCTGGTTTACCTGGTGTAAGAACTGGGATAAAATCAAACCAATTGTAATAAAGTAATTGTCAGTTTTAAGTTTTCAGTGTTGAGTTGATAGTTTTGAGTTGATGATTATTAAACAATCATTATTTAATTTTTAACTTTTAATTTACAAGTGGAAACATACAAGCTTTACGAGAACAATCCGAACACTCGGATTCTATCGGACATAGCAGAAGTTATAAAGAACGGTGGGATAGTCATCTATCCTACCGATTCAGTATATGCCATAGGCTGCGATGCCTTAAACCAGCACGCTGTCGAGAAGATCTATCAATATCGCAAAGAGGAGGCAAAGACATCACATCTTTCCATCATCTGCAAGAACATCAGTCAGGCAGACGAATATACAAAGATCACAAAAGAGCAATTCAAACTGATGCACCGTCATTTGCCAGGTCCTTTTACTTTCATTCTCGAAGCGGGTCTGAAATTACCTAAAGTATTCCGCAGCCGCAAAACGGTAGGTATCCGTATTCCAGACAATAAAATTCTTCAGGCACTGCTCGAAGAATTGGACAATCCCATCCTGACCACTTCGCTCAAAGTTCCAACCGAAGAGGAGGACGAAATCATCAGCTACATGACCGATCCATTCCTCATCGAAGAGGCATTTCAGAACCAGGCAGACATTCTGATCGACGGCGGCTATGGCGAAGACATTCCTTCTACAGTCGTTGACCTGTCGAACAATGAAGTCGAGATTCTACGTCAAGGCGCAGGTGTACTTGAAATATAACAATATATCACATGAAGAATGGAAGAATTGAAGTAATTAAAATCAAAAAATAAACTTCCTTTCTTCATCTCTTCTTGAGAAAAAACAATCAACATCTTGATTTATCCTGAGAATTTTGAAAACAAACTGGGATTTGACAAAATCCGCCAGATACTCCGGGACAACACTTTGTGTAGTCTCGGTTCTGCGCGTGTAGATGCAATGTCTTTCCTAACCGACCGTAGAAAATTGGAAAAAGAGCTTGCTCTCACAAGTGAGATGATGCAAGTAATGCAGAATGCGCTCAATCCAATGCCAACAGACTGTTTCTACGATCTGACCGAACCACTTAAAAGAATCCGTGTTGTTGGCACCTTTCTCGAAGTAGAAGAACTTTTCCATCTGCGACGTTCATTATCAACCATCGAGGCTTTAGTCAAGTATTTCCACGTATCGGAAGGAGAAGTATCCCTCTTCCCCTTGCTCGTAGAACAGGCCTCACGAGTTATGACATTCCCGGACATCGTACGCAAGATTGACCAAACCCTTACTCCTACTGGCGAGATACGGGACAATGCCTCTCCAGCTCTTGCAAATATCAGGCACGAACTCACATCGACCATCAACGGCATATCACGCATGTTGAACCACATCCTCAGAAGCGCACAAAGCGAGGGATTGGTCGAGAAGGACGTTACACCCTCCATGCGCGATGGACGATTAGTCATACCGATTCCCCCATCAAGCAAAAGAAAACTGAAGGGAATCGTCCACGACGAGTCAGCAACCGGCAAGACACTATACGTTGAACCAGCAGAAGTTGTTGATGCCAACAACCGCATCAGAGAACTGGAAGGAGAAGAGAGACAGGAAATCATCCGAATCCTGACAGGTATCACGATGCTCGTTCGACCCTACCTGCCCGACATGCTGGCCAGCTATGACTTTTTGGGATTGATAGATTTTCTACGAGCAAAAAGTCGACTCGCAGACAGCATTCAAGGCTGTATTCCAGCCTTCTCACCCGACGGTGCGACAGATTGGGTACAGGCCCGTCATCCATTATTATATATAAGGTACGCACGCGAAGGCAAGAACGTAGTTCCACTCGACATTCTCCTCGATCATCGCAAGCAACGTATTGTACTGATCTCAGGTCCGAATGCCGGCGGCAAATCAGTTTGTCTGGAGTCATTGGGATTGATACAGTACATGCTGCAATGTGGACTTCCTGTTCCAATGAAGGACAACTCGCTGGTGACAGTCTATGACAACATATTCATCGACATTGGCGATGAACAAAGCATAGACAACGATCTCTCGACCTATTCATCGCACTTGCAGAACATGAAATATTTCGTGCGAAATGCGACTAATCGAACGCTCATATTGATCGATGAATTTGGTTCGGGCACAGAGCCTCAAATTGGTGGTGCCATCGCACAGGCCTTGTTGGGCAAATTCAACCAAGCAAAAGCCAACGGCGTTATCACCACCCACTTTACCAACCTGAAGCTCTTTGCCGATGATACTCCAGGCATTGTTAATGGTGCCATGCTCTACGATCGTGGAGAGATGCGTCCTCTGTTCCGACTGGAAGTTGGACGACCGGGATCATCGTTTGCTATCGAAATTGCCCACAAGATCGGTTTGCCAGGTGACGTCATCGACGAAGCCAAACGCATCGTGGGTACAGACTACGTCAATATGGATAAGTATCTGCAGGACATCTCACGCGATAAGCGATATTGGGAACAGAAACGTGAAAAGATTCACCAGCAAGAGAAACAGCTGGAACAAAAGGCGCAGGAATATGACGGGAAGAGTGCAGAACTGAAAGCCAAACGGCAGGAGGTAATGCAGAAGGCTCGCGACGAAGCAGCCTCGTTGGTCAAAGAGGCCAATGCCCGCATCGAGAAGACCATCAAAGATATAAAGGAGGCACAAGCTGAGAAAGAGGCCACTCGCAAGATTCGCGAAGAGCATCAACGCTTTGTCGAAAAGAAGATTGCACCAAACACAACAACACAACAAAAGAACAAAGCGCCAAAAGAACAAAATAACGCAATAACAAAAGAACAAAACAACTCTCCCATCACCGTTGGCGGTTACGTCAGGATCAAAGGACAAGCCACCATCGGAGAGGTTATTGCGATTGAAGGGAAGAAAGTACAGGTTGCTTTTGGCATGATCAAGAGCACCATCGACATGAACCGACTTGAGGGAATCTCGAAGAACCAACTCAAAAAAGAGGAAGGATCAGACAAAATTTCGCAGTTTGCCAGCATCCTTACTGGAACAAGCAACAAAGAGAGCAAAGGAAGTTCGTCGGTCGATGTGATGGCAGACAAACGCAAGACATTCAAGGCAGAATTAGATGTGCGAGGCATGCGCGCTGAAGAAGCTCTGCAAGCCGTCATGTACTATCTGGACGATGCTCAGGTACTCAGCACAGGACAAGTACGAATCCTGCACGGAACAGGCACAGGTGCACTACGTGTCACCATCCGCCAGTATCTTGCCACACGTGCCTGCGTAGCCAGCTTCCGCGACGAACACGTGCAGTTCGGTGGTGCAGGCATCACGGTAGTCGATCTACTTTAACGTAGGCCATATATTTTAGAGAAATAATGCTCCATCAGTTAAATTCATTCTATATCGAACTCGAATCGAGAGAATAGAACCTCGACGAAAAAAGTGGGGAGAAACATAAACGTTTCTCCCCACTCGTATTTTAATGTAGTGCTATATGATTATTTACCACGGTAAGCAGGATTCTGCTTGAGTGCACTGTTCTTCATGATCTCAGTAGCAGGAATAGGCATATCCATCTTTGCTGGATCGTAGGTAAAGATACGATAAGTCCAAGGGTTGTCGCGGAGATCGGCGATCTTCTCTTTGGCACCTTCTTCAGTATTTGGATAAACTTTATCAGACTTTGGATAATTGTATTCAATATGATCAGCAATATAACCTGAGCGAATCATATCCGGACAAAGACACCACTCTGAATTGAACTCCTTACGACGCTCTTCATTGACTGCTACCAACCAATCTGGAGATGTATGAGTATAACCCTTACGATTTGGAGTTGAAGCAAGCGTAGAATAGTAAGATTGGGCTGAAGGAGCAGCAGAAGGACTTTTGGCAACAAGAGGATAGCTAGTCATAGTCAGATCGTATTTGACTGTTGCATAAAGCTCGTTGAAGAACACGCAATATTTGCTATAATCCTCGCCGACCTGAAGGTTACCCCATGCACGATTACGAATTTCGTCCAAGCAAGACCAACCCTCTGATGGGTTACCAGTGCGGAAGCAACATTCAGCATAGTCAATGAGAACATTTGCATAGCGCTTGCCATAAATAATGGTTGGAGACCAGATAGCATCACCCCAAGAGTTACCATCTGCATAGGCATTGCGCCAGAACTTGGAAGTCCAAATAGATGGAGCAAGCTCACCCTCACCATTGTGGAAATGGTGTGAATTTGATGCATTTGCTTCTTCAGAGCCAACATGACACTGGAGATATGGATGATTACCATGAACATATTCAGATACTTCGATATCAAATTTTGCCATCAAAGCAGGATCAATTTCACCTGTGACACAAGATGCATCACGACGGAGATCACCCTTCTCATAACATGCATACCACTCCCATGACAGGTACTGGGCGCCCCAGCCACCATTCTCAGTACAAGCAGTAAACCATTTGAACATGTTTGGATTACAGAATGTGATGGTACGGTCACCACCCCATGCACCACCACCGGTCCATTCACTACCTTCATCAGATACCATGGCCCAGATACACTCTTCGTTCCAGAATCCGGCAGGATCCCAGTTGGTAGCAAAGTTAGTTGACAATTTGTAGGTTTTGCTGTCAATCACCTGCTTCAGACAATTCTTTGCCTCAGTATAGAGAGCCTTGACTGCCTCGCCATTTGAATCTGATTGAGCCTGAGTAAATACACCTTCATTATCACAACCAAGACGATATGCCTTCCACATGTAGGCATCTGCCAAGTAAGCAAGAGCCATACCCTTTGTGCAACGTCCATAGTTATTCTTGTAAGGAGTCCACTGAAGCAAATTAGCAGCATCCTTAAAATCACCGATAATGAAGTCCCACATCTCCTCATAAGTCTCTGCAGCAGCCTTTACTGGAGTATTGCTGTAGTCCTCACCTGCTTGCAACATTGGTACGCGGCCGAAAGTAGTAGCCAACCACATGTAGAAATAGCCACGAAGTGCTTTTGCTTCACCTTCAAGTGTAGCTCTACAAGCCTTGGTAATACCCATCTTCGAGAACTCATCATAATCGGGAGCTGTTTGCAAATTATCAAGGAAGATATTCGCACGTGAGATAGCAGCATAAGCATGAGCCCATCCTTCGCCAAGCTCACCTACATTAGCATCCCAAGTCTGATCAAGGAACTTAACATCCCAACCAGTACACTGTGTATCCATAGTAGGATGCGAACCAGTAAAGATATTTGGCTTATAGCCCCAACTGTTGTCAAATTTGCTGACATTATTGAAAGTATAGATACCATTCAAACCCATAAGTCCATTGTCGTCATTAGAGAACTGAACATCAGGCTGAAGAATATCATATAGAGTAGTGGAAAGGAACTCATCGTTGTCGCAAGATGTCATCATCAAGCAACCTGCGCCCACTGCTGCAAAATATTTAACTATATTTTTCATATTGTATTATTCTATTATGGTTAGAAGGTTACACTAAGACCACACTGATAGGTGCGAGGAGTTGGGTAACGACCGGTATCGAGACCTGAGTACATTACGCTACCCTGACCAACTTCAGGATCACCGTACTTCTTGTATGGTGAGAAGAGAGCAAGATTCTGGATAGCTACGTATGCACGAGCAGAAGATACGCCAATTGGCTTGAGGAACTTCTTAGGCACGGTATAACCAACCTGAATATTGCTGATCTTAAAGAAATTGCCATTCTCAACCCAAACATCGCTGACACGAGCATTCTTGTTGTTATCCAAACGAGTCAGACGAGCATACTTAGCACCGGTATTCTTTGGAGTCCAACAGTTTTCATAGCTCTCCTTCAAAAGAGCAGGAGTCCAAGAGTCATCTGATGGATTGATGATAGCATAACGCATAGCAGAGTATGAGAGAATGTCCATGCCAAGAACGCCATAGGTGTAGATGCTCATGTCGATATTTCTCCAGGTAGCACTGAGGTTCAAACCATAGTTGAACTTTGGAATACCATTGCCAAGGATGGTGCGGTCATTGTCATCAATGGTACCATCTTTGTTGATATCCTTGAACATATAGTCACCAATTTCGGCATCATTCTGACCCATACTGCGAGCCTTGTTCTTTTCATCTTCGTTCTGAATAATCTTGTCAACCTTCCAGCCAAAGTATGAACCTACAGCCTCGCCTTCGCGACAGATGGCATGATTATTCCACTGGAAACCATTGCCGTCGATAGCACCCATGTTCGAACCGTCGATTTCGTCAGCTGAGTAAGTGCTGTTACCACCACTACAGGTTGCGGTATAGTCAACACCCATCTTCTTAACTTCATTCTTCAAGGTAGAGCCATTGAATGCTACATTGATAGTCCAATCATTGTTAAGACGCTTGTTGTAGTTGATAGAGAACTCGAAACCACGGTTATCAATCTCACCATAGTTAGTATAAACGTCAACGTTACCAGCTGATGGGCGAACCTGCTTGAAGAGAAGGAGGTCCTTAGTCTTACGAACAAAGTAATCAGCAGTAACAGTCAAATCGTTGTCGAGGAAACCGAGGTCGATACCCAAGTTGGTCTGCTCATTGGTTTCCCATTTCAAGTTGGTATCAACCAATGGGAAGTAAGAACCGATAACTCGGTCAAAAGCACCAGTAGCACCGCCGCCAATACCATCCTTATAGAACTGATATTTGGTATCGACAGTACTCAAAACATAGACGCCCTTGCCAGCAACACCACCAGCGTTACCTGTCTGACCCCAACCGAAACGAACCTTAGCATTTGAAACCTGATCAACATCCTTAAGGAAGCTCTCCTCCTTTACACGCCAAGCCAATGCTGCTGAAGGGAAGGTAGCCCAACGATTTGAATCAGAGAAGTTCGAAGAACCATCCTTACGTATAGTAGCAGTAACGATATACTTATCCATGAGGCTGTAAATCAAACGGCCATAGTATGAAATAGTACGAACATCTGGATTGAATGCACCATTACCGGTCTTTGCATTTTCAGAAAGACTGATAGCACGATGATCCTTCGAAAGGAATCCGCTAGTGCTAGCGCTAACCCAACTACCTTCATACTTGCTAACAGAGTTACCAACCATGGCGGTCAAAGTATTGAAGTCAGATTCCCACTTGTAGGTCAAATAGGTTTCAACACCTCTTGACAAACCTTTGCTCTGGCTCAATCCGAAGCTGTATATACCAGCACCACGACCAATATATTCAATTTGCTTCATCTCGCCATCAATAAGATTATAACGCTCGTAGTTACCAGAGAACTCATCCTGATCAGAGTTAGTCTGAGTCCATGAGAAGATTGAATGGAGGTTCAAAGAGTGTTCCTTAGTCTTCAAGAGGGTGATGTCAGCGTATGGATTAATAGCGATACGTGCATTACGAGTCTCGCGGCTAATCTCCTTCTGCAAAGCATAAGGGTTCTGCGCAGTCTGATTCATACCATCCCAACCATTTGGAGATGCAGCAACACTTGTACCATAAGTACCATCTGGATTTACAACATTTACACGAACATACTTACCACCAACGGCATTATCATCGATGTAATCCATAGTAGGAGCCATCTGAGCAATATCACGATGAGAAGAAAGGTTAGCATTGTTACCCACACCGATGTTGTTACCGATAGCGGTAGTGTACATATAGTTGACATCGCCACCGAACTCGATATACTTGTTAACCTTAGATTTTACACTCGCACGAGCGGTGACACGATCGTAATGAGTATTAACAATGATACCCTTGTTATCCAAGTATCCAACTGAGAAATTGTACTGAGTCTTATCGGTGCCACCAGAAGCAGAAATGCCATACTGCTGACGCAAGCCCATACGAGTCATCTGATCCTGCCAGTTGATATTATTACGCTTTCCATCATAAGATGCATCGAAAATTGCATTTGTTGGAAGAGCACCATCATTGGCACGAGCCTCACGAATAGACTTAGCATAAGCATCGCCAGTCAAAGTCTCGATCTCATAAGGAAGAGTCTGGAAGCCCCAGTCTGCGGTAATGTTTACATTCATCTTGCCCTTGTCGCCATGCTTGGTGGTGATCATAATAACACCGTTAGCACCAGCAGAACCGTAAATTGCAGTTGCAGAAGCATCCTTCAAAACCTCGATGCTTGCAATGTCCTGTGGGTTAACAAAGTCAGCATTGTTACCAACCTGTACACCATCAACAACATAAAGTGGCTGAGCGTCACCATTGATGGTACCGACACCACGAATACGGATAGCAGCCTTAGAACCAGGACCACCGTCCTGAGCAGTTACCATAACGCCGGCAGCAGCACCCTGAAGGGCTTGAGCAACGTTGGTAGGAATCTTACGATCCATCTGCTCCTTGTTAATAGTAGCTACAGAACCAGAGATGTCTGACTTCTTCATAGTACCGTAACCGACAACTACAACGTCGTCGAGCATCTGAGAATCCTCAACGAGGTTGATCTTGATTGGTACACTACCAACAGGCTTTACCTGCTGAGGAGTGTAACCCACGTAAGAAACTACAAGGATACCACCTTCGTTGATAGAGATGGAGAAATTACCATCTGCATCGGTGATAGCACCATTGGTTGTACCTTTCTCTGCAACTGATACACCGATCATCGGTTCTCCGTCACTGGCTGAAAGTACCGTACCCTTGACAATGCGCTTTTGTCCGAATGCAACTGAGGTTGCAAAGAAACAAAGCGCCAACAAAAACAGAAGTTTTGCCTTCATAAGCTTTGGATTTTGGTAATTAATTTAATTGTGTTTGGTTTTTGATTTGAAAAATGTAATTTGTTGCGTGTTCAATTATATTATATATCATAATATTAGTTCCAGGCACAAACGTTCATTTTCGAGCGCAAAGTAAGCAAAAACAAATACAACAACAAAATTGCACTGTTACATTTTTGTTTAATTTCGATATGTAACTGTAACAAAAAACATTTGAATAATTATAATGTACTGATATACAACGGGCATTAGTTTTTAGACAATTTAACAGTCTTTTGACGTTTTTAAGTCTTCCGACGGCTGTTGCGCAACTTTTTTGACGCTTTTGAATGTAATAAAAACGCTCAAATGAGACATAAAATGTTTCATATTCTGCTCCAATATGCCGAAAAGTGTCACAAAACGAAAATTATTAGAGATGAAATTACCGACCAATAAACAATTATATGCAATGTACAACATCAGAGTAAAACTATCGTCAAAGATCAATATGAATGAAGAATCGCAGATTCTGGTTCGTATTGATATCTCGCGAACATTTCGTCCACAATTGAAGACCGGAATCTTTATAATGCCGCAATTATTCGACTCGGAGACCGGAACTATTATTATTCAAAAGAACAAATATTCAACGCTTGCCGAGTATGATAAAGCCATCGAAGCGCATAGCCGTTTGGAAAAATTCAAAGACTGGCTTGAAAACCTATCAATTTCGGCCAACAGATATGGAATTATCATTACAACCTCCTGGCTACAAGAGATGATAAACCTCCGGATAGAAAGTCTGCCCACTGTTCCACAGAAGTACACAAATCAAGTTCACCACCAGTCACTCTCCGAGCAACCTCATTTTCCTCGCGAGGTGGTCGAAAGAATCAATCTATACGATTATTGTTACCAATATGTAATCAAACTTGAATTACAAGGAAATTATCGCAGCTCGTTCGAGAACTTAGCCAAAATGCTTGTCCGCTACGAATTGTTTCGTCGCTGTCTGGATGATCCGAATTTTCATCTTTCAGCCGATGATATGAAAAAAGAAGATATACTGGATATCCGCAGATACTGTAAAGAGGAGTATGGTCTTGTCGAGAAGTACCCGATTCTGTATGCTAATATGGCCAAAGAATACAAACTCCCAGTCAATAACCGGGTCAACAATTATCTTTCGAAGAAAAGAGGAGACAACAGTGTTCGACAGATGATGCGTCTGCTGAGCATGGTTTGGCACTGGATGATTCGGGAAAACATTACACACAACAATCCTTTCGATGGAATAACCATTGGAACCATGATTTATTCTACTCCCATATATATATCCAATAATGAGAGAGAGATTATTGCCAATTACGATTTACGAGGACAAACCAAAGGACTTCAGGAGACACGCGATGCCTTCATCTTCCAATCGTTGGTCGGATGTCGTGTATCAGACCTGTTTCGTTTGACCGAAGACAATATCTCGGGAAATTTCTTGGAATACATTCCTCAAAAGACGCGGCACAGTTCAAGTTGCGTCATGCCGCGCGTCCCTTTGGTTCGACAAGCAAAAGCAATCATCAACAAATACGAAGAATTTCGACGAAACGACTCGCTACATCGACTGTTTCCTCCAAAGACAACCTCTGTTTACAATGAGCAGATCAAGAAACTCTTCACCCTATGTGGCATAACGCGCAAAGTGTCGGTCATTGACAATGCTACAGGCGAGGTTTGTCTTCGTCCGATCAACGAAATTGCCTCCAGCCACATGGCTCGACGCACCTTTGCGGGAAATATCTATAACAAGGTAAAAGATCCGAATATAGTTGGTAAGATGACTGGGCATATCGAGGGTAGTAGAGCCTTTGCCCGTTATCGTAAGATCGATGATGAGGTATTAATTGATGCCATCAGTGCCATTGATTCTTAGGATTGGCACTGGACTTAAAATGTGACACAAATGCCTAGAGTCAGCCATAAATAAATCGGTCGGTAATCAAAGAAGATCAGGCATTTGGACTCTGATGCCATGTCTATTATGATATATAATAGTGGCACCAGTGAATAAACACATTTTAATCAAAAACCAAACACAATTAAATTAATTACCAAAATCCAAAGCTTATGAAGGCAAAACTTCTGTTTTTGTTGGCGCTTTGTTTCTTTGCAACCTCGGTTGCATTCGGACAAAAGCGCATTGTCAAGGGTACGGTACTTTCAGCCAGTGACGGAGAACCGATGATCGGTGTATCAGTTGCAGAGAAAGGTACAACTAATGGTGCCATCACCGATGCTGATGGTAACTTCTCCATTTCGATCAATGATGGAGGTATCCTTGTAGTTTCTTACGTGGGTTACACTCCTCAGCAGGTAAAACCAGTAGGTAGTGTACCAATCAAGATCAACCTCGTCGAGGATTCTCAGATGCTCGATGACGTTGTAGTTGTTGGTTACGGTGTCATGAAGAAATCAGACCTCACCGGTTCTGTTGTTTCGGTTGACCAGGAATCAATGTTGAAGAAGTCTCCTACCAACATCGGTCAGGGTCTTCAGGGTTCTGCTCCAGGTGTGATCGTAACCATGCAGGATGGTGCTCCTGATTCAAAGGCACAGATCCGCATCCGTGGTGTCGCCACCATCAATGGTTCAGCAGCTCCACTGTACGTTGTCGATGGTATTCAGGTAGGCAACAATGCCGACTTCCTTTCGCCTGCAGACATCGAGAGCATCGACGTTTTGAAGGATGCTTCTGCAACCGCTATTTATGGTTCTGCCGGTGCTAACGGTGTCATCATGATTACCACCAAGCATGGCAACAAAGGCCGTTCGAACATCAACATTACTGCTGATTTCGGTCTTCAGACCCTGGCTCGCACCCTCGACGTATGTGGCGTTGATGAGTATGCTGCCAACCTCCGTCAGGCTCGTATCAACGACGGTCAGGTTGACGAAAAAGGCAATCCGATCATGTGGAACCCAGTCTGGAATGCAGAATACGATGGTAAGCGTAAGGCTATTGACTGGCAGGATGAGATGACTCGTGCTGCATGGAAGCAGAACTACGCTGTATCGACCACTGGTGGCAACGACAAGACCTCATATGCAGGTTCTCTCGGTTTCCTCCGCAACGACGGTATTGTTGTCAACTCTCAATATCAGCGTATCACCGCTCGTGCCAATGTCAAGACTCAGGTCAACAAGTATCTTGAGTTCGGCGCAGATTTGAGCTACACTCACACCGATTCTCACGGTTCAAACAGTTCAGTAGGTAACTTCGGTAACCTCTCTTCTCTCCGTGACTTCGCGTTTGCTTGTCCTTCAATGGACTTCATCACCAACAGCACCTTCAACTACTTAGGTGTACCTGCAGGCACATACGTTTCTCCAAACGTAGTTAACCCTGATGGCACTTACGGTGAAGTTGGTGGCGGTAAGAACTTCAACGATGGTTTCTGGGGCACAACCCTCGGCAACATGTATGCCAAGCAGATGGAGAACCGTGCACGCAATCGTTCAAACCGCACACTCACCAGTGCATACCTTGCTATCACTCCACTGAAGGGCTTGACCTGGAAGACTTTGGTCTCATACGACTACGGTTCAAACTCAGGCAACAACTTCTATGGTGGTATCTATACTCAGCGTTTCAACGTCATCAATGGTGAGTACATCAATGTAGTCAAAGGACTTGCTGGTGGCGGTGCAGATGCCAAGAATGCCATCTACTACGAGCCACGCAACAACAATGAGTATGATTTCAGCGTAAACAACAGCGAAAACCAGACACTCTACATCACTAACACATTATCATATCACTTTGAGAAGGGTATTCACAACGTAAGTGCTGTTGTTGGTAACGAAGTTTCTCGCTGGTATGGCCAGTGGACCAGTGCCAATGCAGTAGGCTTCGAATCGCCTAACAACCGCGAGATTGGTTTGACTACCAACGTAACCAAGGGCACCCTCGGCAATGGTGGTTTGAATCTTGAGCGTCGCGGCATCTCTTACTTCGGTCGTGTAAACTACACTCTCATGGATCGCTACCTCTTCACCGCTACGGTTCGTAAGGATGGTTCTTCTTGCTTCGGTTCAATGAACCACTGGGGTACCTTCCCTTCAGTAGCAGCAGGTTGGCGTTTGACACAGGAGGACTTCATGAAGGACATCGACTGGATCGACAACTTGAAGTTTCGTGCAGGTTGGGGTCAGACTGGTAACTCAGGCGGTCCAACAGATCTTTCTGTCACAGGTTTGAACGTTGATGGCCGTTATGTATATTATACAGAAGGCGCTGCTATGGGTCTTGGCAACAATCCTGATGTCATCAAGGGCTTCTATCCTGTTCTTAAGGACTTGAAGTTGCAGTGGGAGACCAACGAGCAGACCAACATCGGTATCGATGCAGCCTTCTTCGGCAGCGAATTTGTTGTAGGTTTGGATTACTTCATCCGTACCTCTAAGGACTTGCTCCTTTACAAGCAGATCCGTCCATCATCTGGTTACAAGCAGCTCTATTCTAACTACGGCGAGATCCAGAACAAGGGTATCGAGATCATGTTGGGTTGGAACAAGCGTTTTGCTAACGATCTTGCACTTAACGTAACCTTCACTGGCTCAAGCTTGAAGAATGAAGTTAAGAAGATGGGTGATCCTCTGTACAGCACCAACTCCGATTCATCTGGCCAGGGTACAGGCGATGGTTCAAACACAGGTGCAGTAGGTGCTGATGGTGGTTATCACTGGGGCAGCCACTCAATCTGTAAAGAGGGTGAAGCTGTAGGTGCATTCTACGGTTATCGTGTTGACCGAATCATTCGCAATCAGGACGATCTTGACAAGGCACATGCCCTTGGTCAGGAGAAGGCTATGTTGGGCGACTACCTCTTCAAGGACCTCAACAACGATGGCACAGTTAACGAAAGCGACCGCGAAATTCTTGGCGATGGTTTCCCTGCATTCAACTATGGCTTCAACATCGGTTTGACCTGGAAGAACTGGGATGCTAACATCCAGATGCACGGCGTTATGGGCCAGAAGTTGTTCTCATATTCTGCAATGCGTTTGACCAACATGTTTGCTTCGGACGATGGTTGTACTCCTAACATCCTGAAGGATGCTGCCAAGGATGCATGGTCTCCATCTAATCCAAGTGGTTCAGAGGCTCGCCTCTCAATCATCGACGAGAACTACAATATGCGTGCCAGCGATGCTTGGGTAAAGGATGCAAACTTCCTGAAGATTTCTAACCTCCAGATTGGTTACACTCTGCCAAAGAACCTCGTTCGTAAGGCAGATATTCAGAATGCTCGTCTTTATGTAGGTATCCAGAACTTGGCTTGTTTCTCTAAGTACAACAAGTATGGTGATCCAGAGTGTGGTCAGGGTTCTGTTCTCTACACTGGTCTTGACACAGGTCGTTACCCAATGCCACGTACCTACAACTTTGGTATCAACGTAACATTCTAATCTTTAATCATCGAATATCTATATGAAAAATATGTTCAAATACTTTGGTGTCGCAGCTCTGGGATGCTTTGCATTCTCCTCTTGCGACAACGATGAATTCATGGATGTAACACACTACTCATTGCTCGATGAGGCAGCGATGTTCTCCAAGGATGAAAATGCAATCAAGGGTATGACTGGTTGCTATGACCTCCTGCATCGTCATGGCGCCTACAATGACGATCCATACAAATACTGGATTTTCAATGGTCTTCACCCAACAATGGACTCTCAGGCCTCAGGCTGGGATAAAGACTTCATGACACAGGGTTGGACCTCTTCAAACGGTGAGTTGTATAACTACTGGTGCCAGTCGTATGCTTGCGCTTCGCGTTGTAACGACTTCATCGCAGGTCTCGAAGGAGCAGAACAAATTTCGGACGAGGTCAAGAAGGCATTGAAGGGCGAGGCTATGGCACTCCGTGGCTTTGAGTTCTTCGGTTTGGCCAATACGTTCGGACGTGTACCGTTGTTGATCACTGGCGAAAACTACAACAATACTCCTACCAAGGCTCGCGCTAAGGACTTCGAGGAGATGTGGGATTTCGTCATCGCAGACTTCAAGGCTGCTGCTGAACTTCTCGACTGGAAACCATTTGCTGGTGCTTTCGTCAACGGTGAGCGTCAGACTGATATTCCACAGTATGGCCGTTGTACCAAGGGTATGGCTTTGGCATTCCTCGGTGATGCCTATATGTGGAAAGCTTTCACCTGCCCTGAGAAGGCCGAAGAATGCTATAAACTCGCTTACGCTGCTTTCGACGAGATCATCAAGAGTGGCACTTACGAGCTCGCACCTTCTTACTCTACCCTTTATGATGCCGACGAGGCATGGCCAAAAGAGGCTATCTGGCAGATTGTCTTGAACTCTGGCGACAAGTGGGGTTCATGGGATGACAATGACAATGCTGGTGCTCGTGGTTGGACTGGTTTCTACTTTGGCCCTACATCCAACGGTGCATGGGGTACTTACCAGATGTCATACGAGCTCTATGACTGCTTCGAGAACTACTTGGACGGCACTTATGCTGGTTCATTCGACAAGCGTCGTGATGCATCAATGGTTGCAGCAACTATTCCTGCTGAGAACCGCGCTGATCACCCAACATGGGTACAGCACGTTAAACCAACCGAAGCATGGCTCAAGGCTAATGCCAAGTATATCCGTGGTTACAAGCAGACAGAAGATGGTGAGTACGTATTCGATCAGGCAACTTACGACGAATACAAATGGGATGAAGAAGGTGGCAATGGCCTCTATGATCCAAAGTCTCCTATCGGTTTCAACCCATTCAATCAGGAGTTTGTTGGCTGGTGCGGCTATCACTGGAATTCAGGCGATCCTGCTCCTACGGTTTACTCAACCAAGCATTGGCGCAATGGACGTGGTACCGATTGGGGAACTGGTTGTTTGTGGTGTCCTGATCATATCTACTTCAAGCGCTATGCTAACGTCCTCCTTGATATGGCAGAGTGCTGCTTCCGTTTGAATAAGGCAGACGAAGGTTGGGCTTTGATTGACCAGATCCGTAACCGTGCATTCGGTAACCTTGAGGTTGGTCAGGATCTCTCTAAGTTCTGCAATCACCACCAGAAGGTAGCAGACTACTTTGGTGATAGCGACGGACACGGTGACGCAGTAAGTCTTGATGGTTATCCATTCCCATTCAACACAACTACCGTTTCCTTCCCATCTGCCAAGGAGTATTACACACAACGTAAGTCTGATCTTGGCTACAAGTCTGAGCCTTGGTTGATTGCTCTTGGCGAAGAGCGTCGTAAGGAGTTCAATGCTGAGCCTTACCTCCGCTCTGACCTCCACAAGTCTGGCTTCCTCGAGGATCACGTTAACACTGTTTATCCTGCCAGCGATCGCGACCAGAAGGGTAAGAAGACTATTACTGAGTGGAGAACTGCTCGCGACTTCACCTTCGACATGAACAAGATGTTTATGCCTATCCCAGAGGATGAAATCATCAAGAATCCTGCTTGTGATCAGAATCCTGGTTACTAATCCAGAACTCTATATTTAAATAATGAGAGCGTTTCAAAAGTCTTTGGACTTGAGAGACGCTCTCTTATTTTGTATTGTGAACTGATTGAGTTCAAATCGAACGATTAGATTGCTACTCAAAAGTTACTATGTTTGCAGCCGCAAACCAAGTGAAAAGAAGCAATAAAACGGTAGAATTGCGCTCTCGGGGGCTGTCTGCCCCCTGCCGCTAAGGCACCCCCTGAGTGTTTTTCATAGTTTTTCACCCAAAAAT
>JAZRXX010000012.1:0-31867 GCA_045600485.1 Bacteroidales bacterium
ATCCCAATATACAAAAAAAAGCCCGTCAAAAGCCAGTCTTTGACGGGGTCAATTATATTTTGGCGAAAGGGGTCAGCTGAAAAATGGCGAAAGGGGTCAAGCGGAACCGGTGCACGGGGTCAGTGCGCGGCGGATTTTCCAGTGTCTTTTATTATTTCTTGATTTCAGTTTTCCACAGTACAAGGACACAATAATAGTTCCAGAAACGCCCCTTTTTGCATATTTTCAACAAAATCAACGCCATTTTTGCCTATAATTGAAATATTATTCGTACTTTTGCACCAGATATTGAGTCGCAAATACAAACAATTCCAAATAATTCAATGGCCAGAGATAATGATATTTCCTAGAAAGAAAATTACATTGATTGTAGAAAACGTCTGAACAATACGTCACTCACCCAATACTTTCCATCCGAAATCTGGATTATCTCCTCATCCTGTAATTTCTTCACAGCCGTTTGCACCATGCTCGGAGTGGAGAGAGCGTACTTTTTGATAAAAGATGCACTCATTATCCGAGTTGCGTAATCCTCACGAGCAATGGCAAACAGAACCTCCTTCTGCTTGTCCGATAACCGACCCAGAGTTTTCATAAATAAATCGCTCATCTCTTCGAGCATATTCGAATAGACTTTATCGAGCAGAGACTTTGAACAAGTTTCACCTACCTCACAATCAGCAAATGACTCATGCATCAACTTCTGCAGATAGTATGTAGTTCCCTCTAAGGTTTGGTAATATTCGCCGAGGATTTCCGTATCCAACTGCTTGCCATATTCATTCATCCAATGTTCTGCAAACGCTAAGTATTTTGTCTTTTCTATTGCTTTCAGATTCAGTTGACTGGCACTATTATAGAAAGGTTTTGCTTGCGAATAGAACATTTCAGTCAGCAGATGGCGTTCACTTCCAGAGAATATAAAGTGAGCATTGCTCAAATGCTGTATGTAGCCACGGAGCAATGCCTCAACCGCTCCCTGCTTGTTGTCTGAATAGGTACTTATACGCTGAAATTCGTCGAAACAGACAATGCAAGGTTTGTCTGCATGTTCCAACCAATCGAATATCTCACCCAAAGTATATTCTGGCTGTGCCATTCTTCCTATTTCGAGCGAAAATGTCGGCATATTCGTAATAGCATCAAAACCAAAAGTGCCAGCCATGGAACGCAATGTCTGAAGCATTGATCTCAATGCCTTCTCACTCTTGCTCTTCAGCTGATCAAAGATTGATTTACCGAAAGAATAAGTAAACTCCCTCAAGCAAGTAGTATGCAGTAAGTCAACATAAAAGGTATAGTAGGAATCCTTCAATTCTGGCTGACTGTAACAATGTCGCACCAGCTTTGACTTACCCATACGACGAGGAGATATCAATACTATATTGCTCTCGTTGACGAGTCCTTTTATCACTCTCTCCGTCTCCAATTCTCGGTCACAGAAATAAGGTTCAGGTATCTCTCCAACGATTACAAATGGATTATGTAAACGCTCTTCCATAGTTAGTTAATTGTTTTTGGGGGCAAAGATAATACTTTTATTCTAAAAAAGCAAATCATTATGAAAAAATCATTATGAAATTCTCATAATTTATGTTTTCTATGTTAGAACTTACTCATTATTAAGTAGTGCCATACCGGGCACTTCGTATCCGGTTACTGACCGCCTCTTCGAGGCTGTAGTGCCCTCCAGGCACACCTCCGTAGAGTTTGGAAAGCGAATTAACCAACTTATCTTCTTTTCTTCTCCTCTTCTCTGAGGTTATTATAAAAAATACACTGGTGTCACCGAAGGATGATCACTTCCTGAACTCAGCGTTAGGGGCACCCAAAGACTCGCGGAAGAGGGTCTTGAGCGTTTCGAGATCCTCGGGAGTAGCAGCATTAGCGCCATCATACCAGAGAATGCCACGCAGAGGATAAGGAGAGAGAGGCTGGAGGATGCGCTTGTTCCATTTGCCCGAAGGAGTTGACCACGACTTGATCTTGCCACGTTCCACACCAGCAGAAATGATGCCTACCACACGCTTTGCCTTGCCATGCGTACGAACAGGAGCCTTCTGCCAATCGCTCCAGGTAGTGCCCGAAGTAGGGGCAAACAGCAATCGAACCTCAGTATCGGCCGAAGAGATGTTCAAGCGTTGCAGGTTGGTGGAATCGAGTGCTGTACCGGCACCCATCCAGACATCACCAAACACCACATCCAGAATCTCGCAAGTTTCTCCCTGACAAGTAGCAGTAATCTTGACCGGCTTGACCGAAGGCTTCTGCTTCGGTAAGAGAACCTCCCAACGGCCATGACCATCGGCTACGGTCATGATGTGCTCCTTGCCCATAGTCACCTCGACCTCGGCACCCACAGGAGCTTCGCCCCAAAGAGGCACGATGGTGTTGGATTGCAGGACAGCATGGCTGGTAAAGCCATTGCCCATGCGGAAAGGATGATAGAAGTGAATGTCCGACTTGCCGAAGTCCTTAGATGTAGCCACAGCAATGCCTCGGCGCATGTCCTTATCGACAGCACAGAAGAAGTGATAAACCACACCCTGCCACTTCAAGATGAAGGTCTTGTGCGAGAAGAGATCATCGTAAGCCTCGGTCGGCCAGATCAGATCCTTGCCCTGCCAATCCTCCCAATGGATGAGGTCATGACTGCACGAAAAAGTATTGTAGGCAGAATAGGTACGAGTGGGGTCGAAAGCACGGAAATAGAACATCACATAGAGAGGTGGCTCAGTAGCTGTAGCTTCGCGGAAGCGGACAATCTGTGCATCGCCCGTAATGGTACCCTTGGTTTCATGATGGAAAACAGGGTTGCCCGGATAGCGTTCCCAATGGGTCAGGTCGTTGCTCAAAGCCATGCCGATACGCTCGGCGCCCAAGCCAGTTTCGGGATGTTTGCCATAGGCATTGTAGTAGAGGATGTAATCATAACCCAGCGTACGAGCCGGATCGCGATAGATGAGCGGTTTGTAGTGAGTGCCAGTTTCCCACCATTGCACGGTACTGTCCTTGGGCGAAAGGACAGGAGCATCCAGCACCGACCACTCCAGTTTCTTGCTGCCATTACGCAGTTTCTGTTCGAAGGCAGAGGCATCGGTAAAAGCCATGCCAATGTGAAGCGGCTGTGCCTCGTAGCCCTTGTTCTCGCCACCGAAGTAACTCATCCAGTATTTGCCATCCACTTGGCCGAGGCCCTGCTGGTCAGATCCCCACTCCCAGTTGGTCAATGCCGGGAAACCGGCACGTTGCTGCTTATCCCAGGTACCCTGACGGAATGGCAGGAGACAACCCACCTCCTTCCAGTGGAGCAGATCGTCCGATTCAGACATCCAAGTCTCATAACCCTTGCCATCGAAGATAACATAAGTCATATACCAACGGTCGTTCATACGGAATACCGTCGGACAATCGGTCATGTGCGATTCATCCTTGGGAGCCACCACCAAACCATACTTGTAGGGTGTCTGTGCATCGTCGTACACAGCCTTCATCTCCTCCTGTGTCTGTGCAATAGAGGAGGTTGCAATCGTAATTCCGATCAATGAGAGAGAGAGTTTGTTCATATTGATTTTGAAGATAAAAGTTTCAAACTATGCCACACTTCGTGTGCCACAAGTACCAACCCCGTACCGAAGAAAAGTAACAACCAATCACGCAGAGACAGAGGTTCCACCTCGAACATATCGCCTGCAAATTCGACAATCAGGATTTGTCCGATCAAGATCACAGCAGCAATGAAGACAAAACTCTTGCTGAATGTTTCGCCCAACGGACGGACACCCTTCAGATGATCCCTGATATCGAAATACAAACTGCGGTCGGTCTTAAAATAACGGGTATTGAACAGATTCCAGAACTGAAGGAACACAAAGAAGGTGAAGAACTTACTCAAATCATAGCGTTCCAATTGATGATCAGATTCACCGAACTCCAAATGGAGCCAATAAACCGACAAAAGGACAAAGAACAATGTGCCCCAACCAACTATGCGTCGCAACATGGCACGATCCAGAATGTGAGCCTTGGGCGATCGAGGGAAATCCTCCATTACCTTCGGGTCAGCAGGCAGAGAAGAGAGAGCCATGGCAGCAAACGTATCCATGATAAGGTTCACCCACAACATCTGCGTCACATTCAGTGGAGAATCCAAGCCGGTAAAGGCACCCAGAAGGACAATAAAGCAGGCACAGACATTGACCGTCAGCTGGAAGATAATAAAGCGACGGATATTCTGATAGAGCGAGCGTCCCCAAAGGATTGCTTTGTTGATCGAAGCAAACGAATTGTCGATAATGGTAATGTCCGAAGCCTCCTTGGCACGAGCCGTACCATCGCCCATCGAAAGACCAACCTGTGCCTTCGAAAGCGCTGGTGCATCGTTAGTACCATCGCCGGTCACAGCCACCACCTCGCCATTGCGTTGCAAAAGAACCACCAAACGGGCCTTATCGTCAGGACGGGCTCGAGCAATAATCTTGATCCGACCTTCACGCAACATCTCACGAGCCACTTCGTCGTCCAAAGCTGCAAAGTCGGGCCCTGTGATGGTCTTATCGGCTTCACCCTCAGCCAAAAGCCCTATCTGGCGACCAATCTCATTGGCGGTGCCTGGAGTATCGCCCGTCACAATCAGTACCTTGACATGCGCACCATTCTTGCAGAGATCGATGGCAGCAGGCACATCTTCACGAATAGGATCGGCAATACCGACCAACAACTGAAACTCTTGACCATTGACCGTTGACTGTTGACAACAAAAAGCCAAGGTGCGATAAGCCTTGCCCTGATACTCCTCTAACCGAAGTGAAAACGCTGTGGGAACCTGACACTTCTGTGCAATAATCTCGGGAGCACCTTTGAGGAAGGTTATGGTTCGTCCATCGGACAAACGCACCGTTGACTGCATAAATTTGGTATGCGACGAAAAAGGCTGTTGCTCCAAGACCGTAACAGATGAGCGCAAAGCACGATAGTCGATCCCCTGGCTACGAAGCCAAAGCAACAAGGCACCTTCGGTCGGATTACCAATCACCTGATCACCATTCAGTTCGGCCGTACTATTGACTGCAATGCCCAAAGCAAGCAAAGGGTCGTTGGCAAGCGACTGCTCAGAGAAGGACTCGACAACCGTCATGCGATTCTGCGTCAACGTTCCGGTCTTGTCGGTACAGATAATAGTCGCAGCACCCATGGTTTCGCAAGCATGCAGCTTACGCACGAGATTATTCTCCTTCAACATCTTGCGCATGCTCATGGCCAAACTTACAGTGATGCTCATAGGCAAACCTTCGGGCACAGCCACAACAATCAGAGTGACGGCAATCATGATCGAACCAAGCACGAAATGGATAACTTCCAATTGAGAAGGATCCTCAACATTGAAGTAAAAGAACACCATGCGGCCAACCACAATCAACGCACCAATCACAAAGCTGGCTGTCGAAATCCACTTGCCCAACACATCCAGCTGACGGTTGAGTGGAGTCTTGACCTCTTTGCCCTCCTGAACACGAGCCGAGCCTTTGCCCTCTTCGGTATCCATACCAATGGCCGAAACCTCATACTCAGCCGATCCCTCCATAACGATAGAGCCTCGCAACAGGAAATCGGCAGGATAAGCACCCGCGTTAAGGTTAGCGTTATCGTTAGGGTTAATATCTTTCTCGGCAAAAGGTTCTCCCGTAAAGGCGCTCTCATCTATCAGTAGTTTGTTACTCTTCAGCAAGTGTCCATCGGCAGGCACTTCATCACCTGCCTCCAAACGGACAACATCCCCCACACAAACATCCTTTTTCGGGATATTCACCACAATAATGTTAGCGTCAGGGTTAGAGTTAGCGTTAGAGTTAGGGTTAGGGTTAGCGTTATCGTTACGGTTCCCCTTTCTCACCACCTTCACCAATTCATCGTCCTTCACTTGGTTCAAAACCTCGAACTCACTTTCGGCCTTGACTTCGAAGACGAATCCTACACCCGTTGCCAAAAGCAATGCCACCAAAACACCTAATGGTTCGAGAAATATGTTCCAGGAAGAGCCATGCTGATATTCGTAGAAAGATACACCTATCGAAAAGACGAAAACCACCAGCAAAATGATGATCAGTGGATCCTTGAACTTCTCGAGAAATCCCAATAGCCAAGAGGGTCTTTCAGGGGGTGGAATGATATTTTTTCCTTGTCCTTGACGAACAAAATCTGAATCTTGTACAAGCATTTTAAGTAATATTTTTGGTGCAAATTTAGTGTATTATCCCAACAAACGCAAAAAAACAATATGAAAATCAGAAAAAAAGTGTTGAAAAAGTTTTCGATTGCATTTTTTTACGTATATTTGCCACACATTATTTATAAAGAATGAAAGGATTAACTACGGGCAAATGGGCCCTGTTATGGTGCATATTGATGCTGACTTGTCAACCAGGACAAGCCGGGGAACAATCATCAACCCAAGAGAAAAAGACAACTGACAACCGGTTGAATGCCCAGCAATACATGGAAATTTTAGGTTCTGCAATCCGCACACTACAGACGCATTACGTCGATAGTGTGGATTGGAGTCGTGTACTTACTGCCGGCATCGATGCCATGCTCAATGAACTGGATCCTTACACGCAGTTCTACACCGAGGAGGATCAAGGAGAATTCAAGACCATGACCACCGGAGAGTATGCTGGTATTGGCGCCATCATCATGCAGATGGGCGACACGGTTTGCGTCAGCGAACCCTACGACAAAATGCCTGCCTCGGAGGTAGGATTGTGGCCGGGTGACCGTATCTTGTCCATCGATGGCGAGAATATGGTCAAGAAGACCACATCGTACGTCAGCGAACATCTGCGTGGACAGCCAAACACTTCGTTTGAGCTTCAGTTTCTTCGCCCAGGAGAGACAGAACCCCGCAATGTGATGATTACCCGTCGCAAGATTGTCATCGACGCAGTTCCCTATTATGGTTGGTTGAACGACAGCATCGCTTATATCCAGCTCAGCAGTTACACCGACAAGGCAGCACTCGAGGTACAGAATGCATTGAGCGAGTTAACCCAAAACTCAAAATCCGAAACTCAAAACTCAAAACTTAAAACTCAAAACCTAAAAGGTCTGGTGTTCGACTTGCGTGGCAATCCGGGTGGTTTAGTCGATGAGGCTGTCAAGATTGTCGGTATGTTTGTACCTAAAGGCAGTATGGTGGTTGAAACCAAGGCTAAGATCAGCGATTGGAACAGTACCTATCGCACCAACACCCCTCCTATCGAACCGGATTTGAAGCTGGCGATTCTTGTGAACCGCAGTTCCGCTTCGGCCAGCGAGATTACCAGTGGTGCCTTGCAGGATCTGGATCGTGCCGTAGTGATGGGCGAACGCAGTTACGGCAAGGGATTGGTTCAGAGTACCCGTCCGTTGCCCTACAACACTCTGATTAAGCTGACTTCGGCCAAATACTACATCCCAAGCGGACGTTGTATTCAGGCTATCGACTACCAAGCCAAACGTGTGGCACGCTGGGAGGCAGGTGAAGATGCTCCAGATCTGGGACGAATCCCGGATTCCCTGACACACGTCTTCCATACAGCAGCTGGACGAGAGGTGCGTGATGGTGGTGGTATCAAGCCGGACATCGAGGTCAAGCCACAGTTGATAAGCAATCTCTCGTTCTACCTGCAACGCGAGAACCGACTCTTCCACTTTGCGAACCGTCTGCGTGGACAATATGCCGAGATGCCTGTTGTCGATGATTCTATCTATGCCGACTTCTGCCGTGAAGTGATTGCTACTCGACGCGACACCGCTTTGAAGATCATGAAGATTAACCTCGAGCATGATTTGGACAGCCTCAAAGCCGAGATTATCGACGAACTCCAACAGGAGATGGAACTCCGCTATCACTTCCGTTACGGTATGATCCGACAGACGTTGAAAGAAGATAACCTGGTCAAAGAAGCCGTTCAGTTATTGGCCGACGACAAGCGTTACAAAGAGATTCTGTCGGCACCAAAACAAAGTAAAAAGAAAAACAATAAATCAAAAAAATAACGTGTTATGAAAAATGTGATGTTGATGGCTGTAGCTATCGCTATGTCGAGCACAGTCTTTGCACAGGAGGAACAGAAGAAAGATTCTGCTGCAGGTTTCCAGTTCACTACCGTCGATTCGGTAGCAATCACCCCAGTCAAAAACCAGAAGAATGCCGGCACCTGCTGGAGCTATTCAGGTTTGAGCTTCCTTGAGAGTGAGGCTCTCAAGAAGACCGGTAAGATTTATGACTTCTCGGAGATGTACGTCGTTGAGAACACCTACATGGATCGTGCCGAGAAGGCAGTACGTATGCACGGCGATGTTTCATTCTCACAGGGTGGTTCATTCTGCGATATTACCTACGCTCTCCACAACTTCGGTTTGATTCCAGACAGCGAGATGCCTGCAGGTGTCATGTATGGCGATACTCTCTCTAACCACAGCGAGTTGACTGCCATGACCAATCCTTTGGTCGAAGCTGCAGCCAAGGCCAAGAAACTGCAGTACAGCCCTGATGGCGAAGCCCTTTGGAAGAAGGCAGTTCGCGCTGTACACGAAATCTATTTGGGCAAGGCTCCTGAGAAGTTCACCTTCGAGGGCAAGGAATACACCCCAATGACCTTTGCTGCCAGCACCAAGTTGGATGCCGACGACTATGTAAGCCTCACCAGCTTCACCCATCACCCATACTCAACCGGAGCTAACCTCGGTCATGGTTTCATCATCGAGGTACAGGACAACTGGCGTTGGGGCGAGAGCCTGAACCTGGAGTTGGCAGACTTCCTGCAGATCGTTGATGACGCCATCAAGGCAGGTTATACCGTACTTTGGGGTGGCGACGTGAGCGAAGAGGGTTTCACTCGTGATGGTTTGGCTGTTTATCCAGACATGACTGCTCCTGATGCTCCAGGTGCTGACCAGGCACGTTGGTTGAAGTTGGATCGTAGCGCCAAGGGCAAGGAGATCAGCAAGAAGCCACTCCCCCAGAAGCAGGTTACTGCAGAGAGCCGTCAGCGTGGCTACGATAACTTCGATACAGGCGACGATCATGGCATGCACCTCTTCGGTATCGCTAAGGATCAGGAGGGCAACAAATACTACATGATCAAGAACAGCTGGGGCAAGACCGGTAAGTACAACGGTATCTGGTACATGACTCCAGAGTACCTTGCAGCCAAGACCCTCAACTATGTGGTCAACAAGAATGCCATCAGCAAGGATTTGAAGAAGAAGTACGGAATCAAGTAATTTTCGTATAAGTTTCAGAAGATAATAATCAAGAATTAGAGAATTACTTAGTCTTGAAAATTATGATTACAAATTATCATATTATGCAGGACAAGCGAGTGATCAAGAATTAGTGAATTTGTGAATTTTCCTAATAGTTCTTATTTTGAATGAATTGGTCAACACTCCTGAATTCTCTAATTCACTAATTCTTGATAATAAAAATTAAAACTCTTGTGCATAACTTTGACAAGACCATCGCTGAACTGAGCGACATCTCGAACAGCGAATTACATCATTATGGCATCGAGGGGGTTCCATTCCCCTCGGTACAGGAACTCCGCGATATTGTGGAGATATGCCGTAGTGTCCTCTTTCCGGGATACTATGGCAAATCTGTACTCAACGGAGCACTCCAATATCACATTGGTGTCGGTGTAGAGCGACTCTACGAGAAACTGGTCAAGCAGATCATGGCTGGATTGGCATTTACCAATGGCGAAGATTTTGTCGAGCAGGAAGTAGTTCGCGATGCAGCCGTTCGCCGTGCCAAGAAGTTCGTAGAGCAACTGCCAGAGCTTCGTGAATTGTTGGCCACAGACGTTGTTGCCATGTATCGTAATGACCCGGCTGCTCATAACTTAGGAGAAGTGATTCTCTGTTATCCAGGCATGAGAGCCATCACGAACTACCGCATTGCCCATGCGCTGGATGTGATTGATTGTCCACTCATCCCCCGTATGATTACAGAGTTGGCACACAGCGAGACGGGCATCGACATCCACCCAAGTGCCACCATCGGACATTCCTTTGCCATCGATCATGGCACTGGCGTCGTGATTGGAGCCACAGCTATTCTTGGACACAATGTCACGCTCTATCAGGGTGTTACTCTGGGTGCCAAGAATTTCCCACAGGAGGAAGACGGATCGCTTGTCAAAGGCATTGCACGTCACCCTATCTTGGGCGACAACGTAGTGGTTTATGCCAACGCCACTATTCTGGGACGTATCACTATTGGCGAAAGTTCAACCATTGGCGGCAACCTCTGGGTTACACGCGATGTGCCTGCCAACACCAAACTATTCTATAAAGATCCGTCGCAACCCTTGACCAAATAATAAGAGAAAAAGATTATAAAGATAGCAATATACCCAAATAGATTATATGGATAAATTTCAGATTGTAGCCAAAACATTGGCTGGCCTCGAGGAGATCCTGGCCAAAGAGATCGAGACACTGGGAGGTGTCAACATCATCGTCGGAACCCGCATGGTTAGTTTTGTGGGCGACAAAGAATTACTTTACAAAGCCAATCTTTGGCTCCGTACCGCACTCCGCGTATTGAAACCAGTAGAAAAGTTCCAAGCCGGTGATCCTGATGAACTCTATAACTGCATCAAGGCCATCGACTGGTCAAAGTATGTTGCCGAGGGACAAACCATCGCCATCGACAACACTATCTTCAGCGAGAACTTCCGTAACTCCCGTTATGCCATCTATCGTGCCAAGGACGCTATCTGCGACTGGTTCGTGGAGCATAACATGAAACGTCCAAAGGTGGCTGTTGCCAGCGCCGACGTGCAGCTCAACCTCCACATTGCCGATACTGCCGAAGCTATGGCCAATGGTGGTAAGAGCGATTGCCAAATCTCATTGGACGCCAGCGGTGAACCTCTCTACAAGCGTGGATACAAGGAACAGCTCACCGATGCTCCTATCAGCGAGGTTCTGGCAGCAGGCATCCTGCTTAAGGCTGGTTGGGATGGTCAGCGTGACCTTTTTGACCCAATGTGTGGTTCAGGCACCTTCCTGATCGAAGCTGCATTGATCGCCACCAACACTCCTGCAGGCTTGTACCGCAAGAACTTCGGTTTCCAGCGTTGGACAGTCGGAGACATGGCCTTCGACGAAGAGATGTGGCAGAACCTCTATGACGACGACAGCCAGGAGCGTGAGTTCAAGTTCCACATCTTCGGTGCCGATGTATCGAAGGTGGCCATCGAAGCTACCCGTGAGAACGTACGTGCTGCAGGTCTTTCGAAGTACATCACCCTCGAGGTACGCGACTTCGAAGATACAAAACAGGCTCCACAGAGTGAATATGTTCAGCAACTCAAGGCCGAAGGACAGGAGGCTCCTGGATTGATGGTCATTGCCAACCCACCTTACGGCAAACGTCTCTTTACCGATGTACCTACCTTCTACCGCATGGTAGGCTCTGTATTGAAGAAGCAGTTCCAGGGTGCAGAGGCATGGATCATCTCGAGCGAAGAGAAGGTAACGGTCAAGGATCCTCGTACCGGTCAGAAGGTCGAAGCCGAGCCATTTGACTACATCGGCCTCAAGCCATCAATCAAGATTGACCTGAACAATGGCGGCATCGACTGTCAGTTGCGTAAATACGAGCTCTTCAGCGGCAAGTTCGATGAATTCCGTGCTGGTGGCAAGGCTTTGGACAAGAAATCTGCCGACGAGAAGGAGGACTCGAAGTTCGAGCATCAGCATAAGAAGTTCGGTGACAAGAAACCTCGTCGTGATGGCGACAAGAAGCCTTTCGACAAGGAGCGTAAGTTCAAGAAGGAGGAGGATCGCAAGCCTCGTCGTACCAAAGACAGCGGCACCGAACGTAGCTACAAGGTGAATAAGGATGGCTCTATCTCGGCCAAGTCTGCCGACGATAAGGAGAAGAAGCCATTCCGCAAGGAGGGTGACAAGAAACCATTTGCCAAGGGTGATCGCAAGCCTTTCAACAAGGATGGCAAGAAACCTTTCAAGAAGGAGGGTGACAAGAAGCCATTCAAGAAGGAGGCAGAGGGTGCCGAAAAGCCACGTGCACCACGCAAGCGTCGTGAATACGATCCAAACCGTCCGATGTTCTCGGCCGATTTCGATATGAGCAAACATGTGCTCGATCTCAGCAACGACAACAAATAAAACTTTGATCATCGCCTATTGAATATATGAAACTCAAATTTACCCTTCTGGTCATGCTTTTAGCATCAACAACTTTAGCAACCGACAACAAGAAACTTCTCACGATGTCCCAGCTAACTCCTGGCTCACCGGATTATCTGTACGCCAAGTCGTTGCTGAATACCCGTTGGAACAAGGAGGGTAAATTTGAGTTCACATTGCCCGAGAAAAAAGAGGAAACAGAGTCGATTGCCAACGAGAAATCTCCAATCGCAGAATTGGAAGAAATCTGGCGTAACCAACTTCCCAAGAAAGAGAAAGGCGTCGTTTACGGAGAATCCGTGCATCGTAATGAATTCGGTATCGATGGCGGTATGTTCTGGAGCAAGGACAATCGCAAACTTGCCTTCTACCGCATGGACGAATCGATGGTACAGAGTTATCCTTTGGTACAAACCGATGATCGCGAGGCAACTGTCAAATGGCGTAAGTATCCGATGGCTGGTATGACCAGTCATCAGGTTACGTTGGGCATTTATGATACCAAGAGTCGCAAAACCCTCTACCTGAAAACCAACGACAAACCTAATCATGACACTGACGATGAAGCATCGCTCAATGATCCGGAACATTATTTGACATGCGTTTCATGGCGTCCAGACGGAAAACAGATCTTTGTCGCAGAGTTGAACAGAAAGCAGAACTATATGGAGTTGAACGTCTATGACGTCTCTACGGGCAATTATCTGGCTACACTCTTCAGCGAAAAGGCAGAGAAATACGTTGAACCGGAACACCCTCTCTATTTCCTACCAGGAAGCAACAGCCAGTTCATCTGGCAGGATGAACGCGACGGGTGGGATCATCTATACCTATATAATATAGAAGGTATAGACTTCAGTTCTACTAAACAGCCATATGCTTCGGCCAAACCTCAGAAGCTCTATCACACCTATCGTGGTTTGAAAAGCAAGCAACTGACTAAGGGTAAGTTCGAAGTAACTCAGTTGTTTGGTGCTGACTCATTGGCCAAGTCACTCTATTTTACCTCGACCGAATTTGATCCACGCGAAAGCCATCTCTATAGTCTCACACTGAAGAATGGCAATATCACGTGTATCACCCCTGAGCAAGGCAATCATCGGGTGAAGTTCAACAAAGACTTTACCGAAGTATATGACACTTACAGCAATGCCTTTATCCCTCGTGTCTGCCAACTGATCGATTTGCAGAGCAAGAAACGCAATGTTCTCTACATCGCTCCTAACCCGTTTGAGAATTATAGCCGTCCAGAGGTAGAGTTTGGAACCATCCTGGCTGCCGATGGCGTGACCGAACTCTATTATCGACTGACCAAACCACTCGATCTTGATACTACGCAACAAAAGAAGTATCCAGCCATCATCTATGTCTATAATGGTCCTCATGCACAATTGGTAACAGAAGGTCTTGATCATGGATTGCCGGGGTGGGATTGCTACATGGCACAACGAGGTTACGCTGTATTGACTGTCGATGGCAGAGGATCGGCACATCGAGGCCTTGAATTTGAGCAAGCCATCTGGCACAATTTGGGAGAAACAGAAGCAGCTGACCAACTGAAAGGTGTAGAAATGCTCAAGTCACGCTCGTATATCGACGCAGATCGCATTGGTGTGTATGGTTGGAGTTATGGCGGTTTTATGACCACCTACCTCAAACTGAACTATCCCGACATCTTCAAGGTGGGTGTCTGTGGTGGCCCCGTGCTCGACTGGAGCCGTTATGAGGTAATGTATGGAGAACGATACATGGGTACACCTGAAGATAATCCCAAAGGTTACGAAAAAAACTGCCTCATCAAACAGGCAGACAAACTGAAAGGCAAGTTGCTCATCATCCACGATGACCAGGATGATACAGTCGTGCCACAGATGTCTATTCAGTTCCTCAAGAATTCGGTCGAAGCAGGCACTTACCCCGACTTTATGCTCTATGCCAACCACCCGCATAATGTGCGTGGTAAGGATCGTGTGCATCTGCTTACCAGGATCGCTCAATACTTCATCGACAATCTCTAACACAAACACTCCACTAATACGATGAAATACTCTTTATATTTACTGATGCTGCTTCTCCTTCCGGCTTGCTATGAGCCGGTTGAAGAAACACAGAGTACGAAAAAAGACAAAGAGAAAACAGGCAAAACCTGCCAACTGCAGATTTCTGTCTTTTCTTCGTCTCAGATATCATATCCAATCAATCTGTTAATCTTCGACAGCGAAGGGAACCGACAAAAAGACAGAACTCTTACGTCCGAAAATCCAACAATGTCACTCCCTTTGGTATGGGGCAATTATCGCATTGTGGCGCTTTCTGGTACGTCGTACTACAACCTGCCCAGTTCCTTCAATCTGGAATCGCAAATTTCGTTTTCCACGCAATCTCTCCCATTGGAAGCGCTCTATATGGGAGAAGCAGATGTTACTTTAGCCTCCGAAACGGCTCGAGCCAATCTGCAAATGATGCCACAAACAGCCGAGATCTCTATTGTTAGCAACGGACTTCCCTCACTTACCAGAAAAGTCTCTCTACAGTTGAGTTCCCTTTACACCAAAGTGAACATGCAAGCAAGTTACGATGAACCCAAAACCTTCACCCTCTCTTGTGATAAGAAATACAATACCTGGACAGCTGGTCCTTTTCATCTTTTCCCAGGACAAGGAACCAATACGGTTGTCAGTATGGAAATTGTACGAACCGATTCGACACTCAACTACGGCTACATCCTTCCCTATCCTCTTCAGGCAGGCTATAAATATGAATTGAAGCCCACTCCTACTGGTCTTTTGGCCAACGATATTCTTATCGATCCAAGCCGGACACAAGGCTTAGCCAAAGAGGACACACTCCTGCTGTCTTCGATGCCAAAAGTACCGGGTATCTGGGATGGTCACGTCATCGCCTATCAGGAAAAAAGTGATGACAACGAAGCTGATCTCTGGTTAATCAGTATCAATGAATGGGAAAATATCCATTCTGCCAATTCCTCCTTCTTCAGCAATGAGGCAAACGAAATTGCTTCGACCTACCAAGAGGGAGGAACCCTTTCTGGTCGCATAAGTCGCTGGCACATTCCAACCAAAGAAGAGGCTTACGCTCTACGGAGCCTCTATGCTGGCGATCGTGTTTCGATCCTCAATAATGTACTGTCAGAGTATTATCTGCCCGTGTGGAGCCTTACAGATACCGATGGCGACAATCTACGATATCTATGCAACGATGCGCTCCACACCTTCAGTCTTGCTGCCAGCTCGACAAGCATAACAAAAGGTGGCACCAAGGCCACCTACCGTCTGCGTCTTCTAAAAAAAATCCATGTCCGAACAAAGAACGAGGATTAAAACAACCCACCGCAATCCCTATTAACGAATGGAATCAATCGGAAGAGTGAGGATTGAATCGTTGACATAAACTTTGGCCAATTCTCCAATCGTAAATCCCGCCTCTTCGGTATTGATAGTGTCTCGACCTGGATAAAGATTCCATGTTCCTTTCACCAATTTTACCTCAGCTCCTGCGGTGTGAATAGCATCGCCATATTTGGATGTTAATGATGCTGTAAGTCCATAATTGCAGATCAACCCACCTCGTGCATAGAGGGCATGAGTAAAGATGGAATCACCCAAGTCTGCATCATAGCGTGGCTGAGCCACATTATGAATGTTCAATGTGCCGGTACCATCCATATACAGCTGGCCACTCACAAACAGACACCCATCAGCCTCCTGAATCGATCCATTCTTGTATTGAGTTGCGTAAAGAGTATCAGACAAATGGTTAACACTGTTACGGGCAACAACCAAATAACAAATATGTTCATCGGCTTGGACTTCGATGGCAGGTCCTTGATCAGAATGAAGCGTCAACCCACTCAAATAAAGAGCGAAGTCACGATCCATATTTATTTTGAGCTGACCGGAATGCAGGTTCATAGTATCTTTCCCCATCACATTACCATAGACAACCAAAGCAAGGCTATCATCGTCGGAGGTAATAGTCAGATAGGCACCATCCATTTGAGCAGTAACCAAATCGGCATTCGGCCCCCAAATACGTACACCACCATCATTGTATTCCACATAGACAGCATGCACAAAAGGAGATACCAACGAGTTGAGTGGCGAAAACTTCGCACCCAGCACGTCGGTATTGTAATCGTCACATCCTGGCACTGCCAACAGCGCCAGGATGCTTACGAGTAGAATTGTTATCTTTGTTCGAAAGGTAGTTTGCAACATGCGCAAAACCTTCAATTAACCAATCAGGTTCTTGCCAGTCATCTCCTTTGGCTGAGCAATGCCCATGATGCTCAAGATAGTTGGAGCAACGTCACACAACTGGCCATCGGCAACCTTAGCAGCCTTGTTCTCGGTGATGTAAACACATGGAACAGGATTCAAAGAGTGAGCTGTGTTTGGTGTACCGTCTGGGTTGATGCAGTAATCTGCATTACCATGGTCAGCGATGATGATTACCTCATAGCCATTCTCCTTAGCAGCCTCACAAACGTCGTGGCAGCATACATCGATGGTCTCAACAGCCTTCTGGATAGCTGGATAGATACCTGTGTGGCCTACCATGTCACCATTGGCGAAGTTACAAGCGATGAAGTCGAACTGCTGAGTCTTGATAGCATCAACAAGCTTGTCCTTTACGATCAAGGCAGACATCTCTGGCTGCAGATCGTAGGTAGCAACCTTTGGTGAAGGGACGAGAATACGGTTCTCACCCTCATACTCAGCCTCACGACCACCATTGAAGAAGAAGGTTACATGTGCATACTTCTCGGTCTCAGCGATACGAAGCTGCTTCTTGCCAGCGTTGCTGACAATCTCACCCAAGGTCATCTCAACATTCTCCTTAGGGAAGAGGATGTGCAAGCCCTGGAACTTAGCATCGTATGGAGTCATGGTGCAGTAGTAGAGAGGCAAGGTCTTCATGCCCTCTGCTGGCATATCCTCCTGAGTGAGGACAGCTGTAATCTCCTTGGCACGGTCATTGCGATAGTTGAAGAAGATAACGGTATCGTTTGGCTGAATAGTACCAACTACCTTGCCATCCTTAGCCAATACAGCTGGCTCAACGAACTCGTCAGTTACACCAGCAGCATAGCTGTCCTCCATTGCCTGAACAGGACAAGCATACTGTGCACCAACACCAGCAGTAAGCTGATCGTAAGCCTTCTTGATACGATCCCAACGCTTGTCACGATCCATAGCATAGAAACGACCAGTAATAGAAGAGATCTCACCACAACCAACCTCCTTACAGTGGTTGGCAACGGTCTCAATAAAGCCCTTACCAGACTTTGGATCAGTATCACGACCATCCATGAAAGCGTGAATGAAGGTACGACCCTCCAGACCATAAGACTTAGCAATATCGATGAGCTTGAGCAAGTGAGCAAGGCTTGAGTGAACACCACCAGTTGAGGTAAGACCCATGAAGTGGATGTTACCACCCTTCTTAGCATTCTCAAAAGCACCTACGATCTCCTTGTTCTGAGCGATGCTGCCATCCTCGCAAGCCATATTGATCTTGACAAGATCCTGATAGACGACACGACCACCACCAATGTTCATGTGGCCTACCTCCGAGTTACCCATCTGACCAGCAGGAAGACCTACGTTCAGACCATCGGTACGGAGCTGTGAATGAGGATAGTTTGCGATGAGTGAATCCCAATATGGGGTTGGAGTACTTGCAATTGCGTCGGACTTAGAACCGTCGCCACATCCCCAACCATCGAGGATGAGCAGAAGAGCTTTCTTTGACATAACTGTTTATTATTTTTGATTAAATTATTATTTACATTTTATTAGATTGCGCGCAAAGTTACTCCAATTAAATAACATATACAAGTTTTGCATTACTTTTCAATCGAGCGCTGATATTTAGGAGCAGATTGCGCAAAAAAATGTCAACTTGGCTTGCCGTTTCTACTCGAAAGAATCCTTTTTGAGCAGGCATAAGCCGATTATGCCATTCATCTGTTTGAAACAGTTCCCAAATCGCTTATCTTTGCATCACAAAACTCTTCAGGGCAGGGTGTAATTCCCGATCGGCGGTAAAGTCCGCTAGGCCTTTTGGCCATGAACCGGTGTAACTCCGGTACCGACAGTAAAGTCTGGATGGAAGAATGGTTTAATATGATAAATAGTACAGACATAGAATTCTTGCGTCGTGCAATGACGTTGGCTCAGTGTGGTGAGGGTGCGGTCAACCCTAACCCATTGGTCGGTGCTCTCATTGTACGCGATGATTGCGTGGTAGCACAAGGTTATCATGCACGATATGGCGATCTGCATGCCGAACGGAATGCCTTCCGCGATGCCGATACCCGAGGGGTAGATTGCGTAGGTGCAACGATGTACGTCACGCTCGAGCCTTGTTGCCATCACGGCAAACAACCTCCCTGCACCGAAGCCATCATCGAACACAAGATTGCCCGTGTAGTGGTAGGGTTGCTCGATCCTAATCCATTGGTGGCAGGCAAAGGCATCGAAATTCTGAAGAATGCCGACATCGAAGTCGAAGTGATTGATCAGGAATCAGAACTGGCTCAGGAGATGAAATTCCAGAATCGTGTTTTCTTGCGTTTCATCACAACAAAACGTCCTTGGATAGTAGCCAAATATGCCATGACGCTCGATGGCAAAATCTGTACCCATACTGGCGACAGCCAATGGATTAGTGGAACCAACTCCCGCCAGCGAGTACATCGTCTGCGCAAAGCACACACCGCCATCCTTTGTGGCATAGGTACCGTATTGACCGATGATCCGATGCTCAACACACGCATCGAAGGAGAACCCTCAGCACGCAATCCGATCCGTATCGTAATGGACAGACATCTGCGTATTCCTTTGGATTGCCAATTAGTGAGAACAGCGAACGAATCACGAACAATCGTCGTTTATCAGGAAGCCGACAGCAGCACTATCCCGACGCTTAACAATGCAGGGGTTGAGACCTGGCAATGCTCTTCTTTGGACGAGATGCTCCAACGTGCAGGCGAAGCGAAAATTGACAGCATCCTCATCGAGGGTGGAGGCATCATCAACGAAGCTTTCCTGCGTGAAGGACTGATTGACGAAGTCTATGCCTTCATTGCTCCGAAACTGGTTGGAGGAGCTGAAGCCAAAACACCCGTCGAAGGTCAAGGATTCGCCCGTTTGTGCGATGCACTCCAATTAAAAACAATCGGAGTAGATCAAATAGGAGAGGATATCCTGATTCATTGTATCAAAAAATAGGCAGAGAGGGTCTTTATGTTTACAGGTATAGTCGAAGAAGTCGGACATGTCAAGTCCATGCACCGTGGAGCTAAGAGTTTCACGCTCGAAGTAGAAGCCAACCTCGTGATGGAGGGTACACAAGTAGGCGACAGCATTGCTACCAATGGTGTCTGTCTGACCGTGACCAGCCTTACTGGTCATGGGTTCACAGCCGATGTCATGCCAGAAACCGTACAGCGTACAGCCCTTGGAGAATTAAAAGCCGGTAGCCCTGTAAATCTGGAACGAGCCTTGTCGCTGCAGACACGACTCGGCGGACACATCGTCTCGGGTCACATCGATGGTACAGGTCGTATATCCGACCGACGACAGGATGACACCGCCCTTTGGTTGACCGTAGAGTGCGACAGCCGTCTGCTTCGCTACATTATCGAGAAAGGCAGCATCACCATCCAGGGAGTTTCACTTACCGTGGCTCGTGTTGATGAACGCTCTTTTGCCGTCTCGCTCATCCCCCACACACAAGCTGCTACCACTTTGCACAACGCTCGTGTGGGTGACTGTGTCAATCTCGAAAACGACATCATTGCTAAATATGTAGAAAAACTGTTGGGCGTAGCACCTTCAAGTACTCCTGACATCATGGAGAAGTTGGCTCGAAACGGTTTTCTATAACAAAAGAACAAAACAACAAAAGAACAAATGAACAAATGAACAAATTCAATACAATCGAAGAGGCCATTGAGGCCATCAAGGCTGGCCAATGTATCTTGGTCATCGACGATCCTGATCGCGAGAACGAAGGTGACTTGATCTGTGCCGCCGAGTTTGCTACTACCGAAAATGTCAATCTGATGGCATCCGAAGCCAAAGGTTTGATCTGTATGCCTATGAGCCGCCAGATCTGCGAGCAGTTGAATCTGCCACAGATGTGTGCCAACAATGGTGACAACCATCTCACAGCGTTCACCATCAGCATCGATCATATCTCGACTTCGACAGGTATCTCAGCCGTTGAACGAGGCATTACCGCCCGTGCTACTGTGGCCGATGGCGTCAAACCAGGTGACTTCCGTCGTCCAGGACACATGTTCCCATTGCAAGCTCGCGAGGGTGGCGTCTTGGTCCGCACCGGACACACCGAAGCTACCGTCGATATGTGTCGTCTGGCAGGATTGAAGGAATGTGGCCTCTGTTGCGAAATCATGCGCGAGGATGGTACCATGATGCGTACCACCGAACTGCTACAGTTTGCCGAGAAGCATAATCTGGTCAAGATTACGATTGCTGATCTGGTCGCTTATCGTCGCAACACAGAGAAACTGGTCAAGCAGGTATCGGTTGCCGAACTGCCAACCAAGTATGGTACCTTCAAGGCATACGGCTACATCAACGAAGTGACCGGCGAGCATCATGTGGCTTTGGTCAAGGGCGATGTCACAACTCCTGAACCTGTCCTCTGCCGTGTTCACTCTGAGTGTCTGACTGGCGATGCCTTTGGTAGCTTGCGTTGCGATTGTGGTGAACAGTTGGCCGAAGCTTTGCGTCGCATCGAAGAACGTGGACGAGGCGTACTGCTCTACCTGCGTCAGGAGGGCCGTGGTATTGGTTTGATCAACAAACTGCGTGCCTATGCCTTGCAGGATCAAGGCATGGATACCGTCGAGGCTAATCTGGCTTTAGGTTTTGCCGCTGACCTGCGCGAATATGGTACAGGTGCCTCTATCCTCGCAGACCTCGGTATTCACGATCTGATTCTGATGACCAACAATCCTGCCAAGATCGATGGTTTGGGTGGCTTTGGCATCAAGATTGTGGATCGCGAACCAATCGAGATGACCTGCAACGAGAAGGATGAGTTCTACATGTACACCAAGTATGCCAAGATGGGACACTTGCTGCACCTGAAGGATCTAAAGACCACCTCCCATTGAGCAGGAAGGATAAGTACAATGTTTTTGTCTATTAATTATTAACCATATTCCCGCTATCCCACCTCGCGGGGCACTTTCTAACTACTCCCCTCCATTAAGGGAGGGGTTCGGGGGTGGGTCTATTATGAAGAAGATTGAAGGAAACCTGACCGCCGAAGGTCAGAAGATTGGTATTGTTGCCTCACGTTTCAATGACTTTATCGTCGATCGCCTCATTGGTGGTGCAGAGGATTGCTTTGTCCGTCATGGTGGCAAGAGCGATGACCTCACCCTTGCTTATGTACCTGGTGCTTTCGAGATTCCTCTCGTAGCTCAGCAGATGGCAGAATCTGGCAAGTATGATGCTGTAGTATGTTTGGGCGCTGTGATTCGTGGTGCTACTCCTCATTTCGACATGGTAGCCAACGAATCTGCCAAGGGTATTGCTACTGCTGGCATGAAATCTGGCCGTCCTGTCCTCAACGGCATCTTGACTACCGATAGCATCGAACAGGCTATCGAGCGCGCTGGTACCAAAGCAGGCAACAAGGGTGCCGATGCTATGATCTCAGCTATCGAGATGGTTAACCTCATGAAGGGACTCTGATTGGTTTTCAGTTTTTAGTTTTCAGTTTTCAGTTGAATGATATTAATATGGTCATAGCTGGTACCATAGTACATGGCAGGCAGTTGGGACGTCAGTTGGGCTATCCAACCGCCAATCTGTGCGTCGAACAACTTCATGGACAGTTGCCTGAAGCTGGTGTATATGGAGCTTGGGCTACCTTGTCCGATGGACAACGCTTTCCTGCCATGGTCAATGTCGGATATCGGCCGACCGTAGATGCCAATCATCATGATCTGTCGGTCGAGGCACATCTGGTTGGTTTTTCTGGCGACTTGTACGGACAACTGCTTTCACTTGAAATCACCGAAAGAATACGAGACGAAAGGCGTATGAATTCGCTCGAAGAACTGAAGTCCCAACTCACCATCGACCTACAATCCGTCATCGCCCTATTAAACAAATAACGCTTACCCTCGCAGAGTTATATCTGTGAGGGTTTTCTTTTAGAAAGAATCTCAGTTTGTGTCCTGAAAATTTGGAAATCACACCGGAAAACAGTAACTTTGCACCGTCAAAATAGAATATAGATATGAAAAAGCTTACCATGCTCGAAATGGGCAGAATCTCAACTGAAGAGTTCAAGCAAGCAGAAAAGATGCCGTTGATCATTGTACTGGATAATATCCGTTCGCTTAACAACATCGGATCGGTATTCCGTACAAGTGATGCTTTCCGTGTGGAGAGCATCTATTTGTGTGGCATCTCAGCTACTCCTCCATCCATGGAGATACACAAGACGGCTCTTGGCGCTGAAGATTCTGTCGATTGGCGCTATTTTGCCGATACCCATGAGGCTGTCCATGAACTTCAGGCCAATGGCTATAAAGTGATGGCTATCGAGCAATGCCAAGGAAGCACGATGTTGAACACTTTCGAGCCATATAATAACCCTAACGATAACCCCGAAGGGGACGTGACCAAAGGGAACAACCATAACCTGATGAAATATGCAGTTGTGATGGGCAATGAAGTGAAGGGTGTCCAGCAATCTGTTGTCGATATGTGCGACGGTTGCCTTGAAATCCCTCAATATGGCACCAAACACTCCCTGAATGTTGCTGTCACCACCGGCTTGGTTATCTGGGAGTTCTTCAAGAATTTCAAGAAAAGCCTTCATTCTTTCTAATCTAGTTTTTTATTATCAAGAATTAGGGAATTAGAGAATTATTGTATGGCATATATCTATCAAAAAGAAAGTCAAATCCTTCAGGGATTGGCATTTCAACTACACAAGGAACTTGGTTGTGGGTTCAAAGAGAAGGTATATCAAGACGCTTTTGAAGTGTTACTGAAGGAGAATAACATTCCTTATGTACGCGAAAAGCACATATCGTTGACCTACCACAACGTAGTGCTTGCTCATGATTTTTATTATGATTTCTTTTGCTGGGATAAGATAGGAATAGAAATCAAAGCCGTGTCTGAAATTTACGGAGAATTTGAAGCACAAATCATCAATTATTTGCATGTCGGCAATCATGAATTAGGTGTCATATTTAACTTTGGAGCTAAAAGTTTGCAGTACAAATGGTATCCAAACAGTTGGCATCTTCGTCCGACTCCAAACATCAATTAAGCAAGTTATGAACAATTCTTGATTATCTTCATCGGATCAAGTAATTTTTTATCAAGAATTAGTGAATTAGTGAATTTCTCAATGATTGCAACTGCTAGACTTGGGAATTTTATTAGAATTACAAGTAAGCATCCAGATGCGGGGTTCACAAATTCTCTTTAATTCAAAACTTGTGTCCACTGGTAATAATTCTCTAATTCTTGATTATTATTCCTTTTCAAGAATACATTGCAATAATAGGAATTCTCTAATTCTCTAATTCTTGATTGTTAATAAAATCTTGAATAACGTGATAATTCTTGATCTCAAACTATTATAAATCAATAAAAATTCTAGTTCTATGGCAAAAGCATCAGATCCAAAAGATACTCCACTATTAAAACAGTACTTCGAGTTGAAACAGAAGTACCACGATGCAGTTATTCTGTATCGTGTAGGTGATTTTTACGAGACCTTCTGCGAAGATGCCCAAACAGCACACGATATATTGGGAATCACGTTAACCGCCAGGGCTGGAAGTCCTCTTGCAGGATTCCCATACCATGCCTTAGACACCTACTTGCCTAAACTCGTCAGAGCAGGAAAACGCGTTGCCATCTGCGAACAACTGGAAGACCCAAAGTTGACCAAGAAACTCGTCAAACGTGGTGTAACCGAACTGATTACTCCAGGTTTAGCCACAGGCGATAATGTACTCAATGCCCGCGAAAACAACTTCCTCGCTGCAGTAACCTTTGGCAGTTCCAAAGTTTCAGGAGGCAAAGTTTCAAGTGGGGCTGTCGGTCTTTCCCTCTTGGATCTCTCAACGGGTGAATTTCTCGCCGCCGAAGGCACCTACGACTATATTGACAAGCTGATTGGCAACTACGCCCCAAAGGAGATGCTTTTCCTGAAGGGAATGAAATCTGCCTACCAGGAACATTTCACTTCCAATCCCTATTGCTACGAACTGGATGACTACTATTTCAGCTACGATAATGCTCGTCGTGGGCTGATGGACATGTTCCACACCCAGAACCTGAAGGGATTCGGCATCGACGAGATGTATCTGGCTATCACTTCGGCAGGCGCTATCCTCCGTTATCTGGATGCCACCCAGCACAAGAACATCGGACATATCACTTCAATCCGTCGCATCGACAACGAGGCCTACATGCGTCTCGATAAGTTCACAGTACGAAGTCTCGAACTGGTTTATCCAATGAACGAAGGTGGACGTTCCCTGCTCAATGTCATCGACGATACAGTCACCCCTATGGGCGGACGACTGATGCATCGTTGGGTACTTTTCCCCTTGATACATGCCGAAAGCATCCGTGAACGACTGAATGTGGTGGAATACTTCTTCCGCGATCCAGAGATGGCTGATACCATCTGCGAGGGATTGAAACGATTAGGCGACATGGAACGTATCGTGGCCAAGGTTGCCGTAGGACGAGTTTCGCCTCGTGAAATCGTGCAACTGCGCATTGCTCTCGAATCGCTCAAGGAGATCAAGCAAGCTTGCCAGCAGGCCGATCTGCCCCAACTGCAGAACATCAGCGACCAGATCAATACCTGCGAACGCATCGCCGAACGTATCTATCGCGAAATCGAGCCTGAACCACCAGTAATGATCGGCAAAGGCAATGTGATCCGAGCCAACGTGAATGCCGAACTCGATGAACTGCGCCAGATTGCCTATTCGGGCAAAGATTATCTGCTGGCTCTGCAGCAACGTCTATCGGAGGAATACGGTATCCCATCGCTCAAAGTGGCATACAACAGCGTATTCGGCTACTACATCGAAGTCCGCAATACACACAAGGAGAAGGTGCCTGCAGAATGGATCCGCAAACAGACACTGGTAGGTGCAGAACGCTACATCACCCAGGAACTGAAGGAATACGAAGAGAAGATTCTGACGGCCGAAGAACGCATCCTCTCATTAGAGAGTTCTCTCTATCAGGATCTGCTCAAAGCGCTCGAAGAGTACATCCCAATCATCCAGATCGATGCCCAGTTGATGGCTCGTCTGGATTGTCTCCTCTCCTTCAGTCATGTGGCTGCTCGTTATCACTATGTCCGTCCGGATGTGGATGACAGCCTTGTGATTGATATCCGTCAGGGACGTCACCCAGTCATCGAACGCCAGATGCCGGTTGGCGAACAATACGTGCCGAATGATGTCCAATTAAGCAGCAACCCCCTCCCAACCTCCCCGAGGGGAGGAGATGGAAAGACAGTTTCAATCTCTCAATCCCCCTCCCTCGGGAGGGATGGGGAGGGGTCTCCTCAAATCATGATGATTACTGGTCCGAACATGGCAGGTAAGTCTGCCCTGTTGCGACAGACGGCCCTCATCACCCTGATGGCACACATCGGATGTTTTGTACCTGCCGATGCCGCACACATCGGTATTGTCGATAAGATCTTCACTCGTGTTGGCGCCAGCGATAACATCTCGTTAGGCGAATCGACCTTCATGGTCGAGATGACTGAGGCATCGAACATCCTGAATAACCTGTCTCCACGCTCGCTAGTGCTCTTTGATGAGTTGGGACGTGGCACATCAACCTACGATGGCATTTCGATTGCCTGGAGCATCGTAGAATACGTGCATGAGCGTGCTGAGGGTCACCCGAAGATGCTGTTTGCCACCCATTATCACGAACTGAACGAAATGGAGAAGTCTTTCTCCCGTATCAAGAACTTCAACGTCAGCGTTCGCGAGGAGGCCGGCAAGGTGCTCTTCCTGCGCAAACTGAAACCAGGTGGCAGCGAACATAGCTTCGGTATTCACGTAGCTAAGTTGGCAGGAATGAATCCGGAGGTAGTCAAGCGTGCTGATGAGGTATTGAAGCAGTTGGAAGCCCCTACAGCCCCCTCCAACTCCCCCAAGGGGGGAGAGACTGGTCCGCACACTGGTAAACTTGATGTGCCTGTGGAGAAGATTTCCAATTCCAATGCTCCCGCTGGCTATCAGTTCCAGATCTTCGAACTCGATGATCCTGTTCTGAGTCAGATTCGAGACGAAATCAAAGGACTCGATCCCAACAATATGACTCCTATGGAAGCCCTTAACAAACTGGCCGAAATCAAACGCATCTGTGGAATATAACATAAACACAAAGAAGTGCAGAAGACAAAAATAAACGTAAGGAGGCTGGGTCGATTGACCCAACCTCCTTACGTTTATGGATTAAAATAATTATCCCAATCAGAACCTCGGCGTATAGGTGCTTCTGGTTCGCCATATCCTCCATCATCACCACCAGAATAGATTAAAGAGTCCGCTATGATTGATTCACAATCTATGTCAATGCAGTTTACTATCGGTGTAATATATTTTTTCTTATTCATAGCCCAATGTTTTATTTGAAAATAACCTTCTGCCCATTCATCATATAGACTTCTCCCTGCTTGATGTCATCCGTCTTGCGACCACTGAGATCATAGAGAGTGCCCTCCTCGACGCGGTCCGAATTGAGAGATTCGATGCCATTGGCGAAGTCCTCCTCCTCGCAGATTGAGAAGCGTGCCGACGAAGCAGAGAAGGACGGATTAGCCATAGTCGTTATCAACTCGAACATGGCACGGAAAGGATTCAACTTAATCGTTCCTGTAGCATGCCAGAACAGGTTATTCGAGATGTAGTAGAATTGACGACCCGAATCCTGATTCTTTACATCGTAGGCCTGATTGACAAATGTACCGAATAGCGACATCGTTGTGAACTGATTATTGTAGTCCAGCGGACTCAATGTTCCAGAAATCTCCGCATTGGTAGCCTCAACAGCCAGTTCCTCACCCTCTGCGAGTTTCTTGACAACCATCGGAGTACCTGCAGGAATCACGCCATCCTCAAACTGCGACAAGATCAGGGCATCATCGTTCATGCCAGAGAGGTAATAGAATTGAATATCTCCATTATCTGTAGCATAATCGACCGCGAAAGGCAAAATGATGGTTCCCCAAGTGCTACGCATTGTGCGGCTATAACAAACATTTCCAGCATAGAATGGCACAGGTGTCTTAAACTCATATCCATCATAGAGTGCGTACTCTGGAACCGTAGTTTCCTCATTGATGTACAATGTCTCCTTGTGCTCGACGGCATACACCTCCTCGCTATTTGTATCGAGTACTGGATTAGCATCCTCACCGATGGTCTGGTACCATACGGTAGCATCCTGGCCCTCATTGAGTCTGTATGCAATCTCGCCCGACGCCAGTTGCTCACTGCTTACAGACTTAGCGCCTGACAAGTTCTGGTTCGCAATCGGGTTTGCGGTATTGGTAGCTGCACTATAGCCATTGACGACGATTCCCTCATTGTAACCACAGAGAGCGCCCAAAGTAATATCAATATCGCCACAGCGGGTGCACTTGTGGTCTTCAAAGTTGTGACCAAGTTCATCATACCACTCTGGTTGAACCAGAGTCTTAGTGCATTTTGGGCAATAAGAATGTTCGTTGTTACCAGTTTCAGTACAGGTTGGCGCCTCATAGGGAACCACAACACAATCGTGCTTTTGTCCAGTCAATGCAAGTACATGCTTACCATAGTCGATATTGAATCGGAACTTTTGACCCGACTTTGGCAGTTGTATATTGTCGCATTTGGCAGATAGCGTTGCCGTACACTCACTTCCGATTTCCACGTCATACGCACCTCCAGGCACATTCTGTCCTTTGGTCAAAGATACCGGTTGGTCATTATAGTAGAAGTTGATGTCGCCATCTTCCACTTCGTTCCAGGTCAAAGTGCGGTTCTTGACGGAGATTGTCGATGACGCTACATCGTAGAAGAATGGATCCGACGAGCTATAACTGTCATTTATGTGAGGATATACACGTGTGTACATCTGGATGGTTCCATTGTTGGTGATGTATCGAGCCAAATCAAATGTACCGTTACTTACGTTTGCGGTGCTAATGCCCTGTGCCGAAAATTCCACCCACTGGGACGGTTGGCCAGTTGGAGTTACATAGGCAATATTCCAAAACTTGTAAGATGTTGTATTCAATGACAAGTTGTATCCCCACTTCCCATCAATTTGCCAGTCGTTAGAACTGAAAGATGATGAATAATTATGAGTGATTTCAATATCGTCTGTGTAACGGTAGGTATTTTCCCTACCATCAGCATTACTTCTTGCCCATTCTTTCAAATAGGCTTGGAATTTTATCTTATTACCCTTGTCCAAATACACACTTTGAATAGTTTTCTTAGGATACCAACGAACTGTGGTGTAATAGAATCGCCCTTCATTATAAGTTGAATAGCTACCAGTCGTACTGGTTAACTTTGTCCAACTATTATTAGTACCATTTTTTACATAGACAGGGCCGTAACCCCCATTTGATGGATCGGAACAGGAGACTTTACTTTTACCATTTTCTGCAAAATTCAGGAAATTAAAACCATTTACGGATTCTGTACCGACTTTAATGGCATTCACCGATAGAACACCACCTTTAACCCAACCATTCGTGTTAATACCAAATGCTCCTGTTTCATCATCATGAATCAGAAGTTTGAATTCAAAGCATCCTTCTGTACTAATCCATGTAGCTTTGTTCTTATCATCACCATTGAAATTTGGATATTGAGATAGAGATGCCCACACCATATTCATACTGCCCACGAGGAGCAGCATGACACATATTATATATTTATAGAGAGTCTTCATTGTCTTCGTTATTATCAATATCGTGATACTATGCCTGTCGAGAGGCAGTTAGAGATAGTGCCGCTGTTGCGACCGCAGATGCCTCCTGCGTTCATGCCAGACACAGTCGTATTCTGGTTGAGGCAGTTCTGGAGAGTGCCTTCATTCCAACCACAGAAACTTCCGACATATTTGTTATTATTACCGAATTTGCAATCCTTGAGTGTAAGATGCTTAATCAGAGCCGTAGGACCCGTCTTGCCAAACATACCCGAGCATTCACCTCTGTAATCGGTGTATTTCAATCCATTGATTGTGAATCCCTGTCCATCGAATGTGCCTGCAAATGGTCTATCAATCGTTCCGATTGGACTCCAGACGATATCGTTGGCTTCAATGTCGGCTGTCAGTTTGGCCTTAGCCGAAGGATCAGCTTCATTGACGTAAGCCATGAACCACTCCAACTGCTTGGCTGTCCCGATTTCGTACCAACCATTGACAGGAGTCATGTAATCTGGATTGGCAGCATCACAATGAATACATGTACTATTTGCTACCGTAAAGGTATGGCCCGGTTCTGTATGCAATTGCTCATTGCTATAGATCTGCTCAGATGCCGTGCAATCTGTATAGCCGTAATATACTGTACCATGCGAAGGGTCAACTACAGGATAAGCATCCTCGCCCAACGTCTGGAACCATACTGGCTGCTCTCTTCCCTCATTGAGTTGATAGGCGATACTGCCAGATTTAAGTATTTCGACACTGGCTGGGGTTAAACCGATCGGAACCACACCTGGATATGAGGAAGTGTCGATATAATAGCAGTTCTTGACATAAGGATAACTGGTGCCGCGTGCAAAGGGATTTGAATTTGTACCTGTCACATTACCTACATTAAGGCAGTTGTAGACAAATCCGTTATGACACCAACCTGAGATGCCACCTGCTTCAACACCATTGATGTTTCCTGCGTTCAAGCAGCTCTCAATGTACACTTGCTGACATCCATCCATTACCACACCCACTATGCCCGCTGCATTGCCGTTACTGGTGCTTGTGGTGGTCACATCAGCATAGTTGGTACTATAATAGACGTACAAATAGCCACCGATACAACCGCCCACAAGTCCGGCATACTGGTTGCTCTTCACGGAGCCCTTCATCTTCACATTATTTATCAAAGTTTGACCATCGCAACATCCGATAAGGCCTTGATACTTCAGGTCATTATTAATGTTCAATGTCACACTATGACCGTTACCCTCGAATCCGCCGCTGAACGGAGCGTCAAAGGTGCCGATTGCAACAGATTGTTTTCCCAAATCGATATCTGCATCCAGTATAACATAATACGGACCAGGCATAACCTTGCTATTAACGATGTGAGCAAGGGCATAATAATCTTCTTTGTTGTTGATTACAAACCATCCGTTGTTTGTGTTTATATCGTTGTAGAATGTATTATTACCAGCACTTGCCACATTTCCGGAAAGCACCATCTTGTGTGAAGGGTCCAATACAGGTGTCGCGTCGCCATTTGAACCCAGATTCTGACGCCATGTCGTGTTGCTGGAGGATTTACCATTGAGCTTATAGCACAAGTTACCATTGGTGACCTCATCTGCGCTGATTTTAGTAGTGCCATCAGTTCTGCCCAACAGATTCGTGTAGTAGCAATCTGTACAAATGACGGTTCCACCAGAACGGCTGAAGGTCGCAGATCCACTGGTCGTGTTGAGGTCGAAGGTGGCACATACCGCACAATCATAGAATCTTGCCGTTTGACCCTCACCCAACCAGCCTACCATACCGCCACAGCTGTGGCCAGACGTACTAGTGATAGAGCCAGCAAAAAGAGTGTTGCTGACGGTCAGAGTTCCGACACAGATGGCGATCAAACCGCCATGGGTATTGTCTCCGTTGTAGGATGAAATGATATTGACCTGTACATTACAGTTCCTGATTTCCGTAGTACCGATAGCTCTACCGATAAGGCCACCATAGAAACGATTTGATCCCCTCATAGTGCCTTTGACTGTGAGATTATAGACCTTACATCCCTCGCCGGTATGTCCAAATATAGCACCGGTTTGCTCTTCGCATTGAGAATAGTACACCTTAATGGTGTGACCATTGCCATCGAAGTTGCCACAGTATGGAGTATATGCATCACCAATAAATGTCCTCATCTCGCACTCTATGTCATTGACGAGTTTAACGTTGATGTCTTTCTTTCCGTCTTTGTTGACAAACTGCTGGAGCCAGTAGTAGTCACTCAAATCGTAGATTTCATACACACCGTCGTCATTCATTTGCAAAGGAGCGTTCAGTTTTGCACCTCGGTCACGAGCATCATAGAACTCCGAAAAAGCGGTACTCATAGAGCCATATCGAACACCCTTACCAATGTTGATTGTCAACTTGTCCGGAGCACTACTTTTAATACTGCCTCCTTGCAAAAAGCAATTGCTTATATTGGCAGTACAAGATCCAGACGGTGTGCCAGTGAACTGGAAAATCCGCCGCGCACTGACCCCGCGCACCGATTTCCGTTTGACCCCTTAAAATTTTCTAATAATGACCCCATAAAACGTCTTGGCTGAGGGGTCAAATTAAAAATGGATTACACTACTTCCCTTTACCAGTTTTAC
>JAZRXX010000013.1:0-3834 GCA_045600485.1 Bacteroidales bacterium
GATGCTTCGGGAGTATATTCGCTCGAGTTGATGTTCCGACCTAAGACCTCTAGTTCCGACCAGGATTGGATGACAGCGCATCTGGCGCCGGGTTCGGAATTGCCACTCCTGCAGTTTGGTGGCAAGGAGGAGAGCAAAACCACGCAGTCGAAGAACGAAGACGTAAAGGTCGAGAATAAGTTGACGATTGTAGCAACGCAGAGTTGCGAAGTGTTGCGAGAGGCAGGTTTGGGCAATCTGGTGTCAACCGTCAGCTTCGACGAGGCTGCAGTCTGCAAGGCCTTAGGCGTCGCTTCTATAAATTCCGATCTGCTCTTCCCGGTCAAACGTTCAACAGGAGAGGTTTTGTCCGAAGGTCATGAATACGCAGGCTGGTTTGATGTCAAAGGCGATCCTATTGCCTATTCAAAGACGAATGAAGCGGTCATCAATGTCACAGCACCTAAGGATGGTATGTTGCGAATACATACGAATCCAGCGGCAGAACTTCAACCAGGTGATGTCAGTCAGGTCAGTTGGGCTTTTGTCAATGGCAATAAGATGGTCCAGCTCAATGTGAAGATCAATATCATCGAGCCGAAGAAACCTGTCGAAATCATCGGTCTGGATTATACCCGATATATAGTCAATCCAGACTTTACGGACAATGCCCTTAGTGGTTGGGAAGGAGAACCTTGGACTCAGTTCGCTGGAGCTGAGAATGCAGAGCATTTTGAAGCTGCTTTTTACGATACTTATCAAGTAATCTCGGGCCTGCCTAAAGGAATGTATTTGATAGAGGTCGATGGGTTGGATCGTCGTGGTGCATGGGAAGAAGTCATCAAAGACAATAGATCGAATTTACGAAGTGTCAAAGCAGTACTGTACGCTAGCAGTTCAGTGGATTACTACCAGTGTGCTATGCGTCAATTGCTCGAAGGTGCAAGCACAACACCTTTGTCTGTGGCTCCTGCTCGAGAACTCTTTGTTACACTTCCAGATGGTCACCAATGTTATATCCCTGACGATATGGCATCAGCAGCCGACTATTTCCGTAATGGCCGTTATCGTAATGGAATCTATGCAGAGGTAGGAGATGACGGAGATTTGACTATCGGTATTCACACCCAGAATTTTCTCAGTGCCGGTTATCGTTCAGGACTTAGAGACTGGCTTTGTGTCGATAATTGGCATCTAACTTATCTGGGTGAGAACTATACGGAACATTATCCGGGTGAGACCTTATATTCAACGAGAAGTTCTGAAATTGTCAATCCAAATTTTGATGGCGGTGATGTCTATTCGGGTTGGTTAGGAACCCAATTCAAAAACGATCTTGGAGAAACCGAAACCTCGATAGGGACATTAGATTCTTGGAAAATTGCCGGTAATTCGTTTCAGTATCTTTCTGGATTGACACCTGGTAAATATCTGCTCGAAGTCGATGCCTACGATTTTCATTATGGTGTTGGTATCTATTCGGAATTCCATCGTCGCCAACTTTTGTCTAATTTTTTGTTGTATGCCCGTTCTTCTGTAGCGGATTGTGAAGTGCCTATATTGCGTTGGGAGTATGGCTGGAGACATACCCCTCTGTACGACGAATCTCTCTGGGAAGCTCAGGATTGGGTGCCGGAAGCATGGTGCTATCAACCTACACCAGATATGACCGAACGACTTGTTTCCGAAGAAAATTGTTATCACAATGGGCTCATCGCTGAGGTGGGAGACGATGGCGAACTTCAGATTGGCATAAAAGCGATCAAACCCAAGGATGCTTTCTATGCGAAAGTCGATAATTGGAGACTTACTTATCTTGGTAAAACCGATGACGCTCCGACAGGTGCGGATGCATTTGGCTTCCGTAAGCAGTTTACAACCTACGAACGCTATCTGTCTGTGCAGGAGCGGATCGATGACTTCCAGTCAGGCACTGCGTCTGGCGATAAAATCGATTTGACCTCTGTATTTTGTTTTCCACATTTTGACAAGTCCGATGGAATTGATACTGGCGATGATATGGGGTCAATGTACTTTTTGTGGAATTTTCCTCCTGATATTCAAGAACATTGTGCCGAAGGGTGGCGAACTTCATTGGATGTTCATCAAGACTTTTCCCCATTGCCCGAGGGGTACTACGAACTCCGTTGTCAAGGTTTTTATCGCTATAATGACTGTTATGATAATACAAATGCGGTTGCCGTTCGAACGCATGCCGATGGATCAGAACGCTTGCTTGCCTATTTGTATGCCAACAGTGATTCTGTTCCGCTGCAGAGTATTGTAACGGACGTGAGTACCTTGCGAAATGATCCGTCAATTTCATCAATATATAATAATGAATTCGAGTCGGGATTGCCATTCTCGATGCATCATTCACGCCTGGCTTTCGATGCAGGGCTATATGATGATAATGTCGTTTACTTCTACCTCAATGGCTACGAGCCTTTGACTATTGGTATTCGCAAAACGGAGATACCTGGTGCCGATTGGACCATCTTCGACAATTTCCGTCTATATTACTACGGTAAGAATAAACCGGAAGACTATGAAGCTGCCATCGAAACTGTTCCTAGTTGCTCTTCTTTTTCTTCATCGGCAGTATTCGATATGGATGGCCGTCGTCAATCTTTCTTGCATAGAGGTTTGATGGTTGTAGATGGAAGAATCGTTATGTGTAAATAATTCAATAAAGACTTGTCTATGAACCTACGGACGCTGTTCGCTTTTTTCATTTCGGTATGCTTGTTTTTCCCTTGTTTGTCACAAGAGCAAGATCGTTTGGTACATGAAGAAGTTATGAATGGCCGTGTTTGCTATCGGGTTTTTCAGCAACCACAAGGTGGTTACACGATTGTCGGTTCTGAATTGGTTGGTCATACAGTATTGGCCAAGGTCGATTATGGCACTTTCTGTCTCGATTCTTTACCTGAAGCGATGCTGTCCTGGTTGGATTTGTATGCCGAGCAGATTGCTTCTTCGGTTGTCGGAGCCAATGCTCCTGCTCGTTTGTTACAGGCATCACTGCCCTCTATCCCTCCACTCATCAAGACGAAGTGGGGACAGGAATATCCCTTCAATTGTGCCATTCCGTATGTTACAGACCGGTATTTGACGGGCTGTGTCGCTACCGCTATGGGACAGGTGATGCGTTATTATGAATGGCCGGGAAAGGGCAGTGGCCGTATGTCTCAGAAGGTAGATGGGCTTGATTTCCTGGCCGATTTCACCGCTTCTCCCTACCGATATGATCAGATGAAGACTCAATATGTGTCTGGCCAATATACCGAGACTGAGGCGCAGGCGATGTCCACGTTGCTTTATCATGCTGGCATGAGCGTTAATATGAACTATGGAACACAAGGTAGTGGAGCATTGGTGTCAACAGTCACACGAAGTCTCTCTACGTACTTCGGCTACGACAAGGGCATGACATTCGAGACACGCAAGTATTATTCGGATGCAGAGTGGCAGACCATGATGTATAATGAACTTTCAGCAGGTCGTCCAATCATTTATCGTGGCACCAATGTGTCTGATGAATCCCGTCAGCATTGTTTTATTTGCGATGGCTATGATGCCGAAACCAATCTCTTCCATTTCAATTGGGGCTGGGAGGGCGTTGCCGATGGTTACTTTGCCATCATCGGCCAGTCAGCCTTGGACGGCCCCACATTCAATTACGGCAACTCACAGTCCATGGTCATTGGCATCCAGCCAGCCGATTCCGAGACCAAGGCTATCACCCGACTTTCGGTCAGCAATCTCTTGATGAAAGTCAAGCCAAGTGGTTCTAAGTCTTCTCAGCCTTACAGCCTTTATGTGATTGCTGAAGATGTTACCAGTCTCCCTGCA
>JAZRXX010000014.1:0-59157 GCA_045600485.1 Bacteroidales bacterium
CGCATCTTCGAACTTTTGCTTCGGTTACAATGTCACATTGCTCAACCTTCGTATCGCGCGAGCAAAGCTCGGAGGCGCCCTCAGTAAAAGTCCAAATCTGCCTCTCAATCTGAACAAAATATGTTAAACTAATTCTGAACACCTACTTACATGTATTCATTACGCAGCATTCAAAAATAATAGTAGCAAATGGAACAAGTATTCTCATATAAAGTCGAGCACTTTGCCGGTAAGACAAAGCGTTATTGCCAAACGCTTAAATTGAAGAATGATAGTGAGGGCATCCGTAAATATGTCGAATTGCATAGCAAAGAGAAGAATTGGAAGGAGATTCGTGACGGAATCCGGGAGGTCGGTATTCTTGAGATGGAAATATACAGATACGAGAACCTTTTGTTCATGATTGTTGAAACTCCTGAGGACTTCGATTGGGATGAGTCGATGGCACGCCTTGCCACCCTGCCTCGGCAGGAGGAATGGGAGCATACTGTGGCAGAATACCAAGATTGCAATCCAGATGACACATCAAACGGCAAGTGGAAGCTGATGGAAAGGATTTTCCATATCTATGAAAATGAATAGAACGCCTTGAATTTTTGCAACGTCGTGACATCATTTTATTGAACGCGGGTGACGCTGATAACAGCGGATAGATCAGCGTAGATCCGTGTCGTCTGCGTCATCCGTGTTCTTTGGGGCCTAACCGTACAGGTCGGAATTATTTCATCACAAGTTCTACATCATCGATGAGGCACTGGGCCATCGGTTTACCTTCGGCAACAAAAGAGATCTTGACCTTGCCTTGAGAGACAGGGATGTCGAGAGAGGCCTCTGTCCATTGGTCGGAAGACTTGAGTTTCTTGAGATTCAGTTTGGTGACTTTATTGCCGCTGAGAGCCTCTACCTGCAGTTGCTTGAAGAGACCGTTCTCGCGGAACTTTAGATGAAGGCGATAGGTGCCATCCATAAGTTTGACGTATGGCGTAGAGGCGACCTCCTGCGACACGATACGGCTGAAGCTGATGCTGTCGCTGATGCAGAGAGACTTCTCGCCAATGACGTGCTGGCGATCCTCTTCGGTGTTCATGTAGTTGAGGTGAGGGGTGTGCGGATTCTCGAGCGAAACCTGATTGCCTTTCAGTACCTGTGTGTCCCAACCCAGCATAAACTCCTGGCGGGGTTTGACGGGATTCGGCAAACTGCGTCGATCGGCTTCGAAACTGCCGTTGAGTACATAGTTGTTGCCTGCACCGACACACCATTTGCCTGTCTTGGGGGCAAGTTCCCACTCGCTGAGGGAGTTGAAATAAGGCTTGTAGCCATCGAACGACAGAGGAACCCATTGGTTGTAGCCCAAGCCATTGCCCGCAAAGTCTGACCAACGGTCACCACAATAGATCACTGTCTCCTGTTCTGAGCCACGTACAGTGTAGAAGAAGCCGGTTTGAGTGATATGGGCATAATCGCGTTCGCAACCCTCCATGACCTGCATGTCGGTGGTCGGAAGGTAAGGGCCATAGATGCTGTCGCTGGCCAGGTAGTAGGCATAGGAGGAATCCCAACCATAGATATTCGAGGCACAAAGATAGTATTTGCCTTTGTACTTGAACATACAGTTACCCTCGCGGCTCGGACCTTTGAATACCTGAACGCAATTCAACAGACCTACTGTGCCATCTTCCAGAACACCAATTTCGGAGATATAACCTTTGTTGCGCCCTTTGCCATAGGAGTAGATGAGATAATCCTTGCCGGTATCTTCGTCGGTGAAGACTGTCTGATCGCCAGTGTTGGATGTTCCGATCATCTCCTTCATGTCGATGTGCTTATGGACGGTGAACGGACCTGCAGGAGAGGTGGAGAGTGCCACCATGACCGAATTGTTGTGTTGTGCCAGAAGGGCGTACTGCTGGATATCTTCGAGGTAAGCGACACCCAGACGTCCGAACCAGCCGGCATGAGGATGGTTGCCTCTGATCTCTGGTTCGGAGATGACGTGTCCCAGGTCCTTCCAATGGAGCAGGTCGGTGGATTTATAGCATGAGACGCCTGCGATGCGGTTGTGATTCAAAGTGACGGCAGGATTGGCTCGATACTCGTCGGCCTCCTTGTAGTGATTGCCATACCAGAAGTAGGCTGGCTGGTTAGTTTCTGGGTCAATGAATTGGAATATTCCTCCACCCTGACTGTAGAGCGGAGTGCCATCGGCAGTATCCCAGAAGACATCGTTACGGATTGTTTGGGATTGGCCGGACACTGCCAGTGTCATGGCCAATCCTATGAGTAGTTGAATAGATTTTTTCATTAGTGTAGTGTAATCGCGTTATTTCTCTTCATTTTGATGTTCCCGAGCTATGGCAATGGCACGTTGTAATCTGTCAGATAACACTTCCTTTGAAGGCAATTCTGTATAGTATTGTGCGACTCGAATATCACTATCTTCATCGAGCATGAAGTACTGTATGTGCTCCGTGTTACCCTCGCTGCAAAGGATTAGTCCGATAGGTTCCTCTTCCCAAGGTTTGCGATCATTCTTGTTTAGATAGCGGAGATACAATCTCATTTGCCCTTCGTAAACAGGTTTGAATTTTCCGAGTTTTAGATCGATGGCTACTAGACGGCGCAACCCACGATGAAAGAACAAAAGGTCAATGAAATAATCTTCCGAGTCGACCGTGATGCGTTTCTGCCGATCAACAAACGTAAAGTCACTACCCAATTCCTTGATAAATTCAAGCAACTGATTAAGGATGCTGTTCTCAAGGTCTTTTTCGCTGAATACGTCTGGCAGCCCCAGCATGTCAAGGAAATAAGTGCTTCGGAACACAAGATCGGGGTTCAATATATCTGTTTCGCGTAGTTCTTGAAGTTCCTGTTTAATTACTTCTTCTGGACGTTGGCTGATAGCGGTTCGCTGGAACAATTGACTATCAATCTTCTCATCTAATGTTCGAGTATCCCAGTGTTCGATGCGGCACATCTCCATGTAGAACTGACGCTCGAGTGTGTCTTTCAATGACATTAACGAACGAAGATGTGTCCACGTTAATTGTGTACGCGCTGCGTACATAATTTCATCTTCCGAAAAAAGGTACGCACTGCGTACACAATGTTTTAATTTTTCAGCTCCCCAACCTAAGCCATATCGTTCTGTCAGTTTTGCAGATAGGTTTTTCAAAATCTGTTTGCCATACTCTGCTCTTTGGTTGTAGAGCACATCTTCCTTGATCCGCTTTCCAACATGCCAGTTCATTAGACATGCCTCTACGTTGACATACGTCGCGACGTGCCTTCTTGCTTCGTCAATAATAAGACAGAGATCATTAAAGAGTGTTGCACTTTCTGGCGCGAGAGTTGTCGTTACGTTCTTATTTGCTTTCATTATTAGCAGACTTCTGTCATGATTTTAGTATTTGAACGAAGATCCGCCCACGAACTCTCGCATGATGGAAGTTGGTGGAATCTCCTTGTCCGATACAGGAACAAAGTAATGGATGAACTTCAGCAGACGATGTGCTTCGGCATACTCCGGACAGTTCTTGGGTACCGATGCGAGAATAGGTTCTGCATGCAGTCGGAGCACAGCAAATTCGATGTTGAGCGCTGAGTTGAACATCACATCGGCATTTTCCTGATATGGGTAGATCCACTTCTCTTCACCCTCGCAGACGGATGGCCACTGGGAGATGGTTTCGCGTGCTGTGAATGCCCCCTTGTTGTAGTCGCGGATGATGCGACGCAACAGACGGTTGTCGCGTGTTGGAATCCAGTTGTGATCATCGAGCGAGATGGCCGTCAGGGTCGAGATGTAAACCTTGTACTTGTATTCGTCGGCAATCTGTGCGGTGAGCATCGGGTTCAGGGCATGAATACCCTCGATGAGCAAAACCTTGCCCTCGCCTAACTGTAGTCGTTTGCCGTTGTACTCGCGTTTTCCTGTTGCGAAATTGTATTCCGGAATCTCTACTTTCTTGCCTTCGAGCAAAGCCTTCAGGTCACGTTCCATGGTCACGTTATCGACCGCCTTGATGTTCTCGAAGTCATAACGGCCATCGGGGAACTTCGGGGTATCGACACGATTCACGAAATAGTCATCGGTCGAGAAGGAGATAGGCTTCAGACCACAAGCCATGAGCTGAACTTCGAGACGCTTGCAGAAGGTGGTCTTGCCGGAGCTCGATGGGCCAGTGATGAGTACCAGACGTACGGGGTGTTCTGGGTCATGATAACGGGCATTGATGTCCTCGGCAATCTGCACGATCTTCTTCTCCTGCAATGCCTCGCTGACCTGAATCAGCTTAGATGCTTCGCCACGCAGACAGGCCTGATTGACTTGACCGACGTTCTGCATACCCATGATGATGTTCCAACGCACATTCTCGGCAAAGACATCGAAGGTCTTGGGTTGAGGTTCGAACTCTGCCAGTTTGGATGGATCGTGTCGATCCGGTACGCGAAGCAACATGCCTTGCTGATATTTCTCGATGCCAAATACCTTCAGGTAGCCAGCCGATGGAACTAGGGCGCCATAGTAGTAGTCGATGGTGTCCCCGAGGGTATAGTAGTCGGTATAGATCTGTCCGCTGGTTTCCAACAGTCGGGCCTTATCGTGCAAGCCACGCTCCTTGAAGATGTGGACAGCCTCTTCGGTCACCGATTCTGTACGACGGAATGGCATGTCTTGGGTGATGATCTCTTGCATTCGAGCCTCGATCTTCTTGACATCCTCTTCGGTTGCTGGCTGTCCGTCGGCTTTCTTGAAGTTGCAGAAGTAACCTCGTGAGATAGGGTGTTCCATGTAGAGACGGCTCTCTGGGAATACATCCTGAGTAGCCTTGTAGAGTACAAAACAGAGGGAACGGACATAGACACGAAGTCCACTGGAATCGCGCACATCCACAAACTCTACGTCTCGGTTCTGCCACACACGGAACTTCAATCCTTGTGAGGCATTGTTTACTTTGGCCGATATGACTTGGCAAGGGAAATCCAGTTCAAATGCCTGAAAGGCTTCCAACAAAGAAACACCCTCGTTGAAACTCTTGGTCACTCCATTGTTTTTGCAGCGGATCTGTATCATGAATTTATTCTAAAAAAATATCAAGAATTAGAGAGATCAAGTTTCTACTTGCGAAACTCGAGTTAGTGAATTGTTGCCATTAAGGAAAATATTTATACAATCGCCTCAATCAATGTGCGACCTTTGATTTCTAAAGGAGGCAAAAGACCCGATTTCTTGTTCTTGTTAAAGCAGAATGACAGGAGATAACCCTGCTGCAAGTCGAAGTATTCCAGATAACGGCAGAGCTGTTCCTCGCCTCGTTCGTTGTATGCATTACCTCGCCAGATTTTCAGTTCAATGACGTACTGTTTACCGAGGTAGTCGATGACTACATCCATGCGATCGTGATCGCGTGTCTGCTCTTCGATGTGATAACTGCCTGTGCCATTAATGACTGGGCGCAGGTAGGTAAGGAATACTTTACGGGCATCGTTCTCTATGAATTCATTATCACGATCCATCTTGTAGGTCTGATTCATGTGGACGATGAAGCGTTCCATGAGGAGAGGTATGTCCAATATACCGTCATGGATGAACTGGCTCTTGTCGGTCATGCCCTGAATAAAGTCAGCCGAATTCTTGTCCTGTGAGATAAAGTATTCGTAAACCCATATTTCAAACATACGGCATGCGACTGCAAATGCACCATCCTGCTGTTTGACAAAGTTGAACATCAGGGCAAGGTTGGTTGCCTTGTCGTAATAATTAAATGAGTAGCGATAGCCATTGAAAAGAATTCCTCGGATGGTACGCTCCAATTCTGGGAACTCGTCCAGTTTTTTTGCAATGTCATCAAACAGGGTACTTCCTTCTGTCAGAATCTTGTTCACCGCTTTCAACACACCGTCTTTGTTCCATGCCCACTGTTCTGCATCGATAATCTGGCAGATACGGCTCACAAGGAATGGATAGCCGGAGGTATATTCTCGAATCATTTGGGCTACAGCCTTCTCGTCAAAGCTTAATCCATGATCCGTTTTGTACTCTGCCAACATTCCTGCTATGCCTTCTGCTGAAAGACTCATATCGACATCGAAAGGAACTGCAATATTCCATGGCGAGTTATACTGATGATCATCCTCCGAACGCATCTTCAACTTGAGATTTTTGATGTCATAAACGCCTGCGAGGATGACGGATTGGAAGGTAGGATGCAGTGCACGCTGAAGATACATTTTTCGCAATCCTCCCAGGAATTTGATGAAGCCGTCATTATTGCCTGCTTGATCCACTTCGTCAATCAAAATGACAATCGGTTTAGAGGATAATTCGCAGAGCTCTGTCACAATGTCGGTAAAATCAAAGTCGTCAACGGATTTCAATCCTCTTGGTGCTACCTCATCAAGTAGTCTCTTGACTTTATCGCCCTCAGGTGCATTGCGAGCTTCGCGACTCAGTAACCTTAGGAATGCTGCATTTGCTGTTGTCGAATCCAGAAAGTAACTATCATCAACACCTTCAAAACTAATACTGAAGATGCAATACTCGTCAGAAAATTGCTTTCTGATAGCTTCCAATGTGGTGGTCTTGCCATACTGCCGTCCACGATTGATGCAGAAGAAATCCCCCTTGGCAATCATCTTGCGGATGATTTCCAAGCGGTCGGTGATGTCCACCATATAATGCTCGTTCGGGCGACAAGTACCCGCTGTGTTGAATGCTTTCATATCTGCAGTAGCGAAAAGTGTATAACTCTTGAATTGCTAAGATTCGAAGGAGGACGCAGTCCTGACCGCAAAGTTATGAAAAATTTCTCAAACAGGAGTAAAAATGCTCCCAGAAATGGTGCTTTTTATAAAACTTTACTGATTATGTTATACTAAACTGACTTTTTTGCGTCGTTTAAATAATCTCAAGGGAGATTTGAAGAATAGAAGTTTTACGTTGTGTGTTTTATGTTGTGTGTTGAATCGATTTGGCTAATTACCATTCTTATAGAATTATTCGACGTGTACAGGTTGAACACGGATAGAACAGATTGAACGGATAGAACAGAATATTTAGCGTCGCAGACATCCGTTAAATCCGTTCAATCCGCGTCATCCGTGTTCTTTTGGGCACAATAGGCATTTAACCGTACAGATCAAAAGAATTTAGGGATAAAAAATGAAAAATTAGAGTGGCAAATTAAGGATAAATAGAGCGAAGGTAGGAAGAGAACGAAAAGATTTGGAGTGGAAATTTGCTTTTATATTATTAATGATGTAATTTTGCATTGCAAATTTTGTGCATAGGTGCTAAATGACTGACTATGAACAGCGGAAGCAGCGTGCTCTTTACGAGTGCGTCATTCGCGAAGCAGAGCGTGTAGAAGCAAATTCTGCGAGAGGCAAATATGTTATGACGCAATAGGTGTTTTTGGAAAATCGAATCGAATAATTTAATTCAATATAAAATGGCAATTGCAATTAAGTCAATCCCCGTACTGACTGGTGAGGCTGCCGAGCACTTTGTGCTTGAAGCTGAAGAGAACGCCAAGCGTCCTACTCCAACGCTTTCACCAGAGCGCAAAGCTGCTCTGAGAGCTTTCCTTGAGAGTTCTCGCCAGTTCCAACTTCAGTTTTCGGTGGAATGAAACTCTAATTAAACTACAAAACTTCCAAAGAGCATATTGTTCTAACAGATTAACTCATGCAAATCCTTCGCAACACATCCCACTTCCGTCCAGCCTTCGCGCAAGGCTGTAGGGTATTGTGTGTGAATGCACGTAACGTGCTGAAATACTACGTTTTAGGGGGGGGATTGCGCTGGGCGTAACTCACAATATTATAGATAGATACAGAGCCTTTCCGAGGTGCCAACCGGCATCTTGGAAAGGTGTTTTTTTGTGGCTTTAGGACAAGAATCTGATTAGAAGATTGGTTAAGTGTTTAGATGGAAAATTGGGCAAAAATTGAATAAAAATATAAGTTATTAAGGTTTTTAACAAATGAAAAAGAGAAAGCAATTCATGCGATTATGGAGCCTCATGCTGCTCCTTATCGCCATGCTCCTGCCGCAAGGCGTGTGGGCTATGAACTTCATCAGTGAGGTGAAGATTAGTGTGTATGATGGAAAAAGCGGCGATACTGCAAAGAATCGTCTCACTAACGATCGCTACACTTTGGTCGATGCCGACCTCAATCAAGGCGGTGGTGGTCATTATGTGTACATCGGCTACAAGACCAGCACGAATGCAGCGGATGCGATTACTGGCTTGCTTATCGTGGAGAGCAGTAGTGGCTTTGACTGCCATGCCATAGACAACATCACTACATCTGCTTTCACCTACAATGGCAAGAAGTATTATCGCTGTACCAACTATAATGCAGGCGACTCACGCCTTGACTGCGACCTGAACCGAGGAAGAGGTGCTGGTACACCAGACATTACTCTTTACTACACCAAGGATGGCAACAAAGTCAACGGAGGCACACTGTTGACATCCATCAGTGTGGTTGGTAACACCACTACAACTGGTGTCACCTATACTCGCCACTGGAAATATAATGATGCCCAGAACGGAACAACTAATGATGACGTTTATGGCAACACAAACAAGGGCGGCACAGCTCACTACATCACCTACACCACCCACAACCATGCCTTCTCCGATGCGGATTATGACACCAACACCCACAAGCTCTGGTGCGCCAGCTGTGGCTATGTGTCAGCATACAACGCTCACGTATGGCAGAACACTGGCGCTAAGATAAGTGATGCAACATGTGAGAATGCTGCCAAATACTACCAGAAGTGTCAGTATTGCAGTCGCACAAGCGATGCCAACCATACTTACACCGGTGGTTCTGCTCTCGGTCACTCATACGATACCGATGGTATCTGTACACACGATGCTTCGCACTACCAGCCAGCAACCCTCTCTGGTGGCTACTACCAGATAGCCAACTACGGTAACCTCTGCTGGTTCCGCAACGAGGCAAATAGCGGCAAGACCATCAACGCCAAGCTGACCGCCGACATCAACCTCAGCGGAAAGGCTTGGGCTACTTCCATAGGCGAGGGCAAAGAGTTCGCTGGCATCTTCGATGGCCAGGGCCATACCATCACGGGCAATGCACGCAAGGCGCTCTTCTGCGTACTGAAAGCTGGTAGTACGGTGAAGAACGTTGTGTCAACTGGAGCCACGTCGAAGGACAACTACGAGAATGCAGCCTATCAGTCACCTTTCGTACGTCGCAACTATGGTACGATCGAGAACTGTATCGTCAAGAGTGCCTACTGGGATAGCCGAAACATCTACCTGGGCGGTATTACTGGTGTCAATGAGACAGGCGGTATTGTCCGCAACTGTGGCTTCTATGATTCCACACTCCGCTTGCTTAACAGCGCCAACACTCAGGTGGGCGGTATCGTAGGCGTGAACTGTGCAAACGGACGCATCGAGAATTGTTTCACCTGGGGCATCAGCTACATGAACATCGGCTCACTGGGCAGTGGCGGCATCGTGTGCGAGAACCGCTCGGGCGCCATCGTAAGCAACTGCTACACCAACGTCGCTACACCCGTCTTCAAGCAGGAGGGCACCGCAGCCAACTTGACCTCTGGCATCTCAGCCGCATTTATAACCACGGGCGAGATGTGCTACAAGCTCAACGCCGGTATCACCAATGGCACGCAGGTGTGGTATCAGAAGATTGGTACCGAGACCTTCCCAACCTCTACGGTCAAGAACACCGCCAACACCGTTTATCAGCTGGTGCACCTGAAGTGTGACGTCACAACACCGAATGGCAGCGTGACCTATACCAACAGTTCCACGGCAAAACCAACCGTCGATGGTCATGGCTTGGCAGATTATACCCCAACCTACACTTGGGGCGGTACTTACGATGCTGCAACCTGCTCTTTCACTCTGAAGTGTAACCAATGTAATACTGTGGTGAGCACCCAGGACCTTACCCCAACCAAGGTTGATGCCAAGCATAAGGATGCAAAATGTACTGAGGATGGCAATGAAACATGGACTGCTACAGGTTCTTACAGCAAGACTGGCGATGTGGCATACAATGGCACAGCACAGACGGAGGATTACGCTATCCCTGCCCTTGTTCACATCTTTGGTGTTGATGATCCCCACCAGACCTTCTGTACTCGCTGTTCCCACACTTTCTTCCGCTATACTGCTACAGATAAGGTAGAACCTAAATACTATTGGAACCTTAAAAATGCAAAAGGTGAAGGTATTTACAACAAAGAAAAGAACACCTTCGCGGATGACAAAGGCGTAATTGAGTTCGATGAGCCACTGGTTACCATAGGAGAAGAGGCTTTTCAAAGTTGTAATATTTCTCGTAATATTATCATACCAATTTCTGTGACAACCATTGGAAGGTCGGCATTCGCATCCGTTAAAGCAGATGGTAAACTCACCATCGGAAAAGCTGTCTCGAGCATTGAAGATGGTGCTTTCGGTGCATGCTACTACATTGATGAGGTAGAAATACAATCTGTGCCAAAAATGGGGGAGGGAGTATTTTATTTAGTCAATTGCTCAAAGACCGTAGTTCTTTCCGAAGACTCGTATGTGTATAAAGGCAGCAATCCCAACTTCCCAGCCGTTGCTTCGGTAACTGCCCCATGTGCCCTCGACCTCAAGGGTAGTGCGGTGGAGAATCATCCAAACCTTGTGCACATCAACGGAGAAAGAGTTAAAGTAATGGATGATGCATACCTTGTATCATCCTATCCTTGTGGTGGAAACATTTACCACTACTCATGCGATAACTGTCACGAAGCCCTACCGGGCACCTATCGTACTGCTGGTAATGGCAATCACACCTTCGCTGCCGATGATGAAGCTAAGAGCGTCTGCACCGTCTGCAACCATAGCTTCTTCCGCTATACATCAAAGGATAATGAGGTAGTTCTCCCTTACAAAGCGTCAGAACTCAAAGGCAGAGGTGGCAAAACCCTTGAAATCATCAGCAATACCAATGTCGATGGCAATGGCGTAATTGAATTCGATGAGCCATTGCTCGAGATTGGAACAAATGCATTCACTTCGTGTCGTTTCACAGGCAATTTGGTTATACCCAATACCGTTAAAACTCTCGGATATGGTGCGTTCTCAGCTTGTTATGGCTTCACAGACAATCTCACCATCCCGAACTCCGTAACCAGTATTGGAAACGAAGCCTTCAGGGAATGTTCTGGCTTCACAGGCAATCTCACCATCCCGAACTCTGTAACCAGCATTGGAGTGGCTGCCTTCAATGGTTGCTCCGGTTTCAGAGGTAACCTCACCATCCCGAACTCTGTAACCAGCATTGGAACATATGCCTTCAGTGTATGTTCTGGCTTCAATGGTGTTGAATTTCAATCTGTGCCACAAATAGGAAGTGACGCATTCAATAAAGTCAACTGCTCAAAGACCGTAGTTCTCTCCGACAGCTCGTATGTATATAAAGATGACAATCCTAACTTCCCAGAGGTTGCTTCTGTAACTGCACCTTGTAACCTCGACCTCACAGGCAGCGTTGTGGAGAATCATGAGAACCTGACTCTCACCCACACCAAGGTAACCGATGCAAGCATAGCTGCAACTTGTACCACAGATGGCCTTACCGAAGGCTCACACTGCAAGGTTTGCCATGAGGTGCTGGTGGCTCAGGAGGTTATCCCTGCACTCGGTCATACCTTTGCAGACAACGACCCGGGTCATACCTATTGTTCTGTCTGCGAGCACACCTTCTTCCGTTATACCGCAAAGAACAAAGTAACTCCTGGTGACTATACACTCAGGGATTCAATAGGTAATAATATCTATAATTCGGATAAGCATACCTTTGCTGATGGTCAGGGCGTAATGGAGTTCGATAAGCCATTGGCTACTATCGGAGAAAAAGCCTTCTTCATGTGTGACAAATTCACAGGCAATCTCACCATCCCTAATTCCGTCACCAGCATTGGAAGCAGTGCCTTCTCCGATTGTTCTGGCTTCACAGGCGATCTCACCATCCCTAACTCCGTCACGCGCATTGGTAATTATGCCTTCTCCGATTGTTCTGGCTTCACAGGCAATCTCACGATAGGGAACTCCGTTACGAGCATTGGTGTTGAGGCCTTCTTCAGATGTTCCGGCTTCACAGGCAATCTCACGATAGGAAACTCCGTTACGAGCATTGGACCCCGTGCTTTCTACAATTGTTTCGGCTTCACAGGTAATCTCATCATCCCGAACTCCGTCACGAGCATTGGAAACAGTGCCTTCTCCTGTTGTTCCAGCTTCACAGGTAATCTCACCATCCCGAACTCTGTAGCCAGTATTGGAAACTATGCCTTCGATAGATGTTCGGGCTTCACTGGCAATCTCACCATCCCTAACTCTGTCACGAGCATTGGAGCATATGCCTTCCAAGATTGTAAAGGCTTCACTGGCAATCTCACCATCCCTAACTCTGTCACGAGCATTGGAGCACATGCCTTCCAAGATTGTAAAGGCTTCACTGGTGTTGAATTTCAGTCTGTGCCATACGTAGAAATATATGCGTTCTACAATGTCAATTGTTCCAAGGCTGTCGTTCTCACCGATGACTCGTATGTCTATACAGATAGCAATCCATACTTCCCGGAGGTTCAGTCCGTGACATACACCCGCGACTTGGCTGCAGGCAAAACGGTGACCTTCATGCTGCCATTCGATGTGCCGGTAGATAACTTCAACGGCAAGGTATATGAACTGAGCGGATTCGATGGCGAGACTCTCAGCTTCAGCAAGCCAGCCGATGGTATTGCTCTTGCCAACAAGCCTTATCTGCTGACAGAGCCAAAAGATGGCAATCTGATGATATCGCCAGTTTCTACTGTCTCAGCAGGTAATCCTCAGACAATTGCAGCAGACAATGCCGAGATGTGGGGAACCTACACCAAGCAGACAGGCATCTTCTCGACCGACAGAGAGAGCATCTACGGCTATGCAGGTGGAGAGTTTGTACGTCAGCAGAGTGAAGCCGAAGGTGCTACCAAGGGCGCAACACTCAAGCCATTCCGTGCGTTGATCAAGGTGCGTGAGCTGGAGAATGGAGCTCCTGTCGCTCGTCTGGCTCTCAGCTTGGACGAAGAGACCATCGGTGTGATCTCTGTCTCCGACGATGAGTTGAACTCACGTCCTGTGAATGTCTATGACATGAACGGTCGTCTCGTACGTGCCAACGTAGATCCTATGACTTGTCTGCAGGGTCTGCCAAAGGGTATGTATGTAGTGAAGACCCTCTCCGCCCCACAAGGGGGCACCTCTCCCATGATGGAGAGGGTTGTTTACAAACAGAAGGGCGAAAATAAATAACTCAAGTTTCGCAGGTTCAACTTGAAAGTAGTAAAAAGGCTTTTACTCCCTTTAACTACAGAGAGTAAGCAAGTTATTACTTGCGAAACTCGAATAAATAAAAAGAAAATGATATGAAAAAGCAATATATACAACCAAAGATAAATGTATTAGAGGTGGATATCACCGAAGTGGTCTGCACGAGTCCTTACCAGCAAGGCACTTCTGGATCGACCTCCGGTGATGGATGGGAGTTCGATGCTCCAGGCTCTCGCCACAGTAGTGGTTGGGATGACTACGAGAACCGCTGATTCTCTATCAATATCTATGCAGAAGGCTACCCTCACCGGTAGCCTTCTTTTCTTTGAAAAAAATCGACGTGTACGGTCGAACGCGGATAACACAGATGGAGCACAATAGGCATTTAACCGTGCAGATCGAATTATCACGAATTATCTTTAATTTATTTTAATTTTCGTTTTTCCAATATTCTCCCACAGATCCCACAGATCCCACAGATCTCTCAGATTATCAATATTCGTTCATTTCGTTAGATTCGTGTTCGAGAATAATCCCCCACACAGATTTTTATTTTGAACGCAAATTAAAACGAATTAAAAAAAATTATTTCGACGTGTACGGTTGAACGCGGATAACGCAGATGGAGCACAATAGGCATTCAACCGTACAAGTCAAAAAAAATCCCTCCCCAAGCGGGGAGGGATGATAGGGTTGGGGGTTGTTATTTGTACTCGTCCCAAGCCTTGATGGCGATGTCATCGATGCTCATGGTGGTGAATGCATTGATGAATGCCGAAGCCAGACGATCGTTGGTTAACAGAGGTACATTGAAGTCGATAGAGGCACGACGGATCTTGTAACCGTTTGAGAGCTCACCCGAAGTGAGGTTCTTAGGAATGTTGATGACCATGTCGATCTCCTTGTTGCGAACCATCTCAAGTGCCTGTGGCTGCATCTCTTCCGATGGCCAGTAAACATGCTCGCAAGGGATGTTGTTCTCAACCAGATAGCGATATGAACCGCCAGTAGCGTAGAGCTTGTAGCCAGCTTCAGCCAACTGCTTGCATGGAGTGAGCAAGGTTGCCTTCTGCTTGGCATTACCTGAACTGATCAGGATGCCCTTGTCCTTCGAAGGAACGCGCAGACCTACCGAAAGCATAGACTTCAGGATAGCGCAGTTCACGTCGTCGCCTATACAGCCGACCTCGCCGGTAGAAGACATGTCAACACCGAGGACAGGGTCAGCCTTCTGCAGTCGGCTGAATGAGAACTGTGAAGCCTTGATGCCTACGTAGTCGAGATCGAACTCGGTCTTGGTAGGACGCTCGTAAGGTACACCCATCATGATCTTAGAAGCCAACTCAATGAGGTTGAGCTTGAGGATCTTGCTGACAAATGGGAACGAACGAGAGGCACGGAGGTTACACTCGATGACCATGATGTCGTTCTCGCGAGCCATGAACTGGATGTTGAATGGACCTGAGATATGCAACTCGGCAGCAATCTTCTTAGCCACCTTCTTGATACGGCGCATGGTCTCGTAGTAGAGCTTCTGTGGTGGGAACTGGATGGTAGCATCACCAGAGTGAACACCAGCGAACTCAACGTGCTCTGAGATAGCGTAAGCTACAATCTCACCGTTGTCGGCTACGGCATCCATCTCGATCTCCTTGGCACCCTCGATGAAGCGAGAGATGACAACAGGATGCTTCTTCGATACGTTGGCAGCCATCTGGAGGAAGCGTACCAACTCGTCCTGGTTAGAACATACGTTCATGGCAGCACCCGAAAGTACATACGATGGACGAACCAATACAGGGAAGCCTACCTTAGCGATGAACTCGTTGACGGCGTCCATGTTGGTGAGCTCCTTCCAAGCTGGCTGAACCACACCGATGCGGTCACACATGCTTGAGAACTTCTGACGGTCCTCGGCATTGTCGATGTACTGAGCCTGTGTACCCAAGATAGGTACCTTCTGCTCGTCGAGACGCATAGCGAGGTTGTTAGGAATCTGTCCACCTACCGAGAGGATGACACCATGAGGTGTCTCGAGGTCGATGATATCCATGACACGTTCGAAGGTCAACTCATCGAAGTAGAGACGATCGCACATATCGTAGTCGGTCGATACGGTCTCTGGGTTGTAGTTGATCATGACTGAACGATAACCCTGCTTGCGGGCAGTAGTCAAAGCGTTGACCGAACACCAGTCGAACTCAACCGATGAACCGATGCGGTAAGCACCTGAACCCAATACGATGACAGCCTGTGAGTGGATGTCGTCAGCCTTTGGCTCTGGGAAGTCGATGTCGTTAGCCACACCATTGTAGGTGAGGTACAGGTAGTTGGTCTGTGCAGGGAACTCGCCTGCCAAGGTATCGATCTGCTTGACCACTGGGAGGATACCCAACTTCTTACGCTGAGCACGTACACGGAGGATCTCCTCTTCTGCCTCCTCTGCCATGTTGCCCTTGAGCAAGGCACGACCAATCTGGAAGTCAGAGAAGCCCTTCTGCTTGGCTTCGAGCAACAGTTCTGCTGGAACCTCTTCAACCTTGTTGTACTGCTGCAACTCATTGTCGGTATCAACAATGCCTTGCAACTTCTGGAGGAACCACTTGTCGATCTTGGTCAGGTCGTGAATCTGATCAACGGTATAGCCTGCCTTCATGGCCTTGCTGATCACGAAGACACGCTTGTCGGTTGGTTCGCGGAGTGCCTTGTCGATGTCATCGACCTTGAGGATCTTGTTCTCCAGGAAGCCGTGCATGCCCTGACCGATCATACGGAGACCCTTCTGGATAGCCTCCTCGAAGGTGCGGCCGATGGCCATAACCTCGCCGACAGACTTCATGCTTGAACCCAACTCGCGATCTACGCCCTGGAACTTACCGAGGTCCCAACGTGGGATCTTACATACGATATAGTCGAGTGCTGGCTCAAAGAATGCAGAGGTGGTCTTGGTAACCGAGTTCTTCAACTCGAAGAGACCATAACCCAAGCCGAGCTTAGCAGCAACGAATGCCAACGGATAGCCGGTTGCCTTCGACGCCAAAGCCGAAGAACGTGATAGACGGGCATTTACCTCGATCACGCGATAATCCTCGCTGTTTGGATCGTAGGCATACTGTACGTTACACTCACCGACGATGCCGATGTGGCGGATAATCTTGATAGAGAGCTCACGCAGTTTGTGATAGTCTCGGTTGCTGAGTGTCTGCGAAGGAGCGACGACGATGGACTCACCGGTGTGGATACCGAGCGGGTCGAAGTTCTCCATGTTACAAACAGTGATACAATTGTCGTACTTATCACGAACAACTTCGTACTCGACCTCCTTCCAGCCCTTGAGCGACTTCTCGACCAAGATCTGAGGAGAGAAGGAGAGAGCCTTGTTGCCAATAACTTCGAGTTCCTCCTCGTTATCGCAGAAGCCAGAACCGAGACCACCCAATGCATAAGCAGCACGGATGATGACTGGATAACCGAGATCCTTGGCTGCTGCCTTTGCCTCATCGAGGGTGTTACAAGCGTGGCTCTTGATGGTGTTGACGTTGATCTCGTCCAATTTCTCAACGAAGAGCTCGCGGTCCTCAGTATCCATGATGGCCTGTACTGGGGTGCCCAATACCTGTACGTTGTACTTCTCGAGTACACCGCTCTGGTAGAGTGCAACACCGCAGTTAAGTGCGGTCTGTCCACCGAAGCTCAAAAGGATGCCGTCTGGACGCTCCTTAGCGATAACCTTCTCGACGAAGAAAGGGGTGACAGGGAGGAAATATACGCGGTCGGCAACACCCTCTGATGTCTGTACGGTTGCGATGTTTGGGTTGATGAGGATGTTTTCGATGCCCTCCTCTTTGAGGGCCTTCAAAGCCTGTGAGCCAGAGTAGTCGAACTCACCTGCCTCACCAATCTTCAAGGCTCCTGAACCGAGCAACAATACTTTCTTGATCTTATCGTTTACCATATATGTCTATATTTTGAACAATAATTAAAAATAATTAAAATAAATTTTCTCCTACTTTTTTTAGCAGATGACATCTGTTTTCGGAAGAATCCCAGTAATATGGCTCACTTTTCAAAGATGATTCTCCAAAGTTGATTAACAGTCCATACTGACATTTTGATAATCTCATATAATTGAATAGTTGAAATCTGTGCTCTGGAAGGAGTTCTTCAGTTGCTTTTAATTCAACTACAATATTGTTGTAACAAAAGAAATCCATTTTGTAGAATTTCTCAAGTTTTTGACCCTTATAAAAGATTTCTTGTACCTTTTCTCTATCGTATGGTATGTTTCTTAACTGGAATTCTATTTCTAATGCTTCTTGATATACAGGTTCCAGTAATCCATTCTTCAGTTCGCGATGGACTGCCATTGCTGCACCTGTAATGTCATAGATTTGCTGGTTTATATTCATTAAAAATTTATTTCAATTTGTTTTAATCCGTGTTCTATTTCTTATAATAGATTGACGAACTCTTCGAAGATGAACTCGGTATCGGTTGGACCAGAAGAGGCCTCTGGGTGGAACTGAGCAGAGAACCAAGGCATCTTCTTGTGGCGGATACCCTCATTTGAACCGTCGTTCATGTTGATGAACAGAGGCTCCCACTCGGCTGGGATGGTGCTGTTGTCAACCGCAAAACCGTGGTTCTGGCTGGTGATGAAGCACTGTGGGGTTGGCTGTCCGTTCTCGTAACGCTGAACAGGTTGGTTGTGACCACGGTGTCCATACTTGAGTTTCTTGACCTGTGCACCGGCTGAGAGGGAGAGAATCTGGTTGCCCATGCAGATACCGTAGATAGGCTTGCCTGACTTCATGAACTCCTTGACGTGTTCAACTGTCTTGCCGCAGAGGTTTGGATCGCCAGGGCCATTTGAGATGAACAGACCGTCGAAAGTCTCACCCATGTTGTTGAAATCGTAATCCCATGGCACCATGGTGATGGTCACATCGTAACGAAGCAGACAGCGGATGATGTTCTGCTTGACACCCATGTCAACCAGACAAACCTTCTTCTTGCCATTGCCGAAATGCTTCACCTCCTTGGTAGAGACGATTGCTACCTGGTTCACGAGGTTTGGATCCTCGAATTCGATGTCTTCGCCACCGTCGAATACGATCTTTCCCTTCATGGAACCCTTCTCACGCAGAATTTTTGTGAGTTCGCGGGTGTCAATGCCCTCGATGCCTACAATCTGCTCAGACTTCAACCAATCGGATAAGGAGCGTTCGGCATTCCAGTGGCTGTATTGCTTCGAGTAGTCGCTTACAACCAGAGCACGGACGTGAATTTTTTCCGACTCATAAAAACAAGAAAGCCCGTTAACGTCAGTTGACGCTGCCGGGACACCATAGTTTCCAACTAATGGAAATGTAGTAACAAGAATCTGACCGCTGTAGCTAGGATCGGTAAGACTTTCAGGATAACCCATCATGGCTGTATTGAAAACAACCTCTCCATTGACCGGTTTTTCGAAACCGAAGCTGAAGCCATGAAATACATGACCATCGTCGAGGATCAGCGATACTGCCTTTTCTTTTTGCATTGCCTCTTATATATATTAAAATATGTGTTACCTTAAAATTTTCGCAAAGATAGAGCGTTTTTTGCAAACAACCAAATTTATGCACATTATTTGTATCTTTTATACGGAAATAATAATGATTGTCACAAAAATGCTATTTTTACTTGCAATTTGCTCAAAAAGGAAGGGCTGTCTCCCGAAGGAAACAGCCCTTGTTGAAATCGTTTATTTGACTTCCCATTCATAGACGCCACAAGAGGCATCGGTTGGTTGGAAGACCTCAAGACGAATGGCAGGAGTAATAACGGTCTTGAATTGTACCGTATTGGCAACGCCCTTCTTGCAAGTGTAATGGTCAGCGCCCTCGACAGGACGCCAGGTGCCATCGTATGCCTTGTAGAGGATTCTCCACTCTTCAGGAACACGACAACCGCCCCAAGGAGCATCGTCGAACCACCAAACGGTAGCAGACTGTACTGGAGTTGCCTGAGGGAAGGTGTATTCGATGTATTCCATGCCACCCTTCTTTGGGAACCAGTTGTAGTAAGGGATGTTGTTGTCGTTTTCGTCACGAGGAGTCAGACGGTCGTTGATGGCTGCAATGGAGCTAACCTTGTGCGATGCGTTGATGGTTGACTTTGATGCCAGAGTTGCTGGCATGACAGGGGTAGCTGCACGGAGCTCCTGTGGCAACCATACTGCCATAGCGCCTTGACCACGATGATTCCATGCGAAGTATGGGATGAGGTTCAACTGGACAGAACGAGACTGGAGCTCGCCACGATTATTGAAGAGAAGAACCTGAGCATCGGTAGTGATGACCTTAACCTCATACTTGTCGAGGATCTTCTTCTCGCTGATCGAGAACTTAGGAGCCTGGTTCAAGAGGATGTTGCGGACATCGAAACCGTTGTTGTCTGCAAATTCTGCACAATAGACCACTGGACCGCGTTCGATAGCTACGCGACCGAGATTAGATTCAACTTTGTTGCTTGCTTTTACGACACGTGGCTCCATGTCGAAGAAGAGCTCGATCTTGTCATCAGCATACCAATCCTGACAGAGGTTGATGTAACCCTGCTTATCAACTTTGATGTTGGTAATGGGTTTCTCATTGACCCGAATCTGTACACCCAGACGCTTGCCGTCTGAGTATTCATAAAGGTCGGAAGGAACAACTTCGTTGCGGTTCCAACCTGGCACGCGAAGTTTCAGATTCACGTTGCCACGAGCCTTGCGGAGGAAGATCTTCACATAGCCGTCGTATGGGTAATCGGTAACCTCTTCTACCTCGACCAGACGACCCTGCACCTTCAGTGAGGTGGTGTTGCTTACGTAGAGGTTGAAGTAGAGGTCATTCTCCTTGATGGCATAGATGTAGCCAGGCAGCGAAGGAATGAAACGGCAGATGTTGCTTGGACAGCAGGCACAACCGAACCAAGGCTGGCGCTGGTGCTGGCCGATGCTCTCGAGTGGGTTAGGGTAGAAGAAGTTGCCACCATCGAGGCTTACGCCAGAGAGGAGACCATTGTAAAGGGTGCGCTCCATCACGTCGATATACTTGGCTTCGCCGCGCAGAAGGAAGAGGCGGTGATTGACATATACATTGCCGATGGCTGCGCAAGTCTCGCAGTAGGCTGACATGTTTGGCAATTCATAGTCCTTGCCGAATGCCTCACCGTTGCTGGTTGAACCGATACCACCCGTGATGTAGAGTTTCTTGCCGACCTCGTTGTCCCAGATCTTGTCGATGGCCTTGATATAGCTCATGTCCTTGGTGAGGGCAGCAACATCGGCCATGCCGGCATACATGTACGAAGCACGAACTGCATGACCCACAGCCTCTGTCTGCTCGGTGACAGGCTGATGAGCCTGGCTGTACTTGTCTGTACGGCTGGTATGACCACGCTTGTCGAGGAAGAACTTGGCCTGATTCAAGTATTTCTTGTCGCCGGTCACAATGTAGAGCTTGGCCAATGCCATCTCTGCAATCTGGTGTCCAGGAACTTTGACCTGCTGGTTGGCGCCAGGACCGATTTCGCGGCAAACGCAATCGGCATACTTCTTGGCAATGTTCAGGAAGTTGTCCTTGCCAGTTGCCTGATAGTGGGCAATGGCACCCTCGATCATGTGTCCGAGGTTGTAGAACTCATGGCTCAACTCCTCGACCTTCTGCCAACGGGCAGAGCCGGCCCACTCATGTGGAGCCTCAGGGTTCATTGTACGGGCGGTGTAGAGATAACCGTCTGGTTCCTGGGCTGCTGCCATGATACTGATAACAGAATCCATGTAGGCACGAGCCGAAACGACGTCGGTTCTGCCGTTGCGCTCGATGGAAAGCTTGAGGTTAGGATAAGAGTGCAACAAGTAAGAGCAACCTTCGATGGTTTTGTAGACATCGGTGTCATCGAAAGCCATGCCACCAATCTTGATGGTGTCGGTGTTGGCGCCAGCCAGATGCTGGGCGGCAATCTGGAAGTTGCGATAACGTCCGGTTTCTTCACATTTGGAGAATGCCAAAGGAACAGTCACTTCGCGGCTGGCGTCAAGACGCTGACCCCAGAATGTCTCGGGAGTGATGTTGACCTCTGTGAATGGAACAGGGGTAATCGGGTAATTGCTTTGTGCCATGCTGGTGCTGGCTACAAAAGCCATTAACAATAACGATTTTTTCATTTGTTGAAATTATTAGTCTTTTTGTTGTTTTCCTTACATTCTTTTTGACGCAAATATACGAAATTCGTTTAATAATGGGCCAAAAAAAGGTAAAAAAAAAGGAAAATACGCACATTCTACACAAAAAATACCATTTTGGACAGTTCTACTGTGCATTTTCTTGACTAAAGAGTCTTTATTTTATTTATTTTTTTGGTAACTTTATACCCTTTGGCCTCGTTGCAAATTTAGGCACTCACGCAAAGTCCGCTATGGGCGCAAAGGTGGCCTCGCAAAGGGGAAATTATAAATCAATGTCAAATCAACTCGCAAGGTTGAAAAAGGGATTTAAGGACTTTCTATACTTATTTGACCTTGTAGTATTTATCATAATCAAAAAGATCCTTTGCGAGGCCCCCTTTGCGCTCTTTGCGTCCTTTGCGTGAGTGCCACAATTGAACACAGTTGGTTCTTTGCGAACGCGAATAGGAGTGGCTTTCACTATACGAAAAATGCTTTCCGAAGCATTGTTTTCGAACTTCACTATAGGTGGAGTAGGTTTCTAACGCTTTGTTTTCGATTTTTACTAAGGTGAAGTTGCTTTCCAATGCTTTGTTTTCGAACTTTACTATTGGTGGAGCTGCTTTCAACCCCTTTGCTTGCTCAAGTTTCGGAAGCTCAACTTGAAAGTAGTAAAAGGGCTTTTTAGTGTAGTAAAAGGGGAGTGAAAGGGACGTTTGAAAACTCTAAATTAATGGCTCGCAGAGTAAACAGAGTGAAATAAGGAGAACTCCTTTAAACTGAATTATTCATACTAATCCAGGAGTTATTAGTTAATAGTTATTAGTTAGGTAGTTTGGTCGAAACTATAGTCTATTTTCAGTTCGAGGTTATAATAACTTATAACTAATAACTTATAACTTTGCATGAATTAATGCAAGCTAAACTCCTATAACTCTGCGAGGATTTATAGACACGACAACCCCTGTGTCAGTCAAGGAAAGATTCAAAATCTTGACGGTTCAAAATCTTGACGGTTAAAATTAATAAGAAATTAATATCCTACCTAAGGTAACTCTGAAGAGTTTTCCACTGGAGTGGATAAGAGGGGACAAATGTCTGTTTCTCGAAACTAACATCCGTAATGTTGGGAAATTGTAATGTCTATTTTGTGTTATTCTTGTTAAAATGCGAATAAAAATACAGAAAAAGGGGACGTTTCTTGCTTATACAAATAATTGTTTGTATATTTGCGCTTGTATTCTTGTAGAATTTTTTAGTTAAGATATGAAGATATTGTTTCGACTTCTGCTCGTTTCGTTGTGCGCTTTGTTCTCTGTCCAGCTCTCTGCTCAGACGGTGAAGGGCCAGCTTGTTGATGCAGAAAGCGGAGAACCTTTGATTGGCGCCTCTATTCTTGAGATGGGTACAACCAATGGTTGCGTGACCGATGTTGATGGTAACTTTGAATTGAAGTTGGGAAATCCCCGTTCTTCGTTGCTCTTCCGGTATGTGGGCTACAAAGATAAAAGTCTCAAGGCCAATGCCAGAACACAAGGTGTGACCGATTTGGGAACAATTCAGATAGAGGGAGATTCGAAGATGCTTGACGATGTAATTGTGAGCGGTACCATTGCTGTGGCACGCAAGACTCCCGTTGCAGTATCGAGCATTCCGTCGGCTGTCATTGAAGACAAACTTGGCACTCAGGAGTTCCCCGAGGTGCTGAAATCTACTCCGGGTGTGCATGCCAACAAGCAGGGTGGCGGCTATGGCGATTCTGAAATCTACATGCGAGGTTTCGACAATACCAATGTGGCAACCATGATCAATGGCGTGCCGATGAATGACATGGAGTCGGGAACCGTCTATTGGAGCAACTGGGCTGGCTTGAGCGATGTGACTTCGACCATGCAGACACAGCGTGGCTTGGGTGCTTCGAAGGTTTCTGCCCCTTCGGTTGGTGGTACCATCAATATCATTACCAAAGGAATTGAAGGTAAAAAGGGTGGTGCTGTCAGCTATGCGCTGGGCAACGATGGCATGAACAAGATGCTCTTTACGGTTTCGACCGGTTTGACACAAAGCGGTTGGGCATTGACTGTGCTGGGCGCCAAGAACTGGGGTGAAGGTAATTTCCAGGGTGGCGATTTTGTCGGCTATAACTATTTCGTCAATATCTCGAAGAAGATTAACGATAGCCATTCCTTGAGCCTTTCGGCTTTTGGTGCTCCACAGACACACTATCAGCGTGGCAGCAGTTCCGGCTTGACCATCGAGAACTGGCGTATGGTCAATAAAACTTACAATGCCGGCAAGTATCGTTACAACTCTACTTATGGCTTTGACAGCAATGGCCGTCGAATTGATTCGGAATACAATGTCTATCACAAGCCACAGATCAGTTTGAACCACCAGTGGAAGATCAATGAGAAGTCCAATCTCTCGACTTCTGCCTATGTCTCCATTGGTCGTGGTTATGGCATGACGGGCGAAGCCAATGGAGATTTTGCCGATGTCAACGGCAATACCCATAGCTACTCCGACTTCCGTGGTTCTTATCAGGGAACCTTCTATGCGGATCGTCACAATCCGGATGGAACGTTCAACTATCGTGCTATCGAGGACTTCAACTCGACCTCCGAACATGGCTCGTTGCTGGTGCTCTGCAAGAATCTGAATTACCACAACTGGTATGGTTTGCTTTCGACCTATAGCACCAAGTTCGGCGAGAATATAGACTTTTATGGCGGCGTCGATTTCCGTTATTACAACGGTCACCATGGTTGTTTGATTGATAATCTGCTGGGAGGCAAATACTATATGGATTCAACCCGTGGTGGCGTGTCGGTGGCCAACAACTACCGAGCCAACGATCCGTCGTGGGTTTACGAGAAGTTGGGTATTGGCGACAATGTGTATCGTAACTACGACAGTTATGTCGTGCAGGGTGGCGTCTTCTTCCAGGCTGAATACAGCAAGGACAATCTCTCGGCTTTCGTGAGTGGTGCCTTGAACAATACAGACTACTGGCGCGAGGATCACCTCTATTATGACGAGGCTCATGCCAAGTCCGACAATGTGAACTTCTGGGGTTTCAATATCAAGGGTGGTGCCAACTACAATGTGAACGAGAATCATAACGTCTTCGCTAACGTCGGTTTCATCAGCCGTGCTCCGAAGTTCTCTTATGGTGCCTTTATGACTCCAGCTACCAGCAACGTGACCAATCCAGATGCCAAGAACGAGAAAATCTTCTCGGTTGAGGCAGGTTACGGTTTCCGCTACGAGCAGTTGCTGGATGTGAAGCTCAATATGTACTACACCAACTGGATGGACAAAACCATGACCAAGAGCACAACCCTCGGTCAGGATCAGGTGGATGCCTACATGAACATGCAGGGCGTCGATGCCCGCCACATGGGTGTTGAACTGGAGGGTAAATATCGTCCAGCCCGTTGGGTGGAACTGACTGGCATGCTCTCGGTTGGCGATTGGATCTGGAACAGCAATGCAACAGGTTATGCTTACGATGAGCAGGGACTTCCACTCAACATCAATGGTGGCATTGCTTCGGGCGTTATGGCCAAAGACCACGCACGCGCCAACATTAATTTAAAGAATGTGCGTGTGGGCGGTTCTGCGCAAACCACAGCGGCCATAGGTGCCAATTTCAAGTTGAGCAAGGCCTTCAAGGTCGGTATCGATTGGACTTACTATGGTCGCAATTATTCGTACTATAGCTTCTCGGGTTCGAATGTCAGCTTTACTGACGATGATACCAAGGGCAACAGTTCGCTGAGTGTTGCCAATCCGTGGCGTCTGCCTTCGGCCAGCACGTTCGATGCCATGGCTTCGTATAAGTTCAAGATTGGTAACTGCGATGCCGTTCTGGCTGGCAATGTCAACAATCTGCTGGATTATTACTACATCGTCAAGGCTTGGAATCCGAACAGCCTGACCACCGATGCCAATGCCAGCAATATCTATTGCTATTTCAATACAGGTCGTACCTACAGCATCCGTCTGAAAGTAAACTTCTAATCAGAAATCAACACGATGAAAAAGATATATTTTCTTCTGCCTCTTGCCGTAGCACTCAGCGCATGCGAGGACGATTACTTCAAGAATAACTTCAGGGAGGATGCCGAGTATGCAATCTCCGATCTGGTTGAGAAGGATTATGTGCTGACTGTCGAAGACTATACTGCCATTGCCGGTAATGCCGTCAATAAGGCCATCGCCGACAGTCTGGATGCCGCTTTCCAGACCGACGAGTACAGCACAGCGCTCAAGGCAGTCGCCACACAGCGTTACTTTACCAATCTTGCGGCTCCCGATGACTATCTGCCTGCATTCGTGCAGAGCAAATGGCCAAATGCAGACAATGGTTCGAAGTTCTCGATTACCTACAATGTTTATCAGACCGAAAACGTCTATATCGAACAGCTTCAGGCCATGAAGGTCTATACGCTGATCGAGGATGATTACGATTTGGCTTGGGCTGGCAAGGATCGTTCTGCTGCCACTTTGTCACCAATGACCTCTTCGAAATTGCAGGTTATCATGGCTAACGCCAATCCGGATGCTGCCGAAGATGATATTATGATGGTGAACTATGCCAAGGCTGACGAGAACCCGGAGGAGGGCGCTTCATTCACCCGAAAATATGCAAGTGTCTCTCTGTTGTCACTACAGGACGATGGTTCTTATGCTGTCGTCAAGAAGTTCAATGGCGCAGGTCGCTATGTTCTTGGCTGGGTGGATGGCGACAAGTGTACCCCTTGGGGGTTGATGAAAAGCCGTCAGGATACCCTTGGCAATTTCGTGGCTGGAGCTGTGAGTTGCCCAGTCGATGAGGATAATGCCGAGGATCGTACCATCGAAATCAAGCAGGCTACGGATAGCACTTACTACATTGTTAATAATTATGGTAAGTATGTTTCTGTCCAAGGTGCTAATACCACCTTCTCTTTGTCCGATACTATTCCTGCAGAGGGTGCAGAATGGCAGTTGTCGATTGCCGGTAACTACTCGTTGACCATGTATAACGTATCGGCACAGAAGTATGTCCGTTACTCAACGGCCGATAAGTATTTCGCCATGTACGATGAGGCTACCATCAAGTCAACCGTTGTGGAGGCCAATACTTCGGCTCTCTATAAGATGATTGACGGTGTATGGACGGCTCTGACTTTGGATTTCGCCTCATTGGCAATCATTCAACCTGCTGATTATGCCATTTTCGGCAACAATGCAACCTCTGTCAGCAATCCAGATATCATGTTGCCTGTTTGGTTGCAGGCCAATTATCCTTATGTGGAAGTAGGAACACGTATCGCTGTGGCCTATAAGACAACTAAGAATTACGAAGCTACGACTTGGGAACTTACCGAAACAGGCTGGATTCCTGCTACCACCTATGGCGCAGATCAGATTGTCATCTCGAAGGAGGCTGGCAAGTGTACTGCCAAGATGAGTGTTTACTTCAACAAGTCGCTGTTGGGCGATCAGGGTGGCTTTACTGTTCAGAACATTGCTCTCGATGGTCTCTCTTATGTTTGGGCCAACAATGCTACCTATGGCTGGAAGGCTTCGGGCTACTACAAGACGAATCATACCTCCGAGTCTTGGCTTGTTTCGCCCTCTTTCAACTTTAAGAATGCGACTGCCCCTTACATGTGCTTCGATCATGTCTATAAGTATCTGGCTACAGGCGATGCCGCAGAATTCAACCAGCGCTTGGGTGTCTTTGTATCGACCGATTATGCCGGCGATGTCACTACTTGTACGTGGATGCAGATTGAGTTGGGTGCAGAGGTATTGCCAACGAATCAGGATTGGACTTTCGTCAGCTCTGGTAATCTTGACCTGACTCCATTCATCGGAGGTAAGTGCTGGATCGGTTTCCGTTATACAAGTAGCAACGATGTAGATGGTTATACAGCCAGTGCTACCTGGGAGGTGAAGAATCTCTTGATTCGTGAACCAGAAGAATAAACCTTTTAGAATATCAATACTCTAATAATAAAATTTGCTTATGAAGAAACTTTTACTCTCTTTGGCAACAGTGGCTTTGTCTGCTGGTGCTTATGCAGATGGTAATCTGCTCGTAAATGGTGATTTTGAAAGTTGGGCCGATGGTAAGGCTACCAACTGGGAGTCTCCTGCTTCAAAGTCAACCGTTACTCAGTCAACCAATGCCCATGCTGGCAGCTATGCTGCTTTGGTGGCTGAAAATACTGCCAATCAACGAATCGCTTACAAGGCTCTCTCTCTGGAGGCTGGTAAATATGTATTCTCTGGTTATTTGAAGAGCGAGTCTGCTACTCTTTGTACTGTAACCCCAGGCTATGGTCCAGTTGTGAATGGTACTCCTTCTTACAATGCTTTGCCTGCAGTTATTGGTGTTTCTGCTACCTCTTGGGTGCAGTTCAGCGATACTTTTACAGTTGCTGAGAAGGCTGATATTTCAGTTTATTTGACTTTGAAGAAAGAAACTGGTAATCTTCTTTTCGATGATGCCTCTTTGGTCAAGATCGGAGGTGGTTCATCAACTTCTACTAAAGATTATACTCAGGACTTCACTCAGGCTCGTGGTGCTTGGACCATCAACGATGTTACCAAGCCAGAGGCAATTGCTTCTACTGCTATCTGGACCCAGAGCTCAAGCTATGGTATGAAGGCTACTGCCTATATCAATAGTGAGCGTTATGAGACTGAGTCTTGGTTGGTTTCTCCTGCCATTAAGGTCGGTGAAGGTTCTAAGTTGACCTACAATCAGGCTGGTAAGTATTTCTCTGATATGACTAATGAATGTACTGTCAATATCTCGGAGGATGGCAAGTCTTGGACCGCATTGACACCTGATGCCTCTTTGACTGGTAACGACTGGACCTTTGTGGAGACACATTGCGATCTTGCCAAGTATGCAAACAAGACTGTCTATATCGGTTTCAAATATACATCAATTGCAGCTAACCCTGGTTGCTCAACTTGGGAAATCAAGAACGTAACTGTTACCAATGCCTCTTCGGATGCTAAGGTTGATTTGAAGCAAATTGCTAACACCAAGGAGACTGCCTATACTACCGCTGAAGTTATCGCTATCTTGAATGGCGAGAATTACAACCTCAAGGATTCAGTTTATGTTAAGGGTACTGTCAGCAAGGTCGAGACTATCAGCTCTTCTACCAGTGCAATGATCTACTGGTTGGACGATAACACCTTCGAGGTTTACTATGGTCTTGGTTTGAATAGCGCTAAGTTTACCGCTTTGAGCGATGTTAATCCTGGTGACGAGGTTATCGTCAAGGGTATGATTACCCTCTATGGTTCAACCTACGAGATTACTGGTAGCTACATGGTCGAGCACAAGAAGAGTGGTACTGTTGTAGAGCGCAAGGATCCAAGCAACACAGCCGAAACTGCTTACACTGTTGCTGAGATTAAGGCTATCCTCGACAAGGGTGCTGAGTATGACTTGAGCAAGTCTGTTTTTGTGAAGGGTACTATCAGTAGCTTGGGTGCTAAGAAGGATGGTGTGGATGCTTTCAACGAGAAGTATGGTAGCTTCACCTACTGGTTGGACGAAGATAGCTTCGAGATCTATAGTGGCTTGAGCTTTGGCTCGGAGAAGTTCGCTTCAGCAGACAATCTCAAGGTTGGTGATCAGGTTATCGTTTGTGGTGTTGCTAAGAAGTATTTTGAAACCTACGAACTTGACAAGAACAACTTCTTGGTTTCCCTCAATGGTAACACAGGCCTGAAGAAGCTTGCAACCGAAGTTGCAGGCAAGCAGATCTACAACCTCCTTGGCCAGCCAGTTTCTGACATGAGCAAGCGTGGCGTCTATGTCGTTGATGGCAAGAAGGTCATTGTACGTTAAATCTAATCAGCATAAATCGACATTGCCAGGCTTATTACCTGGCCTGGCAATGTGATCTATATTAATTTTTTTATTATTTAACCCAAATTATTCACCTTAAATGTTTTATTATTATGTTTAAGAAATCTATTCTCTGCCTTTTGGCAGGTTCCATCCTCGTGATGGGTTTCGGTTCTTGTTCTTCAATGAGCAATACCGCTAAGGGTACTTTGATCGGTTCAGGTGCTGGTGCTGCTGTAGGTGCTGGTGTAGGTGCTTTGATCGGTAAGAATGCTAAGGGTACTATCATCGGTGCTGCTGTTGGTACTGCAGTTGGTGCTACTACTGGTGCAATCATCGGTAAGCAGATGGACAAGAAGGCTGCTGCTCTTAAGGCTGCTATGGCTCAGCAGGCTGCCGTTGAGACTGTAGAGGATTCACAGGGCTTGACAGCTATCAAGGTCACTTTCGATGCTGATATGAGCTTCGCCAAGAACTCTTCTTCTCTTTCAGCAAGCGCTAAGACCGCTCTCCAGCAGTTCGCTGCCAACATGGCTACAGAGGACATGATCAACACTGCTATTGTTGTTAAGGGTCACACCGATTCGTCTGGTGGCGACAAGATCAACCAGCCTCTTTCTGAGAAGCGTGCTGCTTCTGTAGGTGACGTTCTCCGTGCTAACAACATCGCTGCTGGTCGTATCACCCAGTATGGTCTTGCTTCAAGCGAGCCTAAGACCGACAACGCTGCTGATGCTGCTAACCGTCGTGTTGAGGTTTATGTCCTCGCTACCGATGCTATGGTTAAGCAGTACGAGAACCAGAAGTAATGAACCCTCATTCCCCCGCTAAGTGGGGGAGTGATTACATAAAATAAGCCGACTCCCAATGGAGCCGGCTTATTTTGGTTCTACTGATACTTATAACTAATTTTGAACAACTATTTATTATCCAACATCAAATACTGAACCTCCGATGAATTCGCGCAAAAGTGAGTTCATAGGAATCTCATCGTCCGGAATTGGAACGAAATGGGAGAGGAAGGCAAGCAGACGATGTGCTTCGCTTGTCATGGGGGAGTCGGACGGAACTTCGATCAGCACCTTGAATGCTTTGTTGTAGAGCGCTGGAATCTCGTAAAGCATGGCTGTGTTGAAGACGGCGTCGGCATTCTCCTGGTAGGGGAAGATCCATTTCTCTTCGCCACGACGAACCGAGGGCCAACGAGCGAGCGTGTCTTCGGCTGAACAGCCACGGGTTGCATAGTCTCTGCACATGCGACGGATCAGGCGATGGTCGCTGGTTGGAATACGGGTATCGTCGTCGATGCGTAAAGCTGTGAGGGCAGAGGCATAAACGAGATATTTGTTCTCGGCCGAAATGCTTTGCGTCAGTACCGGATTCAGGGCATGTATGCCTTCGATGATTAGGATATTGTCATCTTTCAGTTGCAGCGTATTGCCACGATACTCGCGTTGTCCCATCTGGAAGTTGAATGTGGGGAGTTGGATCTCTTCGCCGTCAATCAGATCCTGAAGGTCTTGATTGAAACGAGCCAGATCAAGGGCATAAACCGACTCATAGTCTTTTTCGCCGTATTCGTCGAGAGGAGTGTCGTCTCGGTTCACGAACCAGTTGTCCATCGAGAGGGTAAGAGGTCGCTTCAGACAGGTCATCAACTGAATGGCCAGACGCTTGGAGGTTGAAGTCTTGCCACTGGATGAGGGACCTGCTAAGAGAACAACCTTGACCTTCGGACGCGAAGCAATCTCTTCGGCAATGGCAGCAAGCTGTTTCTCCTGTAGTGCTTCTGTGGTTCGAATCACATCGCCAATGCGACCTTCTCGAATAGCTTTGTTCAGGTCTTTTACGTCTTTTAGTCCGAAGCGAGCATTCCAGTCGGCTCTCGCTTTTATGGTATCTTCAATTTTGCTCATGGTAATTGATGAATTTTATAATACAAGGAAATACAAGTGTACTGTCAGGTGGGGTTAAATATAATACTCAAAGAAGAGGAGAAGACAAGAAGAGTAACTGCAGATAGAAAACTTTTATTCTTCAAATCTTCTTGAGAATAATATAAGGACGCTATATATAATTTGGCCTATTATTGGGGCACTCATAGCGTCCTTTGCGTGAGTGCCTAACTATTTACAACGAGGTCAAAGGGTATATAGTTGCCTAATATAAAAACTCATTGAGATATTACATTAGTTGTGTGCAAAGATAATGCTTTTTTCTATTGAAGAACCCGAAAAATGCATTTTTTTTTATTCTTGGTTGAAATTTTATCAATTTTATTTGTTTTATTGGAAAATTATCCCTATCTTTGCGCCCACGAAAACGGTATTAGTAGTGGAAATTTTTAATTTTTAATTTTTCACTTTTAATTTTTTTGCCCCGTGGTGTACCGAAGCACATTAAATAATGTTTGCTACCATTACACCACAGAAGCAATAAATAATTGCCCCGTGGTGTAATGGTAGCACACCAGGTTTTGGTTCTGTTTGACTGGGTTCGAGTCCCGGCGGGGCAACCTTCAGGTCTGTCGAAGACTAACTAAGGCTGCAATAGAGTAAAATCTGTTGCAGCCTTTGTTTTATTTCTCTTTTTTTGTTCATCTAAGAAATGTCTGCCTTGGGAGTAAGGAATAGGGTAAGAAAAATTGGCAACAAGGTAGTCTGCTCATCCTTCCTTAAATCTTTCGTATAGATTAAATAGCGATTAGAGACCCTTTCAGAATATTTTGCCGAAATCCTCACATTTTGTAATAAGACAAAACGCCTTCTCAAAATTGAGAGGGCGTAATTTTGCTTTGGATTTGTGACAAAAAACTGCTAATTTTACTTTGGATTTGTTACAAAAAACAGCGATTTTTACTTTGGATTTGTGACAAAAGTAGATAAAATACTTGTGTAATACACAATAATTATATACCTTTGCATGCAAAAAGATGAGCTATGTTTGATAGAACTGCTTTAGCCTGGTTGCGTACCTGGCGTGAGAAGAAGGATAGGAAGCCTTTGGTTATCAGAGGTGCTAGACAAGTTGGCAAGACATCACTTGTTGATGTATTTGCCAAGGAGTTCGATTGCTATCTGCGATTCAATTTGGATTTGGAGGCCGATTTAAAACTTTTTGAATCTGAAATGCCTGTAGAGGATTTGTATTCTCTTTTGTTAGCTACGCGAAATAAGAAAAAGAATGAAGGCTCTACGCTTGTTTTTATTGATGAGATACAAAACTCTCCAATGGCAATTAAGATGCTTAGATATTTTCGGGAAAATCTACCCGAAGTCTTTGTTATTGCTGCCGGGTCACTCTTGGAAACAATGCTGGACAAGAATAAGCAGATTAGTTTTCCGGTAGGACGTGTGGAATATATGGCGCTTCGTCCATGTACTTTTTATGAATTTTTGGGTGCTATGGGAGAAACTGGGTTACAAGAGTATCTTCATAGTGTAGCTGTACCAGAAGCGCTGCACGAGCGTATGCTATCCTTATTTAATAAGTATTCATTGGTAGGAGGTATGCCACAGGCAGTGTCGGAATATGCCGAGTCGTCGGACATTGTCGCACTTGATAGTACTTATCAGTCTTTGATTGCAGGGTATATGGACGATGCTGAAAAATATACTAAGTCAGAGGGATTAAGAAATGTTATCCGACATATTATTACCAATGGTTGGAGCTATGCAGACGAGCAAATTACCTTTGACCACTTTGCTGCTTCCAACTATAAGAGTCGTGAGGTTGGAGAGGCAATGCGTACACTTCAGAAGACAATGCTTCTGGAGTTGGTTTATCCTTCTGTAGAAACCAATTTGCCGATATTACCAGATATGAAGAAGCGTCCTCGACTGATGTGGCTAGATATAGGTCTTGTAAACTATGCCGCAGGTGTTCAGCCGGAATTGTACCATATTGAAGATCTCAACGATGCATGGCGAGGCAAAATTGCAGAACATGTTGTTGGGCAGGAACTGCTTGGGCAAAGTCAAGTTTTTCTTGATAAGAGAGCCTTTTGGGTTCGTGATGAAAGAAATTCGCATGCCGAATTGGACTATCTATACAACAGTCGCCGGTTTGGTTTGGTTCCGATAGAAGTCAAGGCGGGTAGTAATGCCCACTTGAAATCCTTACAAGCTTTTATGCTTGAATCTCAATGCAAATTTGCGGTTCGGTTCTGGAATAAGCCGGAAAGATGTGATGTCGTACATATCGAGAAGAAAGATAAGGATGGGAATGTGATAAAGAGTAGAGACTATACTTTGTACAGCTTGCCTTATTATTATGCTGGACAGATGGAGAGGTTCATAGAAACAAAGTTCAACATGTCATTTTAAGAGGAATGTTTGTCGAAATGGGAACTCTCTTTTGGCGAAGTGTGTAATAATATATATCTTTGCCCCTGTAAACATTAAAACCATTGAATATGAGTAATATTGCATTTGTTACAGGAGCCAATAAAGGCATCGGTTTTGGAATTGCCAAGCATCTCGGATTGAGCGGTTGGCGTATTGTTTTGGGAGCTCGTGATGAGGAGCGTGCCAACAAGGCTGTCGCAGTGTTGAAGGCATTGAACATCGATGTGGCAGGTTGGGTAAAAGTGGAACTGACCGATCTTGCTTCCATTCAGGAGGCTGCCAAGGAGATTGAGAGCCAGTATGCTGACTTGACCTTGTTGGTTAACAATGCCGGTATTCCTGGTAATATGGGACATAAGAGTTGGGAGACTGAGATCAGCGATATCCGACAGACATTGGAGGTCAATTATGTTGGAACTTATGCTTTGACCAAAGCCCTTCTTCCAGTTTTGCAGAAGAATGAGGGTAGAATCGTGAATGTTACTGTTCCGTCCGAAATCAGTCCTTACTGGCATCCATTGGCTTATGTTGCCAGCAAGGCTGCACAGAATGCCATGGTAGGAGTGATGGCTATCGAATTCCAGCAGAACAATATCCCAGTAGAGATCTGCACCGTGCATCCTGGCCCAACAACGACCGACCTGAATGGCAACATGGCGTTGCCTGGTTTTCATGACATTGAAACCGTTGGTGCCAAGATGGCAGAACTGATCAATGACGGACAAAGCCATCAGGGCGAGTTCATCGAACTCTATCCAATTGTAGAGGAGTAAATTAGATTGAATTCCTCATTTGGGTTATAAATCCGCTTATTTAGTGCTTATCCATAGAGTTATCAACAGAGTTGTCAACATCTCTGTTGATAATTCTTTTTTTTTGTATCTTGGGCAACCTTTGACAAGAATTCTTTGCAAACCTTGGTTCTTTTCAGCCTTATTTGAATCATTTTAGAGTTAAATTAGAGGGTTATTGTTATTTTTTTTGTCAATAATTAGTCATAATTTTGTAAAACTTCCTATCTTTGTGCCCGAAAAAGACAACTTTGAAGCATAGGACTTCACTAACCTTCTATCCAATGCGCTTACAGACATTTGTTTTAGTATTTGTATTGTTTTCAGTTTTTGCTGTGACTGGTCATGCTCAAATGTATGGCGAGTTCAACAACTTTGGCGGTAAAACCAATCATTTGTGCGTGCGTGATGTCGTGCAGACAGATGACGGTATGGTATGGATGGCTTGCGAAAGTGGACTGTACAGTTTCGATGGCTACCACCTGCAGCGCCATCCGTTGATGCAGGAGAATGGCAGGGAAAAACGAGGCTTGGGCAGTTATAACGAATTGAAGCGTTGTGGCGACAGTTTGTGGGTTACGACCAATGGCGGATTGCTGACATTCGACCTTTCGGATTGCAGATATACTGCATTTGATTCGACCAAGGCCAAGGATGTCTCGTACGATGAGTTCAAGGATAAGCCAACGGCAATGCTCAAAGGTGACGGTTTCGAGTGGCGAGGCTCCAAGAACTCTTTGACGCTGTTGTTCGGCGACAAGGTTGGAGGAACGTGGGACATGCCCTACGTGAAATGCCTGTGTCGGGATAATTTTGGTCAGATATTGGTGGGTACTGACGATGGAATGTTCTTGATCCGACATGATCATAGTGTCCGTCAGATCAAGCACGATGCGCGAAGTAATATCTCGCTGGCAGGTGATGCCGTGTGGAGTATCTATTATGCCCCATCGCGAGATATCTTTCTGGGTACTAATTGTGGACTTTCGGTAGCCCCCTACAATCGCCGTCTGCAGAACTATTCCTTGCCTTCGGTAACAGGCGAAGGAACGGGCAATCAGTTCCATCTGGCTTTTATTGACAGCAAAGAACGATATTGGTTGGGTGGCCCTCATGGACTGCTTTGCATCGAACATCTGGGAGCCGAAGAGCAGTCGTATCGGTGGTACAAGATGGGCGATAAGAAATACCCTTTGAATCATAACAGGGTGCGAGTCATTCGCGAAATGTCGGACGGAACCCTTCTGGTGGGTGGCGACGGTGGTTTTGCCATCTACAACGAAAAGACGATGCAGATGGATCGGATACTTATTGAACAGGATCCATACAACTGGATTTATGATATCCGTCTCAAGCCTGAAAACCGAATGGAGATTACAACCTACAGCGCAGATTATCTGGTGCAATTGGATTGTGCTGGGCGTCGGCTTCAGGTGCTGGAACAGAGAGAACGCTATATTGTTCCGAATTTCGGCAAAAGACTCTTAAGGCAATTGGGTCTGGCTGATAATTACCTTTCGGCCTATGAGGATACGCTGCATCATAAGGTGCTTTTGGGTGGTTTGGACGGATTTGCCGTTTTGAACAAGGATATTGAAGATCATGATTCCCATCCACTATCGATTACAGGTATCCTGCTCGATGGATCACGCTACGTCAATGCCAAGCATCTGATGGATGGATGTACGGTCATTCCGGCAGATTGCCGTTATGTGGATGTTTTCTTCTCAGACTTCATCTATGGCAGCCAGATGCCAACCAGTTACGAATATAGTCTGGATGGAGAAGAGTGGCTGCCTCTGGTTGGCGAAGAACATACGGTTCGACTGGTCCATTTGGCTTATGGTATGCATACGCTGAGCATTCGTTCTGCCGATGGTCATAATCTGGTCAAAATGCAGTTGGATGTTGATATGCCTTGGCGTGACACCTGGTGGGCACAGGGACTCATGATCTTTGCCATTGTGCTCATTGTTGTCTCTCTCTTCTTGATTATGCGACAGCGCCAGCGGATTTTGCGCGATGAAATAGAACGGTTGTCAATCATTGCCGCAGCAAAACAGACACAGGAGAAACTGCAGTCGGAGAAGGATCATCTGTCCACTCAGTTGAAGGTGCAGCATCTGTCGACGCAAAAAGCGGACGAAACGGAATCCCTTTCCGAAGATGAGCAATTGCTGCTGCGTGTAACCAATACCATTGATGAAAATCTGGAGTGTGAAGACTTGGATGTGGCCAAACTAAGTGAACTGTGTGGCATTCATCAGAAGCAGTTGTATCGCAAGATCAAAGATCTGACCGGAATGACGACTGTTGCCTATATCCGAAGCCAGCGACTGAAAAAGGCCGCCTCTTTGTTGAAAAAAGGCGACCTTACGGTATCGGAAGTTATGTATCGGACAGGTTTTTCAAGTCCAAGCTATTTTGCCCGTTCTTTCCAGGAGGTATATGGAATGTCTCCGTCAGAATGGATTTGTTCGAATCCAGACTCCATCGAAGAAGGGGGGACGGCCGATTAACGTGTCTGGTCCTCGTCGCACCAATGTGCTCGATATTCCTTCAATGACATGAATGGTTACCGTGCTGTCTGTCTGCGTGTAGGTATCGAGAATGTTGAAGGGACCGGGAGCAATGAACTGGCATGAATCCTCGCTGAAGAAGTTGATGAAGTCAATAGACGGGTCACCACCTTCAAGTACGTAGATTGTTCGGCCCTGTTCCTTATGGCATGCTGCAACAATGCAGCATACCACAAGAAAAAGACAAACACAACCTGACATAATTGTTGTCGAGGGAATCATTTAAAACCTTATTTATAATACATTAACTAACAACCAATCTTATCTCGTATATACGATATCCCGGAATTCGGGATATCGTAATTGTTTTTTAATAGCCAGGATTCTGGAGAGCATCCTTCTCTTCGTCTGTATAGTTCATACCGTTATCATGCTGCAGGGCATTGATGAAGGTCTGAGGAATAGGACGATAGTTGTGCTTCTCTGCTACGTTTGTGCTTGCTTCGATGTTGAAGGCTTTAGCACGCTTGACCAATGTGTTGGTACGAGCCAGTTCATCCCAGCGGTTCCACTCGCCCAACAACTCACGTGTACGCTCGTTGAGGATGAAGTTGATCATGCGATCCTGATCACCAGAGCAGCCTAAGGTTGCCAAGATAGCTTCGTCTTCTGCAGGAAGAGCGGTGTGGCTGGCAATCTGAAGGTCGGAAGCAGCAGTTGTCTCAGCAATACCTGTTGAAAGATAATAGGTGTTGCGCTGGATGAACGAATACTTGTAAGCTTCCATGTTGTTCAGGACCTTGCCCTCTTTGTCTGTGTTCTTCTTTGGGGTAACAGCGCCTTGTGTCGTATTCTGTCCCTTGTCGAAGGCAATAGAACCATCAACATAGTAAGAACGATCCTCACCCTCTTTCCACTGTGCACGGGCACGAAGTGCATTGACGGTTGTGATTGCATCGGCATACTTCTCCAATCGAACCTGACATTCTGCCTTGACCAGATAGGTCTCACCAGAACGGGCCATGATAACGTCGCGGGTAGCATCATTCTTCTCACCAGTACGAGTACCGTCGGCAGTCTTGTTGATGCCACAGAACATGTTGCAGGTAGCGCGGTTGCCCGAAACACCATGCTGGTCCATGTCGTATTTGCCATCGATGTAGAGTGCACATACATTAGGAACCCACTTGTTGGTCTCAGGGTTGATAAATGTGTGCTCTTCGGCTCCACGACCGGTAGTACCATAAGAGGCTGGAGCATTATAGCTCTTCTTGTTCAAGATAAAGAGGATGCCTGCATCGCCAAGGTTAGGATACTGGTCATCAGTACCTGTGTACCATTCTGGTTTGTTTATCCAGTTGTTCATACCATAGGCAGTCTTGAAGGTCTTCCACATACGAGCATCGTTCACATTGTCGAATGCAGTGTAGGCATATTCTGTAGGACGGCAACGCTGGAAGTCCATACCACCAATATACTGGCCACGCTGAACATAAGCAGCACTGAAGCTTGAGAACTGTGGATCGAAATAATTGTAGGTGCGGTTACCGAAACGGCCCTTGGTCGAAGAATCGGCGTTGTGCTCTGCTGCCATCAGGATTTCAGAACTGCCCTCAATCTTACAGTCTGTGCCTGTCCAATTGGCATAGAGGTCGTTGTAGTCCTTCTCCAATGGGCAAGCTGCGATGACCTCGTCGCAAAGGGCGATAGCCTCATTCAGGTCAGTAGCTTTCGGATAGCTGCTGTTCCACTTCTGGCAACGCTCTGATTGACGATACAGGAGAGCCTTGGCAAGGAAGTGTGCTGCTGTGTACTTGGTCCAAGTACCATTGCCACGCCACTTGTTGGTTGGAAGAAGCTTGTAGGCTTCGCGCAGATCTGCGATAATCTGGTTGAGGGTCTCCTCTTCGCTGGCACGAGTATATTCCTTGGTTCCGGTTGCAGGACCAATCTGAAGCACTACACCGCCATACTGGCAGAACAGACGATAATAGTTGTAGCCACGAAGGAAGTAGGCCTCGCCCATTGCCTTGTTTCGGCTATCTTCGTCGGTCACGAGCGAAGCGCGGTCCAATACCAGATTGGCTGTCGAGATACCGTAGTACATCTGATCCCAAAGAGCAGATACGCCAGGGCAGTTCTTGTTGGCAGCACCATTGGCTGGGGTACAGTCGGCAGCGCCGAGTCGGTTATCGTAGGTGTTCCAAGGCTCAGCTGTCAAGTCAGCACCATTGGTGAACTCATCGCAACCATAGAGGGTGATACCGTATGCCCATTCGTAGCCGAAGTGCCAGCGGATGTTGGCATAGAGGCCGGCAGACATGGCCAACGCACCGTCGGAAGTTTCCAGAATGCCGTCCAGTACCATGTGGCCTGAATCTTCATCCAGGAAGTCGTCACCGCATGAAGTTGTTGTGGCAAGCATAGAGCAGAGGCCCATAGTGCCAACCATCATTTTATTGATTATATTTTTCATAAATCAGTATGCTTATTTATTTTTTAGAAGTCAATCTTTACACCCAAGGTGAAGCCACGATCAAAGTATGAACGGTTGAGGTCCAGATCGTAGTCGTCGATAGAAGAGTAAATGTCGCAGAGGTTACGTGCCTGAGCATAAACCTTGACACCTTCGATGCCTGCCTTACGAGCCATCTTGCGTGGAAGGGTGTAGCCCAAAGATATGTTACGCAACTTCAGGAAAGAAGCCTCGTCGAAACCGAGCAATGAAGAATATGGATCACCACCTGCCTGATTGTAGATAGGCATCTGGTAGTCTGCACCGGTGTTGTTAGGAGTCCAATAGCTGATCTTCTGTTGCTGATACATACCGAGCTGGCCCTGACCACCACGATTTACCATATACTTGAAACGACCGAACATCTCGACGCCGAGTTCCAGGCCTTTCCATGAGAATGTGTTGCTCCAACCGAGGGTAAAGCGTGGGTTGCTGTTGCCCAAAATCACCTTGTCTTCTTCGTTGATGGTGTAGTCATCGTTCTGATCCTTTGGACGAACCATACCTGGCTTGAACTTGTAGCCGTTTGCATTCCACTTGTCGATCTCGGCCTGGTCAGAAGCCTGCCAGATGCCATCGTTGTCGTAGCCATAGAATACACTGATTGACTCGCCGATGAACCAATTGTTGGTCAGATCGTCCTCCTTGCCGTTGGCCAATTCGACAATCTCATCCTTTTGGAAGGCAGCGGTGATAGCTGTGTTCCAAGTGAATCCATTCTCCAGTTTGACAGGAATGGCGTTGATGGTGATATCGATACCGTGATTCTTGGTTTCGCCGATATTGTCCATCATGCTTGGGTAACCAGAGAGAGAAGGCAGCGTGGAAGCGAGGAGCAGATCCTTGGTTCTAGAGGTGTAGAAGTCGATGGTACCACCAATGCGACCATTCAGCATGCTGAAGTCAACACCATAGTTCCACTGGGTGGTCTTTTCCCATGAGAGTTCCTTGTTTGGCTTTCTGTTTGAACCAGAAGAGTAGTATGGCTCGTTGGTGACAAGGATGTTGTAGTTGCCGGTAGAGAATGGCATCCAGTAGCTGCTGATTGCACCGAGGGTGCCATAGGCATCGACGGCAGCGTTACCGGTTGTACCTACGCCTACACGTAACTTCAACTGTTCCAGCCAGTCGGTGTCCTTGAGGAAATCTTCCTGCTCCATACGCCAACCAAGGGCAGCTGAAGGGAAGAAGGCCCACTTGTTGCCCTCAGACAAAACAGAAGAACCATCCCAACGTCCGCTTGCAGTGAGGAGGTAGCGATCCATCAATGAGTAGTTGACGCGGACCATGTATGAAGACATCTGCTTCTCGTAGAGTCCGGTGCTCATGCTTGCCTTGAAACTGCTCTGGGTAATGTCGATGTAACCCATGTTGTTCCACTTCATGGAAGGGAATGGGATACCCTGCTCACTCATGCCACTATTCTCGCGCTGCGAGGAAGAAGCAGACTGCAGGAGGGTAAGTGTCAATCTGTTCTGCTCGTTGATGTCCTTGGTATAGTTGATCTGATTGTCGATTGTCCATGCATAGTAGCGGGCTTCTTCACGGTTGACGTAGTTGAGACTACCTGTGCGAACAGCAGAATTACTGTCGATGAACACACCACGACGATAGTGGCGAAGGTCTGGACCAACACTGATCTTGTAGCTCAAGCCCTCGAGTGGAGACCAAAGTTTGCCGAAATCAACCAGACCATAGAAGTTTGCCATGATACGGAAGGTTTTGCGCTGGTCGTCTTCCTTGTTCCACTCGTCCATTACATTATATGTATTGGTGGTAGAACCACCAGGCGTAGAGATCAATTTCCCATCCTTGTCGTAAGGCAAGGTGTAACGGAGAAGTGCTTTGGCTGCACTGTAGATATCGCCAGGACCAGAGGTTGAACTCTGTCCAGTTGTTGAGAAACCATAGTCTTGGGTTGCGTATGACAAATTGGCTGTAGCACCCATCTTGAACCAAGGCTTGGCCTGAAGATCAGCTGTCAATGCACCGGAGAAACGCTCGTAGCTCTGGCCTTTCTGTGTGCCTTCGTTCGATAGATAGCCGAATGAGGCCGAAGCTTGTACCTTATCGTTACCACCACTGGCACGCAAATTGTGCTCGTGAGCAATACCGGTGCGTGTGACTTCGCCTGTCCAGTCGTAATCCTGTACCTTCGAGCCATTCCAACTCCAATCGCTGCCATTTTGGCTCCAGCCCTTGTTTACGTTGTCGAGAGCGGTCTTGTCGCCAGCAAAGTAGGATTGGTCTTTGGCATGAAGCGCATTCCAATCGACTGATGAACCCTCTGGAATCGGATTGTTGTCGGGATCTGCATTATAGTATGCCCAACGTCTCCATTTGATATATTCGCTTGCGCTCATCGCCTCGGCTTTGTCAACCAATTTGCTGAACGTTACGTTTCCGGAATAAGTGAGTGTAGTTTTACCTTCCTGTCCTCGCTTGGTGGTGATGAGGACAACACCATTGGCGCCACGAGAACCATAGATGGCAGTTGAAGAGGCATCCTTCAAGATGTCGATACTTTCTATATCGTTGGTGTTAAGGCTTTCGATACCACCTGCTTCCAACGGTACTCCGTCAACAACGTATAGAGGATCGTTGCCTGCAGAAATAGAACGGTTACCACGGATGCGAATGCTACCAAGAGAGCCTGGACGAGAACCTGAGGTAATGTCCACACCAGCAGCTTTGCCCTGCAGTGCCTCAAATGCGTTGGTTACAGGCTTCGAGGTAAGTGCCTTTTCATCGACGCGCAAAACGGCACCGGTGACATCGCTCTTGCGCTGAACACCATAACCGACTACGACTACGTCATCGAGCTGTTGGCTGTCTTCCGAAAGCTGGATGGCGAACTTGGATTTGCCTGTGGTCTGAATATCCTGATCGGCATAACCGAGATAGGATACATGCAGAACGGCCTTTTCAGGAACATTTTTTAGAGAGAAATTACCGTCGGCATCGGTCATGGTGCCTTCAGAGCTTCCCTTGATGACAACATTGGCTCCCACAACTGGATCACCAAATTCGTCGGTCACTTTGCCGGTGACGACACGGCTCTGCGCAAACAGAGCGGTAGCCATCGTCATACTGGCAACGCATACAAACAAAGTTTTCGATACTCTGTTCTTCATGTTGTTAATGTGATTTTTTGGTTAATAAATAAGTGATATTATAAGATGATTGAGTTTCACGCCCAAGATTTAATAATTGAGTTCTTGCCCATGTGTAATTTGCGGCGCAAAGGTAGTGTGTTCTTGCGGGGCGTCTTTGTTTATTTTGTCAAAAATAGGACTTAATACCGTTTTTGTCCATTTTGTACAAGTATTTGTCCATTTTGAGAGGGTAGTCTGTGGCTGATAGTTCGGGTATGGACAAAGAATCGCCCCGCTGCAAGGAATGCAACGGGGCGATAAATATGAACAGTCTAATAGAATTAGAGCTTGTTGTCAGAACCAAGAACGTTAACGATCTTGTGGATGTACATCTTCTTCATGTTCTCGCGAGCTGGCTTGAGGTACTGACGTGGATCGAAGTCACCAGGATGCTCAGCGAGGTGCTGACGGATAGCAGCGGTCATAGCGAGACGTGAGTCAGAGTCGATGTTGATCTTGCAGACAGCTGACTTAGAAGCCTTGCGGAGCTGCTCCTCTGGAATACCGATAGCAGCGTCGAGCTTGCCACCGAACTTGTTGATGGTGTTAACCTCATCCATTGGAACTGAAGAAGAACCGTGGAGAACGATTGGGAAGCCTGGGAGCTTCTGCTCGATCTCAGCGAGGATGTCGAATGCGAGCGGTGGTGGAACGAGAACACCGTTTACGAGAGTACACTGTGCTGGGGTGAACTTGTGAGCACCGTGAGAAGTACCGATCGAGATAGCGAGTGAGTCGCAACCAGTACGGGTAGCGAAGTCGATAACCTCCTCTGGCTTGGTGTAGTGAGACTCTGCAGCAGAAACCTCATCCTCAACACCAGCGAGAACGCCGAGCTCAGCCTCAACGGTTACGTCGAACTGATGAGCGTACTCAACAACCTTCTTAGCGAGAGCAACGTTCTCCTCGTATGGGAGGTGTGAACCGTCGATCATAACTGAAGAGAAACCATTGTCGATACAATCCTTGCAGAGTTCGAAGCTGTCACCGTGATCGAGGTGAAGAACGATCTGAGGATTCTCGCAACCGAGCTCCTTAGCGTACTCTACAGCACCCTTAGCGAGGTTGCGGAGGATAGTACCGTTAGCGTAGTTACGTGCGCCCTTAGATACCTGCATGATAACTGGAGACTTGGTCTCAACTGCAGCCATAACGATAGCCTGCATCTGCTCCATGGTGTTGAAGTTGAATGCAGGGATAGCGTAGCCACCCTTTACAGCCTTAGCGAACATCTCGCGGGTGTTAACAAGGCCTAATTCTTTGTAGTTTACCATAACTTAAATGTTATTATATTAAATAATGTGTAATAAGTTTTCGTTAAAACCGCTGCAAAGATAGTGCTTTTTGCGCGATTATCGGCAGGAATGGTAGTAAAATTCGGCAAAAAAGGGCTCTTTTGTGGGAAAAGTAAGTTTCAAATAGCAAAAAAACGGCAAAAAGTTTGGAAGTGTCGAAAAGTTGCAGTACCTTTGCGCCCGAAAAAAAGAAACTTATGAAGAATTTTGGTCGATTTTATTACTTCTATTATTACTTTGCAGAAGAATGTAAGGTCGGCTGATTATGTAGGTTTATCAAAACGAATACGATAACGCAAACGATAACAAGATATCAAAGTCCCGACCGCCAAGGCTGGGACTTTTTCTTTATTCGTTAACCATTTAATTAAAGTATGAGCAAATTGCGAGTGGCCATCCAGGGCCAAGAGGGTTGCTATCATGAGTGGGCTGCCCGTCAGTACTTCGAAGGGCAGGAGGTTGAGGTCGTGTGCTGTAAGAACTTCCAGGAGGAGTTCGAGTGCATGGCTGCTGATCCGACATTGTTGGGTATTATGGCTATCGAGAATACCATTGCTGGTAATCTGCTCCAGAATCATGAACTGCTTCGTAATTCCCAGCGCCAGATTGTGGGTGAGCATCGGTTGCATATCAGCCATGTGTTTTGTGCTTTGCCTGGAACAAAACTGGAGGATGTCATCGAGGTCAATTCTCATCCAATAGCTCTTTTGCAATGTGAAGTCTTTTTGCAGACTGCTTGTCCGAATGCCAAAGTTGTCGAGATGGCTGACACGGCTGGTTCTGCTAAGATCATCAAGGAACAGAATCTTGTAGGTCATGCAGCTATCTGCTCGGAATATGCGGCTAATCTGTATGGTATGGAGATTCTGGCACGCTCTGTCGAGACCAACAAACGTAATTTTACACGTTTCCTGATTTTGCAGGATAAGTTCTCTTCTGAACCAATGGTTGTCCGCACGGAAATTAACAAGTCCAGCATTGATTTCTGTGTTCGTCACCAGCAGGGGTCATTGACCAAAGTGCTGACTATCCTGTCGTTCTATGGTATGAACTTGACCAAGATTCAAAGCATGCCAATCATTGGTCGAGAGTGGGAGTACCGATTCTTTGTCGATATGACTTTCGATGATTATGTCCAGTACCGTAAGGCGCTCGATGCCATCCTGCCTTTTGCTACCGATTTCCAAATTTTAGGCGAGTACAAAGAAAAAACTGAAATTCTGAACAAATGAAAAATATAGTGCCTGCTGATAGAATCAGCCATGTAGAGGAGTATTACTTCAGTCGTAAGCTGAAGGAGATTGCCAAGATGAATCAAGACGGAGGACGTCCAGTGATCAGCTTGGGTATCGGTGGTCCCGACTTCAAGCCTTCGCCAGAGACAATTATGGCTTTGTTGGAGGATGTCATGAAACCGGATTCTCATTCTTATCAGAATTATGCTGGTCTGCCGGAGTTGCGTCAGGCATGGTCCACTTTCTATAAGAAATGGTATGATGTAGAACTGGATGCTGCCACCGAGATGTTGCCGCTCATCGGTTCGAAGGAGGGTATCATGCATGTCAGCATGGCTTTCTTGAATCCCGGCGATAAGGTGCTTGTTCCAGATCCTGGTTATCCGACCTATACGTCAGTCAGCAAGCTTGTCGGCGCAGAGATCATCAAGTATGATCTGACTTACGAGAATAATTGGGAACCGGATTTCGAGGCATTGGAGAAGACTCCGGGCATCGATGATGTGAAACTGATGTGGGTGAATTATCCACACATGCCAACCGGTCATTGTGCTTCGCATGAATTGCTCCAGAAGATCGTAGACTTCGGTAAGCGTCACAATATCGTTATCATCAACGACAATCCATATAGCTTCATCTTGAACGATGAGCCGATGTCTATCCTCCAAATTCCTGGCGCCAAGGATATCTGTCTGGAGTTCAACTCTATGTCCAAGAGCCATTCGATGGCAGGTTGGCGTCAGGGCATCGTTTGTGGTAAGAAAGAGTTCATTGAGTGGATCATCCGTGTGAAGTCAAATGTCGATTCTGGTATGTTCCGTCCGATGATGAAGGCAGCCATAGCCGCTTTGAACAATCCGGCAGAATACTACAAGCGCCAGAATGAGGCTTATCAGGTACGCCGAATTGCAGCAGAACAGATCATGACTCATCTTGGCTGCGAATTTGATCCAGAACAGCGTGGTCTCTTCCTTTGGGGACGAATTCCAGATAGTGCACCGGACTGTGAGTCGATCACAGAGCCGATTCTCCAGAAGGCTCGCGTATTCATTACTCCAGGCTTCATCTTCGGCAAGAATGGCGAGCGTTTCATCCGCATCAGCCTTTGTGCTCCGTTCGAAAAGATGCAAGAAGCCCTGCTCCGCATCCAAGCTGCAGGGTTATAGCCCCCCCAGCCCTCCCTCTAAGGGAGGGGGCGGTTACAAAGTGTGTTCATAACCAATAGAATTAAGTTTTACAATATAAAATCCCGTCCTCTCCGGGTATATTCTCCCTCCCTACGAGGGAGGGTTAGGGGAGGGTCCGTATGACATTTGAACCATTATTCCCAGAATTAGACAGTACTCGTCCGCTGGTTATTGCAGGACCATGTAGTGCTGAGAGTGAAGAGCAGGTAATGATTACTGGTCGCCAGTTGGCGGCACAGGGAGTGAAGATCTTCCGTGCAGGCATCTGGAAGCCACGTACCAAGCCTGGTGGATTCGAAGGTGTTGGTGTGGTTGGTTTGCCTTGGTTGCAGAAACTGAAACAGGAGACTGGCATGTTGGTAGGTGTCGAGGTGGCTACCAAAGCGCATGTGGACGCTGCCCTCGCTTTCGGTGTCGATCTGCTTTGGATCGGTGCTCGCACTACAGCCAATCCATTTGCTATGCAGGAGTTGGCCGACGCGCTTCAAGGCAAGGATGTTCCTGTTTTGATCAAGAATCCAGTTAATCCGGATGTGGAACTTTGGATTGGAGGCATTGAACGCATCTATCGTGCCGGTATTCATCGTATTGGTGTTATCCATCGTGGTTTCTCTTCGGCCGATAAGACTATTTATCGCAACGTGCCTAACTGGCATATTGCAATCGAACTCCGTCGTCGTTATCCTGATCTTCCAATCATCTGTGATCCTTCGCATATTGGCGGTAATCGTGATCTGGTTCAGCCTCTTTCCCAACAGGCCATGGATCTCGGTTTCGAAGGTCTTATAGTCGAAAGTCATTGTAATCCGGATGCTGCTTGGAGCGATGCCAAGCAACAGGTTACTCCTGCTCGACTGAAAGAGATTCTGTCGGGACTTATCCTGCGTGATTCGTCTGTTTCGACCGAAGATCTGGCTGACCTCCGTCATCAGATTGATGATATTGATGAGAAGATTCTCGAGATTCTGGCCAAGCGTATGCGTCTGTCGGGTGAGGTTGCTCAATATAAGAAAGAGCATTCTATCTCTGTCCTCCAGGCTGGTCGTTACGACGAAATTCTCACTAAGCGAAGCGAACAGGGCTCCTCAATGGGGATGTCTCCAGAATTCATCAAGGAGGTCTTCGAAGCGATCCATGCAGAATCGGTAAAGAAGCAACTCTCTATTGTTAACGGATAATGACCTTAGAGAAGAATAGAAGAAAAGAAGAATATTTGGCTGCAAAAAAGCTTCTACTCTTCAAATCTTCCTTGAGAATAAATAACCTCAAAGAAGAGGAGAAGAAAAGAAGACTATTTGGCAACAAGAAAGCTTCTACTCTTCAAATCTTCCTTGAGAATATAATAATCTCAGAGAAGAGGAGAAGAAAAGAAGACTATTTGGCTGCAAGAAAACTTCTACTCTTCAAACCTTCCTTGAGAATAAAATAATAAAACTATGGCTGATTTGCTATATCCACAAGAAAGTAAAAGACTGTTTGATTTGGCCCATCAACTTCACAAAGAGTTAGGGTGTGGGTTTAAGGAAAAAGTCTATCAAGATGCTTTTGAAGTTTTATTGCAGGAAAATAATATCCCTTATGTTCGCGAAGCTCATCTTGTGATAACTTATCATGGCAGAGCGCTTGCTCATGATTTCTTTTGGGATTTCCTTTGCTATGGAACAATTGGGGTAGAAGTAAAAGCACTACAGCAATTAGATGGGGATTGCGAATCGCAAGTTATCAATTATCTGCATGCAGGAAAACAAAGATTAGGTTTCTTGATAAACTTTGGCACTCGAATGTTGGAGTATAAGTGGATACCTAATCACGACTTATAATAAATCTTCTTTGAGAAATAAAAAAATGAAAATCGTAATTTTAGGATCTGGAAAAATGGGAATGTTCCTTGCAGATACGCTCTGTATGGATCATGATGTGGCATTGTATGCTCGACACCCTGAAAAATTGAGATATTGTCTAAATACTCGCAGATTTACCAAATTTGAGGAGATTCAGGACTTTGAGCCAGATCTGCTCATCAATTGTGTGACCATCAAGAATACACTTCCGGCCTTCGAGCAGGTGCTGCCTTACTTGAAGAAGGAGTGTGTACTTAGTGATATTGCTTCGGTCAAGACCGGTTTGCCGGAATTCTATGCCAACTCTGGCCATCGTTATGTCTCTACCCATCCGATGTTCGGCCCAACATTCGCTAATCTGAGCGATTTGAGCCAGAACTATACTATTATAATAAAGGAGGGCGATGCCGAGTTTAAGGAATTCTTCCGTCAGGTATATGCCAGTCTCAAGTTGAACATCTACGACTATTCATTCGTCGAGCACGATGAGACCATTGCCTATTCCTTGAGCATACCATTTGTTTCGACTTTGGCTTTTACCGGAGTCATGAAACCACAGGATGCTCCAGGCACCACCTTCAAGAAGCACATGGCCATTGCCCGAGGCCTTTTGGGAGAGGATGATTATCTGCTGACTGAGATCTTGTTCAATCCGAACTCACCGAAGCAGATAGACTTGATTATCGAGAAGTTAAAGCAGCTCTCGCAGATCATTCGCGATCACGATAGCGAACAACTTCTGGCTTATATCAACCAGTCGCGAGCCAATATCAAGGATCAGAAATAAAAAAGCCAATATCTATTGCCTGATTCAAGAATAATAGAATGCCGTCATTTCAGTATCATCAACTGAGATGGCGGCATTTTTTTATCAGTCACATCCTGTACTTATCAATAGGCTTTTTGATTGATAATACAAGCTTTTTTTGCAATTTAGAGATACAAAATATGCCATATAAACCATCAACGTCGACACCGATACTCTAAAAAAGAAGATAAAAAATGTTAATTTGCAATTAATTTTGTAAATTTGCGGTTCAAAATTGGGTAATAGTATCGATAGTACATTTCATACACTCAAAACAATATTCAAAATTATATTTATAAACAACTAAAAAATGAGGAAACTACTCTCTTTTATTGTATGTCTCACAATGAGCATTACAATGTTGATGGCACAAGGCGTAACTGCCTCTGGTGTCGTCATCTCGAATGAAGATGGTGGGCCTGTAATAGGTGCTTCCGTTGTTTTCAAAGGCACTCAGATGGGTGTCATGACCGACATCGATGGTAAGTTCACCCTCAACGGTCTGCCTAGTTCGGCAAAGACCTTGGTTGTTTCATACATCGGTATGACTACCAAGGAAGTTGCAGTCGGCAAAAATCTCAAGATCTATCTGGATTCAGAGATGAGCGCTCTTGAAGAAGTCGTCGTAACTGGTATGACTAAAGTTGACAAGCGACTCTTCACCGGTTCTGCTACATCTTTGAAATCTGAAGATATGAAGATTGCCGGTGTATCTGATATCTCACGATCTCTCGAAGGTCGTGCTGCCGGTGTTTCTGTACAGAACGTATCTGGTACTTTCGGTACCGCTCCTAAGATCCGCGTCCGTGGTGCTACATCTATCTACGGTTCATCTAAACCTCTTTGGGTTGTCGATGGTGTAATCATGGAGGATGTTACCGAAGTCAGCGCAGACGAACTTTCATCAGGTGATGCCAACACATTGATCTCTTCTGCTATTGCAGGTTTGAACTCAGACGATATCGAGACCTTCGACATCCTCAAGGACGGTTCTGCAACCTCTATTTATGGTGCTCGCGCTATGGCAGGTGTGATCGTCATCACTACCAAGAAGGGTAAGGCTGGTCAGTCTCACATCAACTATACCGGTGAGTACTCTATGCGTCTCAAGCCAAGCTATCGCACCTTCAACATCATGAACTCTCAGGATCAGATGTCTATCTATCAGGAAATGCAGCAGAAGGGTTATCTCAACTATGCTGAGATTTCGAATGCAGCTTCCAGCGGTATTTACGGCAAGATGTATCAGTTGATCACTCAGTATGATGCAACCACCGGTCAGTTCGGTCTTGCCAATACCGCAGAGGCTAAGGCCGCATACCTCCGTGCAGCCGAGTTCCGCAACACCGATTGGTTTGACGAGTTGTTCTCTAACTCTATTCAGCACAACCACTCTGTCAGCATCTCTTCTGGTACTGAGAAGTCACAGACCTATGCATCTGTTTCTGCAATGTTCGATCCAGGTTGGACCAAGCAGAGCGAAGTAAAGCGTTATACTGCAAATTTGAACAACACCTTCAACCTCAGCGACAAGCTCAAGTTCAACATGATCGCTAACATGAGCTATCGTCAGCAGCGTGCTCCTGGTACTCTCTCCAGCGAGACCGACGTTGTAACTGGTGAGGTTCACCGTTCTTTCGATATCAACCCATATTCTTATGCGTTGAACACCTCTCGCGCCCTTGAAAAGAACACCTATTACACTCGTAACTACGCTCCGTTCAACATCCTTCATGAATTGGACAACAACTACATCGACCTTGATGTTTTTGACATGCGTGTTCAGGGCGAGTTGAAGTACAAGCCAATCAAGAAGGTTGAGCTCTCTGCTCTCGCTGCTTACAAGTACAACTCTTCTTCTCAGGGTCACCACATCCTCGATGGTTCTAACCAGGCACAGGCTTACCGTGCAATGGGTACCGCTACCATTCGTGACAAGAACCCATTCCTCTACAAGGATCCAGACAACATCTATGCATTCCCTATCTCAGTTCTTCCAAATGGTGGTATCTACAACAAGACAACCAACAAGATGAACGCTTGGGACTTCCGTGCTACTGCTACTTACAACGATCAGTTTGCTGATGCCCACATCGTCAACGTTTATGGTGGTATGGAGATCAACAGCATCGACCGTTCATCAGACTGGTTCCGTGGTTGGGGTATGCAGTATTCTCTTGGCGAAATCGCCAACTATGCTTATCAGGTATTCAAGAAGGGAGCAGAGGACAACTCAGCATACTTTACTCTTGACAACACACACCAGCGTCGTGCCTCTTTCTTCGGCATGTTGACTTACTCTTGGAAGAGCCGCTACACTGTCAACGGAACTCTCCGTTACGAGGGCTCTAACAAACTCGGCAAGTCTCGTTCTGCACGTTGGTTGCCTACTTGGAACATCTCTGGTGCATGGAATGCACATGAGGAGGAGTGGTTCAGCCCAGTCAAAGATATTCTTTCACACGCTACAGTAAAGGCTTCTTACTCTCTTACTGCAGAAAGTGGTCCATCATGGGTAACCAACTCATTGATCGTTATCAACAGCTACAACCCTTGGCGTCCTTTCGCAGGCGTTCGTGAGAGCGGTCTCGAGGTTAAGGATCCTGCCAACGGCGAACTCACCTACGAGAAGAAGCACGAGCTCAACTTAGGTACTCAGCTCGGTTTCCTCGACAATCGTATCAACTTGGAGTTTGACTGGTACAAGCGTGATAACTATGATTTGATCGGTATCGTCAACACCCAGCGTCTCGGCGAGAAGTATGGTAACGTTGCATCCATGAAGTCTAACGGTGTCGAAATCAGCTTGAATACCATCAACATCAGAAACAAGGATTTCTCTTGGTCAACCAGCTTCATCTACTCTCATGCAAAGAATGAGGTTACCGAACTTGAGAACAACCAGCGCGTCATCGACCTTGTCAAAGGCAATGGTTTCGCTTTGCCAGGTTATCCAGTACGTTCACTCTTCTCTATCCCATTCAAGGGCTTGAACGAGGAGGGTCTTCCTACCTTCCTGGATCAGGACGGTAATGTCACTACAACTGGCATCTACTTCCAGGAGAGCGACAAGGATAAACTTGACTTCCTCAAGTATTCTGGTAGTGTAGATCCTACTGAGACCGGTTCATTGGGCAACATCTTCAAGTATAAGAACTGGACCCTCAATGTATTCATCACCTACTCATTCGGCAATGTTGTCCGTCTCGATCCTGTATTCAAGAACGAGTACAACGACTTGAACTCAATGCCTAAGGAGTTTGCCAATCGTTGGATGGTACCTGGCGATGAGAAGAAGACCACTATCCCTGTCATCGCTTCCAGCCGTCAGAACAAGAATGACTCTGACCTCAGCTATGCTTACAACGCTTACAACTACTCAACAGAGCGTATTGCCAAGGGTGACTTCATCCGTATGAAGGAAATCTCTTTGGGCTATGACTTCTCTAAGAAGTTAGCCAACGCAATGAAGGTCAACAACCTCTCTGTCAAGTTGCAGGCTACCAACCTCTTCTTGCTCTATGCAGACAAGAAGTTGAACGGTCAGGATCCTGAGTTCTTCAACACTGGTGGTGTTGCTGTGCCAATGCCAAAGCAGTTTACTTTTACTTTGAAGGTCGGACTCTAATTTGATTTAAGCAATGAATAAAAAATTAATATATACAGCATCGATTGTAGCTTCAACTGCAATGCTGGTTTCCTGCAATGATTTTCTGGACGAGTTGCCAGATAACCGTGCGGAATTGAATACAGAAGAGAAGATCAAGAGCCTTCTCATTTCTGCATATCCGACACATGACGCCATCATCTTCGGCGAATATATGTCAGATAATCTCGATGATACCGGCGAGAACAATCCAAACACAGAGCGTTTCTATGATCAGGTATTCCACTGGGAGGATGTAACCGAAACCGATAACTCAGATCCAGAAAGCTACTGGAACGATCTCAACAGCCGCGTAGAGGCAGCCAATACTGCTCTCGAGGCAATCGAGAAGATGGATTCCAAGTCTTCTGCAATGATGGCTGCCCGTGCAGAGGCTCTCCTTTGCCGTGCTTATGCTACCTTCATGATGGTCAACTATTTCTCTCTCCAGTATGATCCAAAGAACAGCACAGCTCTCGGTGTCAGCAGCATCCGCGAACCAGAAACCGAACTCAACCCAAAGTATGAGCGTGTGACTGTTCACCAGAACTACAAGGAGATTCAGGCTGATATCGAGGAAGCTCTGCCTATCGTCAGCGACGAGTACTATGTAGCACCAAAGTATCATTTCAACCAGAACGCTGCTTACGCATTTGCTTGCCGTTTCTATCTCTTCTCTGAGCAGTGGGACAAGGCTATCGAGTGCGCTAACCGTGTACTGGGTTCAAATCCAAAGAGCATGCTCCGTGACTGGGCTACAATGAGTCACATGACCAGTGACTTCCCGGCTATCTCTCAGCATTACATCGATGCTACAGTCAATGCCAACCTCCTGCTTCTTACCTCATATAGTGCTGCAGGTCTTACCTTCGGCCCTTATTACGTAGGCAAGCGCTACTCTCATACCGAATATGTAGGTACTAATGAGACCATCGATGCACTCGCAGGTCTCTGGGGTGGCGACTATACATCTTTCTATTTCCAGATCAAGCGTTACTCTGGCACAAACCTCAACACTTGGGTCAAGTGGAGCATGCCATACCTCTTTGAGTACACTGATCCAGTCGCAGGTATCGGCTACTATCATACCGTATATAATGCCTTCACCGGTGATGAGATTCTCTTGAACCGTGCTGAGGCTTATATCCTGAAGGGTATGTATGATAAGGCTGCTGCCGATCTGACTATCTGGATGCAGAACGTCAGCCAGACCGCTGCACAGAAGAATCTTGTTCTTACTCCAGCATCTATCAAGGCTTACTTTGATAAGATCGAATACAGCTACGAAGACAAAGACAAGATGAAGTCATCCATCAAGAAGCACCTGAATCCTAAGTTTGCCATCGAAGAAGAGGGTTCAATCCAGGAGAGCATGCTTCAGTGTGTTCTTGCAATGCGTCGTTTCGAAACTCTCCACGAGGGTAAGCGTTGGTTCGACATCAAGCGCTATGGCATCGTCATTCCAAGACGTATCATGGATGCTGATGGTAAGCCAAGCAAGGTTACTGACTGGTTGTCCGTTGACGATCCTCGTCGTGCAGTTCAGATTCCTAAGAAGTCTGTTGATGCAGGTTACACTCCTAACCCACGTTAAGTCAGGAATCATTCGCGTTTTCTTTAACAAATTAAATGAAACGAAATATGAAAAAATATATATTATCTGTTCTTCCTATCCTTGCAATGGCTCTGTCATTCACAGGTTGTAACGATGATAACAAGATTGAAAAGGAATCTATTATCACAGCCGACAACTATGTAATGAATGACTTTGACAAGTGGTTGGAGATGAACTATGTTCTCCCATATAACATTGCTTTCAAGTACCGTTATGAGGAGATTGAGAGTGACTTGAACTACTATACCGTACCTGCCAAGATGGAGAATTCCATCAAAATGGCAAACCTGGTCAAGTACCTCTGTATCGATACCTATGATGAGGTTGCTGGTGCAGATTTCACTCGTGCATACTTCCCAAAGATGTTCTTCCTCATCGGCGAATTTGAGTATCGTAACAATGGTACTATGATTTTGGGTACTGCTGAAGGTGGCCGTAAGATCCTTCTTGCTGGCATCAACCAGCTTACAGACGAGGTTTGTGCCAATCCGGAAGCCCTCAATCACTACTATATCAAGACCATTCACCACGAGTTTACCCACATCCTGAACCAGACACGTGACTTCCCTACTTCATTCAAGGAGGTTACTGGCAACAAATATGTGGCTGACTCTTGGAGCGAAGCACCATTTAATGGTTCAAAGGTATTCCCAAAACGTGGTTTCATCACTGCCTATGCACAGATGGAGGCTCGCGAGGACTTCGCTGAAATGGTTTCAGAGTATATCACTCACGATGCTGCCTGGTGGGAGGCTCAGATGAAGGCTTCTGAAGGTCTCTATGAGGACGATCCTGACCAGACCATCAGCGGTAGAACCTTCATCGAGCAGAAGCTTGACATTGTTCGTGCATACATGCATGATGCATGGGGCATCGACATGGATCAACTCCGTGATGTTGTAATGCGTCGTCAGAACGATATTGCTCAAGGTAGAATTGATCTCAATAACATCAAACTTTAATTTTCGAGACTTATGAATAAGAAAAATATATTGGCTTGTCTCCTTTTGACACTTCCTGTCATGATGTTCACATCATGTTTGAAGGATCAGGAAGATCTCTTTGACGAGCCTGCCACAAAGCGACTCACTGCCTTTTTGGACAATACCAAGAAGATATTGACCAGCGCTGAGAATGGATGGGTTTTGAACTACTATCCAGATCGCGATCTTTCGTATGGTGGATTTGCTTACACTATCAAATTCAACGATGAGACTGTAGAAGCTCGTTACGAATTGGACGATCCAGCAAACTTCATCACTTCAACCTACACTCTCTGCAATGAGGATGGTCCAAGCATCCTTTTTGACACCTACAATGAGTTCCTCCATTATTTCACCACTCCAAGCGGTTCGTCTGGCGCTGGTGGATATGAGGCTTACGATGGTGACCACATGTTCCTGATCCTTGATGTAGCAGAAGACGGCAAGACCATCACCTTGAAAGGCTCCCGTTCAGGTAATATAATGTATATGTACAAGCTCGAGGAAAGTGCAGAGTCATACCTGAACAAAGTCCTTGCGACTGAGTCGATTTTCGGTTTTTCAAAGTATCTCTTAGGCGTTGGTCAGGATACAGCCGTCGTCAAAGTGTCTGGTGGCAATATCTTTACCTTCATCACCGACGAAGATGAGATTTATGCTCCTGGTATCTTTACACCAGCAGGTCTCAAGTTCTATGAGCCAGTTGAAGTATTTGGCCAGACCATTGAAGGCGTACAAGCTATCGAAGCAGAAGATGACAGCTATGCCATCACTGCTCTCAATGATCGCAATCTCGTCTTCCTGCCAGTTGTTCCACCGCTCAACGAGCAGTTGGTCGAAGGCGAATGGTACATCAGTTATAGTGGCTTCTCTGCATTTGGCCAGAGCTATTATGATCGCGTTATTGCAGGTCAAGCATCAATCGGAGAAACCATGCAGTGGGCATACGTAGGTGCCAACGAGAAGGGCGATTTCGCATACTGCTTCAACAGCGATGGCTACTATGGTTCTTTGATCTTCACGTACAGCCTTATCGACGAGGACAAGATCTCAATGAAGTTTGCTCTGCAGGGTACCGGTGACGGCGTTTGGTATCACAACAACGCTAACTATGCTTATGCATTGTTCCCATTCGGCTACAGTTCTGAACGTATCTTTACCATCTCAGCAGACAACACGATAAGCCCATCAGTGATCACATTGACTGAAGATGCTAATCCAAAGAATGTAATCGTTCTTTCGGCATCTCCAATTTATGATCCACTTAACAATTAATAAGAACTAAAAACGAAAAAACTATGAAAAAGTTCTTTAGTCTTTTAGCAATTGCAACACTCTTCATCGCAGGATTCTCTTCCTGCGATGAGGAAGATGCCAAATACACACCTGCTGTCAGCAACATCCAGATTACAACCGCCGATGTACTGTTTGACCCACAGGCTTCAATGGGCAAAATCGTTTACGATTGCAATGCCAAGGTTAGTTTTTCTACCGAGGCTGACTGGATCACTCTCAGTCAGACCGAATCAAACGCAATCAATGTTGAAGTAACAGCCAACACTGCCCTCATCGGTCGTGCCGGTGTTGTCGTTCTTTCAGACGGAGCTGGCAAAGTAAACGTTATCGTTCAGCAGCGTGGCCTTGCTTTCGGTTTCTATGACAACACATTCAAAAACATCGAGCCTGCAGGTGCAACATACTCTATCGACGGTCAGGCCTCATTTGAGGTTACCTTCAAGGATTGCCCAGACTGGATTCACTTCAACAAGACCGCAACCGGTTATGACATCGTAGTTGATGCCACAACAACATCCAACGATCGCTCTGCCATCGTTACTTTGGACGGCAATGGCATGACCGCTAAAATGGAATTCAGCCAGAAGGGTTCTTTCAACTTTGTTAGCGCCAACTATGACATTTCTACAAGCGGTGACTCTACCATCCTTGTCAAGGGTGTTATCACCAGTGACATTACAGTCGAAATCAAGGATGCCGGCGATTGGTTTGCCATCGACACTCTCGAGAATGGCTACAAACTGTTGATTGCTGCCAACCCTAACCCAGAAAGCCGTGCCGCAACCCTTGAGTTGAGTTGTACAGACTATTCGGCTACCTACATTATCAAGCAGGTGGGCATTTACATGAATGTTCTGGTAAACGGTGCTGCTGCAAGAGCTTTGGTTCTGACCGATGAAGCATCTGATACAAATTACGAGATTGATTCGAATGCAGAGTTCACCATTTCTACAGATTCAGAGTGGCTTACCGCTTCTCTGAAGGAGGGTAAACTCAACGTCGTAGCTGAAGCGAATACTACAGGTCATTTCCGTACTGGCTATATCTACTATAGCGTCGAAAATTTCACCGACTCTGTTCGTGTTAACCAGTTCGACTTCGACAAGGACATCAGCGGTATGGAGTGCTATTTCGCATACTATGATGATGATCATAAAATGGATTACCTTGTAGCTGTATTCAACAAGGAAAGCATCAATTTCCCTCAAGTTAATCTCAGTCTTCCATGTTCATTCGACCCAGAATCAATGTCTTACTCATTCGTATCTGGGGCTGATCTGGGTTTATTCAGCGGCTATGACATTAAACTCTTGATGATCACTACCGAAGGCAAGCTTTCAACTGCTAAGGTTCCTTTCAGCATCAACCTTGATATATGCTCAGATGATCCAGAAGAGCTTGAAGAGGGCGAAGAACCAGAAGACTACATGATTGGCAAAATTGCCTGTGATCCTTCAATACCTTATGCTGGCTTTGTATTTGGAGCATTCCAAGAGGGAAGTTTTGGAGGAACTCTCTTAGTCTGCTTTGATGCATGGTTTGAGGGCTACCTTGCAGAAGAAGAGGAAGAGGAACCAGCAAACGCTGCTCCACGTCGCAATCATGCAAAAGTTAGGACTGCAAATGTTCCACTCAACTTCAATGCCAACAAGATCCGTTTCTAATCTGAATTAGAAAAGAATCTGACATATTGAGGGCGTATCCTCGAGTCTTCTGGCTCTGGATACGCCCTCTTTTTATGTGAGTCATATGGTCGGTCAAATCGTAATTAAAGAACCATCGTATGTCGAACGGCACGTACAGCGGTGTGAGAGGTCGGTAAACGAGAAGATTGCTCGAATTATGAAATATACTTCAGATTTTATGATTTTTTCTTGGAGTATTTGCAATGGCAAGAATACCACGGTTGAAGGACGTGCGGCCAGATAGCATATTTCTTTGGGGTGCACGTCAGACTGGCAAGAGCACACATCAGTAAAACTCTAAAACATAGTTTCGGAAAGCATTTTCCCTATAGTGAAAGCCGGTCAAAAACTTTTGAGTAGGAATCTAATCGTTAGATTTGAGTTCAAAAACTTTTGAGTAGGAATCTAATCGCTCGATTTGAGTTCAAAAACTTTTGAGTAGGAATCTAATCGTTAGATTTGAGTTCAAAAACTTTTGAGTAGGAATCTAATCGTTAGATTTGAGTTCAAAAACTTTTGAGTAGGAATCTAATCGCTCGATTTGAGCTCAAAAACTTTTGAGTAGGAATCTAATCGCTCGATTTGAGCTCAAAAACTTTTGAGTAGGAATCTAATCGCTCGATTTGAGCTCAAAAACTTTTGAGTAGGAATCTAATCGTTCGATTTGAACTCAAAAACTTCTATGTTGCTTTCCAAATAATTGGAATAGTTTAACTTTAATTTAACATTAATATTCAATATCTTGCGATAACTGGTCGCTTTAATATGACTATTGAATAAGCAACAAACATCCACTCAGCACGTGATGC
>JAZRXX010000015.1:0-5519 GCA_045600485.1 Bacteroidales bacterium
CATCTCACTAAACAAATCGGACAGCTGGTTCCACTCGCCTTGCGTTGGTCGATGATCATTCGTCAAACAATTATTGAATTCTTCGACAATGGCTGACTTCTTGATACCTCGGATACTGTTCTGGATACATTGATTTTTCAGTTCCAATTCGGTTTCTGCTGCAATGCGCTTCTCTTGCTCTCGTAATCCTCTCATCCGGATATAGCTCAAGGAGAGAGTTACAAAGGCCAACAAAACCGCCAACCCGAAGATTGAAAACAGTAGATAATCATTGGTTTGTTCTGTCTCTGTCAGTTTTTCTTGAATGAAATCTCTTTGCTCGCGCATGACTGAGTTGCTGAGATGCTCCCAGAAAACAGAATCACTTACACTTTGATGCTCTTGACAACAACGCAAAGCACTTTCATAATTAGACATTTTTGAAAAAACGCGTGTTGCACTCTTTAAATATTGCAAACGCATTTTAACCAATGAGTAACGATCTCTTTGGGATTTCTGCAAATAATGTAACGCACTATCACGATGATTCTGCTGCGCATGAACCTCTGACAGTATCGCATAATCTTCAAGAAACCAGACATCGTGATAAGTGTTAAAAAGTTCATGGAATAAAGAATCTGCTATAGTTGCTTCCCCCTTCTCATTATTCAAATATGCAAGAAACCTCACACATTTTCTCATGGCAAAAGTATCTCTCTGCTGATTGGCTGTTTGAAACGCTGACTGAAGACAGGCTTCGCTCTCCCCGTACTGGCGGTTATGGTAGTACGCAATTCCCAAATTAGTTTTACCATCCATTATGTAGATGCTATCACCAGACATCGTGTATTCCTCTACAGCCGCCTGTGCAAGTTCTATGGCATTAGCTCCAAAAGCATCAGCACAAAGCAGATACTGATTGGTATAAATCTGTCCGAGCATAAAATGATCGGAGCACGCCTTCGCATATTCCGCAGCATAGGCATATTTAAGCATAGCCGAACCATAGTCATCGCACGCGAACAAGACATGACCACGCAAGAACAAGACCAACATTTTCTCATGCTCTGTACCATGCAGCATATAATAATCTTCCGCAATGCAAATCAGCGAGTCGTTTTTCTCGTCGATGCCATTTCGATACTTGGCATACTCATTCAACAGAATGAAACGAGCCTGATGACCAGGATCGTCAAACAGCGACTCCTCTGCTGTATGTAAGGAGTCAAGTACAGTTTTTGCATAGGCAGGATCTTCTTTAATCAAGACCTCTGCCCTATCAAGTTCTTGGCTGACATGCCCCCTATCCATGCAACTGCATAATAGTAGGAACGAAAAACAAAAGAGCCAAAGATTTCTCATTGTATATTATGGCATAAGTTCAAAACAAATCGTAGTTTGTTTATTCATTCAATGGCATAAGACAACGGGAGGAACTTATTCCTTGTTATCTTCTCATACCCACTTTCTGGCCGCAAAGATACACATTATTCCTTAAATCTGCAAATTATCTGCACATAAATACAAAAAAAAACTGTACGGTTAGAAGTTTTTAGAGAAAACGCCCTGAAAGGGCAACCAGCACATAGCCCAGGGCAAGCGAAGCGACACCCAGGGTATTAAGAATGCCGAACCGACGCCCTGTAAGGGCAAAAGCATGAATATCGTTTGTACGCACAAGAATAGAGCATTGTCCTTCAGTAAGGCTTTTGCCCCTTCTGGGCGAAAGGTTAACCGCACAGGTCGAAAAAACTCCTCATACAGAGAAGTTCGTTAGTCTTCGTCAGACCTTATTAAAGTTGCTGTGCCCGGATTTGCGACCTGAATACATTATTCCCTTGTCTTCATGGCACTTCACCAATCTAACACGATGCAAAGATGAGTACTATTAGAGCATTATTGAAGCTTTCGTTTGTAAAACTCAACTCCAATGATGTAATAGTTTGGAGACCTTTTTAATTGGTCATTGGATAGATCGGGGTCTAATACCCTTTTGCCACAACAACGCCATCCATTAATCAAGGGTTCATACCAGAACGAAACCAGAGCACACAAGGGAATGAATTTATTCTCTTCGAAAGTGGATGGATGGAATGGATAGGTTTGGTAGGTGCGAACCATTTTGTGGCTGACAGGGTCTAATGATCCAGCCAACTTGATTTTATTCCATGTCACCCACGAGTTGTTGAGAAGGAAATAGGCCATGCGTGTAGAGTCGTTGGCGGGAGTAAAACCAATTGCCAGTTTATCAAATCTGCTATAGACTCCATGCTCTGGATCGATTGCTTTCGCTTTTAGTTTTTCAGAATCATCTCTTTTAAACTCGTCTATCATGGTGCGATTCTTTTCACAAAGGATGATCTCTTGCTTATATGGATTGTTCAATGAGTCCTTACTATAATGACGGAGGATGACATGGAAATCGTAAGTCTCATCCTTCAAGACAGAGAGGTCGTAAGAGAAATTCATGTAGCCTTCTGCCTTCAATAAAGCAACATAATCATCTGCCGTTGCCTCCATTTTGGAAATCATGATTGTAGAATCATTCTGTGCCCAACTACAGAAGCAGAGGTCCATGCCCAATACGAGCAATAATGAAAGTCGAAAGTTCAAATATTTCATCATATATTTGATTGTGTTATCGATGTATTACCTAATTGGCTAGGTAAAGACTGTGTTGGTCTTTATCTCTACTCCATTTACATTTTCTTCTGCATCCCCAAGATTTGACTATTTCTTATACTTCGCGTTCAACTCCTTGACGAGTTTGACTACTTCATCGATGCCTTGGCGACGGGCATCGATTTTCTTTTCCAGAACATGGCCCTCAGGATCGATGAGGAAGTAGGAAGGGTAACCGCTTACACTCAGGAAATTCTCGATGGCCGACTGCTGATCCTGCGGCAGATTATAGTGCACACAGTTAGGTCCAGTCAGGTTGTTCTCCTTGATGAAATTTTCCCAAGCCTTCTGTTCGCTGCGATTGGCAAGATAGAGATAGACTACATTGAGGGGATCGAGCGCTTCGAACTCATGCTTTGAATCGCGCAATGCAGCCTTACAAGGTCCGCACCACGTCCCCCACACATCGAGCACGATGCAACGGCCACGATAGGGTTCGGTAAGTTTAGAGAGGATTGCCTCGCCATCGGTCATATCCTTCACATCCGAAGCATTACGGATGGCATAGGTCTGCATCTGCGAAAGCTTCATGTACTTGGCGTACAAGGCCTGAATATATTCCCGTGCTGCGGGGAGTCGGAGGCTATCTTGCAGAGACTCGTAGGTGCCGTCAGTGTAATATTTATTATTCCTTTGGACCTTGGAGTAGAAATCTCTTACTGCACAAATATCACGCATGTCGGGTGCCACTTTGAGAGTGTCCAGTATATGGGTAGGAAGTTCGTCTCGGAAACGACTTACTACAGCCTTGATTTCTTTTCCTCGTTCAGTGCTCATCAATGAATCATAATCGGCACGAACTTTAAGTACCCATTGGGTTCTATCGTACCATCGGTTCAAACTGTCGGTGCCGACACGAGCTTGGTATAGACTTCGCATTATGGAAGAGACAGAATCTTTCATCTGAATGATCTTTCTCTCTGCATCAGTCAGTTTAATTAATCCACGTTTCTCTACACCTACGCCGCTCATGTTTCGGTGTGGGGCTTGGTAAGCATTTCTGATATCTTCAACAAACGTACTCAACTCGCGATGCAAGGTATAAGGACGTGGCATATTCAGACAATATTCCGAAATCAGGTAATCTTTAACCTGTGGACTCAATCGCCGATCGTTTATGTTGAACGAATATTGACCTAGATTGCGTGCAATGTATGATCGATAATAGTCTTCCGTAAAACGCAGGTAGCGAGTTGACAGGTTCGGATGTTGAATGACAAGTTTCTTGATCTTTTTCTTTATTTCGGCATAGTCTGTCCTGAGTGTATCCATATAGCCAGTGGAGCATTCTACGGGGTAGTTCTTCCCAAACGCATTCGGCCAGGTTAAAGACCCAAGAGAATGTTTTTGCAACATTTCATTCTGCAGGCGACAATCTTCTCCCATGAAGAACTTCTGCATTGTCCGATAATTGACGAAGAGAAAGTATTCAATCCCAGGTTCAATGACAGTATGAATATTCGATCGTCCCCAATCAACGTATGCTTCCGATGCTCCGTACAGACGGATCTTCATTTCAAATCGGCCAACAGAATCCATCTTGACAGAGAATTCTTCAGTATCTTTGGTGAAGATGTTTTCAATTGACACCTCTAATTCTTTGCTTTTCTTCCACCTCTTTTTGTCCATTCCATACAACCAACCACGTATGACGGCGGTGTCTGGCATATAGTCAGTATCGACAAATGTGGTACGAAGATCCTTGATCGGATAGTCTGGCAAGAAATGCTTTACGACACGACTACAAGCGATAGGATTGCCTCCATCGATCGAAATGTTGCGAATCATATTCTTCTCCTGACTTATACTGATTGTGTGACGTTCCTCACCACAAGCGATGCTTACTGTAGTACAACCATTGGCATCTTCTTTGCGATCTATATAATCCCACACACGAGAATTGAAGATGACCTTTTCTGGCAGAAGGCTGAGCATCCAGTCGCCCGTTGCATCATTACGCCAGTCGGAGGGAAATAGTGCCAATACCGTATCAGACAGATTGACCACAGCATTTACACGAAACCCTCTTTCGATCTCTTCAATGAGGTCAAACTGTCGGGTGTTGGCTGGAAGTGGCTCAAAATGGAAGATGGCAGGCTTCTTGATGGCATCAAACCATTCATCGAGTGGTGTGTCTGGATGTTTGCGAATCATGTACTTCATGGAGTCAACACACAGATAGGTATTAGATGCCATTCTGATATCACCATCTCCTAACCAAGAGAGCGTCACCACGGTCTCGTCGGGCTTGAACTCAACGCGTGTGATGTCCACATCTCCGGAATAGCGGGTGGCATAAGGGTGTTCCCAAACAATGTTTTTAGCCCAGCACATAACAATGCTTACTGTCAGGATTACGGATGTGATTAGTCTTTTCATAATAATTATGAAATTCTTTATTTTTGTCGGCACAAAGATAGAAGAAAAGGCTGACATTTCATTTCTTATACTTCGCGTTCAACTCCTTGACGAGTTTGACTACTTCATTGATGCCATAATCTCGGGCATCAATTTTCTTTTCCAGAACATGGCCCTCAGGATCGATGAGGAAGTAGGAAGGGTAACCGCTTACACTCAGGAAATTCTCAATGGCCGACTGCTGATCCTGCGGCAGATTGTAGTGCACACAGTTAGGCCCAGTCAGGTTGTTCTCCTTGATGAAATTTTCCCAAGCCTTCTGTTCGCTGCGGTTGGCAAGATAGAGATAGACAACATTGAGACAGGGCAACCGCATCTAATGAAACAAGTTTCATCGGATTCAATTCCAAACAGCATTATTGAGAATTTCCAATAGCAAGGAAGAATTCATGCAGGCACGTCTCATCAGGGACTTCATGCTCTTTTTGCAATTCGTGGCA
>JAZRXX010000016.1:0-5280 GCA_045600485.1 Bacteroidales bacterium
AAGCTCTTCGACGAGGTTGCTTACGTTTGGCCAAAGATGGGCTACCCATGCTTGGTAACTCCATTCTCTCAGTATGTTAAGAACCAGGCTCTCATGAACGTTCTCCAGATGGAGAAGGGCAAGGAGCGCTGGAGCATCATCGCCGACAACCACTGGGATATGCTTCTCGGCAAGACAGGTGCACTGCCTGGCCCAGTAGCTCCAGAGCTCGTTAAGATGGCTGAAGAGAAGGGCCTCAAGTTCGAGACCGAGGATCCTCAGACCTATGCTCCAGACAACCTCGACGAATTCCGTGCTAAGATGAAGGCTAATGGCTGGGAGCTTGGTCAGGACGACGAGGAACTCTTCGAGTACGCTATGCACCCATCTCAGTATGAGGCATACAAGAGCGGCAAGGCTAAGGCAGACTTCGAGGCTGACCTCGCAGAGCGCAAGGCTAAGAAGGCCAACGCTGGTACCGGTGCAATCAAGGCTCAGGACTTGAAGGTTACCGTAAATGGCGAGACCTACACCGTATCAATCGCTCCTAACGACGGTTCTGCTCCTGCTGCTGCTCCTGCTGCTGGCGCTGCTCCTGTAGCAGCTGGCGAGGGTGCTGATGTATTGGCTCCTCTCGAGGGTAAGTTCTCTCTCGTAAAGGCTGCAGGTGAGACCGCAGTTAAGGTTGGTGATATGGTCAAGAAGGGCCAGACCATCGGCTACATTGAGGCTATGAAGACCTACAATGCAGTTACTGCCGATTGCGATGGTCAGATCACTGCTATCCTCGCTAACCCTGGCGACAAGGTATTCGAGGATGATCCAATTTTCAAAATAAAATAATTTTGAAAGTTATTAGTTATTAGTTAATAGTTAGGGCATGGAGGATACCATTCTTCAGACTAAATGTGATGCATTTGCAGTAAAGATTTATCATCTTGATAAGTATTTACAGTCAAAGAAAGAGTTTTCCATTGCAAGTCAAATTCTGAGATCTGGCACATCTATTGGTGCAAATATCGCAGAGACACCTAACGCAGAGTCAACAGACGATTTCATTCACAAAATTGCCATTGCACGCAAAGAGGCGAATGAAACACAGTATTGGTTGAGATTATTGCATAATGTGCAACTAATAGATGACTCGTTATTTAACTCCATGAGAGCTGACTGCACAGAACTTCAGCGTATTATGGCAGCTACAATCAAGTCTCTGATTGCAAAAAAGCAAACAGTTTCGTCTGCTGATAATAACTAATAACTTATAACTAATAACTTATAATTTCGGAAAAATGGACTTAAGTACAATTTTTACAAAATTATATGAGATGACCGCGTTCAGCAACATTGCAGCTGAACCAACCTTCCTCATCATGTATGCGCTCGGCCTGCTCTTCCTCTATTTGGGCATCGCCAAGCACTACGAGCCTTTGTTGCTCATTCCTATCGCAATGGGTATCCTGCTCGCCAACTTCCCTGGTGGTGAGATGGGCGTATTCGGAGCTGTGTCACTCACACTTCAGGATGGTAGCGTGCTCAACAATGTCATTCAGGTTGCTGCAAACAGTGACATACATCACATCGCTGTAACCACCAAGGAGGGCATCGAGACTTACGTATGGTGCGATCCTATCACCAAAGTTCCTTACGACATCTATCACTGCAGTCTGCCACAGATTGCACATGAGTTGGGTCTGATGAACATGATCTATTACTGGTTGATCAAGACAGGTTTCATCCCACCAGTAATCTTCATGGGCGTAGGTGCAATGACCGACTTCGGCCCAATGCTCCGCAACTTGAAGCTTGCTATCTTCGGTGCAGCCGCACAGGTTGGTATCTTCGGTGTAATCCTCGTAGCTGTAGGTTCTGGCGCGTTCACTCCTCAGGAGGCTGGTGCACTTGGCATCATCGGTGGTGCAGATGGTCCTACCGCTATCTATACCACTATCAAGCTGGCTCCACACCTCCTTGGTCCTATCGCTATCGCAGCCTACTCATACATGGCATTGGTTCCAGTGATTATCCCATTCGTGGTTAAGCTCTGTACCACCAAAGCTGAGCGTGAGATCAACATGAAGGAGCAGGATAAGCTTTATCCAAACACCCTTCAGATCAAGAACATGCGCGTTGCCAAGATCGTGTTCCCAATCTTCGTTACTATCCTTGTTGCCATCATCGTTCCATCGGCAGTATCCCTCATCGGTATGTTGATGTTCGGTAACCTCATCAAGGAGATTGGTACAGATACCAGCCGTATCGCTGAAACAGCTTCAAATGCATTGATGAACATTGCAACCATCTTCCTTGGCCTCTCTGTAGGTGCAACTATGACCGTTCAGTCATTCCTTAACTGGCAGACTATCGGTATCGTAGCAGGTGGCTTCTGCGCATTTGCAGTATCTATCGCAGGTGGTATCTACCTCGTGAAGTTGTTCAATCTCTTCTCAAAGAAGAAGATCAACCCACTGGTTGGTGCATGTGGTCTTTCTGCAGTACCTATGGCTTCACGTGTTGCCAACGACATCGCTACCAAGATCAATCCAAAGAACAACATCCTCAACTACTGTATGTCTGCTAACATCTCTGGTGTTATCGGTTCGGCAGTTGCAGCTGGCGTTCTTATTACATTCCTGAAGTAAAGACACTTCCCTCCCCTTTTAGTGAGGGAATATAGATAATAGTTATTAGTTAATAGTTAAAAGTTAAGAGTTAATTATTGGCTAATAACTATTTCATTTTAAACAACTAACTTAATTGTCATGAAAACTTTACCTTTCTCTCTACTGTTGATGCTTTCGACAACAACCATGGCACAGACTGCATATCAGACGGAGCAAATGAGTACCGAGGCATTAAACCGCGGTGTGATTGTTATGCGTCAAACAGAAGATTCTCTCTCTGTATCTTGGAGATTGCTTCGAGAGGATCCCAAGGATGTCGTGTTTGACCTATATGTGGGTGACCATTGCATCGTGAAGAATACCCCTAAGACATATCTGAATCTAGCTTCGAAAAGTTTGAACCTTTCGACCACCAACACATTTAAGGTGGTGGCCAAGTCGAAGAAGGGACAGGTAATAGATCGGCTGAAGGAAGGCAACTACACACTGCCTGCCAATGCGCCATTAGGATGCTTGGATATACCATTGGATGTTCCAGGTGAACAATATCTGGATCTTTACACATCGTATCATTACTTCCCAGGAGATTGTTCGGCAGCAGATGTGGATGGTGATGGAGAGATGGAAATTATCCTGAAGTGGGATCCTTCGATGCAACACGATAACTCACACAACGGTTATACCGGCAATGTGCTGATTGATTGCTACAAACTGAGTGGTAAAAAAATGTGGAGAATCAACCTCGGCCCCAACATCCGTGCTGGTGCTCACTATACGCAGTTCATGGTCTATGATTTGGATGGCGACGGCAAGGCAGAAGTGGTCATGAAGACTGCCGATGGAACCCGCGATGCAATGGGCAAAGTGATTGGCGACAGCACAGCCTATTGGCCGAACGAATTTGGACATATCATCGAAGGACCAGAGTATCTCTCCGTATTCTGTGGAGAAACCGGCGAAGCTCTTTATACCACAGGTTATGTTCCGGAGCGTGGTCATGCCAGCCTATGGGGTGACATCAAAGGAAACCGATCGGAACGCTATCTGGCATGTGTCGGATACTTGGGTAACACCTCAAACGGCAAACAACTCCCTTCGGTCATCATGTGCCGTGGGTACTATACCCGTGCTACTCTCGTGGCTTGGGATTGGGATGGCAAGGAACTCAAACAACGCTGGATGTTCGACAGCTACGAAGGGGCAGAACTTGAGGATCGTGGCAACAAAACGGTCGTAAAGAAAAAAGGACCTTGGGGTGACTATTCCAGCCAGGGCAATCATTCCATCCGAGTAGCTGACGTGGATGGCGACGGATTCGACGAAATCATCTACGGTTCCTGCACCATCGATCACAACGGCAAAGGCCTCTACTCTACCCTTCTCGGACATGGAGATGCCATGCACATCGGACAGATGGTTCCTGGCGATAATAAACTATATGTCTGGCAATGTCATGAAGAAGATGGAAAGGGCTCTACACTACGTGATGCAGCAACAGGCAGAATCTTGTTCCAACGCACCTATAGCGAAGACTGTGGTCGCTGTATGGCAGCAGACATAGATCCAACCAATCCAGGTTGGGAGATGTGGTCACTCTGCACCGATGGCATTTTGAACTACAAGGGCGAGAAATTGGCTAAGCCCCGTGGACTCTCGTTCAACATGGCTTGTTACTGGGATGGCGATACTCTGCGTGAGTTATTGGACAAGACCCGCATCACAAAGTACGACTGGACAGAAAAGAAGATCGATCTGGTAACGGAATTTGTTGGGGTAACGAGCATCAATGGCACTAAGGCAGTTCCTTGTCTGCAAGGAGACTTGGTCGGAGATTGGCGCGAAGAGGTTCTGCTACCTTCGACCGATGGAAGTCACCTTTATCTCTTCCTTACCCCCTACCCGACAGATTATCGTTTCACCTGTCTGCTGCAGGATATTCCGTACCGCCACAGCTTGGCGATCGAGAATGTGGCGTATAATCAACCGACAGATTTATCTGTCCCTTTAACCGTTCATCATTAAACCTTTAACCGCTTAAACCTTTAACCTTTTATTAAATGAAAAGAGAAGCTTTTAAGATGTTCCTGAATCCAGGAATGAAAGAAGAGTACAAACGTCGTCACCAGAACTTATTCCCAGAATTGAAGCAACTGCTCCACGAGGCTGGTGTACGTAATTACAGCATCTATTTGGACGAAGATACAGACACTCTCTATGCCTACCAGGAACTGGAGGGCGAAGGTGGCAGCCAAGATTTGGGCGGCACAGAAATCTGTCAGAAATGGTGGGCTTATATGGCCGACATCATGAAGACCAATCCAGACAATTCCCCTGTCAGCATCCCTTTGCCGGAGATGTTTCACATGGACTAATCGAGCTTTAAGCTCGAATGGAAAATCTTTTTTCTGTGATTTCTGTGCTTTCCGTGGTCAATGAATCTAACCTTTCGCCCTGAAAGGGCAATCGCAAAGCGCTATCAGCCCAGGGTAAAGCAAAGCGACACCCTGGGTTTCATAGTATATGAACATCAAACGCCCTGAAGGGGCAAAAGCCTTACTGAAGGACAATGCTCTATTCTTGTGCGTACAAACGATATTCATGCTTTTGCCCTTTCAGGGCGTCGGTTCGGCATTCTTAATACCCAGGGTGTCGCTTCGCTTGCCCTGGGCTATGTGCT
>JAZRXX010000017.1:0-73274 GCA_045600485.1 Bacteroidales bacterium
TAATTTTAGTTACAATCGCCTGCAGAGTACAACCCTCCAGCACCATACTTTTATTGATTTAGATTCGCGTTACAGCTGGATTTGCTATGCAAAAAGGTGCGTTAGCAATAGATTGAATTCTTTTGATTTCGATTCATGGAGAAAATATTCCCCGGACAGCAACAGTTCCATATCTCAGACCAAGTGCAACACCCCAAAACAAGCACTTCCATTTGGCAAATCGGGAAAGTTTGAACACTTTTATCCTAAAAACTCATCAGATTGTTTGGCAATATCGAAAGAAATAAGTATCTTTGCGCACATTTTAATTTACTTTTTTACAAATCGAAGAAAACTATGAGCACAAAGTCTGGATTGGAATCCAAGAACTTCGAAGCCGTTGTGGACGGCAAGAAGACCGCATTATACACCCTGACCAACAAGGCAGGTATGGAAGTATGTGTAACCAACTACGGTGGTACCATCTTATCGATCATGGCACCTGACCGCGAGGGCAAACTGGCAAATGTAGTTCTCTGCTACGACAGCATCGAGCAGTGTACTCATGCCCCAGAACCTTACTTGGGTGTGGCTATCGGCCGTTATGGCAACCGTATTGCCAATGCAAAGTTCTCATTGGACGGTGTTGAGTACAAGCTCGCACAGAACAATGGTGTAAATACCCTGCATGGTGGTCCTAAGGGATTCAACTTCCAGGTGTGGGATGTGGTAAGCACCAAGGAAAACCAGATCGTGCTCAGTTACCTCTCGAAGGATGGCGAGGAAGGCTACCCTGGCAACCTGAAGGTCGAAATGACCTACACTCTGACCGAGGACAATGCCTTGCAGATCGAGTATAGCGCTACCACCGACAAGAAGACCATCGTGAACCTCACGAACCACAGTTTCTTCAATTTGGGTGGTGCACAGAAGGTTACCCCAACGGTTTATGATCATGTATTGACCATGAACTGCGAGAAGTACATCCCAGTACAGGATGCTGCCGCTATCCCAACCGGCGAACGCGCAAGCGTTGAGGGTACTCCATTCGATTTCCGCACTCCTCACACCATCGGTGAGCGCATCGATGCCGACGATACTCAGATCAAGTATGGTGCAGGCTACGATCATTGCTACTGCGTGAACATGGAGAGCGCTGACCAGCGTGGCATGAAGGGCTTGAAGCTCGTTGCTACTGTCGAGGAGCCTAAGAGTGGCCGCGTGATGAAGGCTTACACCAACGAGCCTGGTATGCAGCTCTACACTGGCAACTTCCTCAACGATAAGGTAATCGGTGCCCATGGCAATCAGTTCCCTCGTCGTTCAGCCCTCTGTCTGGAGAGCCAGAAGCATCCTGATTCAATCAATCAGCCAAACTTCGAGTCTCCAATCCTGAACCCAGGCGAGAAGTATTACTCGGTTTGCGTTTACGAATTCAGCGTAAAAGCTTGATAATTTCTTTTTTCAAACAATAATATTAATTTTTAACTCATTTAAAAGATGGCAAAGTCTGAGAAGAAGCGCAAGAAGGTATTTGGCTTCCACACCGCTTTCAACAAGCCTACCAAGTTGCAGGAGGCAAATGCCGCAGCTATGGCTGCTTACTTGAAGAAGTAATTCTACTCTTCAGCAAAAAGCCTACCCCGGTCTTCGGGGTATGGCTTTTTTCGTTTTATTGCATCCATTAGATCTTTTGCCATCCTCAAACTAAAACACTACTCAGTTCCTAACTAAACTTACTCCCTCGCCTCTTGTGGAGGGTTGGGGTGAGGCTTATTTTTTATTATACTATGGATATCGAAGAAGTACGCTCGCGCTTTGCGAAGCATTTTAATGGTGAGACAGGACAGGTGTATGCTGCTCCTGGCCGTATCAATTTGATTGGTGAACATACAGACTATAATGGTGGTTTCGTCTTCCCAGGTGCCGTACAGCAGGGCATGATGGCAGAAGTGAAGCCTAATGGAACACGCACAATCCGTGCCTACAGTATTGACTTGAAGGACTACGACGAGTTCAGCCTCGATGATCCAGCAGGTCCTAAGGCAAGCCACTTCCGCTATGTATATGGCGTAGCTAAGGAGATGGAGAAACTTGGTGTCAAGGTCGAGGGCTTCGATACCGCCTTTGCTGGAGATGTTCCTCTGGGTGCCGGCATGTCAAGCTCAGCTGCCTTGGAGAGCTGTTTTGCCTATGCCATCAACGATCTGTTCGGACAGAACAAGGTCAGCACCATGAATATGGCCAAGGCTGGTCAAGCCACCGAGCACAATTACCTCGGTTTGAACTGTGGTATCATGGACCAGTTTGCATCGGTACATGGCAAGGCTGGACAGTTGATGCGTCTGGATTGCCAGAGCGGAGAGTTCGAGTATTTCCCATGGGAGCCTAAGGGCTATCGTCTTGTGCTGATCAACAGTTGTGTGAAGCATGAGCTGGCCGGCTCACCTTACAATGACCGCCGCAAGAGCTGCGAGAATGTAGTAGCAGCCATCAACGCCAAGTTCGGCACCAAGGCAGAGACCTTGCGTGACTGCACTTGGGAACAGATCGAGGCAGTCAAGGCAACTTGCAGCGAGGTGGACATCCGTCGCGCAATCTTCGTGATGGGCGAAAAGGATCGTGTACTGGCTGTGTGTGATGCATTACAGCATGGCGACTACGAAACTGTAGGTCAGAAAATGTACGAGACTCACAATGGTTTGTCGAAAGACTACGAGGTATCGTGCGAGGAGCTGGACTTCCTGAACGAAGTTGCCTTTGATTGCGGAGTAACTGGCTCACGCATCATGGGTGGTGGATTCGGTGGCTGTACCATCAACCTGGTCAAGAACGAGCTATTCGATCTCTTTACCCAAACTGCAGTCGAGAAGTTCGAGGCAAAGTATGGCAAGAAGCCTATCGTCATTCCTGTTGTGATTGGCGATGGTGCACGTAGAGTGAAATGAAATACTTCATCTATCTACAATACGACGGAACACAGTATCACGGTTGGCAAAATCAACCTGATGCAATAACTGTGCAGGAGACCATCGAGAAGAAACTCTCGATGCTCCTGCGACGGGAAACCTTCATTGTGGGTGCTGGACGTACTGATGCTGGTGTGCACGCACGACTGATGGTGGCGCATTTCGTTTTCGGAGACGAAAACGAAGCCTCTGACGAAGATCCTAACAAAAAAAAGTCTCCTTTTAAGGGAGATTTCGAGGGTCTTCAGGATCTTACCTTCAAACTCAATCAGGTACTGCCTCACGACATCAAGATTCTGAAGATTGTACCAGTCAAGGATGAGGCTCATGCCAGATTCTCCCCTATCGCGCGTACATATAGATATTATATAACAACCGACAAGCCGTTGTATAATCGCGACTATGTGATGCGCACCTACGAGCCATTGGATGTTGAGGCGATGAACCATGCCTGCGCCAAGCTGTTCTGCTACGAAGACTTCACTTCGTTCAGCAAACTGCACACCGACACGAAAACCAATAACTGCAAGATCATGGAGGCCTATTGGACTCGACAACCCAATCCGGAGGGAACGGGCGAAACCTATATCTTCATGATCAAAGCGGACAGATTCCTCAGGAATATGGTTCGCGCTATCGTCGGAACACTCATCAGGGTTGGTCGCCATCGTATGACAATTCAGGAATTTGCGCAAATCATCGAACGCAAAGACCGTTGTACTGCAGGTGATTCGGTTCCTGCCAGTGGACTTTTTTTGGAAGACATTGAATATCCGGAAGATATCTTCCTCGAGGTGGAGCAAACATAACGTTAACCATAACGTTAACCTTAACCCTAACCATAACCCTAACCATAACGTTAACCATAACCATAAAAAAATTATGAAGAAACTAACCTTGTGTCTGGCCAGCTTGCTCGCTACAGCAGGCATCGCGGCCGACAACACCTTTGAAATTAACGTAAGCAAGTTAGGTGCTCCTATCCAAAGCACCATGTATGGAATCTTTTTCGAAGACATCAACTATGCTGCCGACGGTGGTTTGTACGCAGAAATGGTGATGAACCGTTCGTTTGAATTCCCTAACAATTTGGCAGGTTGGGACATCTCGGGCAAAGTATCATTGCACGACGACGGTCCTTTCGATAAGAACCCTCACTACGTACGCCTTGCTCCTGCCGGTCATGCTCACAAGCACACCATGATCGAGAACCAGGGCTTCTTCGGTATGGGTGTCAAGGAGGGCGAAAGCTATCGCTTCTCAGTATGGGCCCGTTGTCCCGAAGGTGGCAAATCCAAGATATGGATTGACATCGTTGACAATGACACCATGGGCGAAGACCAGAAACTGGGCAATGCCGGTATCGACGTTGAGGGCAAAGAGTGGAAGAAATACTCTGTCAACATCAAGGTTCGCAAAACCATCGACGACGCACACCTCCGTGTGTGGGGCGATGCAAGAACAACTACCGACCTTGAGCATGTCAGCCTCTTCCCTGTTGACACCTGGAAAGGCCGCGAGAACGGTATGCGCAAGGATTTGGCACAGGCTTTGAACGACTTGAAACCAGGCATCTTCCGTTTCCCTGGCGGTTGTATCGTCGAAGGTACAGACCTTGAGAGCCGTTACCAGTGGAAGAACTCCGTTGGCCCAGTCGAGAACCGTCCATTGAACGAAAACCGTTGGCACTACACCTTCACCAAGCGCTATTATCCTAACTATTTCCAGAGTTATGGTTTGGGCTTCTTCGAGTATTTCCAGCTTTGTGAAGACTTCGGTTGCGAGGCTCTGCCTGTCATCAGCTGCGGTCTTTCGTGCCAGTTCCAGAACGAAATCAAGGACGAGGCAAAAGTTCACGTTGCTCTCGATGACCTCGATCCATACATCCAGGATGCTCTCGATCTGATTGAGTTCGCTAATGGCGATGTGAATACCACTTGGGGTAAGGTTCGTGCCGAAATGGGTCACCCTGCACCTTTCAACCTCCACTACTTGGGTGTGGGTAACGAGCAATGGGACTACAAGGACAATGCAGCTTTCACCAGCCGCTTGAAGAAGTTCATGGATGTACTCTCCAAGAAGCACCCAGAAATCAAGTATATCGGTACAACCGGTCCTGACTCTGAGGGCGAAAAGTTCGAGCAGCTCCAGCCAAAAATGGCAGAACTTAAGGTAGATCTCTACGACGAGCACTTCTATCGTAACGAAGAGTGGTTCTTGGGCAAAGCCAAAGACCGTCAAGGCAACCCAATCAACTGCGGCGCTCTGCGCTATGACTCTTACGACCGCAAGGGTCCAAAGATCTTCGCTGGCGAATATGCCTGCCACGGCAAGGGCAAAAAGTGGAACCACATCGAGACATCACTCTACGAAGCCGCCTTCATGACCGGTTTCGAACGCAACGCAGACATCGTGCAGATGTGTACCTACGCACCTCTCTTTGCTCATGTGAAGGGATGGCAATGGCGTCCTGACATGATCTGGTTCGACAACCTCCGTTCGTTCAAGTCTGTAAGCTACTATGTTCAGCAGCTTTATGGCCAGTATAAGGGTTCGAACGTACTCTCTTGCTCTATGAACGCAAAGCCTATTGCTGGTCAGGATGGCCAGAACGGCTTGTTCGCTACTGCCTGCTTCGACAAGGAGAGCAACAGTATAATCGTCAAAGTCATCAATACCAGCGATGAGGAACAGAGCATCAACTTGAAGTGGGTTGGCAAGTCTAAGGACTTGAAAGCTGGTTTCAAGGAGGCTAAGATGATCACTCTTCGTGCCAACCAGATGGACGACGAGAATACCTTGAACGATCCTCTCAAGATCACCCCTAAGACCGATGTCATCGACTCGGCTTCGAATGAGGTCAGGATTACAGGCAAGACCTTCAAGATCTTCGTATTTACACGCTAATCGCGAGGCAACGATAGCCTCGTTGTCAACAGTAAGCAATAACGATCCCTTCCTCCGAATAAGGGGAAGGGATTATTAATAAAATATACCTAAAAAACTATGAAGAAACTTTTTGCATTTGGCGCAACAGTACTGATGGGCTGCAGCTTGATGGCCCAGGATGTGACCTTGACGTTACACCCACAACAAGCAGAGAATGTAATCCCAAAGGAAATCTACGGACAGTTTGCAGAACACCTTGGCCGTTGTATCTATGGCGGTATCTGGGTGGGCAAGGACTCAGAGATTGAGAACATTGAGGGCTATCGTAAAGATGTGTTCGATGCGCTGAAGGAACTCGAAGTTCCTGTCATGCGCTGGCCAGGCGGTTGCTTCGCCGATGAATACCACTGGATGGATGGTATCGGTCCTCAGGAAAAACGTCCTCGCATGGTAAACACCAACTGGGGCGGTACTGTCGAGGACAACAGTTTCGGAACCCACGAGTTCCTGAACCTTTGTGAAATGCTGGGTTGTGAACCCTACATCTCTGGCAATGTCGGTTCTGGAACCGTTGAAGAGATGGCTAAATGGGTTGAATACATGAACTCCGACACCAACTCAACCATGGCAGAAAAACGTCGTGAGAACGGTCGCGAGAAACCTTGGAACGTGAAATACTTCGGCGTCGGCAACGAAAGCTGGGGCTGTGGAGGAAACATGAAAATCGAGTACTACGTCAACCTCTACAAGCGTTACAACACATACGCCCGCAACTACGGAGATAACCGATTGTTCCGTATCGCTTCGGGCGCTAACGGTGGCGACACCCACTGGATGGACGTTGCCATGAAGGAATGCCGCTTCAATATGGATGGCATCTCTGTACACTTCTATGCCGTTCGTGACTGGGGTTCAGAGGATGATCCTATCACCGGTATTCCTATGGGTAAAAAGGGTTCTGCCCTGAAGTTCTCTGATCAGGAATACTACGAGATTGTTTCGAAATCATTAGAATTGGATGACGTAATCCGCGCTCACGAAAAAGTGATGGACAAGTATGACCCTCAGAAGAAAGTCGCCATCATGTTCGACGAGTGGGGAACTTGGTTCAACGTAGAACCTGGCACCAACCCAGGTTGGCTCTACCAGCAGAGCACTATGCGTGACGCAGTAATCGCCGCCTCTTCGCTCGACATCTTCCACAAGCATACGGATCGCGTCAAGATGGCGAACATCGCCCAAGTTGTCAATGTGCTGCAAAGTATGGTACTGACCAACGAGAAGAACCCAAAAGATCACTGCATCATGACTCCTACCTATTACGTCTTCAAGATGTATAAGGCTCACAAGGAGGGCAAGTTCGTTCCTGGCGATCTGACTTGCGACAAGATCCAAGTGAACGATAAAGAGCAGGTTCCTGTCGTTTCTCAATCAGCTTCTATCAAGGAGGGGGTAATCACCCTTTCTCTCTCAAACCTGGATGTTGCCAAGCAGCATGTGATTGCCGTCAACGTGGATGGCCAGAAGATCAAGAACATAGCAGGTGAAATCCTGACAGCAAAAGATGTACATGCCTACAATGACTTTGGCAAACAGCAGGTAGCTACAACTGCCTTCAACGATTTCAAACTCAAGAAGGACGGTACTCTGCTTGTTACAATCCCTGCCCACAGTGTCGTGACATTGTCACTGAAGCAATAATGTCAAAAGGAATAGAGAAGTAAAATATGATTTTTTCCTCGTTGATTATAACATTTCCTACATTTGCATGCCTGTTTTGGGCATGCATTTTCTTGTTAGAATACAAAAGAAGTCCGAAAGAGAAGAAACTGATGTTCTGGTTCATGCTGACAGCCACGTTCCTCTACTTCGGACACTATTGCTATTTCGGAAAAGCCTACGAGGTACTTCCTTTTACGGACACGCTCTATTCCTTCGCCAATCTGGCGGTATATCCAATCTATTATCTATATGTCCGCTACATCACAACGAATCGGTTAGAACGCAAGTGGTGCCTTGGGGTCTTGCTGCCTGCCATCCTGATTGCTGCAAGCAACCTGCTTGCCTATTCCTGCGAAAACAAAGAGAGCGTACAAGCCTTCATCGCAGAATATCTGTATCACGAAGAACAAGAAGGAGAAATACTGCTCTCCTATCGCTGGCTTTATATCAATCATGTAATAGCAAGAATCCTCTTTGCCATCATGCTGCTGCCCATCATCTGGCTTTGCGACAAGATGATCCGACAGTTTAACCTGCGACTAAAGGAGTTCTATTCGAACCACGAAGGACGAAACCTCAATTCGCTCAGAACACTCCAGATCTGTTTAGTCCTCACGTCAGCCGGTTCGGGCATTCTGATAACTTTGGGCAAGTCCTATTTTGTGGACAATGTCCTATTGGCTGTACCTTCGATTGCCTTCTCGTCGCTGTTGTTTGCCATCGGTTACGATGCCTACCACAGATCCTTCACGGCCAGTATGCTCGAAGAGGATCTGCAAAACGAACTGACAACAGAACCAATAGCAGAAAAGGGAGAACCAGATCTGGCATCCAAGCTGGTGACCATGCTGAATGAGCAGCAACTCTATCTGCAATCAGACCTGAAGATTACTGATCTGGCACAGAAATTGGCTACGAACCGCAACTATGTCTATATTGCGATCAAGAACCAACTGAATACAAACTTTGCTGACTTGATCAACAAGATGCGTATCGAACATGCACTAAAACTGATGGACGAAAACCCGACAACCCCATTAACCGAGATTGCCCTACAATCCGGCTATATATCGGAAAGTTCGTTCTATCGAAACTTCAAGAAGGTAACAGGTACCACCCCAAAAGAACGACGCAAAGTCTTGTCGTAATCATCAGAATCCAAAATACTAAAAGAGGGATGCCCCATATCTGGAGCACCCCTCTCACTATTTTTAAGTGGGATACGTTATTGTTTGGTCAAACGACAAGGCAAATTAGCAACATTCGAGAATGCAAAATCACCAACTGGAAGGAATGGACGAGAGAACTCCATGCCAAATGGTGGCTCTGTAACATAGCTATCAGGTTGAGGCTTTTCGTAGCCGTTCAGATATTCATCGATGCCTACAGGACGAGACTCATTTATCAGGAACTGCGAAACCTTGAAATTGATAAAGCCATTCTCGCAGGTAAAAGTACCCTTCATGCGCTCACCCCAAACAGGAATAATAAAGTCGAAAGTATTGTCCTTGAAAATCATGGCAACACGAACTACATGATTGTCATCATTAGTCGGCATAAGCCACAACCAAGTTCCCTGAACATCTTTAGAGTTCATTTCAATCTTTGCATCCTTCTTGTAGAAGATCATAAAGCCTTGTTCGTCACATTCCTCTACCAAATTACCCATGTTATCCTGGTAAGTATAGAATGGCATAAAGACAAGAGCATTATTATTACTGTAAAGCTCAATCTTGGCCTTTTGCGTCTCAATCTTACCTGAATTAGGATCCGGTTCAGATGGAGTCAAATAGACATAACCATCTTTAATTTCATATACGCCCTTTTCACTAACAACGTTATTACCCCAATCTTCCTGGATTGAATAGGTCTTGTCGGTAATAGTGAGAATGGTATTATAGTCATTGTTCGACATAATCCATACGCCACGCAATGCAGAGACGTCAGCATTACTATTGCCTCCAGTCTCATTTACGACCTCCATCTTATTTACGATTTCAACGACTTTGCCATCGACGGTCTCGGCATTGACAGAGATTTTTACTGTCTCGGTAGCACCATCACCAAGAGCGATGACAACAATATAAGAAAAACTTGAAGCTTCGGCACGGCAAGCAGGAGCAGAAGCAACAGCTTCAGCTGGACACTCCAAATAACCATCCAATCCAGCTGCAGAGATAAAGAATTTTGTCAATTCAACAGGACTGCTGACAAGGATGCTGGTAATGCCATTGGACTGGGTCATGTTGTTTGTCAATCCTTGAACCTTGTCGGTTGCTGAAGGCATAGAGCCTGACATCAGTTTCGAATTGGCAACAGCAACCACCTTGTCGAGGGCTTTGCTCAATACATTTGAATCATCACTGTCGCAACTTGAAACTACAAGCGCAGCAAAGGCCATCAAGGCCATAGCGAAAAACTTTCTCATAATACTTTTAAAAAGGTTATTTTGTTGTTTGGGTTTTACGGCTGCAAAGATAGATATTTTCATGGCAAAACTACTCATATATTCGCAAAACAAAACTCTCAAATTCACAAAAGCGTAAAAAAATGCCGGCTCAAACGAGCCGGCTTTATCTGTAGCCTCCCTATGCAGAGTCCTCGCAGGAGAAGAAAAGATTGAATACTTTTCCCGAGAAGACAAGCTTTAGCGAGGGGCAAGAGAGGGTCTGATTATTTATCAGGATACTTAGCGAAGTACTCCTCGACAGACTTAACGTTCTTCTCGATAGCAGCAACCCATGGCTTACGGTGAGAATCATCCTCCTCGTTGGCGGCAAGATAGAGCTGACGCTGGATAAGAGCCTTCCAGTCGTCGCTACGGAAGTACTTGCGCTGATTGAGAATGTACTCGATGAGAGCCATTGAACGACCGAAGTCAGCCAACTGCCACTCGCCATTCTCACGAATCAACTGCATGTTCATACCTGTCTTATAAACATCGAATCCCTTAACATTGGCAATGTTCAAATAAACAGAAACATAGTCATCTGTAATAGGAATAACGTGCGCGCTATTAATAAATACAAGATCATCGTCCTGGTTGTTGACAAGATAGTTCAACTTCTCATGACGCATCTCACGGCCAAAGGCATCGATCGGTACAGCAAATGCATGGGTCAACAATGCGTGAAGCTGCTTTGAGAATGCACGATCTGGATTAGAAAGATTGCAAGCAGGATCCTTACAGGTACGACCAGGAATGGCATTGAAAAGAGCACGAACTCGCTTCTCGTTCAAACCAGAAGCAATGAGACGCTGCTGAATCTCGGTCGAAGACTCGATAACAAACGAAGCGTCCAATGTGCCAGCAACAGAGATGTTGTCCGGATACTTCTCCAAATAGGCATCAATATCGTCCAACATACGACGAGAAGCATCGCGTTCCTTTACTTTATAACGTGGGTAATCGCCCTCGAAACGCTCCTTCTCAAACCAACGACGCCACTCGGTTGAACGGAAGCAGAGACGCTGATCGCGAATGAAATCCTTAATCTCGGCCTTGAAACGATCCTTACCTACAGCGAAATCATCAATCAGCCAATGACCACCAGAAGAAATCAAGCTCAAAGTGGTCACAATGTGAGAATACTCACGAGAGTTTGAATAACCAACATAGCAATAGCTGGCATAAACCTTAGCAAATGTAGAATCGTTCGAATTGTAGATCTTGACGGAGTCAATTGTGGTAACGTCGCGATCACAAATCTCACCAAAGATACTTGATGCGAAATAAGCGGTACGAAGAGGAGACTCTACATCCATCAAATCCTTCGACTCACGAATCAAAGCAGCAGCATCGAAAGAGCAAAGATTTTCCTTCTTTTCATTCTCTTCACCCTTGAAAGTAGGCAAAGACCAGAAAAGACGCTGTACAATCGAATCGGTCAACTCCTCAACAACTTCAACGGAATCATTATTCACACTTGGTACAATGACAGTCGGGGCTTCCTGCCCCTTCTGCTCCGAACATGCGGCCAATGTAGCTCCTACAAGAAGGCCAGCAATCAACTTAAATGAATTTTTCTTATTCATGGATTATATTGAATATAATTATTACATTCGGGTTTACTTTTGTGGGGCAAATATAAATAATTTTTTTCATATTGGATACACAAATACATAAAAAAATTCAAAAAAACACGGTTTTTGTGTTGTTTTGATATATAAAAGAGGTTAGAACACCAGATTTTGAGCGCAATTGCACATCAAATTTCATATTGCGACACTGGCAATGTGTCAGATGTCATAGAATCGGGAATAAAAAAAATCTGCACATCATACAATTTTTAGACTTTTTGCGCGTTTATTAAAAATAAACACTTCTAACCGAATCGAATGTTAAACGCAAATCGAGAGGCTACCTTACTGTCCATCAAGACCGAATTGGAATCATTTGAACCCATAGGTCTCGACCAAATGAAAAAGGTCAAACTGATGAACCGTATCGATACCAAATACGTGATTCCATTATCACAACTGGCTCCGCTCCTACACATAGCAGCGCCAGAATATTTCGTACAATGCACCGATGGAAAACGGACAGCATCGTACCATACTATATATCTTGATACCGACCTTCACAAGATGTACAATCTGCATCAGGCTGGCAGAAAGGTACGACAGAAAATCCGAATCAGACAATATCTGGACACGCAAAACACCTTTCTTGAAATAAAGAACAAGAATAATCACGGACGTACAAAAAAGAAACGAATCGAAGTTCCAACGATGGATTGTATGTCTATGACGGAATGCATTGACTTCGTCAACGAAAAGTCCTGGTTCTCAATGTCGGACTTACGCAAACATGTCGAAAACAGATTTGAAAGAATCACCCTCGTGAACCGAGGTTTCTCGGAACGACTGACCATCGATCTTGGTGTACATTTTCACAACTATGAAACAGGACAGAATGCAGACATTGGACATCTGGTAATCATCGAATTGAAACGAGATGGGGCTACCTATTCTCCAATGTACAATCTTCTGCTACGCATGCATATTCATCAGGGTGGCTTTAGCAAATACTGTATCGGTTGTGCGTTGACCAATCCTGCATTAAGGCAGAACAACTTCAAAGAAAAAATCCATCGGATTGAGAAAATGAAGAATTTATAATTACTCGAAATCCCGAAGCTTCGAAACGCCAAAGTATCGAAATCTCGAGACATCAAATAAAAATAAATAATAAAATAAATATATCCACTATGATTTTTGATTTAATTTCATTTGCTGCCAAAGTCACAGACGAGGCAGAAGCATTGATGGGAGGCGACGAGCCTGTATTTGAGTTCACAGGACTCTGGGATCTGCTGCTGCACTTCGGATTCAATCTGGTATTTGCCCTGGCTATCATCCACTTGCTTTACTTCCGACGTAGCCGTCGAGCAGACTATTACTTTACCTTTGCACTGATTAGTATATCAATCTTCCTGATGCTCTTTTTGCTGGGTTCGGTCAAGATCAAAATCGGCTTTGCATTAGGTTTGTTTGCCATCTTTGGCATTATCCGCTACCGTACGGAGTCTATGCCGGTACGCGAGATGACTTATCTTTTTGTAATTATCTCGATGAGCGTGATCAACGCTTTGGTGCACGATTGGGTGAACCTTTTGGCTGTAGATGCCCTATTCTTCGTCTCTTGTCTATTGGGCGAGCAGACCCGCAAGTTAGATCACAATGCCTGCAAATATGTCAAGTACGATCGCATTGACCTCATCCTTCCGTCCAAGAAGCAAGAGATGATTGCTGATCTGGAAGCCCGTCTGGGTATAAAAATCATCCGCGTTGATGTGGGTACCGTCAACTTCCTGAAGGATATGGCTCTCCTCAAGGTGTATTACGAACCATTGGACGACAATGAAGAGAATACTGTTGACGAAATGACCAAGATTCCATCTTAATCCCCTTCTGTCATAGAGGCAAATCCTCAATAATATAAAACTCAAGAAGATTTGATGAGAAGAAGATTTCATTTTTCATTGGCAAAACGGTTACGTTCCTCTCACCTTCTTGAGATAAAATAATCTGTTATGAAAAAGTCATTTTTCATCCTATCCCTCTCCCTTTTCCTTTCTCCTTTTTCCTTTCTCCTCGCAGAGGATACAGGTGCAGGAGTTGAGATATCGGCATCGAAAAAGATAGCCAAAGGAATGGAGGCTTCAATCGAAGCAGAAGTCCGCACACAAGATGCAGTAAGCCAAATGGAGCGTTGGAGTATCGGCGCCGACCTCGACTATAAGTTCAACAAATGGCTTAAAGCAGACTTAGGATACGCGTTGCTGATGCGCAACATACCAGAACGCACCTCCAACAAGTATGATTGGGAACAGTATTGGTCACCACGCCATCGTGCTTTCGCTTCGGTGGTCGGAACCTGGAAGTTGCCCAAACATTTTTCCTTGTCGTTACGAGAACGGTATCAATTCACGTACGAAACCCAGCAAAACGTCGAACGATATTACATCGGCACAACAAAACGCGCCAGCGACAAGGTTGAAGGTGACGAAAGTGAACACTTGCTCCGTTCTCGTCTGCAACTGAGTTGGGGACGCAAGAAATGCGCTTGGTCACCCTACCTGAGTGTCGAGGCGCTCAATAGTCTGAACGACAGTTTTCACCTCGAACAGATGCGCTACACACTCGGAACAGACTACAAGATTAATAAAAAGAACAGCATGGGTCTTGCCTATCGCTACAAAGACAAAAACAATAGCGAAGAGAGCAAAGGTCATTTAATTACATTGAAATACAGCTATGAATTCTAAGTTTTTCCGAACCATAACGTTAACACTAACCTTAACGTTAACCCTAACGTTAACCCTAACTGCCTGTAGCGACGATGATCAACCATATATCGAACAAGGTCCAGATCCAATCGAAATAACACATGATCTGGCAGTATGGACTTGGCAGGAGCAACTCGGCACAGACATCCCAAAGATGACTGAGGCAGCCGTACCTTCGGACACAGCGCAAGCCTATTACGACGACTATATCCAGAATTGGATTATGCCCGACGAAGAGATTCGTGACATCGAAATCACCTTCACCAACGATACTGTGACATGGAAGTATCCAGACGAGAAGAAACAAGGTACAGCCAAAGCTGTAAAAATGGAGGCTCATGGCGCACATCTCATTGTCCGAAATGAGAATATCACAGAGACTGGCGAAGCTGATGGTCGCGCACGTGTAAACTATATTTTAAAGGGATGTTCCGAACATGCTTCGATTCGCATCTATAGCAACAAGAAGTTCATGATTACCCTCGACAATGCACAACTCATGAATGACAAGGGTTCGGTTATCAATGTGCAGAAATCGCTCGAGAAGAAACGTGTATTCATCAATGTACAGGGCGACAACAACTACATCGCCGATGCTGAGATTTATACAGACACCGTTGCTGGTGAGGATGACAAAGGTGCCATCTTCAGCGAAGGCAAGATGATCATCATGGGCGAGGGCGCACTCAAAGTAGAAGGCAACAACAGTCACGCCATTGCTTGCGATGACCGCATCCACATTCACAGTGGTGTCATGATCGATGTCCAGAAGTCTGTCAAGGATGGATTGCATGCCAAGGAGGAGATTGTCATCTCTGGTGGTTGGGTTCGTACATTTGCAACCAAAGATGCTGTTCAGGCTGCCTCATTGGATATGCGAGGCGGTTGTCTGATGGCTGCAGGCTCACGCGCTGTCACAGCTCCAGCTTTCGACTATTCGGGTGGCTCTTTCTGCCTTGTTGGAAACAGCACAGACACCCCAACTTCGGGACTTTCCAACTGGACCCTGACCGAAAAGACGGGTTGGATGATAGCTACCGGCATTGTCGAACCATAAAGAAGAAGAAGACAACGATAAAATAACAAAACAGACATGCAAGTCCGTATTAACGAAACCTGGCGTGAAGTACTTCAACCACAGTTCGACAGTGCATACTTCGAGATACTGACCAACTATGTACGAAACGCCTATCAGACCTCTGTCGTCTATCCTCCGGCCGGAAAAATCTTCGAGGCATTCAATCGAACCCCTTTCGACAAGGTAAAGGTGGTAATCCTCGGACAAGATCCATACCACGAACCAGGTCAGGCCCATGGTCTATGTTTCTCGGTACAACCGGGCATACAGGTTCCTCCCTCATTAGTTAATATATATAAGGAACTGAGCCAGGAATACCAGTTGGATTATAGTCAGCGCAACGGAGACCTCACCCATTGGGCAGACCAGGGAGTTCTTTTGCTCAATGCCACACTCACAGTTCAGGCAGGAATGGCAGGAAGCCATCAGGGCAAAGGATGGGAAACCTTCACCGATGCAGCCATTGCAGCAATCTCTCAGTATCGAGAGCATGTAGTATTCCTACTTTGGGGCAGCTATGCACGACAGAAGGGACGTGTCATTGACCGCACAAAACATCTTGTCCTCGAAGCTCCTCACCCCTCCCCACTCTCCGTCTATCGTGGATTCTTTGGTTGCAACCATTTCGTTCAAGCCAACCAGTACCTAAAGCAACATGGATTAGAGCCGATCCGTTGGTAAACAAATCCACACACTTACAATCGAACCCCAAATGCAGTAAGCCCACCTTGACAAACGACAAGGTGGGCTTACTGTTGTGACGAATCAGGATTTATCTGACAAGAATCTTCTTGCCACCATTCTTCGAACGTATCACGTTGACTCCAGATTGGAGTTGCTGGATTCGACGTCCATCGAGAGAATAGAGCTCAGTCGAATTGCCTTGATCAGAATCCGAAATCTCGAGAATACCATCTTCGCTTGGTTGTACTTTCAGTTCACAATCCAAGAGAAGGAACTCATCAAAACCACCCACAGCATCGAGATTAGAGAACTTCAAATAGTATTTGCCTGCGGTCTTGACATCAAACTCCAGTTTATTGACCACTGCCGAGGTCACATTGGCAGATGTGCTTCCGTTGGCATTAGGAGCAGCCACAAGAGAGGCCAATGAAGCGACTTGCGAGTTGCTGGCATCAAGCACCTGAGCCTTGTACTTCGGAACAGCCTTCCACGCAGCCATAGCAAAAGTCCAGGTGTAATGTCCTGGTTCAAGGTTGAGTGGATAACCCGACTGACGGCCATATTCAAGACTTACTTCGCGCCAATAGAGCGCCTTGCCCTGATAGCCAGTGAATCCAGAGAAAGTTCGAGCACCCGAACCGTAAGAATCTGGATACTGATGAATCTGATTATCCTCTTGGGTAGCACGCCATCCAGCTGGGAAACTTCCGTTCAGAACAGGATTATAATCCAAACGATAAACCAGAGTCATATCCTCATATTCGGGCTGGAACACCACATTATCATCAGGCATGATGAACGAGAATTCTTCGGATGCCGGCAATGTGACATCGCCATGAATTTTGGTCCAACCCTTGAATCGATAGCCTGGGTCTGCAAAGACGCTAACCGTCACAGTATCGCCCTCAGCTGCCGATTCTCTACTCAACTCGACTCGACCATGTTCAACAGATCGGACAACAACAGCATACTTCTCCTCGTCCATACCGACAGGCATATAGGTAACATTATCGATATACATATTGATACCCTCTGGATTCTTGACGTAAATGGTGTTATCGCCCTTGGTAAAACTGAATACAGCCTCAGTACGAAGCCAATTGCTCTTACCAGTTGGAACAACCTTGGCATTCACATATTGCGTACCCTTGATGATGCGAAGCTGGCCTGCCTTCGAAACATTTGAATAGCGGACAATGACACGATAATCGCCAGCCTGCTCAGCACGCATTTTGATTGTATGCTGGAGGGCGCCACTCTTATTGGTACCCATATCTATGAAACCATTGCCTGCATGACGGAAGACATCCTTGTACCAGTTATAAGGATCGAGAACACAACTATTGACCTGAGTGTAGTTCATATCCTCAGCTTCGATGGTAATGGCCCCCATATAAGGTTCTGGCTGTTTTGGCAACGAAAGCGCTGTATTGCTGACCACATCCGTCTGTCGGTCGGTTGCAGAACCGACACAGTTCACAGATATATCGAGTGCGCCATTGTGTTTGACGGTCAGGGTATAGATACCATTCTCGCTGTCCCAAGATGGAGAAACAGACGCTGCTGATGAAGCAGTAGTACGCTTCTTGACCGAATACGACGGCTGCGATGACACTCCGGTTATGATGATCTTGTCCGTTTGGCCTTCGAGCGAATCCGAACGGTAATTTGTCAAATAGAAATCAATATGGTCAGCATATTCATGGATCAAACCAGTCGAAAGCTTGCCATAATCGAGCTGAAGTTCCTGACAGGTATTGTAGAGCAATGGAATGGTAGCCGAAGCCCTCTTCTTGGTGTTCAGATAAGTGTAAGGGGTATAGGTCACCAATTGGTTCTTGAAACGGTTGACGTAAAGATCGCCCTCACTGACCTTAGCATAGGCAGTATTGAAAGCTGCCTGCTTCTTGGTCAATGTGGACCAAGTGGTGGTACGAGCAGATTTCTTGACCTGTGTTGGAATCTTCTTGGCCAACGAATCGTAAGGAGCAAGACCTACAGGCACAGCACCGTAACGTCCCGTTGACTTGAAATAGCAGAAGTTATCCATCCATTGGCCATTACCACGGTTAAACGGATCGCTCTGCTTGTAGAGGCCATCGTACAAATCTCCCCAGGCTGCATATTTATCCTCATCATTGCCCGATGAGACATCGTTGGTGACATAGATCTTGGTTTTGTTGACCACCTCCTCGCGCGTAGGAATATACATGGTACCATCGATAATCTTGCTGAACATATCGAGCCATCCATGCTGGAATCCCCCGAAGAGGCCCCAATTACGAACAGTATAACCATTGACGTTGGTACTGTTGTTAAGATTCTGAAAGTCTTCGGTCCAAATCAACTCCGGACCATCCCATACGGCGCCACCATTTACACAGGTTTGTTCCATGACAGTTCCATAACCTGCCGAATTTGGATACTTGCAACCATTGTCCTTGCCCAACAAGGCCTCTAAAGCGCCATTCCAACCACAGTTATCGTAACGTACGCCATAGCTCTTGGCATAGCCTGCCACAAATGGAGACCAGGTTACACTCTCATTATTATAAAAACAAGACGAAGTAGTGTACTTGTAGAGCCAAAGAATAGCTTCAGGATACTTCTTACACGCATTCTGCAAGTCGGCATTACGCTTCATCATACCTACTGGATTCAACGGATGCGACCAGACATTACCACAGAACGAGATAGTCAGAAAGCCACCATAATTATGCGACATTTCGACCAATTTGGCAAAAAGCGCAATTCGGTCGGCCTGACTGCTGGAACTGCGATCATTAGGTTCGTCAAAACCCCAGAACTGCTCCGCATAATTCCATCCCAGGAAGTTTGGAAACGCCTTGAACATATACTCGAAGGTCTCAAGATCATTGTCCTGAATGTGCGTATGACCACCGGAAGCAGGCTGGCAAGTAAACCACATACCGTTCTGCTGACAAACCGTTCCCCACGACTTATAGGTCTTCAACGCATTCTGTGGCATCTTATAGACATTTCGTTCTGTATCATACTGACAAGAGAGTGAGAGGTTCATGACGACAAACGGACGGACATTCTCTGGTATCAGGTTGATGATTTTTTGTGGATCTGCTTTGTTCCAGACATCTACATGAATCAGCCACATCGGATGTTCGGAATCGACGGGGCGACGCTGTTGCGCAGACATGGTCAAACCACAAACCAACACGAGCAAAAGGATAAGTATTCGTTTCATTGCGTATATAAGTTTAAGTTGAATCATTTATTTCGGGCGCAAAGATAGATACTTTATTCGAAACACACTATACAATTTGAAACATATAGTTCCCATTTTGAAACAAGTATCTATTTTCGCTTATTTTCGGCAGAATAATGATAACGACAGCCAATGAATCATTTTCCACAAAAAAAGAGGAGACTCACAATGAAGTCTCCCCTCTATGTTTGAGGTAAAGCAACCGAATAAAGTTACACCTCCTTGTTCTTGACAACTGACTCGTAATAGGCAAGGTAATCATCCTTATGCTCGCTGGCCATCCAAGCCATAGCAGAACGTGGGTGATCGTTTTGAGAACCAGTGATCATGTAAGGGATGAAATAACCCCAATCGATCTGCTTCTTGAGTGGATTTACCTGCTCCTGAATACACTTGATGATTGGCTCCAGTTTGTACTTTGGATTCTTGAGGAAAGAGATAAGCAACTCCATCGGACAGTTGCCAGCACCACGACCAATACCAAGCATAGTAGCATCGAGCATGTTTGCACCAGAACGAATACACTCGATAGTGTTGGCAAAAGCCAACTGAGTGTTGTTGTGACCATGGAAACCGATAGTTTTGCCCGGCAAAGCCTGAATATACTTAGCAACAAGGCTATGAATATCCTCAGAATACAGAGAACCGAAGCTATCTACGAGATAGAAAGTACCGACACGAGACTTAGCAACATCCTCGAGTACCTGATCGAGCGCACGGTCATTGACCTTGCTGACAGCCATGAGGTTGATGGTAGCCTCATAACCCTTGTCCATCACATGGTGAGCCAATTCGATAGCCTTGTCAATCTGGTAATCGTAGCAAGCCACACGGAAGAGGTCGATAACCGACTCCTCTTTAGGACGGATATCGTCGAAGGCAATACGGCCGATGTCAGCCATAACCGAAAGTTTGGTGTTGGTATTGTTGTCGCCAACAATCTCGCGGATTTCATCTTCAGCACAGAACTTCCAAGGACCATACTCAGGACGTGGGAACTGATCGGCCGACGAAATGTAGCCAATCTCCATGTAATCGATACCAGCGGCAACGCAGTTGTCGTAAACGCTCTTTACGAACTCCTTCGAGAACTGCCATTTGTTCATCAAGCCACCATCGCGAACGGTGCAATCAAGCACCTTGATTTCTTTTCTAAACATGATTGGATGATTATTATACATTAATTAATTTTTTTTCTTCGTCAATAAAATACTGTACAAGTTGGCGATAGACACTCTCTACCACATCAGGATTCAATCCCTGAGCTTCAGCCCACTGGCGACGTGTTTGGAAGACCTGCGTCTTACGGTCGCTGGCCTCAATGCCATTGGCAGTCTTCTCTTTGTACTTTACAACCTCACGCACATAACCGAAACGTACGGCCAGCAAGCGGATAATCTCTTGGTCGATGTTGTCAATCTCGTGACGCACCTCTTCAATAGAGGTACATTCTGATGGTAATTTCATAGGCATCAAAGACCCTCCCCCGAACCCCTCCCGTGTAGAGGGAGAGGAGTATATACCACTATAGGGGTAAAGCCATTATTGTTAATAATTCAATATCAATTCTCAAGACTTAGTTTCGTGACCTCTCTTCTCTTTTTTGACCCATTGCTTCAAACTACTCCCCTCCCTATCACGGGAGGGGTTAGGGGGTGGGTCTTTAAAACAGACCAAATAGCTTCGAGTCAATCTGGTCAGTCACCTTGAGGAAATCCTCAGGGTTGGATTCGAACTTACAGGTATCGCCATCGATTATAATGAGGTTGCCCTTGTAGGTAGAAATCCATTCTTCGTAACGAGCATTGAGACCCGTCAAATAATCGATACGGATAGACTGTTCGTAGTCACGACCACGCTTGGCTATCTGCGAAATCAGATTCGGAATGCTCGAACGTATATAAATCATCAGATCCGGCAACTTGACCAAACTCATCATGAGTTCGAAAAGTTCCTTGTAGTTCTGAAAATCTCGGTCATCCATCAAGCCCATCTCATTGAGGTTAGGGGCAAAGATGCGAGCATCCTCAAAGATGGTGCGATCCTGAATAATCGTCTCCGTGCTCTTGGATATCTCGACTACATCCTTGAAACGCTTGCTCAAGAAATAAATCTGAAGGTTAAACGACCAACGCTGCATATCTGCATAATAATCCTCGAGATAAGGATTATTGTCAACAGGCTCGAAATTAGGTTTCCAGCCATAGCGTTTGGCTAACATCTTGGTCAATGTGGTCTTGCCACAACCGATATTTCCGGCAATTGCGATGTGCATAATAGACCCTCCCCCGAACCCCTCCCAATTGGGAGGGAAGTATAATGCTTGGAGAGGCTAAGCTTTATAGTTTATATATTTTGTTTTGTTCAATTCGTTCAAATAATGTCATGACCACTGAGTCAAAACACTCCCCTCCCTCTTTACGGGAGGGACAGGGGGAGAGTCCGTAGCTCAAGAGCTTGATCGATTTGATCAGTTATCTTGAGGAAGTCGAGAGGATTATGTTCGAAGTCAAGCGGATCCTTATCGACAACAAGGACTCTCCCCTTGTACTTGTTCACTATGAAATCCTCATAACATCCGTTCAAGCCATTCAGATAGTCGATGCTGATGGTCTGCTCATAGTCACGTCCGCGCTTCTGGATATTACTGAAGAGATGAGGTAATGAAGCTCGCAGATAAATCATCAAATCAGGCTCCTTAACCAATCCCATCAATTGTTCAAACAGAGACGTAAAGGTCTCGAAATCTCGTTGCGAGAGGTTCCCCTGCACATAATTATTAGCAACAAACACATAGACACCTTCAAAGATGGAACGATCCTGAATGATAGTGTTCTGGCTACGGGCAATCTCAAGAATATCCATAAACCGGCGTTTCAGGAAATAAATCTCCAGATTGAACGACCAACGTCGAATATCCCCATAGAAGTCCTTGAGATAGGGATTATCGATCACAGCCTCGAACTTAGGTTCCCAGCCGTAATGCTTGGCCAACATCTTGGTCAAAGTCGTTTTGCCCGATCCTATATTTCCTGCAATTGCGATGTGCATTGTATTTCTATTTTTAATTTCTCGTTGGCCAGTACCGTATTCGGAAAAACGCTACAGGCCTCATCGAGCAAAGGCCGTTCCATCTCTTCGCTCAAGAACTGGGCCGAAAAGTGTCCGATAACGAGTTGGCCGACATGAGCCTTTTGAGCAATTTGAGCAGCCTGAAGCGCAGTACTGTGACCACGCGCTTTGGCCTTGACTACATCGACATGGGTATAGGTTGCCTCGTGATAAAGCAAATCTGCGCCCTCGATAATCGGCACGATGCTTTCGGCATAAATGGTATCACTGCAGTAGGCATACTTGCGTCCAGGTTCGCCTGGTGTCGTAAGCAATTCGTTGGGAACAACCCGGCCACTTTCGGGATCTGTCCAATCCAAACCCTTCTTTATACCTTTATAATAGGCGATAGGAACACCCAACTCCTCGCAACGTTCAAGGAGCAGATGCCGGTCACGAGGTTTCTCTTCGAACAGAAAACCACAGCAAGGCATTCGATGATGTAGAGGAATGGTACGGATCAACAGGTGTTCACTATCGTAGATGATGGTGCTTTGAGTGGTATCAAAAGGTTCGAACTTCACCTCCATACTCAACTCCGGGCAGAAAAATTCGAACAATGGACGGAAGATGCGTTCTGCATCTTGAGGCGCATGAATGACAATCTCACCCGTACGTTGCCCTAAACCCAAAGTCGATATCAAACCTACAAGCCCCAAACAATGATCACCATGCAGATGACTCAACAAGATGTGACCAATCTTGCCCACAGGGACTTTGCTACGGCACAATCCTACCTGAACGCCTTCGCCACAATCCACCAGGAAACGATTCCCTCGAAAATCGACAATCTGCGCCGAGGGACTATGCCTCAACGTGGGTTTTGCGCTTCCACAGCCTAAGATAGTGACATTAAAACAATCCATAATCGGGCGCAAATATAAGCAAAAAAATCCTATTTCACGCAAAAATGGTAGAAAAAAGTAGAAACATTGCACTTTTTGGGCACAAATTGCGCGTTATATAAATTAAAATATGTATCTTTGCGCAGTTAACGATAACGATACGCTGTCGCTACGATACGTTTCACTACGATAACGAACTTATAAGAATGCAAGAGAAAACAAATAGCGACTACGGATTCTTCCGTGTTGCGACTGCCATCCCAACAGTTAAAGTTGCGGATGTAGAATACAACCTTAAACAGCACATTGAGCTAATCCATCAGGCACACGCTGAAGGTGTTCAGCTCCTTGTTTTTCCGGAACTTTCCATCACAGGATATACTTGCGCCGACCTATTTCATCACCAACCATTGCTCGAAGCGGCAAAGACTGCACTTATGCACTTGGCTGAAGCCACAAAAGGCATCGACATGGCAGTGGTGGTTGGCGCACCTCTCGCCTTGGGCAATCGACTATACAATTGTGCGGTTCTGCTGGGCGATGGAGTCATTGCGGGCATTGTACCAAAGGTATATCTGCCAAACTACAATGAGTTCTACGAGGCTCGATGGTTTGCGTCTGGAGCCGAAGTGACCGATGGCTCGATGCTTGAGTTCTTCATGCATGATCGCAAGGGCAAACGCATACAGCAGCGTGTACGTTTCGGCAAAGATCTGCTGTTTGACTTCGAAGGCACGACAATCGGCATCGAAATCTGCGAGGACCTTTGGGTACCGATGGCACCATCGAACCGCATGGCACTGGGTGGAGCACAAGTGATCGTCAATCTATCATGTTCGGACGAAGTGCTGGGCAAACATGCTTACCTGCGTCGTATGATAGAGGCTCAATCAGGACGACTGATATGTGCCTATGTCTATGCCTCAGCTGGTTTTGGTGAATCTTCGACCGATCTGGTCTTTGCCGGCAAGGGAATGATTGCCGAAAATGGAACACTGCTGGGCGAAAGTGAGCGTTTCCAAATGGAATCACACCTGTTAATCAAGGATGTGGACATCGAGAAGTTGAAGATTCTCCGCCAAACGCAGACAACCTTCACTGACCGATTAGGAAACCCTAACCTTAACTACTATAGCGAATACTATAGCCACGAGCTGCCTCGCATCGGAGGGTATCAGCACATCCAGTTGAGCAAACTAACTGCACCGGACTTCGAGAAGAAACTCTATCGTTTCATAACACCTCGTCCATTCGTACCGAGTACGGACGACGACATGGAGGCTCGTTGCTCTGAGATCTTCAACATTCAGGTGCAAGGACTCGTGACACGCCTGAACCACATCCAAGCCAAGACGGCAGTCATCGGTATTTCAGGTGGTCTGGATTCGACCTTAGCCTTGCTCGTCACCGTACGCGCATTCGACAAACTGGGTTGGGACCGTAATCGCATTATTGGCATCACAATGCCTGGCTTCGGCACTTCTGGCCGCACTTACAAAAACAGCATTGGACTGATGAAGGCTTTGGGTATTACCTTGCGTGAAATCAGCATCAAGGATTCGGTCAACCAGCACTTCAAGGATCTGGGCATCGACAGTTCGATACACGATGTCACCTACGAGAACTGCCAGGCGCGCGAGCGAACTCAGATTCTGATGGACGCATCGAACCAGACAGGTGGCATAGTAATCGGAACAGGAGACCTATCAGAACTCTGTTTGGGCTGGTGCACCTACAATGGCGACCACATGTCGATGTATGCTGTCAATGTTTCGATTCCAAAGACCTTAGTCAAGTATCTGGTCCGTTATGTGGCCAACACGGGACAATTAGGAATGAAGAATGAGGAATTAGAAATAAAAAGCGAGGAATCTCGTTCTGCCTCCGAAATTCTCTTTGACATCATCGACACTCCTATTTCTCCGGAATTGATTCCAACCGACGAGAAGGGCAACATTGCCCAAAAGACCGAAGATCTGGTAGGTCCATACGAGTTGCACGACTTCTTCCTCTACCACATGTTCCGTTTCGGTGCATCGCCCGAAAAGATTTTCATGCTTGCCAAAAAGGCATTTCAAGAGAATCAATACGCCTCATTACGAGAAGGCACTTACGATGACGAAACCATCCAGAAATGGCTACGTACCTTCTGCCGCCGGTTCTTCCAGCAACAGTTCAAGCGCTCTTGTCTGCCCGATGGCCCCAAAGTGGGCACTGTCAGCATCTCGCCTCGTGGTGACTGGCGTATGCCAAGTGACGCTTCGTCCAAACTATGGTGCTAGCAATCCCGCTAAAAGCGACTATAGAAACTATAGCATCTATAGCGACTATAGAAACTATAGAACATTCAGCAATAACAACTATTTAATCATATGACATTAGAAGAACTTAAAACCTCTTTTACCGAGGAACAAATCAACAATATCAAAGCCATCTTGGCAAAACAGGAGGAACTTACAGACGATGAACTCCAAACCCTCCAGAACTACATCAATGCTTCGTCCGATGCTTTGGGCGAAGACCAGATAGCCGAACCACTCCGATACATCATTACCTCGATTGGAGGATTGCGTGGTGCAGACTTACATGCTGTGATTGGCGATGATTTCAATCCTGAAACGTTCGAGGCCTGGAACAACCTGCTTGGCGTTCCATTCTGCGTCTATCGCGACCTGCCAAACTGCAAACTTTACGACCTCTCACCTGTTGTACGTGTCAAAATTCGCACAACCTTAAACGAGAGTAACCTGCGCAGCTGTGCCAGCGATCTGGGTTACTACCTCCTCGAGCACAAGGAACCAGGAGATTTGGTACGAGACGTACAGATCACCCATCTTCTGCTCGATGGTGGCGAAACGGCTTCGGCTGCAGAATATGTGAGCCAAGCAGAAGGCGAACAACTCCGACTGGCCATCAATACACTCGGACAGGCATTGAAAGATGCTCCTGCCGATATTAAAGAAACGGTTTATGACATGTTGCGTTGCGAGGGCGAGAAGATCAACCTGACCAAACTACTTATGCTCTTGTTGAATGACTGCATTGGTGTGATTGGACAGCCAGAGATGCAAAAGGAGGCTATCGGACGTATTACCCAACGAACCGAAGAACTGATACAGCAAGGACACCAGGAGATAACAGTCATTCTTGGCATCGGCCGCTTACGTATTGCTCAAAATGCTCGTGTGCGCCGCGAGGAGAAAGAGGCACAGGAGGCCTTTATCGCAGCCCTCAACTACCTCATGCCTTCTATCCAGCAGGCCGATCCACTGACATTGAGCGCAGATCAGATCCGAGAATACTGGATTGCTTTGAAGATCTGTCAGGAGATGGCACAGCCTAAAGCTATTGCCTTATTGTTCGAATCAATCATCAAGGTCGAGCAGGCACAGTCGCAGGACACCAACCGTTCGGACGAGGAGCGTGGACAGATTGCTGAGGCTATCATCAACCAGCATGTCGATATGGCTAAGTTATACTATGCCTTCCCGAAGGAACTCCAGGAGCAGTTTACCAACTACAGCGAACCAACCATTGCTCTGCTCAAGGCCTTCCTCGAGGGAGCAAAGAACGACAACGAAGAACTCGGACAGGAGGATATGGCAAAATTGGCTGGATACTATCAATCGCTAGGCGAACTCAGCGACCGTATAGAGAAGCACGAAGAGGCTTACGAGGCGCTGGTCGAAGCACAGATTCTTCAGATGCGTCTGGTGGGACAATTCCAGAAACAGGAGGGCGACAAGATGTCACCACAGGCCCTGCTCCAGCGCTTGGCTCTCTCGGTTACGAACCACATGCTTGCCGGCCACTATCGCCAGCAGAACAAGTCGCAGCATGATCTTTCGGTTGTTTTGACAGCCAACATGAATCTGGCACTTGACTGTTTCAAGGCATTCCCTCGCGATGGCCGTGTCATTCATTTTGTTATCAACGCAGCCCTCGAATTAGGCGATCTCCAGCACCGTTCAGGTGGTCTTTTGGCAGAATGTGGGACTTACGAAAAGGTAATTCGTCAGTTCGTTGCACTTAACAATATGCGCATCGACGGACAACTTTGTCAAGATATGGCCATGATTCATACCAAGTGTGGTCAAGCGCAATGCGATGACAAAATTCGTCGTTATGGTGATGCCGTCAAGAATCTGGATGTTGCCCACAAACTTTGGACAACCCTCGCCCAGAATACCAAGAACCCAGAGTTCCAGAAGAACGCTGATGTCGTGGCACAATTACTCAACAAATTCAAGAAGTAATAATGAAACATATAATCATCATCGGTGGTGGCATTGCAGGCCTCTCGGCCGGTATCTTTGCACAAAAGCACGGCTTCCACAGTATTCTGCTGGAACGCCATCTCATCACCGGTGGTGAATGTACTGGCTGGGACCGTCAGGGTTATCACATCGACAATTGTATCCATTGGATGGTTGGCACAAAACCTGGCACCGAAACCTATCATCTTTGGGAGGAATTAGGAGCCTTGGGGCCAGACATTCCAATGGTGGAACACGATGCCTTTCTTCGTTTCGATGCTCGCGATGGCAGACAATATCATGTCTGGAATGACCTCAATCGCATGCGTGAGGAGATGACAGCCCTATCGCCCCAAGACTCAAAAATCATCGAACAGTTCATTGACGATATCCGCAACTATGCCGCTATCGAGAGCTGCACGACAAAACCTTTAGAGCAACGTTCGCTGATTGACCATGCGAGCTACTATTGGAATGCACGAAAGGCGATACTGCCACACATACGTCATGCCAAGCAGTCACTCCAGAAACTATCGAACCGTTTCAAGGACGAGTTTATCGGCAAAACCGTCTTTGCCTATCTGCCCGATACGTTCTACGCCGAAGCCCTTCTCTATATGTATGCTGTTGTCGCAAGCGGCAAGGCTGGTATTCCAATGGGGGGATCGAGAGCTATGGCTCAAAGAATGCAGGCTAAATATGAGGATTTAGGAGGCGAAGTCCGTTGCCATGCTGAAGTCGAAAAGATTCTCGTTGACCACGACACGGCACGTGGTGTGGCACTGAAAGACGGCACTTCGATTGAGGCCGATTTCGTAATAGCCGCTTGCGATCCTTATGTGACGATTCATCACCTATTGCAAGATCAATACAAAGACAGTTACTTCGAACGTCGTTGGAAGGATAAGGAGCGTTATCCACTCTTCAGTCACGCATGCATTTACTTTGGCAGCAAAGTACAGCTCAAAGACAACGAGTCCGACTCGGTTGCTTTCGTTGCTCGCAAACCATTCGTTATGGCTGGACGCGAACAAGAGACCTTGCTTGTCAAATCGTTCCAATATGAACGCAATTTTGCGCCCGAAGGGGGAACAGTACTTCAGGTGATGATTCAGCAGAACGAAGCAGATTATGAATACTATGAACAACTGCGCAATTCTAACCTGAAGGCTTACCAAGCCGAGAAGAAGCAGATTGGCGAATATGTTCGAGAGGAACTGGAGGAGCACTTCCCGGAGCTTCGAGGCCAACTACAATTGGTTGAATTTACCACATCCTATAGTCTTACCCGCTTTTGCCGTGCCTACAAGGGATGTTATATGCCATTCGTCACCAAACCTCGTGTCGCACGAGAATTCCATAATGGTCGCATAAAGGGTCTGAAAGGGCTCTACCTGGCTGGGCAATGGCTTCAACCTCCAGGAGGGTTGATCAATGCCGCCATCACAGGCAAGTTTGCCATTCTACGTATCATGAAGGATAATAATTAAAGTCCTAAAACTTCGCGACATAGATTGTTTTATCCTTTTTGTATAAAATAGCGGAAGGTTTAATTGATACTATATCTATAGGTTCCATGAAATGATAGACAGGTTCTCCAGAACGACGGATTACCCAACAATCCTTACCATCTATACCTCCCGCAATACAATATACATCATCTTTCAAGACACCAATTAAACGATACAGGCAGGAACGGGAAGCCACAAGTTCAGGATCTTCCGTAAACGATGCCCGATAGGCCTCATTTCGGTTGGAGACAACACAATTTAAGCCAGTTGCAAGACTGTCAAATCGGTAGTTCTCGGCATCGATGACATAGGACTTTATTCCTTCGGCAACATAACGGATAGCACCATATTGTGTTGTATCCCAACGAACGGTTTGTATGGCAGTATCTGGAAGAGAAAGACAATACATCCTATCGTTCGTTCTTGACCACACACAACCTGCATCTACACCATTCTGCAAATGTATCTCTTTTTTGTCCGATAATTCACGATAGAACAGTTGTTCGCCATCCTGCATGCGGTATCCAGCCAAGAAAGGACGTCCCATCTCTCGACTTTTGGTTCCACCCAGATAGGCAGCACCGTGATTAGCAACAACGAGCGTATCTCCCAACTGATACAGATAGGAGTTTGAGGCTCTGTGCTTTGGGAATGGTTTTGTCCAAACAGTTCCAAGATTCTCGTCAACGCAATAGAGTTGTTTACTGTCGGCCATATAATACCGGTTCTGATACTCCAGCACTTGCGAATTGACATTTGTCAATGCGTAAGACGAGAAATTATTACCTGCCAACAATCGACCGGATGAGGCAGAATAACGCTTACCATAATAGGTTGGATAAGCGTAGAAATAATATCCATTGGCTGCAGCCATGCCAGCAGTGGCGACCATAGCAGCACCCAAAGCGACTCCAATGCCTATATTTCCAGCCAGTTTTTTACCGCTCACTACTTGTGTCTTACACGGAAGAATACCAGTTTCTCCTGTTTTCACGTCCAAATGAATGAGGTTCTCACTCGTGGAAAAGAAGAGGGAACGATCCTCCATCTCCTGCACGTAATTGACGCCATCTTTCAGATCCATATAATTGATCCATTCTGTCAATCCAAGTTTCAAATCGATATATCGGTATTCATTTCCATAAGATTGGATAGCAGCCTGCTTCGGTTTACGAACAAGCAAATGATCGTCATTAATCCAAAAAGGAGTGGCTCCATTGTCATTATGCCAACACATTTTGGCAGTTCTAACATTATAACAATTCAAGGCATACCCAGGTTCATACAACAACAAATAATCCTGATTCGAGGTCACCTGTGCACCTTGCCTGTAGCTACTCTCTGTAAATAGAAGTTGCCCTGTTTGAGTGTCATAGAGTTCAATAATCAGTTTACCCCAATTCGTTTGTCGGACGAACAGAAGTCGTTCTCCATCGGCCATTACATTACACGAGAACAGATGCTTTGGTTCTTCGAAACTGGTAATAATCGGTTCACCAAGACTACTTTGTACAGACGCATCAACTTCCTGTCCGAAACAAGTCGGAAGAAGACTCAAAAAAGCAACAAGAAATCCAAAAATCTTTTTCATTTATATTATTATATACTATTTGACCCACCAAATATGTTGTTTTTCGGGGGCAAAGATAGATAATTTATCACAAAACGCAAAATTTTTGAACAAAAATGTTGGGTAATTCGAACAAAAACTGTACCTTTGCACCATCGAACATCAAAGGGGTGCCGAAGAAAAGGAAAAAGGATAAATTATCTTATCACTTTTAGTTTTTCACTTTCCAATTTCTATTGGCTGAGATTATACCCTCGAACCTGATGCAGTTTGTACTGCCGTAGGGATTGAGTCGCATATTCAAAGAATAATAACAAAGGTTATGATGTTCGAATCATTGCCTTTGTCTTGTTTTAAAGGGATTACTCCTTTGCGTCGATAGAAATTCAACTCTAAAATAAGCGAAGGTATGAATCCAATCAAATCAATTACTGTAAACAATAAACCAGTTCAAACAGAGGCTCAGACCTTGGCTGAACTGGCAACCGAATTGGCACTTCCTGCCAGAGGTGTTGCCGTTGCTGTGTCAAACAAAATGGTTCCACGTGCAGAATGGGAGAACACCACTCTACCCGACAATGCGAGTGTAACAATCATCAAGGCCGCTTGTGGGGGCTAAAAAAGTGAAAAATGGATAGTGAAGAATGAAGACAATTAGTGGAATGTGATTATGTTACAATTCATTTCTCATTATAACGATAAATACAGCTATCTGGATGGCATCCGAATGGCATTGGACGGTGGCTGCCAATGGGTGCAACTCCGCATGAAGGAGGCTTCGACCGAAGAGTTCCTAAAGATAGGGCCTGAGGTACGAAAACTCTGCGACCAATACAAAGCCACTTTCATTGTCGATGATCATGTCGAGTTGATCAAGGAACTTGGTGCCGATGGTGTCCATTTGGGCAAGAAGGATATGCCAGTAGCCGAAGCCCGAAAGATATTAGGCAACGATTTCATCATTGGAGGAACAGCCAATACCTTTGATGATGTGCGTATGCACTACGAAGGGACAGCCAACTATGTAGGTTGTGGCCCCTTCCGTTTCACAACCACCAAAAAAGGGCTCTCTCCTATCCTCGGACTGGAAGGTTACCGTAACATCATACAAAAGATGCAAGAGGCCGACATTCACATTCCAGTTGTAGCTATCGGAGGCATCACTATCGATGACATTCCTGCCATCCTTTCAACAGGCGTGACCGGCATTGCCCTATCGGGTACAATCCTCACAGCAGAGGATCCAGTAACCCAAACCAAAGAGATAATCAGAATAATAAACCAATAAAATGAAAAAGTTAGTCATTGCAGGACGTGAATTCAATTCCCGTCTCTTCCTGGGAACAGGTAAATTCAACAACAATGCAGTTATGGCAAAAGCCATCGAGGCATCGCAAACAGAAATGGTAACTGTAGCCATGAAACGCATCGAACTCGACGATGCCAACGATGAACTTCTCACCCACATCACCCAGAACCCAAACATCCAGCTGTTGCCTAACACCAGCGGTGTACGTACAGCCGAAGAGGCGGTCTTTGCTGCCCAAATGGCACGTGAGGCCTTCGGTACCAATTGGCTGAAACTCGAGATTCACCCAGATCCACGATATTTGTTGCCAGATTCAATCGAGACACTCAAAGCTACCGAACAGCTCGTGAAGTTGGGATTTGTGGTATTGCCATACTGTCAAGCCGACCCAACCCTCTGCAAGCATCTTGAGGAGGCTGGTGCTGCTACCGTCATGCCTTTGGCTGCCCCTATCGGTACCAACAAGGGACTCCGCATGAAGGACTTCCTGCAGATCATCATCGAACAGGCCAGCGTTCCTGTTGTGGTCGATGCCGGAATCGGTGCTCCAAGCCATGCAGCCGAGGCCATGGAGATGGGTGCTGACTGCTGTTTAGTCAACACCGCTATTGCCGTGGCAGGTGATCCTGTCGAGATGGCCATTGCCTTCAAGGAGGCTGTCATAGCTGGCCGTCGCGCTTACGAAGCAGGCCTCGGTGCCATTGCCGATTGTGCCGAAGCTTCAAGTCCATTAACTTCATTCTTGAATATTTAATTATGCCAAACGATAACAAAGCATACGCAAAACGCGAAAAATTCTATATGCCGGGGCAGTTATTCCCATTCATCAAGGTGGGTATGACCAAAGTCAATCTGACCCCAACCGTGACCAAAGACGATAACGGCATTCCTCATACCGAAGAGAACAAGCCTGTCCTGATCTACGACACCAGTGGTCCTTTCAGCGATCCAAACATCGAAGTGGATCTGAAGAAGGGTCTGCCTCGTATGCGTGAGCAATGGATTCTGGATCGTCAGGACACCGAACAGTTGTCCGAAGTAAGCAGCGAATACGGCCGCATGCGTCTGGCCGACCACTCACTCGACAGCCTCCGCTCCGAACACATCCAGTTGCCACGTCGTGCCAAGGCTGGCAAACACATCACTCAGATGGCCTATGCCAAGGCCGGTATCATCACCCCAGAGATGGAGTATGTTGCCATCCGCGAGAACATGAACTGCGAGGAGCTCGGAATCAAGAGCCACATCACCCCAGAGTTCGTACGTGATGAAATTGCCCGTGGTCGTGCTGTCCTTCCTGCCAACATCAACCACCCGGAGTCGGAGCCAATGATCATCGGCCGAAACTTCCTCGTCAAGATCAATACCAACATCGGTAACTCGGCTACCACCTCCAGCATCGAAGAGGAGGTCGATAAGGCAGTATGGTCTTGCAAGTGGGGTGGCGATACCCTCATGGACCTCTCGACCGGTGACAATATCCACGAAACCCGCGAATGGATTGTCCGTAACTGTCCTGTTCCTGTAGGCACTGTACCTATCTACCAGGCTTTGGAGAAGGTCAATGGCCGTGTCGAAGATCTCACTTGGGAAGTTTATCGTGACACTCTTATCGAACAATGTGAGCAGGGTGTCGATTATTTCACCATCCATGCCGGCATCCGTCGTCACAATGTGCATCTGGCCGACAGCCGTCTGTGTGGCATCGTGAGCCGTGGTGGTTCGATCATGTCCAAGTGGTGTCTGATCCACGACCAGGAGTCGTTCCTCTACGAGCACTTTGATGACATCTGCGACATTGTAGCCCAATACGACGTAGCACTCTCACTTGGTGATGGCCTCCGTCCTGGTTGTACTGCCGATGCCAACGATGCAGCACAGTTTGCAGAGTTGGACACCATGGGCGAACTCGTAACCCGTGCGTGGGAGAAGAATGTACAGGCCTTCATCGAAGGTCCAGGCCATGTACCTATGCACAAGATCCGCGAGAATATGGAACGTCAGTTGGATCACTGCCACGAGGCTCCATTCTACACCCTCGGCCCTATCGTGACCGATATTGCCCCAGGTTATGACCACATCACCTCTGCCATTGGCGGTGCACAAATTGCTTGGTTGGGTACTGCCATGCTCTGCTATGTGACACCCAAGGAGCATTTGGCGCTTCCTAACAAGGAGGATGTCCGCGTAGGTGTTGTGACCTACAAGATTGCTGCCCATGCTGCCGATTTGGCCAAAGGCCATCCAGGTGCCACCATTCGTGACAATGCACTCTCGAAGGCCCGTTTCGAGTTCCGTTGGAGAGACCAGTTCCACCTCTCTCTGGATCCGGAACGTGCTCTTCAATACTTCGAGGAGGCTGGTCATACCGATGGTGAATACTGCACCATGTGTGGTCCTAACTTCTGTGCTGCCAAGTTGACACATGATCTGAGAAAGATTAAATAAAGATTCTTTCATGACATCTGAACAAAAACGCAGATACAACCGCCACCTGATCCTGGATGGCATCGGTCCCGAAGGACAAGCCCGATTATTGGGTGCAAAGGTGCTCATCGTGGGAGCAGGAGGCTTGGGGTCTCCCGTTGCCCTCTATCTGGCGGCAGCCGGAGTGGGGACATTGGGATTGGCCGATGGAGACAATGTGTCTCTCACCAATCTGCAACGACAGGTCATCCATCGCACCGAGGATGTGGGTCATCCTAAGGTCGATTCGGCAGAACGGGCCATCCGAGACCTTAACCCAGATGTTCAGGTAATCAAGTATGAAGAGTATCTGACTGAAGACAGTATCCGTGACATCGTTCGTCAATATGATTTTGTGATTGATGGAACCGATAACTTCGCCATCAAATACCTCATCAACGATGCCTGTGTCATGGAGGGCAAACCGTTCTGCATGGGTGGGATCAATCGATTCCGTGGACAACTGATGACGTACATTCCAGGCACAGCCTGCTACCGTTGCATCTTTCCCGAGCCTCCTGCACAAGAGGAGGTGGAGACCTGTTCGATGGTGGGTGTGTTAGGTAGCATTGCTGGTATTTGCGGAACCTTGCAGGCCACCGAAGCCATCAAGTACATCACAGGAGCAGGACAACTTCTCACCAACACCCTGCTCACCTTCGATGCCTTGGCCATGCAGTTCAATCGTTTCGACTTCAGTCAAGATCCTGATTGCGCCATGTGCAGCGATCATCCTTCTATTACAGAACTCAAGGAGTATGCTTTTCAGCCATGCTCAAAAAGAAAATAAGACATGTTTTCAGACGAATTAAAAAATATTAGTTGGGAAGAGACCACAGAGCGTATTGCTCAGAAGACCGACATGGATGTACGCCGAGCATTGGCCAAGAGCCATTGCGACGTAGAGGATTTCATGGCTTTGATTTCTCCTGCCGCCGAACCCTATCTGGAACAGATGGCAAGGTTGTCGCAGAAATATACACGTGAACGCTTCGGCCGCACTATGTCAATGTTCATTCCTCTCTACATCACCAACTCCTGCTCAAACTCGTGTGTCTATTGCGGTTTTCATCGGGAGAATCCAATGGCCCGTACCATTCTGACCATCGACCAATGTGAGGATGAATACAAAGCCATCAAGAAACTGGGACCTTTCGAGAACCTGCTGATCGTGACAGGCGAAAATCCAGCCAAGGCAGGACCTCAGTATCTGGCCGATGCTTTGGATCGTGCCAAGAAATACTTCTCGAACCTGAAGATCGAGGTAATGCCCCTCAAAACCGAGGAGTACGAGATGCTGACTCACCATGGATTGAATGGAGTAATCTGTTTTCAGGAGACCTACAATGCAGCCAACTACAAGACCTATCACCCACGTGGCATGAAGTCTATCTTCGAATGGCGTCTGGACGGCTTCGACCGAATGGGTATGGCGGGAGTCCACTCCATCGGAATGGGAGCTTTGCTTGGTCTCGAAAAGGAATGGAAAACCGATGTGACCATGTTGGCCTATCATCTGCGTTACTTGCAGAAGCGCTATTGGAAGACCAAGTATTCGGTCAACTTCCCCCGTATGCGTCCAGCACAGAACGAGGGCTTCCAACCCAACTGCTTTGTCAATGACCGAGAATTGACACAGGTCACTTTTGCCATGCGCATCTTTGACCACGATGTGGATATTAGCTACTCTACACGAGAACCAGAGTTTATCCGCAACAACATGTGTACCCTCGGTGTCACTACCATGTCGGCTGCCAGCCGTGTAAATCCAGGTGGCTACTACACCTATCCCCAGGCTCTGGAGCAATTCACAGTCAGCGATGACCGTTCTGTTCAGGAAGTAGCAGACTCTCTCCGCCAGCGTGGATTAGAGCCCGTCTGGAAAGACTGGGACGCTTCATTTGACAAAATGAAGCAACCTATTTAAAGAAATTGGGACGCTTCATTTGACCTTTTTAGTGGACGATGAAAATCATCATTATTACACGCCCCGAGATATTTGAAGGAGAAGCAAAGTTGGTAAATGCCTTGTTTGCACAAGGAATGGAACGACTGCATCTCCGCAAACCGAAGGCGACAAAAGAAGAGATGGCAGAATGGATAGATCAAATCGATCTTCCATTCCGCCATCGTATCGTGTTGCATGACCACCACGATTTAGCCAGAAAATACCATCTGGGAGGCATTCATCTGAATAGTCGCAATCCAAAGATTCCAACGTGGGTTCTTGAAGAAAAAAAGTCAAGAGAGTTCACGGTTTCCAAATCGTGTCATTCCATTCAGGAACTCTTAACACACACCACCCTCCACCAAACTCAAAACTCAAAACCCACATTTCTCGACTACGTCACACTAAGTCCTATCTACAACAGCATTTCGAAAGAAGGTTACGGAGCAGCCTTCTCACGCAAGGAATTAGCTGAAGCACGAAGCCTCTTGACCGAAAGAGTGTATGCCCTCGGAGGAGTCTCGCTCGAGCATCTTGCCGAAATCCACGAAATGGGCTTTGCTGGTGCTGCTATTCTTGGAGATTTGTGGTTTTCAGATTCTCCCCTCGACCATTTTCAGGAAATAAGCATGCAAGCGAGTATCCTGGGTTAGTTCCGGGTGAAAAGCAGTCACCAGTTGTCGGCCTTGTTGAGCGGCAACAATGTGTCCATCGACAGTCGAAAGAACTTGAACGTCTTCACCGACAGATTCGATATATGGAGCCCGGATAAAAGTCATTGGAATATCATTGCCAATACCCTCAACCACATCGACCGTCTCGAAACTGCCCAACTGACGGCCATAAGCATTGCGTCTAACCAGAATATTCATCGTATCAAGATGTTGGGCATCAAGCATAATTAAACCAGCACAGGTTCCAAACACAGGCAATCCGGCAAGGATAGCCTCACGTACAGGTTCAAAGAGTTGTTCGTCGCGAATGATACGAGTCATTGCAGTGCTCTCTCCTCCCGGGATAACCAATCCATCTTTCGGCTGATTCCAATCCTGCAGGTTTCGAATCAGGAATGTTTCCACTCCCAATTCGTTCAACATCTGTTCATGCTCAGCAAAAGCACCTTGCAATGCCAATATAGCTATTTTCATCCCTTACCTTATTTGCCGCGTTCTGCCATCAACAGCTGGATTTCACCCTCATTGATACCGACCATAGCCTCACCAAGATCTTCGCTAAGCTCTGCAATAATCTTTGGATTGTTGTAGTTGGTAACAGCCTTGACAATAGCCTGAGCTCGCTTGACAGGATCACCACTCTTGAAGATTCCGCTGCCCACAAAGACACCCTCAGCACCCAACTGCATCATCAAAGCGGCATCGGCAGGAGTAGCTACACCGCCAGCGGCGAAATTCACAACTGGCAACTTTCCGTTGACGTGAACATACTGTACGAGTTCATAAGGAACACGCAACTGCTTGGCAGCCTCATACAATTCATCCTCCGACATAGAGACAAGACGACGGATTTCGCTTTGCATCATACGCATGTGACGTACTGCCTGAATGACATCACCGGTACCTGGCTCGCCTTTGGTTCGGATCATGGTAGCACCCTCGTTGATGCGGCGCAAGGCCTCTCCAAGATCCTTTGCGCCACACACAAACGGCACCTTAAATTTACGCTTATCGATGTGATAGACATCATCAGCTGGCGAAAGGACTTCGCTTTCGTCAATATAATCAATTTCGATTGCCTCAAGAATCTGTGCCTCGACAAAGTGACCAATGCGACATTTTGCCATGACAGGAATAGTAACGGCCTCCTGAATACCCTTGATCATCTTTGGATCACTCATGCGGCTCACACCACCGGCTGCACGGATATCAGCTGGGATTCGTTCCAATGCCATAACTGCACAAGCACCAGCAGCCTCTGCTATTTTTGCCTGTTCTGGAGTTGTTACATCCATGATTACTCCGCCTTTGAGCATCTGAGCCAACTGACGGTTAAGCGCTGTTCTTTCTTCCATCTTTCTAAGTAATAATATATTTATGTTCCGAAAGTTTTGATTGGATTGATTAGAGAATCAAGTCATGACGATTGAACCGACTCAAAACAAACAACCAAAAACTGAAAACTAAAAACTGAAAACTAAAAACTAAAAACTGAAAAAATTCACTGCAAAGGTACAACCTTCGTCAAATATAATCATTTAAGTATTCCGAAATGGCAAAACTATACCTACAAAAAGGAAAAACAAACCAAACAGGAATACTTATTTGGTTAAATTGAAAAAAGTTTCTATCTTTGCGCCATGAATAACATTCTCTCCATCAACGGTTCCGATAGCATGGGCCACTCTGGCATTCAGGCAGATATCCGTACCATCCAGGATCTGGGGGGCTATGCCTCGACTGCAGTCACATCGGTCACAGTACAGAACAATCATGGCATTGCCGACGTTCATAATCTGCCAGCCGAAATGGTAGCAGGACAGATACGTGCCATCTACGAAGAGGAACGTCCTAAAGCCATCAAAGTTGGCATGATCAACGATCCCGAAACAATCCGACGTGTCAGGGAGGAAATCATCGGATGCCCATGCATTGTCTGTTCGCCAGTCATTCTCTCGGCCAATGGCGGTACGCTCATGTCAAACGAAGCCATCCAGGCTTTCATCTCCCAACTAATACCAGCATGCACTATGCTGATTCTCAAATGCACAGACGCTGAGATCATCCTGGGCCGTCGCATCTCGACAGATCAGGATATGTTGACTGGAGCCAGACAACTTCAAGCCATGGGTGCACAATGGGTATTGCTACGAGGTGGAACCTACATAGAGGGACGAATCAATGCCCTGCTGATCAGTGATGGGTACCAAACCTTCTTTTCGTCGGTCAACACACAGGGATGGCAACGACATGGAGTCAGTGGCACTCTTTCAACGGCCATTGCCACCCAACTTGCGTTGGGAGAAGAGGTCCCGACGGCTGTGGCCAATGCACACACTTATCTGCACAACCAGGTCGTTTATGCAACAAATGAACATGCCTCCAACCTTCGTCCTAATGACATCTACAACAGTTTCTTGAATCTGATTACAAATCATTACAGACATGCGCACGATGTAACTTATTATGCTCAACAGCTTCACATCACAACGCGCTATTTGTCGCAGGTCACAGGTTTGATTGGAGGTCGAAGTCCCAAACAGATAATCGACAGTCATCTGCTTTACGAAGCGGAAAGGCTCCTCTCCACCACCACCCGGACAATTCAAGAGATTTCGGATCTATTGGGATTCTCTTCTCAAATCACCTTTGCCAAGTTCTTCCATACAAAGAAAGGCATCTCTCCGACCTCTTTTCGACAAAAATTGAGCATATAACGGTTTTTTATTTACAAAAATTCAGCGTGTTTTGCACAACTTATGGCAAAACACATTATATTTGCACCAATTAAAATGCAAACATATACCCCTAATGACGCTAAAACATCTGATAATTTTCAGTCTTCTACTACTCTCGACAAATACCTTTGCCCAAACGAGTCCGAAGAATGAGAAAGAAAATTTCTGGGAACATCTCTATATGCCCCTCGAGATGGGCATCTCTTTCAGTACCCATCCAAATCAAAACCCTGCCTACGCTGTCAATACCAGTTTGGAATATCGATTCGGACGCGTTAAAGGCTGGTATCTTGATGCCGAGTACGACGAACACACCCACTCCTATGCTGACAAAGATCTCAAAACAACGAACACAATCAAAGGAGATATCCAATACACCGACTGGTTGATTGGTCCTGGTTGGAGACAGCCATTGTTCAAGAAGATCTCTGCCACAGCCATGCTCCAAGCTGGCGCCACCATCACCACACTCAAAGATGTGCGATACGTCGAAAGCAATGACCGTTACCATCTTGCCGACAACAAGAAGGTTGTGCCTTCTGCCAAACTGAGTTTAGGCATAGAATATGTTTTTGATCCATCGTTCAATCTCTTCATCCATGCGAGTCTCACCCAGCATCTACAAAAGACACAACTTGAATCCGATGCCACTCGTGGTGTCATCACTATTTCTGCCGGATTCAACGTCAATCTTTTTTGATAAACTTAAAACTCAAAACTTAAAACTCAAAACTCAAAACTCCATGTTATATTTTGACAGTGATTATATGGAAGGTGCACATCCAAAAGTGATGGAAGCTCTTCTGAAAACCAATCTTGAACATACTGTAGGCTATGGCAACGATCCATACACCCAACAAGCCAAGGAGGCAATCCGTAAGGCATGCCAATCCCCGAATGCCTTGGTTCAGTTTCTCATCGGAGGAACACAGACCAACGCAACTGTCATCGACGGATTATTGCGTCGCCATGAGGGTGTGCTGTGTGCTGATAGCGCCCACATCAATGTTCATGAAAGTGGTGCAATCGAACACAGCGGACACAAAGTACTGACCTTGCCTGCCCACGATGGCAAACTGTCGGCCGAACAGGTCGATGCGTACATTTCGCAATTCTATGCCGACGAAACCTACGAACATATGGTTGCTCCCGGCATGCTATACATCACCCAACCGACCGAATACGGCACACTCTATTCCCTTGCTGAACTCGAAGCTATCTCTTCGACCTGCCACAAGCATCATATTCCACTCTACATGGATGGTGCCCGTCTCGGATACGCATTGGCTTCACCTCAAGCAGACTTTACCCTTGCCGACATTGCCCGTCTGTGCGACGTCTTCTATATTGGTGGCACCAAATGCGGACTTCTCTTCGGCGAAGCTGTCGTGGCACCCAATCCTCAAACCTTGCCACACTTCTTCCCTCTCGTCAAGCAACATGGTGCCCTTTGCGCCAAAGGCAGAATCCAGGGAATCCAATTTCTGACACTTTTTGCCGATGGTCTCTACCAGAGCATCTGTGAGCATGCCGTTCAACTTGCCCAACAGATCCGACAGGCTTTTGCTACAGCCGGCTATCGTGTAGCCATCGACTCACCCACCAATCAACAATTCTTCATTCTGCCGAACCAAGTCATCGATCGTCTGCGTGCCAATGGTGTTTCGTTCGAAGATTGGGGACCTCGTGGAGCCGCCGAAACGACAGTACGTTTCGTCTGCAGTTGGGCGACAACAGACGAAGATGTAGCTCAATTGGCACATCTTATCGGATAAAAAACGCAAGAAATATATGTTCTACAGCAGAACAACCGATTGTTATGTTGTAGAGCATATATTTTTATTTGGCAGATTCAGAAAAACGCCCTATCTTTGCACCACCTTAAACAATGTACCATGTGTATAACCCCGAATGTTTAGTGGATTGCCTTAAATTATTATTTACCACTTAAGAATAACACATTGCTTGGCCAACAAGCGAAGAAAAGGAAGATCGAATCGATCTTCCTTTTTCTTTTGCTTTTGTTTCCTGATTGTTTTATCGACGGTTTCCCATGATGCGAAGCAGACTGAGAAAGAGATTCAGGAAATCCATGTAGAGGGAAAGAGCTCCGATGAGAGCAATCTTGCGGACATTGTCATCTGCAGTTTCGCCATACCCCTCAATGAAAGCCTTGAATCGCTGTACATCATACATCGTGAGGCCACAGAAGATAGCAACCGAAATGCAAGAGATGATGTAGCTCATGGCCGAACTATGCATGAAGAAGTTTACCAACGATGCAATGATAACTCCCCACAATGCCATGATGGCAATCTTGCCAACCTTCGACAGATCTGCCTTAGTAAAGTATCCATAAACGGCCATACCGGCGAAGGTTCCTGCGGTAATCAAGAAAACCTGAAAAACGGATGCTCCGGTGTACATCAACAAGACGGGAGTAATCCAGGCACCCATTACAACCGAATAGAGGGCAAAAAGGACACTGGCAGTCATGAACGACAAACGGTGAATCATCGAGCTCAATCCGATTACCATGCCGAACGAAGCGAGAATCAGGAACCACATCATGCCCTTGCTCAAGAAGATTTCGGCAAACACATCCGACTGCACCAATCGGTCCATGATCACAAACGAGGTCAAGGCAGTAAGGCCCAATCCACCAGCCATCCAGCCGAACATGCTTCTATACACACTCGAGGTAGTTGCCTCGAAATCTACAGGCGAAGCGCCATAATTATAATCTTTTACGTAACTCATAGATTTTTGACTATTGAATAAAGAACAATGACTAATGATTTATTCGAGCAGGCGTAACCCATCCTCCTCAATGGCAATACGCTGCTGCTTGTAGAGGACACCTACGGCCTTTTTGAATGTCTTCTTCGACAACTGAAGAACATCGGCAATCTCGGCAGGATCACTCTTATCGCTCAAAGGCAGGAAACCACCTCGCAGATGCAGAGCACGGAGTACTTGAGCCTCGGCCGAGTCGATTACATTTCTATAGCCCATCTGCTGGAGCGAAAGATCGATCTTCTCGTCATCACGCACCTCTTTCACCCAAGCTCGCAGATGTTCTCCGATATGCACGGGCTGGAAAATCTGATTCTTATAGATCATTCCCGTGTGACTATTGTTGATAATCACCTTATAGCCCAATGGTGTGGGTTTCCACACAAGAATATCAACCTCGTCGTTTTTCTCGAACGGAGCAGGCACATTATCCAGATACTTATCGATTCGGGCAGTACCAACGATACGTCCTGAAATTTCATCTACATATATATATATAATATAACGATGTCCTTCCTCCATCTCTTTCGGTTGTTCGCGATGCGGAATGAGAAGTTCCTTCGATGTTCCCCAATCGGCAAAGGCTCCAACCTGATTGACAGACTTGACCTCAAGCGATACAAACTCTCCAACCTGAGCATACGGATGTTCGGTGGTAGCCAGCAGGCGTGCCTCGCTATCCTGATAGACAAAACAGCGGATCTTATCGCCCACCTTGGCATTGGCAGGCACATACTTCTGCGGCATCAGTATTTCTATCCCCTCTCCATCGGTCACATAGATACCGAACTCGACCTCGCGAGCTATCTCCAATTCGTTATATTTTCCTAGCTTAATCATATTGAAAAATTCAGTGCGCAAAAGTAGTACATTTTTCCGGAAAAAGCAAATTATCGATGTAAAAAGTTTGATTATGCAAAGAAAATCATTATCTTTGCAGTCGGAAGTACATTCCGCATGTATAATTAAAGCATAAGAATTATGGCAATGCAGATTACCGATCAGAATGCACCTGAGTTGATCGCAGGCGACAAATTGGTTGTCATCGACTTCTGGGCAACTTGGTGTGGTCCTTGTCAGCGCATGACCCCAATCATCGAAGCATTGGCTGAAAAGTACGAAGGTCAAGCCATCATCGGCAAATACAATGTTGACGACAATGAGGACTTGGCTATGGAGTTTAAAATTCGCAACATCCCTGTCATCGCTTTTGTTAAAAACAGCGAGATCAAGTACAAATTCGTAGGCTTGACCTCACAGGAAGACATCGAGGCTAAGATTCAAGAGCTTCTGTAAGGGGGCCGAGCAAAGGTTAACAAAACAACAAAACAACAATATAACATAACAACAATTTAAGCTATGGAAATTAAGAATTACGATTTCGCAGGCAAGAAAGCCATCGTACGTGTTGACTTCAATGTACCTCTGAAGGAGGGCAAGATCACCGACGACACCCGTATCCGTGGTGCAGTTCCTACCCTCAAGCTCATCCTCGACAAGGGAGGTGCTCTCATCATCATGAGCCACATGGGCAAGCCAAAGGGCAAAGTTAAGGCTGAGCTTTCTCTCGGTCAGATCAAGGAGGCTGTTGCTGCTGCTCTTGGTGTAAAGGAGGTTAAGTTCGCTGCTGACTGCGCTAACGCAGATGCTGAGGCTGCTGCTCTCAAGCCAGGCGAGGTATTGTTGCTCGAGAACCTCCGTTTCTATGCTGAGGAGGAGGGTAAGCCAGTAGGTATCGACAAGGAGGATCCTGCATACGAGGCTGCTAAGAAGGAAATGAAGGCTAAGCAGAAGGATTTCGCAAAGAAGCTCGCTTCATATGCTGACTGCTATGTAATGGATGCCTTCGGTACTGCACACCGCAAGCACGCTTCTACTGCTGTTATCGCTGATTCATTTGCTGCCGACGACAAGATGCTCGGTCTCCTCATGGAGAAAGAGGTTGCTGCTGTTGACGCAGTTCTTGGCAACATCAAGCGTCCATTCGTTGCAATCATGGGTGGTTCTAAGGTATCTTCTAAGATCGGCATCATCGAGAACATCCTTGGTAAGGCTGACAAGCTCATCCTCTGTGGTGGTATGACCTATACCTTCTCTAAGGCTCACGGTGGCGAGATCGGCAACTCTATCGTCGAGATGGACAAGCTCGAGGTTGCTCTCGGTGTTGAGGAGTTGGCAAAGAAGAACGGTGTTGAGCTCGTTCTCGGTTCTGACTGTGTTGCTACCGATGGTCTTGACTTCGCTACTATGACCGTTAAGCCAGGTTCTAAGAAGATCGTTTGTCTTGCTAATGAGGTTCCTGCTGGCCTTGAGGGTGTTGATGCAGGTCCTGAGTCACAGAAGGCATTTGCTGAGGCTATCAAGGGTGCTAAGACCATCCTCTGGAACGGTCCTGCAGGCGTATTCGAGTGCGATGACTTCACCGCAGGTTCAAAGGCTATCGGCGAGGCTATTGCTGAGGCTACTGCCAACGGCGCATTCTCACTCATCGGTGGTGGTGACTCTGTAGCTTGTGTCAACAAGTTCGGTCTTGCTGACAAGGTTTCTTACATCTCAACTGGTGGTGGTGCTCTCCTCGAGGCTATCGAAGGCAAGGTTCTCCCAGGCGTAGCTGCAATTAAGGGTGAATAAAATGAACCATTGATTGCAGCAAACATCAAGGGCGAATAATACGCTTAAGCATAAAAAATCAAAGGGGCTGTGTTTCGACACAACCCCTTTTTGCATATCGAGGTTTTTGTTTTCCAAACAGACACATGGTATTGAATCTGACACGGTACTACATTGCCTAAAAGATCTTCAAATAATCTGACACTTTTTATAACGTATAACCCCAAAAATAGTGTGTTCAATTTACTTGAATTACCAGATTTAAGGCCCAACTCATTATTTGTTCATTTCTAAATTTGGAAGAATAAGCAAAATACATTATCTTTGCACCGAATAATTCGTACGTATTATTGAACATGAACACAACAAAAGACACCAAAGCCACGAGCGAATCATACAAACTTGGCAAAGATGGGGAACAGATGGCTGCGGACTATCTGCGTAGCCTTGGCTATCACATCGAAGCCGAACGATGGAAGCTCCATCATCTGGAACTCGATCTTGTAGCCACAGACAGAGAGACGAACGAAATAGTCTTTGTCGAAGTCAAGACTCGCAAGACGCAAATATACGGGTCACCAGAAGAGGCAGTTGATCATAAAAAGATTCTGCACACCGTACATGCTGCCGATGCCTACATCAAACAATATGGAATCATGCAAGACTGGAGGTTCGACATCATTGCCATCACAGATGATGGCAAAAGCACGCCCAAGATAAATCACTTCAAGGAGGCGTTCTATCCACCACTAGGATAAAGAAAAACCTACTCCTCGCCACTCGAGGAAAGAATTAAAGCACAACGATTATAGAACATAATAAACCCGCACCCCACGGTGGTAAATAGAATACCCCCTCCTTGGCAAAGGAGGGTTGGGGAGAGTCACTATGATAGAATATTTGAAAGGAGAGCTTACGGAGCTCAATCCAACACAAGCCATCATCGAATGCAATGGCGTCGGCTATTGCTGTAATATATCGGTTTACACCTACGACAAGTTAAAACCGGGAGAAGTAAACAAACTCTTCATTGCAGAGAGCATCCGCGAAGATGCCCACGTGCTGTACGGTTTCATCTCAAAGCAGGAACGTGCCCTCTACGAGCTGTTGGTCAGCGTTTCAGGCGTTGGTCCCGGCACAGCCCGCTGCATCCTCTCCAGCCTCTCGCCCGACGAACTGGTAGCCGTGGTCGCTTCGGGCAATGACCGTCAATTACGTAATGTCAAGGGCCTCGGTCCAAAGACCGCACAGCGCATCATTGTCGATCTGAAGGACAAAGTAGGCAACCTGGGCATTGCTGCAGCTACAGCTTCCGAAAGCGCCATCGTGGCCAGCAACAAGAATGGTGATGAAGCCATCCAAGCCCTTGTCGCTTTGGGTTACCCTATGGCCAATGCATCGAAAGCTGTTGCTAAGTTGCTCAGCGAGGATCCAAGCATGTCAGTGCAGACTCTTATCAAACAAGGACTACACATGATGTAAAATCGCACACATTACAAACCAATACATCAAAAATAAAACAAAAACATCATGAGAAAAAACATTACCGCTGCATTGGTTGGACTTGCAGTAACAGTTTCCTCCAATGCCCAGATTTTGAAAACAACAGTCGCCCAGGGCGAAATCGAAGGAGAACTGCATGAAGGATTTGCCTTGTACAAAGCCATTCCCTATGCAGAGGCTCCTGTAGGGAACCTTCGCTGGAAAGCACCTGTACCCAAAGCCCCTTGGCAAGGTGTATATAAGGCAGAAAAGTGGGGCGATCGACCATTTCAAACCGTTGATCCCAACCAGAACGGAAAAGACTTGGGAATGAGTGAAGATTGTCTCTATCTGAGTGTAGAAACCCCAGCCAGAAGCAAAGACGAGAAACTTCCTGTATTCGTCATGATCCATGGTGGAGCCTTCGCAACCGGTTCCTACAGCGGAACGCAAGACAACTTCGTACGCGAAGGCATCGTCTATTGCAGCATCGAATACCGTTTGGGGGCGCTCGGCTTTATGTCCCACCCGGAGCTGACCAAAGAGTCAAAAGAGAACATCTCAGGCAACTACGGCATTTACGACCAGATTTGTGCCTTACAATGGATACACGACAACATTGCTGCCTTTGGCGGTGATCCAGAGAAAGTAACAATCTGCGGAGAATCTGCTGGTGGCAGTTCTGTCAGCATTCTTTGCGCTTCCCCCTTGTGCAAAGGACTATTCCGTGGTGCGATTAGCGAAAGTGGTGGCAACTTCTGCCCTATCGCTGTTTCTGGCGCTACTTCGATGAAACCGGTTTTGATGAACGAGGAGATGGGAAAGAACTTGCAGACAAATCTGAAGTCAAAAAATCTCAAAAAGATGCGTCAAGCATCGGGCAATGAAATTATCGAGGCATCAAAAGGTATGCAATTTTGGCCATGCGTCGATGGAAAAGCGATTACTGGCGACCAATACAAACTCTACGAAGATGGCAACTACAACGATGTCAATGTGCTTATCGGCTACAACTCGGACGAAGGCAGTCTATTCATCTATCAGATGCAATTGGAGATGTACAAGGGAATGGCCAAAGCCCAATATGGAGACTGGTCTGAAAAATTGATGGAGGCCTATCCTGCCACAAATGATCAGGAGGCACTTTATGCCGTACAAGATATGTTCCGCGACAACGGATTTGGGTGGGGCACTTGGGCTTGGGCCAATCTCCAGAGTAAGACTGGCAAGGGCAACGTTTACATGTACTACTTTGATCAACTCTCAGAGAATAGCATCTTAGGGCTCCGTACCAGAGGCGCATCCCATGTTGCAGAAATGCCATTCATCTATGATTGGCCTGGCAAAATGACAGAAACAGACAAGCACATGGCTCAAATCATGCCCCAATACTGGATCAACTTCGTTAAGACTGGAGATCCAAATGCAGATGGGCTGCCTTACTGGACCACCTACAAACAAGGAGAAGCAACCGTTATGAACATGCACAATGGCTTCCATCTCACTCCTGCTCCTAATGCCAAACAGATGAACTTCTGGGAAGAATATTTCCAAAGCCACCGCAAGTAATCCAATTTACTTCATAAAACAAAATCGCCAACCTCTAATGAGATTGGCGATTATTTGTATTATCTTAGTCCGCAGGGTTAACTAATAACGCTGCACGAATAATGCAGGTTAGAGCTCTACCTTCTTATACTTTGGAACGAGAGCCTTCATGATGCTCCATGCAATGAGATAAGCCACAGCACAGATGCAGAAGACGATCATGTAAGATGCTGGCTTACCTTCGAAACCAAGGAAGGTAAATGCAGATCCCTGACCTTCGGCATAGGTAAAGAGCATACCTGAACCCTTGTTGATGAGGAACGAACCAACACCGCCAGCCATACCGCCGATACCTGTGATGGTAGCAACTGCCGACTTAGGGAACATATCGCCGATGGTTGAGAACAGGTTAGCAGACCAAGCCTGATGACCTGCGCCAACAAGACCAATAATGATAGCTGGCCACCATGCAGAATAAGCACCCATTGGCTGAGCAGCCACACAAACAAGAGGCATGAAGGCAATCAACATCATGGCCAACATACGACCAGAATAAGGTTCCATACCCTTCTTCTCGACGAAGTAAGTAGGCAGCTTACAGATGTAGATTGACAAGAAGGTTACAATAGCATACAGGGTCATGATGAGCATCATACCTGTGCCAGTCGAAGCCTTGTATCCATAAACGTCCTGAAAATAACCTGGAGCCCAGAAAAGGAAGAACCACCATACACCATCGGTAAAGAACTTACCTGTGATGAATGCCCAAGTCTGCTTGTAGGTGAAAGCCTTGCCGATAGAGACAGACTTCTCCTCATTGACAGGAGCAACACCAGCAGCAGCCTCTGCTGCATCATCCTGATGGATATACTCAAGCTCCTCCTTATTGACATGTGAGCTCTTCTCTGGAGCATCATACCACTTGACATAGAAGCCCATCCAGATGAAACCGAGAGCACCGATGATGATGAACGCCATCTCCCAACCAAAGAACTTGGCCAAAGGTGGAATCATCAATGGAGCAGCCAAAGCACCTACTGATGCACCTGCGTTGAAAATAGAGGTAGCGAACGAGCGGTCCTTCTTAGGGAAGTACTCGGCAGTTACCTTGATGGCAGCAGGGAAGTTACCAGCCTCGCCCAAACCAAGAATAGCACGGCAAACGAGGAACATAGCTACGCCTACTGATGGAACACCAATAGCGATAGCAGATGCCTGATCAAGATTACGCATAGCCTCGATAGAGCCTGCACCAGTTACAATAGCGGTACCAACACCACAGAGGGCATGAATACATGCACCGAAACTCCAAACACCGATGGCCCAGAGGTAACCCTTCTTGGTACCCATCCAGTCTACGAACTTGCCGGCAAACAACATGCAGACAGCATAGAAGATGGAGAAATAAGCGGTAATTGTACCGTAGTCATTATCGGTCCAGTGGAAATCTGGATAGATGAACTCTTTGGCAGTCAAAGAGAGAACTTGGCGATCAAGGTAGTTGACGGTTGTTGCCACGAAGAGCAAACCGCACATCCACCAGCGCCAATTTGTCATTTTGTTCATGATATATTAATTTTAATGTTGTTTTGTTCTTTTGTTGTTTTGTTCTTTTGTTCCTTTGGCAATGACAATCATAAATTCTGTGCAACAGGTTTTGGGTTAGTTTTCAAAATCTGTATCAAAGCAAACAACTTGCTTGAAATACTAAAACACAAGTCTCGCAAATGAGACGATTGATCCATTGATATGTAGCCTAATTCCTCTGCCAGATAAGTCATACTCCTGACCTCTCCACAAGAACCATAAGAAATATCCAAGAAATAGATAAAAGACTTATTGCTCTCATCTATCTTATTCCTATCAAATCCCTCTGCAATATTGTTCATAATAGAGACCGCAGCTCGTTGTATCTGACTACGAAAATCAAAATCATTCAACCCCTTGAACATCTTATAGACCTCCAATGTCAAACATTTCGACTCCTGCCAAACTTTCAATTCCTCGTAAGTATAGACCGTAGCCATAGCGATCAACAAAAGAACAAAACAACAAAAGAACAAAACAACGCTTCAGCAATTACTTGCGGAAGCCATTAATAGCATCGAAGCATTCCTTGCACTTGGCTGTGATAGCAGCCCAGTCGCCAGCAGCGATCTGCTCCTTAGGGAAGAGCTTAGAGCCCATACCTACGCAGTAAACGCCAGCATCGAACCACTTCTTGAGGTTGTCTGCCTCAGGAGCAACACCACCAGTAACCATAATCTTAGACCATGGCATTGGAGCCATCAAGCCCTTAACGAGGTTAGCACCAACCACGTCGCCAGGGAATACCTTGGTGAAATCGCAACCTACCTCCTGTGCCTTGCCAATCTCCGATGGAGTCAAGCAACCTGGACAGTAAGTCACACAACGACGGTTGCAGACTACAGCGATATCAGGGTTAAACAAAGGACCAACCACGAAGTTGGCACCCAACTGCATGTAAAGAGCAGCTGTTGGAGCATCAACTACAGAACCGATACCAAGAGCCAACTCTGGGCACTCCTTGTTAGCCCACTTAGAGAGCTCACCGAATACCTCATGAGCAAAGTCACCACGGTTGGTGAACTCGAAAGCACGGACACCACCCTCGTAACAAGCCTTGATTACGTTCTTACATACCTCAACGTCCTTGTTGTAGAAAACAGGAACCATAGGAGCGGCCTTGATCTTGGCCATCACCTCAAATTTATCGAATTTTGCCATAATTTCTTACGAAATGTTATTTTGTTCTTTTGCTGTTTTGTTCTTTTGTTACCAAGCCGAGCAGAAATCACCAACGACCATTGCGGCAACACATTAACAAAACAACAAAAGAACATATTAACGCAGCTTAGTTGCTAAATCAACGCAGCATTGCTGCAAATTATCTCTGTACGCGACCATTAGCATTACCACCAGCAAGGCTGAGAACTTCCTCCTCAGAAACGAGGTTATAGTCGCCATTGATGGTGTGCTTGAGAGCAGAAGCAGCAACTGCGAATTCGAGAGCAGAAGCCTGATCGCCCTTGTACTTGAGCATGCCATGAATCAAACCGCCAGAGAAAGAGTCACCACCACCTACACGGTCGATAATTGGATTGATGTCATAACGCTTTGACTGATAGAACTCCTTGCCATTATAGATCAAAGCCTTCCAGCCATTGTGATTAGCAGAGAAAGACTCACGAAGAGTAGAAACCACATACTTGAAGCCAAAGGTCTCCTTCATCTGCTTGAAGATACCCTCGTAACCTGCAGCATTGGTCTCACCACCCTCTACATCTGCATCAGGCTTGAAACCAAGACAAAGTTCAGCATCCTCCTCATTACCGATGCAGACATCAACATACTGCATCAAAGGACGCATGATAGAGATAGCCTTCTCCGAAGTCCAAAGTTTCTTGCGGAAGTTGAGATCAACAGATACGGTAACACCATGACGCTTTGCTGCCTCACAAGCCAACTTGGTAAGTTCAGCAGCCTTATCAGAGATAGCTGGGGTAATGCCTGACCAATGGAACCAGTCAGCACCCTCCATGATAGCATCGAAATCGAAATCCTCAGGATTAGCCTCAGCAATAGCAGAGTGAGCGCGGTCATAAATAACCTTTGAAGGACGCATTGAAGCACCTGTCTCACAATAATAAAGACCGACACGATCACCACCACGGGCAATGTAATCAGTATTCACACCATAACGACGCAACGAATTAACAGCAATCTGGCCAATTTCGTGCTTTGGCAACTTGGTTACAAGATAAGCCTCATGACCATAGTTGGCACAGCTGATTGCAACATTTGCCTCACCACCACCAGGGATAATGCGGAAAATGTCGGTCTGAACGAAACGGTCGGTACCGTTAGGAGAAAGGCGAAGCATGATTTCGCCAAGGGTAATAATCTTTCCCATAATAATTATTTAATAAAAAGTAAGTAATTGTCGTATTATATAATATAATGTACGCGCGTAAGGAAAGTAGTCCTGTCCTACACAGGAATACTTTCCTTCGTTATTATATCATTTACTTAAACTTAAAGAAGCTCTTGGCGTTGTTGTAGCAGATGTCTTCAATCATCTGATCAACACGGGCAGCCTCATAGCCAGTATAAGGCACCAAACCATCCTCAATATCCTGACCTACCAAGTTACAGAGAGTACGGCGGAAATACTCATGACGAGGATAAGAGAGGAATGAGCGGCTATCAGTAAGCATACCCACAAAACGAGAGAGGAGACCGAGAACGGAGAGTGCGTTCATCTGCTTCTCCATACCATCCTTCTGATCCAGGAACCACCAGCCAGAACCGAACTGGATCTTGCCAGCTACACTACCATCCTGGAAGTTGCCCAACATAGTGGCAATAACCTCATTTGCACAAGGATTCAAGTTGTAGAGGATGGTCTTGGCCAACTTGCCTTCAGCATTCAATTCATCCAAGAAGTGAGCCATTGCCTTAGCTGTGGTGAACTCGCCGATAGAATCGAAGCCTGTATCAGCGCCCAACTTAGCGAACATCTTGCTGTTGTTGTTGCGGATAGCGCCATAGTGATACTGCTGGGTCCAACCAGCTGCATAGTCCATCTCACCCTGAGCCTTCATATAGGCGTGCTTATACTTGCGCTGCTCCTCTACAGTAGGAGTCTTGCCGGCAAGAGCCTTCTTCATGATCTCGTCAACCTCGGCATCAGTATATGGTTCATCGTAGAACTCCTCGATACCATGATCAGAGAGACGGCAACCCATTTCTGCGAAGAAATCATGACGCTTCTGAAGTGCGTTTACAAGATCAGCGAAATTATTGATAGGCATCTGAGCAACATCCGAAAGCTTCTCGATATAAGCCTTCCAAGTAGCAGCCTCAATGTTCATACCGGCATCAGGACGCCAGGTAGGAAGCATTTGAGTCTTAGCATTAGGATCTGCAGCAACAGCCTTGTGGTACTCAAGAGAATCTGCAGGATCATCGGTAGTGCAGACAGTCTCTACATTATAATATGCCATCAAACCCTGAGGAGTGAACTTTGGATCATTGGCAATAAGGTCATTACATTTGTCAAAAATCTCACGAGCAGTCTCTGGGTTCAATCGTTTGTCAATTCCGAAAGCGGTCTTCAATTCGAGGTGAGTCCAGTGATACAATGGATTGCGGAATGTGTATGGCACAGTTTCAGCCCACTTTTCGAACTTCTCCCAGTCAGATGTATCTGAACCTGTACAGAAACGCTCGTCAATACCGTTCGAGCGCATTGCACGCCACTTATAGTGGTCTCCCATCAACCAAATCTGAGCAATGGATTCAAAGCGCTTGTTTTCAGCCACCATTTTAGGAATCAAATGGCAGTGATAATCAATAATAGGCATCTTTTTAGCATGCTCGTGATACAACTTCTGTGCAGTTTCAGTCTGCAACAGGAAGTTTTCGTCCATAAAATTCTTCATTTCTTTTTGGGTTTTATAATTGTTGTTTTTGGATAATAAGATTAAAGTACACGTCCTAACTGACACTATCTTGTCAAAAATAGGTACGATTTTACGATTTTCATGGTGCGAATATACGTTTTTTTTCTATTCCAGCAAAAAAAATCGCCTTTTTTTTTTGGAAAGCAAATAAAATACGTATATTTGCAACCGAAAAACATCCAAATTAAGGATTATTTTGTCATTAAATTATTCACACAACTCAAATAAAATGTTTATTTCATGAAAGCTTTAAACAAACAGACCGCTCCTAAGAGCGTAGCCCCTGAGAAAATCATTCAGTTCGGTGAGGGCAATTTCCTTCGTGCATTTGTTGATTGGATTATCTGGAACATGAACAAGAAGACCAACTTCAATGCCAGTGTCGTAGTTGTACAGCCAATCGACAAGGGTATGGTAGAATGGTTGAATGGTCAGGATTGTCTTTATCACGTAAACCTCCAGGGTCGTCAGGAGGGCAAGCCAGTAGATCAGCTTGATCGCATCGACGTTATCAGTCGTGCATTGAACCCATATTCACAGAATGCAGCTTTCATGGCCTTGGCCGAGCAGCCAGAGATTCGTTTCGTAATCTCTAACACAACCGAGGCTGGTATTACTTTCGATCCAAATTGCAAATTCACTGATGCTCCTGCCTCTTCTTACCCAGGCAAGTTGACACAGTTACTCTATCGTCGTTTCAAGACCTTCAACGGAGATCCAAAGAAAGGTCTTATCCTTATGCCATGCGAGTTGATCTTCCTCAATGGTCACCACCTCAAGGAGTGCATTGAGCAGTACATCGAGCTTTGGAAGGAGGATTTCGGCAAGGATTACGAGAAGTTCAAGAATTGGTTCCTTAAATATAATTATGTATGCGCTACCTTGGTTGACCGTATCGTTCCAGGTTTCCCACGCAAGGATATTGCCAAGCTTCAGAAGCGTGCCGGCTATGCAGACAACCTGATGGTTCAGGCAGAGATCTTCCACCTCTGGGTTATCGAGCGTCCAAGCAACATGTCATGCGCTGCTCTCCGCAAGGAGTTCCCAGCAGACCAGGCTGGTCTCCATGTACTCATCGCCGAGTCTGAGGCTCCATACCACGAGCGTAAGGTTACCCTCTTGAATGGTCCTCACACCGTTCTTTCGCCAGTTGCTTATCTCTCTGGTATCAACATCGTCCGTGACGCACTCCACGATCCTATTGTAGGCAAGTATATCAAGAAGGTACAGTTCGACGAATTGATGCAGACCCTCAACCTCCCAATGGCAGAATTGCAGAAGTTCGGTGCTGATGTATTGGAGCGTTTCGACAACCCATACGTTGACCATGCAGTTACCAGCATCATGCTGAACTCATTCCCTAAGTTCGAAACTCGTGACCTCCCAGGACTCAAGGTTTATCTGGAGCGCAAGGGCGAATTGCCAAAGGGTCTCGTACTTGGTCTTGCTGCAATCATCACCTATTATAAGGGTGGCACACGTGCCGATGGTGCTCCAATCCAGCCAAACGATGCTCAGGAGATCATGGATCGTCTCACCCAGCTTTGGGCTACTGGCGACACCCGCAAGGTTGCTGAAGGCGTCCTCGCAGCTACCGATGTCATCTGGAAGGAGTCAAAGCAGAACCTCAACGAGATTCCAGGTCTCACCGACATGGTTACCGACTTCCTGAACCAGATTCAGGCTAAGGGCATGAAGGAGACTGTAAAGGGAATCCTTTGATTTGCACTCTAAGCAAATGTTAATAAGTTGTTTTGTTCTTTTGTTCATTTGTTGGCCTCTTAGCGCGCATTCATTTTGACTGCAACGCAACAAAACAACAAAAGAACAAAACAACAAAACAACATCTTTTTAAAGTTATGAAAGAATTTCTGAAAATCAACCCTGCCGACAACGTATTCGTAGCCATTTCTCCTTTGGCCAAAGGTACTACGCTCAACGTAGAAGGCGAAGAGGTAACCCTCATCACCGACGTTCCAGCCGGACACAAATGTGCGCTCAAGGATTTTGCCGAAGGTGAGAATATCATTAAATATGGTTTCCCTATCGGACATGCTCGTCATGCTGTCAAGAAAGGAAGCTATATGGATCACGAGGACATCAAGACCAATCTTGAAGGCACTCTCGATTACAGCGACATCAAGCTCAAAGGCTTGACACAGCAGCAGCCAAGTGGCGAACAGTTAACCTTCCAGGGCTTCAAGCGTGCAGATGGTCAGGTTGGCATTCGCAACGAAGTTTGGGTAATCCCTACCGTTGGTTGTGTAAATGGCATCATCAAGCAGATTGTCGAGAAGACCCGCGAGGTATTCGGTGGCAACTTGGGCACCGTAGATGGCATCTTCGATTTTCCACACAACTATGGTTGTTCGCAGCTGAGCGAGGACCACGAGAACACCAAGAAGGTTCTTCGCGACATGGTAATGCACCCAAATGCAGGTGGCATTCTTGTTGTTGGTCTTGGTTGCGAGAACAACCAGCCAAAGATCTTCGAGGAGTTCTGCGAGGGTTATGACAAGGAGCGTGTAAAGTTCATGGTCTGCCAAGAGGTCGTGGGCGACGAAGTCGAATACGGCGTCAAGATGTTGACCGAAATTGTCAAGAAAGCACAGACCTTCAAGCGCGAAACCTGTCCAGCATCAGCTCTTCGTGTCGGCTTGAAGTGTGGTGGTTCGGATGGTTTCTCTGGTATCACAGGCAACCCATTATTGGGCGCATTTTCCGATTTCCTTTGCGAGACACAAGGTGGCACAACTATCCTCACCGAGGTTCCAGAAATGTTCGGTGCAGAGACTATTCTCATGGAGCGTTGTGGTAACCAGCAGTTGCTCGACGAGACCATCTCCCTGATCAACAACTTCAAGAACTACTTCCTCAGTCATGGCGAGCCATGTGGTGAGAATCCATCACCAGGCAACAAAGCAGGTGGCATCTCAACCCTTGAGGAGAAAGCGCTCGGTTGTACCCAAAAGTCAGGCAAGAGCGTTGTCTGTGGCGTCATGGAATATGGCGAGCGCCTGAAGAACAATGGTCTTAACCTCCTCTCTGCTCCAGGCAATGACCTCGTAGCTGCAACTGCACTGGCTGCAGCTGGTTGTCAGTTGGTACTCTTCACTACTGGTCGTGGCACTCCGTTCGGCACATTCGTTCCAACCATGAAGGTTTCTACCAACAGTGGTTTGGCACAGCGCAAACCAACTTGGATTGACTTCAATGCCGGCGTTTTGGCAGAAGACAAAACTATGGACGAAACTCTCAAGGAGTTTACCCAGAAGATCCTAAGTGTTGCCTCTGGCGAACTTACCAACAATGAAAAGGCTGGCATCCACGAAATTTCGATCTTCAAGAACGGAGTAACTCTGTAACTTACGGTCTTACATACAAAGCAAAAAAAAAGAGCGACGTTTTCATGACGTTGCTCTTTTTTCATTTCTACCAATATCAGAAAAGAAATCTGTTATCTTTCACTTTTTTCGAATCAATCCAAATGGGACATTTCTATCGATGACGCATTCTTCATCTTCATAAAGACTGTAACCATTGGCATTAATACGCAGAGACTTGACCTCCGATTGTTCTTCGAGCGTAAATTTAAGCACAAAATATCCAGCAGAGTCAGTCATTGCCCAATAGCGCCCCTGATCAACGTCAACCCAAGCATCTGGAATTGGTTCATTTGTATCGAGATCGAATACTCGGCCCGAAAACATCTCAAATTCATTGTCTCGTTTCAGGTAAAGATCATAATCACTCTTCCAGCCATAACCCAACTCAATCGTATCATTCAATGAACGATAGTAAGTTGCCGAAAAACTAATTGAAGCTGTCTTTCCTCTCAAATAACCAGGAATAGGAGGAGACACAATTGTCGTATCGAACGAAGAGACTGGAATATCGACGCCATTGATTACAACAGTCCCGACATATCCAGATGCATCCTTGAGGATTGGCAGATTATGGGTTTCATCATGCAGAATAATACTGATTCTATAAGGAATCGCCAAGATATAGAATCCCAAGAAACCAACCAAAGCCAATAGCAGCGCGATGATCAATCTATTCCTATTCTTATGCGCCAAACGATTCCAAAGTTTATTGTAAGGCACATCAAGCAAAGTCGATGCTACTGAATAGAGTGCCGACTTGGGACTGATCTTCTGTGTATCGATGCCCAACAATTCATGCGACGGATTCTCCTTAAAATAGTTTCGCAATGCCGGAGGGAAACACTCTCGTCTTCCCTCGCACATCGGAATACCATTCACAATGTAAGGGATAATCTGCTTGACTCGACCTTCGGCAATAAACAATTCAACTTCTCGGTTCACACACTCCGAATTAGCGGATTCTGGCGAACAAAGCAAAAGGAGACATTTGGATTGATTCAAGGCATCACGAACCTCATCCGGCAAAAGCGCATTGCCTTCGTAAGTTTCCTTTTTATAAATTGGAGAAAGTCGGCTGGAGCTACAACATTCATTGTACACACCCTTAGGGAGCCGGAAACTCTCCAACTTCTTTCGGAGGGCCTCCGCCACAATCGCGTCTTCGGGGCAATAACTTAAGAATGCGTAGTAATTGTACTTGTGTGTCATGGGTTATTATAATAGTGTATCAGCCGTTTCGATCAGCCATTTTTGACCAGATAGTCAACCAACTGACGGACAGCCTTTCCTCGATGGCTTATGGTATTCTTATCTTCCATTGCCATTTCAGCAAAAGTAACAGAATGTCCCTCTGGCATGAACACAGGATCGTAGCCGAATCCCTTGTTTCCAGAAGGCATACGGGTGATCTCACCGCGACATACACCCTCAAATTCCTCCTTTTTGCCATCTATCAGCAAGCATATGACCGTGCGGAACTGAGCCTGACGTTCTTTGATGTGCGCCATCTTGCGAAGCAGTTTTTCGGTATTGGCAAGATCATTGCAATCATAACCTTCGTCATTGGCATAGCGTGCCGAAAAAACGCCGGGTTCCATTCCCAATGACCGGACTTCCAAACCGCTATCATCGGCAAAGCAGTCAACATTATAATGCACTTTGATATATTCTGCTTTCTGCAATGCATTGTCAGAAAAACTCATTCCTGTTTCGGGAATCTTGTCGTTACAACCGATGTCTTGTAATGATAGTATTTCATAGCGAGAAGCGACTTCCGGACCTGCTGCTTCAAGCAAGGCTCGGAACTCTTCAATCTTATGTTGGTTATTCGTTGCAAAAACCAATCTTTTCATACCTTAAAACATATAGAATACGAGCGCAAAGATAGTCATTATTTTGATACTCGCCAAGTTTTTTCAACGAAATAATAAAAAACATTCAAAAAAACTTCTTTTTTCGAGTTTTTGTTCCTATCTTTGCAGTATGCTTTACATATATCGCGCATCGGCCGGTTCGGGAAAGACATTTCTTCTCACTGGCTTCTATATTGAGTTATTGTTTCGCAAGGAACTAACACCATCGTTAGAGGGCAGAAATCTGCTCTTTAGCGAGATACTTGCCGTTACCTTCACCAACAAGGCTACCGCCGAAATGAAGGAGCGCATCATCAAGGATTTGAACAAGTTGTGGAAAACGCCCCAAGCGTCGCCCTATTATCAGATTGTACGAGGCACAGGGAAAGACCTCATGAGCGACGAAGCGATCAGCAACCGTGCCCACGAAATTCTAAAGGGAATGCTGACCGACTACTCCAATCTGCACATCTCGACCATCGACAGTTTCTTCCAGCAAGTCGTACGCAGTTTTGCGCACGAACTTAATGTGCAGGGCAACTACGAAGTAGAGCTCGACGCAAACATGGTTCTGGATCATGCCGTAACTCAATTTCTCCTGAATCTTGATCCCAAGCGTGACAAAGAAACCTTCGATTGGTTGCTGCGTTTCTCGAACAATCGCATGGAAAACGGCTCCAATTGGAACGTACACAAAGAATTGGCAAAATTGGCCAAAGTGCTGACCACCGAAGCCTATCGGAACTACAGCAGCAACATCCAGGAATTTTCGTCCAACAAAGAAGCGATGGCCAGCTATGTCAAAGAGCTCGACGAGAGCATTGACAACTGGCGCAAGCAGCTGAAACAAACCGGTGGGGAAATCGCAGAATTATTAAAAGCGAAAAAGCTACAAGCCTCGGACTTCAGCCGTAGCTCTATAGCCTGCGCCATCGAATGGAAAAATGGTGACGAAAAATGTACCGACACCATTCGGAAATGGGCCGTGGACACCAAACTCTGGTTCAGCCAAAAGAAAGCCGACAAACTCAGAACGATGGGGGAAGCAGCCACGACACTCCAAGGACTGCTACAACAAGGCGTAGCCCTCTTCGACAATCCGATCAGACGCCAATACAACAGCGCCGTTGCCATCCGAAAGAACATCTACCAGCTCGGACTTCTATCTCGATTGGAACAAGTTGCCAACGAGTATTGTGCAGAACAGGGCATCAAACTTCTGAGCGATACCACACAAATGCTGAATGCACTCATTTCCGGACAGTCGGCGCCTTTCATCTACGAAAAGACAGGCACACGTATTGCAAGCTACATGATCGACGAGTTTCAAGACACGTCCGGCATGCAATGGTGCAACTTCTCTCCCCTTTTGAGAGACTCTCTCGGCACCAACAACCGCAACCTTATTGTAGGTGATGTCAAACAGAGCATTTACCGATGGAGAGGAAGCGACTGGAATCTGCTGCATTCCGAGCTCAACAAGTTCGAACCCGAAATGCAGGATGTTGACGACAATAACAATGAGCTTCGCGACAATTGGCGCTCGGATCGAAAGATCATCCGATTCAACAACGAGTTTTTCCAATACGCAAGCCATTGTTTCAGAAGCGACGATGCCACCGATGGACAATTAAGCACAATCGAAGATATCTATGCAGACGTTGCTCAAACCATTTCTGCCGACAGAATCAAGCTATACAACAGCAAAGGGCTGTCCGATGTTCCTGAAGGCAAGGTCGCATTCGAGATTCTTCCCGGAGCCGAAGGCAAGAAGGAATATAAGGAATCGGTCATCCGCCGACTCCCAGAACTTGTCATTGCCCTACAGCAGCAAGGCCGAAAAGCCGAAGATATTCTCATTCTCTGCCGTAAGCGTAACCAATGCGACCTTTGTGCTAAAGCCCTCCTCGACTACGAAGCCGCACATCCAGCATCCATCTATTCGATGAAGATCATCACCCAAGAGGCGCTTTTATTGATCAAGCATCCTATCATCAGAGCATTCTGCGCCGTTCTGGAATATCTTCACGAGCCTAAGTCCAACTATCGCCGCAGCGTTGCTGACATCTGCTGGTTATCGCTCAGTTGCGAATCCACAGACCAAGCAATCGAGACCTACTACAGCCAACCGGACAGGAGAACGAATTTCGACACATTACTCAATCTGCCCCTGTACGAAATTGTAGAACGACTGATCGCACTGCTGCCAGCCGATTGTCGTCTCGAAACCAATTTCATCCAGGCATTCAGTGACGTTGTCCTGCAATTCTGCGCCAAAGAGGGACCTAATCTTGATAGTTTCTTGATGTGGTGGCGCGAAAACGGACACAAATGCAGTGTCACCACGCCAAGCAATCAATCGGCCATACGCATCATGACAATCCACCAGTCAAAGGGGTTGTCGGGCAAGGCCGTCATTGTTCCGTTTGCCATGGAGTCTGTCGATCTCAAGATCAATGGATTGAATCCAGACATTCTGTGGTGCGAACCCAAAGAGGGTAAATTTGCCCACAACAATCTGGTTCTTCCCATCGAGGTCAATTCTCGCATGGAGAACAGCATCTTCAGCGAAGATTACAATCAAGAACGCGTACGTACCATCATCGACAACCTCAACACGGCTTACGTTGCGTTTACCCGCGCCGAGAATGAACTCATCATCCTCTCTCCCACTCCGTCCGACAAGGCCAATGCTTCGCTCCAATACTTCCTCAAAGACTTCTTTGATAACCATTGGAAATCCGGCAATGATAAGATCAATATAATTGCCGAAGACACCGAAACGAAAGTCTCCAGCGACAACAACTATGGAAAAGAGGTCAAATGCGAGCAAAATGCCACAGTCGCCAAGGCCCAAGTACATCTGCCCCGCATCAAAGAGACCGAATATTCTAGCGAACCTTCGCAGAATCGTGGCATCACACTTCACGATGCACTCTCTGCCGTTATCGACAATACCCAAGTGGACGAACCGATAACAGAACTGTTCCAATCCGGTCGCAAAGCACTGAAAGGGCTCACCTTGGCCGAGGTCCTCGATCTTGTACACAAAGCTCTCCAGATGCCAGAAGCAGAACAATGGTTCAATCCTGCCAATCGTGTCTTCAACGAGCAAGACATTATTGGCAAGGACACGCACACACATCGTCCTGACAGAATCGTCATCACCCCTGCTGGCGATTGTATCGTTATCGACTACAAAACCGGCGAAAGAACAGGCGAGAACGACGAGAAATACAAGAAACAAGTTTCCTCTTACATGTCACTTCTTCAAGAAATGGGCTTTTCGCGTATCAAGGGATTCATCTGGTACGTATTAAAAGAGGAGATTATTCCCGTCAAAATCAAGCCAAACAACTGTAGTTCAAAGTCGCTGAAATAATATTCACACAATATACGCAAATTTAGAAAAATTTGAACTTTTTGTAAAGTTTTTTTCGTTTTTATTTGGAAATGTGAAAGAATATTTCTAAATTTGCACCCCGAAAACTAAAATTAAATCAATGCGTATTACGGTAAAAGTGGGCAGCAACGTACTGACCCGAAACGATGGGACTTTGGACGTTACTCGAATGTCTGCTTTGGTTGATCAAGTGGCAACACTTCATCGCCAGGGCGTGCAGATTATCCTGGTATCTTCCGGAGCTGTAGCTTGTGGACGCAGTGTCCTCAAGGGACAGGTAAACACAGACCAGCTGGACGAAGTTCAGCAGCGTCAGTTGTTCAGTGCTGTCGGGCAAGCTAAACTCATTGATAAATACTATGAATTCTTCCGTGAGTGGGGCATTACCTGCGGTCAGGTTCTAACCACCAAAGTAGGATTGAGTACACCCGATCAACGAGAAAACCAGAAGAATTGCATGGAAACAATGCTCGGACAAGGTGTCATCCCTATCGTCAACGAGAACGATACCATCTCCATCACCGAGCTGATGTTCACCGACAACGATGAACTATCTGGTCTCATGGCCACCATGATGGAATCCAAACAATTGATCATACTCAGCAACATCGATGGCATCTATACAGGCAATCCTTCGGACCCTTCATCCGAACTGATTCGTGTCATTACCCAGAACACCGATGTCGAGAAATACATCCAGACAAGCAAGAGTTCTGCCGGTCGTGGAGGAATGCAATCCAAACACAAGACGGCTCGCGAAGTTGCCAATCAAGGCATTGGCGTCATCATTGCCAACGGCAAACGCGACAACATTCTTTTAGACCTTATGCAGGTCGATCCATCGGGCGAATTAGTGGTAAGTCCTCTTGTTCCTTGCACGATGTTCAAATAAGGAAAATAATCACACACACAAATAACACAAACAACCAAGTGTCACTCCTTGTGAAAAGAGTGGCACTTATTTCTTTTGTTTCGGTTTACCCCCAACAAACAACTCAAAACTGAAAACTAAAAACTCAAAACTAAAAACAAATCCTTTGAGCTTCAATCTGAGTCTTATGTCCAAGAAAGAGAGTTGCGAGCTGGTCAAAACTCTCGACATCGCCCGTCGTATAGAAATAATTCTTTCCAGACTTTGTCAAACGGGAATCCATCTCCGGATGGCGACACAGATAGTCCTGCAACCCGTAACTGACAGGTTTTCCCTGTGGCATCAAGATTATTTCCGGATGATCCAGTTCCTGCAGCACTTGCTGGATCAACGACGTGATGAGCGGATAATGTGTGCATCCCAGAATGATCGTATCAATATCTGGATCCTGATCAAGAAGCGCCGACAGATCTGTCTTTACCTCGTTATATAAGTCAGCGGAATGCAACCTGCCCGATTCAATGAGGGGCACCCATTTCGGGCAAGCGCGAGAGGTCAGATGGATAGGTTTCTGTCCTGGAGTCAGATTCGAATTCAGGTTGTGTTCAATCTCCATATCGTAGCTCTCACTACTTACCGTGGCGCGTGTTGCAACCAGACCGACATGACCGGAATAGGTCAAATTAGAAACTCTTTCGACAGTCGGGCGAATCACACCCAACACACGGCGGGTAGGATCCTCCATATATGGCAATTCATTCTGCTGGATGTTTCGCAGAGCCTTAGCCGAAGCCGTATTACAAGCCAGAATAACCAGCGGGCATCCCATATCAAAGAGTTTGCGAACTGCCTGATTTGTAAAATCGAAAACTTCTTGAAAACTCCGGTCGCCATAAGGGGCACGACCATTATCACCCAGAAAGATGTAATCATACTGGGGAAGCAGGCGCTGTATCTCTCGAAAGATACTCAAACCGCCAAAGCCTGAGTCAAAAATACCGATTGGATTCACACGGCAAAGGTATATATTTTATAAGTCGAATGCAAATTAATTAGTGAAAAAGTGATAAAAAGTCCCCTTTTTTCATAAAAAGCCTCAATTCAAGTCCATCGTAATGTTATTTTTATTATCTTTGCGCGTTTTTATACAACGAAAGAAAACAATCAAAAAAACTAAATAACAAACTAAATCATCAATCATGAAGCAATACAAATTGCTCAACAACATCTTCGGATGGTTAGCATTCCTGATTGCGGCCTACACCTACCTCAATACGGTGGAGCCTACCGCCAGTTTCTGGGATTGCCCTGAGTTTATCACTTGTGCCGACAAGGGAGAAGTTGGTCACCCACCAGGAAACACCTTCTTCAACCTGACCGGTCGTTTCTTCGTAAACTTCGCTGGTGGCGATGTTACCAAAGCCGCTTTTTGCGTCAACTGCATGAGCGCCATGTTCTCGGCTGCCACTATCCTGTTCCTTTTCTGGACCATCACGGCCTTGACCAAGAAATTCGTCTGCCGCAACAACAAATACGCCGGCACCGACAAGGAAGAAATCAGTTGGGGACAAATCATCACCATTCTCGGTTCGGGCATCGTGGGCGCATTGGCCTACACATGGTCCGACACCTTCTGGTTCTCGGCTGTTGAGGCCGAGGTTTATGCCTTCTCCTCATTCATGACAGCCATCGTGTTCTGGCTTATCCTCAAGTGGGAACGTCATGCAAGTGGTGTTGACGGCGATCGTTATATCATTCTTTTGGCCTACGTCATCGGTCTTTCGATTGGTGTCCACCTGTTGAACCTCCTGACGTTGCCTGCCATCGTGCTTGTCTATTACTTCAAGAAGCATCCGAACGCAACCCTCATGGGTTCATGCGGTGCCCTGATTCTCTCCGTCCTGATGGTATTCTTCATTCTCTACGGAATGATCCCTGGCATGGTCAAGTTGGCCAGCGCAACCGAGCTGTTCTTTGTCAACAGTCTTGGCTTCAGTTTCAACACCGGCACAGGCTTCTACTTCTTCTTCGTCTTGGCATTCCTAGCTTATGGCATCTTCCTGACCTATCGCAAGAATACCACTCCGACCACCATGCGCATCATGTTGCTGGCTGGCATCGTGCTGAGTGGTGTTCCATTTGCTGGCGAAGGCTGGTTGCTTGGCATCGGTTTGACCGTAGTAATCGCTGGCATCATCTTTGCTTTTGGCGAGAAGATCAACGCACGTCTTGCCTCCAATGTATTGCTCTGTCTCTTGACCATCTTGGTCGGCTATTCAACCTTTGCCCAGATCATTATCCGTTCGTCAGCTCAGTTACCAATGGACCAGAACTCGCCAGACGAGATCTTCTCTTTCTCCAAGTATCTGAATCGCGAGCAGTATGGTGAATCTCCGCTTTTCTATGGTCAGACTTTCGCTTCAAGTGTAATGCGCGACGCCAACGGACAGGTCAAGATCGACGAAGGAGCTCCTTTGTATGGCAAGAAAGTCAAGATGGATCCAAACGAACCGGATCGTTACGAGCAGACGGGTTGTCGCGAGAAGTATCAGTACAACTACACCACCCTCTTCCCTCGCATGTACAGTTCATCGCCTAATCACATCTCCGGATACAAGGAATGGTGTGGCTGGGACGAAAAGGACAAGGGGCACAATGTGATTGGCAAAGACGGCAAGCCCATCAAGGGCGTTCCAACCTTTGCCGACAATGTCACCTACTTCCTCCGCTATCAGGTCAACTTCATGTATTGGCGTTACTTCATGTGGAACTTTGCCGGTCGTGAAAGCGATGAGCAGAGTTATGGTTCTGTCGATGCTGGCCGCGCCATCTGTGGTATTCCGGTTCTCGACGAACTGCTGTTCGACGTACCCAATCAAGGCACGCTTCCATCGAGCATTGCCAACAACAAGGGACACAACGTCTTCTACATGCTTCCTTTGCTTCTTGGCATCATCGGTCTGCTCTATCAGGCCTTTGCCGGTCGCGAGGGTATTCAAGGATTCTGGGTGGTCTTCTTCCTCTTCTTCATGACAGGCTTGGCCATCGTGATCTATTTGAATCAGCCTCCCTACCAGCCTCGTGAGCGAGATTATGCCTATGCTGGTTCATTCTATGCCTTTGCCATTTGGATTGGCATGGGTGTTGCCGGTATTGCAGCCGCTTTGCAGAAGGCTGTCAAGAATCCGCTCATTGCAGGTTCCGTAGCCTCTTTGATCTGTATCTTTGTTCCTATCCAGATGGTTGGTCAGACCTGGGACGATCACGATCGTTCAAATCGCTACACCGCACGCGACTTTGGCCGCAACTACCTCTCATCGTTGGAACCGAATGCAATCATCTTCACCAATGGCGACAACGACACCTTCCCTCTCTGGTATGCACAAGAGGTTGAAGGCTACCGTACAGACTGCCGCGTCTGCAACCTCTCCTATCTGCAGACCGACTGGTACATCAACCAGATGAAGAGCCAGGCTTACGAAAGCGAACCATTGCCAATCGAACTGCGTCGCGATCAGTACGCCCACGACAAGCTGAACTATGCACACCTCGTCGATAAGATCCAGGAAGCTCCATTGCATTCTGCCATGAACTTCCTCTACAGCGACGATCCGAAGTATAAGACCTTGCCAAACTACGGTCACATCGACTACTTGCCTACCAAGAAGTTCACCATCGATGTCAATCCAGAGGAAGTTCTTGCTTCGCCATGCATCAGCGTTGCCGACTCAAGCGAACTTATCGACAAGATGACCATCAACCTCGGCTCCAAGAACTACATCACCAAGAACGAGATTGCAGTCCTCTCAATGATCGATGGCATCAGCCGTACAGGTTGGAAGCGTCCTATCTACTTTGCCACAACCGTAGGTCGTGACATGTATATGGGTCTCGACAAATACTTCCGTCTGTGTGGTTTGGCTTACCAGATCGTTCCTTTGGCCAATGGTGGTACTGGCACTCCAGACATCGACAAGAGCTACGATAACCTGATGAACAAGTTCATTTGGGGCAACATTCAGGACACAACCATCTACCTCGACGAGAACAACCGTCGCATGTGTCGTACTCAGCGAATGATGTTCTGTACCCTGATCGAACAGCTCTTGAACATCGGCGATACCGAACGTGCACTCAAGGCTACTGAGTATTGCGACAAGACCATTCCTTGTGCCAACGTTCCTTACGAGTACACCTCGCTTACTTTGGCCCAAAGTTACATCATGTGTGGCAAGCCACAAGAGGGAGAACGTATTATCCGTTACATTCTGGAGCACAACAACGAATACCTCAAGTGGGCATTCCAACAGAAGCCACACCACATTGCCAGCATGGGCAACAGTATCAAGGAGCAGGTTCTCACCATGCGTGATGCACTCGCCATCTGCGACCGCTACAACTTGAATAGCATCAACAGCGAGTACAAGGATTTGTTGGAACGCTATTTCGAACAGGCTCTCAACAAGAAGGTACTGAGATAAAACATAATTCTTGTGTTCATTGAGCAACCGCCTACAATTATTCGTCAGCTGATGGCACCAGGAGGACTGTGGAGGCTCCCCTCTCAGCCCAAGTGTGTTTATCTTACTTTCGACGATGGTCCAACACCCGAGGTGACGCCTTGGGTGCTGGATTTGTTAGATAAGTACGGTATCAAAGCGACGTTTTTCTGCGTAGGCGACAATGTTGCCCGTTATCGAAGAATCTTCGAAGAGGTACGTTCTCGCGGTCATCGCGTCGGCAACCACACCATGAACCACATTTCGGCTCTCACCTATGGTTCCAAAGCCTACCTGGCCAATGTAGAGAAAGCCAACATGCTCATCCATAGTGAACTTTTCAGGCCACCGCATGGTTGGTTGCGCTGGGGACATTCGAACCTGTTGCAAAAGAAGTACCGCATCATCTTCTGGGATTTGGTCACACGCGACTATTCCAATCGCCTTGACGCTGCACAAGTCGTCGAAAATGTGCGACACTACACCCGCAACGGCTCAATCATCACCTTCCACGATCAGCCCAAATCCTGGCACAATCTCCAGCAAGCCCTACCTCAATCCCTTGATTGGCTAATTGCCCAAGGTTACGAATTCAAACTACTTTAGCAACGTAACAACAAAGGAACAAAAGAACGCAACAACAAAACAACGCAACAACAAAAGAACAAAACAACAAAAGAACAAAACAACATATAGTTATGGATTCAAACAAGTATCTTGACACTCTGTCCAAATACGAAACAGAGTTAGACGATGAGGCCATCAAGGCTGAAGTCGCACAAATCATTGCAGATGGTTTCGACACCAACAATAATCTCGAGACACTCAAGTTCAGCCTTAGCTGCATCGATTTGACAAGCCTCAATCCAACCGACAACGAAGAGCGCATCCGAGACTTCACCGAGCGCGTCAACCTCTTCGAGGAAGCTTATCCAGAACTCAACAACGTAGCATCCATCTGCGTCTATCCAAATTTTGCAGAGACCGTATCAACCTTCCTCGACGTGACCGAAGTCGATACCACAGTCGTTGCCGCCGGATTCCCTTCCAGCCAGACCTTCAACGAAATCAAGGTAGCCGAATGCGCCTTGGCAGTTGCCAGTGGTGCCAACGAGGTAGATATTGTGATCAACGTTGGTCAGATGCTTGCTGGTCAGTACGAAGAGATGTGCGACACTATCCAGGAGTGCAAAGCAGCCTGCAAAGACGCTATCTTCAAGGTCATCCTCGAAACTGGCGCACTCAAGAAAGCTTCACTTATTGCCAAAGTCTCTGTACTCGCCATGTATGCAGGTGCCGATTTCATCAAGACATCAACCGGCAAGATCGACGTTGCTGCAACCCCAGAGGCTGCCCTCGTGATGTGTAAGATGATCAAAGCCTACTACGACCAGACCGGAACCCGCATCGGTTTCAAGGTTGCTGGTGGCGTGAAGACTCCTGAAGATGCCGTGAAGTATTACACCATCGTCAAGACCATCCTGGGCGAAGAGTGGTTGACCAAAGACCTCTATCGCATCGGTGCCTCCTCGGCTGCCAACAATCTGCTGAGTGCCATTCAGGGCGAAACAGTCAAGCACTTCCTCTAATCAATATCTGCAAACCGTTTTTTGAAAACATATTATCATAATGCGAAAAGTAAACAGAACACTTGCCCTTGCCATGATGTGCCTGGCTATGGCTTGGTGCAGCCCATCGAATGCCTACGATGGTTCGAAGCTTTGGCTTCCTCAACAAGAGAAAGGCAGCCAGACTGTAACACTGACCGGATCGAAGACTCCAACCACCGCCATTGCTATTCAGGAACTCTCTGACGCGTGGAAAGGTGGTGCTGTATCGCTCGTCGTCAAAAGCCAGAAAGGCATGAAACGCGATGCCTACAGCATCCGCAAGAACAATGGCACTACCACCATTACCTCTCCTTCAGACATTGGTCTGCTCTATGGTGCCTACCGACTGCTCCAGTTGCAGCAGATGGGCGAAGCAAGTGGTGATCTGGATGTAACCGACAGTCCATTCCACGACATTCGCCTACTGAATCACTGGGACAATCTGGATGGTAACAGCGAGCGAGGCTATGCTGGCAAGAGTATCTTCTGGAATGTGCAGGGAACACGGGAATCCATCGGCGAGAACGAAGTATCGGGCATGCTCAATTGCCCACTCAATAATAATACTTACGCTCGCGCGTGTGCTTCGATCGGCATCAATGGTGCTGTTCTCAACAACGTGAATGCTTCGCCCAAGATGCTCACTACTTCGGTCATCCTGATGACCAAGAAGTATGCCGATGTGCTCCGTCCTTACGGCATCAAAGTCTATCTGGCAGTCAACTTCTCCAGCCCAGCCGTTGTAGGCGGATTGGAAAACTCTGATCCGATGGACAAGAAAGTGCAGGCGTGGTGGAAACAGAAGGCCAAAGAGATTTACTCCCTCATTCCTGACTTCGGTGGATTCCTTGTGAAAGCGAACAGCGAGGGACAGCCTGGTCCTATGGACTATGGCCGCACCCATGCCGATGGCGCCAACCTGCTGGCAAACGCTATCCGTCCGTACGGTGGTATTGTCATGTGGCGAGCATTCATCAACAATCCTACCGACCCGGATCGAGCCAAGCAGGCACGCATCGAGTTTGAGCACCTCGACGGCAAGTTTCTCGACAACGTAATCATTCAGGTCAAGAACGGACCTATTGACTTCCAGCCTCGCGAACCATTCAATGCCCTTTTCGACGCATTGAAGCAAACGGCAGAAATGCCGGAATTCCAGATTACACAAGAGTACCTCGGACAAGCCAACCACCTGGCCTATCTTGGCACCATGTGGGAGGAGTTCTTTGGCGAAGTGACCACCCATGCCAACTATGTAGCCAACCAGCAGAAGGCTCGTTACAATGCTATTGCAGGTGTGGCCAATACCGGTACCGATGCGAATTGGACAGGTCACCCTTTGGCTCAATCCAACTGGTATGCTTTCGGTCGTATGGCATGGAATCCGGAATTAACCGCTGAAGCCATTGCCAACGAATGGGTTTCGCTCACTTACCCTGCGTTGAACAAAACTCAGCATGCTACTCTGGTATCGATGATGATGCGAAGCCGCGAGGCTGTTGTTGACTACGAGATGCCTATCGGTCTCACCCACCAGTTCGGCAACTCTCATTATGCACCAGGTGCATGGGACAATCGTCCTATCCGTCGCGATTGGCTTCCGGTCTTCTACAATCAGGCAGATTCTCTTGGCATCGGCTTCGACCGAACCAAAGCCACAGGAACTGACGCTACGTCGCAATATGCTCCAGCCTTTGGCAACCTCATGGAAGACGTCAATACTTGCCCAGACAAGTATCTTCTCTGGTTCCACCATGTCTCATGGCACCACAAATGCCAAACGGGACGAACCGTTTGGGAGGAACTCTGCTATCGTTATCAGAATGGATTGAATGAGGCACGCAATCTTCAGCGTCAATGGAATAGCCTGCAAGGGGCCATCGATCCGGAAATCTTCCGCGACGTCCAGGTACGCCTCATGACTCAGACTCGCGATGCTGAATGGTGGAAGGATGGCACACTGCTTTACTTCCAGTCTCTCTGCAAGCTTCCTTTCCCAGAGTTCCTCGAACCACCAGTTCACACTCTCGAAGAGTGCATGAAGAATCGCATCAACGTCGGTCTCTATCGCAGTCCTACACGCGAGGAACTGAACAAAGAACGATAATCTTCGGTCAGATAAGTAGTTCAGAATTAGTTATAAATATGTTAAACTAATTCTGAACAACTACTTAGAAGTAGTAAAAGGGTCATCGCCTCCATAGAGAGCCCTTTTACTTCTTTTTTATTTCTCCCTTATCCTTTTTCCTTCTATTTAGAGTCAACAAAAAGGGAACAACTTGTTCGCTCATTATTTCGCCATTCGCGCCAAAGTCCGTATCTTTGCACCGTCTTTTCAAGACAACCAACATTATTATTCACCAAAAACGTACTAGCGCTATGGAAACAGTTTTCTTTCGTTGCCCTATATGTGGCAACATCATGCTCAAAGTGGGCGGATCAGAGTTGATACCACAATGTTGTGGCCAGCCGATGGAAAAGTTGGAATCGGGTACTACCGATGGCAAAATCGAGTATCACGTTCCTGATGTCAAATGCTGCAAAAGTGGGGAAATCACAGTCAATATCGGACAGATGCCTCATCCTATGACCGAGCAGCACCACATCCAGTTCATCTTCTTGCAAACTGAACACGGTGGACAAATCCATTATCTGAAGCCGAACGAGGAACCCAAAGTAACTTTCCAAACTCTCGACAAACCGAAAGTGGTCTATGCTTACTGCAACCTTCATGGTTTATGGAAATTTACCCTTGAATCCAGCTGTCAGAAGAAGTAACAAACATCCCTCAAACACACCTCTGTGCTTGGGGGATTTCTCATTATGTGACAAACTCGTCACATGTTTATCACATAAAATCGATAGAAGTGACAAATACGTCACATATTTGTCACATAAAATCATTAGGGGTGACAAATACGTTACACATTTGTCACATAAAATCATTAGAAGTGATAAATACGTCACATGTTTGTCACATAAATTCATTAGAAATGACAAATACGTTACATGTTTGTCATATAAAATCATTAGAAATGACAAATACGTCACATGTTTGTCACTTCCAAAGTTTTTGTCACTTATAAATGATCTGTTGAAGTGCTATTTTCTCCTGATATTGGCTACGCAACTCCAAGAATGTTGTCTTCAGCTGCATCTTGAGCAAGTGATTTAGGATTGAAGCACTTGCCAGGCCACAACGTTTGGCAACCTCCGTACGTGGCAATTGGGTATATTGAATCAATTCTTGCACCAAACGAACACGATATGCCACAATCAGTCGATTCAGGGGCAGAGTACAACAGATATCGACAGCTCCAGAGAGTTTTCTGACATCCAAATTCATATAATCTGCAAGCTCCAGCGCATTGCGGAAGGGCATTATGGCTAAAGCACGCGCGACAGCATCCATCAGCTTACACCCTGTTTCTGGAATTGGAACAGACATCATCTCCTGATAAGAGAGGCATTTATAACTTCCGTCATCCTGCCGGACAATGGGTGAAACATAAATCTGATCAAGTGACAGAAATGAATGAAAAGGCTTTTTCATGTTTTTAGTATGTATTTTGTTGTTTGGGGACTTCTACAAGACCTGCTTAGCCTTCGTGTGAATTTATATACAAGTCATTGAAACGATGCACTAGTTGTCATCTCAATGAGATTAAATAATGACTCACACAAAGTGATGACTAAGGAGGAAAGACTTTTTATCTTCGTGCCTTCGTGTGAGTATATACAAGTCATTGAAACGCTGCACTAGTTGTCATCTCAATGAGATTAAATAATGACTCACACGAAGACACAAAGAAGATGAAGGCCTGCGGCATATTGCCTTTGTGAACTTAATACCCTTTGTAATAAATTGAGACCACACAAAGATGACTAAGGGGGAAAGACTTTTTATCTTCGTGCATTCGTGTGAATTTATATACAAGTCATTGAAACG
>JAZRXX010000018.1:0-65895 GCA_045600485.1 Bacteroidales bacterium
TGCCACGAATTGCAAAAAGAGCATGAAGTCCCTGATGAGACGTGCCTGCATGAATTCTTCCTTGCTATTGGAAATTCTCAATAATGCTGTTTGGAATTGAATCCGATGAAACTTGTTTCATTAGATGCGGTTGCCCTGTCTGTATCATCGTCCACAATCATCAAATGATATTTAGGACGAGGTGCATTACTCTTGACGACAGACTCCTGTTCGATAGCAGACATCTGAAAATCCCCCATGGCAGGTTCTGTAACAGGAGTCGGGAGCATCTCTTCTTCCGACAAATGACTATTACCCAAAGGCAGACGCACCGTAAAGACAGAGCCCTTGCCCTCTTCATTCTCACTCACCCAAATGGTTCCGTGATGCAAAGTAACCAACGAACGCGTCAGATGCAAACCGACACCATTACCATCAGACGAAAGGCTGGCATTGCTAGCACGATAAAAACGGTCAAAAATAAGTTCGCGCTCTTCGGAAGCAATACCGATACCATTGTCACTTACCGTTATCAAAACGAACTCTTGTCCGTTTTGTTGCAATGGATCGATAGCAACATTAAGCACCACACGACCATCGTTGGGCGTATATTTGAAGGCATTGCTCAGCAGGTTGACGATAACCTTATTGAAATAACCGGGATCCACCCACACATTCAGTCGTTCCAGCCCCTGATGCTTGTATTCGAACTGAATCCTTTTGTTCTCGGCAATCGGCACAAAAAACTCCATCAATCCGTCCATCAGACTCAGAATTTCAGTCTCACGGAACTGCAGATGCATTTTGTTATTATCTATCTTGCGAATATCAAGTAGCTGGTTAATCAACTGCAGAAGCATATTTGCATTTCGTTGCATGGTCTGATATGCCTGCTGACGTTCTGGATTCTGATCCAAAGCAATCAGCTTCTGGAGTGGACTCATAATGAGAGTCATCGGTGTACGAATCTCATGCGTGATATTTGTGAAGAATCGCAACTTGGCTTCATCAATCTCATGTCCATGTTTCTGAATATACATCTGACGACGAGTCTGATAATGCCGACGCACCTGATATAGGTATGCGAACAACAAGAATAAAGCTACCAACACATAACAAACCTTAGCCCCCAAAGACTCCCACCAATAAGGCCGTATGATGATTACAATCTCTTCGACAGGAGATTCCTCTTGATTCTGGATAGCTTTGAATCTCAAATGATACTTTCCTGGATGCACAGCTCCGAATGAAATCAAATGACTGCTTTCCGGTAGTAGTGTCCATTCTCCCTCATCGACGGAATACATATAACGCACCGACCCGAAATTGGTAAATTCCTGCGTAGATATTTCGACCGAGAAAGCATTATCTTCGTGCAACAAAGTAAATTCCTTGGACCTATGAACAGGTCCAGAAACGATAGGTTTCCCACCAGAAAGTGTTGATGTATTGATGGGCTTATTGTTGAGATAGAAAGCTGTTAATCGGACATGCAGAGGACGCTGCAATATCCGCACCTGTGAAGGATGGAAGTAACTGACACCATTGGCACCACCAAACCACAGACGACCAGCATTGTCACAACAACAGACATTCTTTGAGAATTCATTGCCCTGCAAACCATCGCCCTCTTTATAATTTATAATGGTGTTGTCGCTCGGATTAAAGCAGGAAAGGCCACGATTGGTTCCAATCCACAACGATTGGGACTGATCTCCTATAACGGAATATGCAACATTGCCTGCCAATCCCCAATCTGTATCTATCACCTGCAAAACCTCACCTTCCAAAGAAAATCGAGTCAGGCCCACAGCTCCGGCTGCCCACAACTGCCCCAATCCATCTTCATAGAGCGAAGAGACAATGCTTCGGTCAAAGAGTTGTCGTGGCTCAGGGATTGGCACATTGAGATCCAGATCGAAGACACCATTGTAGGTACCTATCAACAGATGATTACCCGAGGTGAGTAGTAGGGATGTCTGCCACAAGTTAATGATACTATTATAACATAAGTGCGACAATACTTTACGACTCTTCAAATCATAGCAGAAAAGACCCAAACCCATTGTTGCAACCCAAAGACGATGCTCTTTATCTTCGCGAAATGCAAAGACTCGCTTGGCCACATTGTCACCCAAACGGAAGTTGTTGGTCAAATCCTGATACTGGAGCGTCTGAGGATTAAGACGGCCACAACCGCCATCGTACGATCCCACCCAAAACATTCCTTCAGAATCTTCGTAGAGGGCTTCGACAATAGCCGGCACTTGACCACCTTCGTTACTGCCTTTGATGTGTCTGGAGGATGTCTGCTGTTCGTTGACCACGTAAATACCCTCACCATCGGTACCAACCCACATCTGACCTTTATGATCCGAACATATTGCGCTGATGCTGCTGAAGCCAACAAGATTAGAAGACGCAGATTGCGAACCGAGGTAGAAGAATGTACTTTGGCGCATCGGGATGCGTACCACGCCCTTCAAGAAGAGCCCCAGCCACAAGTCTCCGTCGCGGTCTTTGATAATCTGGTGCACTTTGAGATGATTGTACGAGATATTGGGCAAGTCGATCGGATAATCTGAGACTTCGCCTGTCGCCTCATTGAGCATCTTGATACCGCTTCCATCTGTACCAATCAGCAGATGATAGTCATCCAGACGGAAGATACACTTGAAGGTTGAATTACTAATAAACTGACGGTTTATCTGAGTCCAGGTTTCGTTCTGTGGATTGTATTTATAGAGATCCTGCCTATCGGACTGCAAATAGATATTGGCTTTGGAATCTGAGAGGACCGTCGAGAAACTACCCAGTTCATTAATCCTGGGACGCTCCAATACACCATTAGGATGAATACGCATTATGGAACCATCACCATGCTTAGTCCAAAGACAACCATTGCGATCCGAATGAATACGACCTGTAATACCTTTCGTATCGTTCCACTTGACATCCGACAGGAAGATCTGACCATCGATGACCGTCATTTCGCAGAGCTGCGAACCGGTACAATAGACTCTCCCGTCAAGAGTCTCAGTAATATGGCTTGGTGAAAACTGCATCGATGATCCATCCTCGAAAGTACCAACCTCCGAGAAGTCATCGGTATCCCTACGGTACAACTGTATTCCAATATAGGTTCCAACGTAGAAGTTCCCGGACCGGTCTTCGTAAACAAATGTCACATAATTATGCGTAAGTGAGTGCGGGTTTCCCTCCTCCTTATAATAAGAAGTAACTTTGGTGCCATCATAACGATTCAAGCCATTTTCGGTAGCAATCCAGATCATACCATCACGATCCTGATAGACATTATTAATCAGGCTACTCGACAATTGTTTGTCTGACAGCATCAAACTAAACGGTCGCGACCAAATAGGATTGCTGACAAACAAAAGCAAGAATAATACGATTGCTATAAGTCTTTGTTTCATGGGGCAACATTATACATTTTGGGTACAAAGATATACTTTTTCAGTATTGACTCCAAATAAAAAAGCGACAATTTATGATTTTTAGCTCCATTTGTAACCGCAGCATATACAAAATGGAACAATATCATACCTCGCAAAAAGATGTAACCAGAATATACTTATTTGGTATAGGTTTGTTTGGCATCGCTGTAAAAAGTAGGTATCTTTGCGGCGTTTTTTGAAACATTTATATATTAAACACTATGACATTAAACCGTCATACCAAATTAAACACATTATTAATTTTACCAATCTTAGTATGAAAACAACCAAAACAACATTGAAGACAGCAGGTCTTCTTTGTGCAATGGGACTCCTACCTGTTGGGGCTTGGGCACAGAGCTTCACGGCTACTGGTACCGTTACAGATGAGAATGGTGATCCGATTACTGGCGCAAGCGTCAAGATCAAGGGCACCACTCAGGGCATTATGACCGACATCGATGGTAACTACACCTTGAAGTGTGAAAAGGGACAAACCCTCATCATCTCGTTCGTGGGTTACGAGAATCAGACCGTTGCCGCAGGTGCAAATGTCAAAGTAGCCATGTCCGAGGATCGCAAGATGCTCAATGACGTAGTCGTTATCGGTTATGGTACGCAGCGCAAAGAGGCTGTCACAGGTTCTGTTGCTTCTGTAAGCGCAGGCAAGTTGATGGAAAATCCATCTTCCAACATCACACAGGCACTCCAGAACCGAGTAGCTGGTGTTGACATGCAGCAGACCAACTCACAGCCAGGTGCAGAAATGCGTATCCGCATCCGTGGTCAGCGTTCACTCTCTGCTTCTAATGATCCATTGATCGTTCTCGATGGTATTCCATTCCTCGGCAACCTTTCTGATATCAATCCATCGGACATCAAGTCTATGGACATCTTGAAGGATGCATCTTCAACTGCTATCTACGGTTCGCGTGGTGCTAACGGTGTCATCATGATCACTACCAACAAGGGTGCACAAGGTACTCCTGCCAAGGTAACCTACAATGGTTATGTAGGCTTCAAGACCCTATTCAATGAGGTTCCGATGATGAACGGTGACGAACTCTCGAAGATGCGTAAGCTCGCAGGCAAATACACAAATGGTATTGATGAACATGATGGTGTTAACACCAACTGGCAGGATTTGTTCTACCAGACTGGTGTTTCGACCAGCCACGATATTACAGTCAATGGTGGCACCAATGGTGGCAGCTACAGTTTTGGTGCCGGTTATATGCACGACGAAGGCGTTGTACCAACTCAGGCATTCAACCGTATATCAGTTCGCGCCAACATCGACCAGAAGGTAGGAAAATATCTTCGTTTCGGTCTTTCGTCAACCAACACAATGAACAATACAGAGGGAACACAACTCGGCATGTATGGTATTCTCCAGATGTCTCCACTTGTTGATCCAAACAATCTTTCTGATCCATTGGGACGCGTTGCACACATGGGTTCAGATGACTCATGGATCATCACAAAAGACGTACTTGATGAAGTTGGCGAAAATTGGGTTCAGGAGAACAAGACCGTTGGCACCTACAACACTCTGTTCGGTGAAATCGAGTGTCCTTGGGTCGAAGGCTTGAAGTATCGCATCAACCTCGGCTTGAATTATCGTTCAAGCAAAAATGGAGGTTTCACTGGCGTTGGTGTCAATGCAGTAAGCCCAACCAATCCTAACGGTGCTTCTCTCCAGCACAGTGAATATCAGAACTGGGCAGTCGAGAACGTGCTTTCATACGACAAGACCTTCGCCGAAAAGCACGAGATTAACCTCGTAGGCCTCTATTCTGCAGAGCAGACCACCTACACACAGTCAGCCATCAGTGGTGGTGATATTCCAGCAGACTACTTCCAGTATTATAATATTGGACACGCACGCAAAGACCTTACCGTCAATCCAAACAATCAGCAGTATTGGCAGGCAGGCCTTGTTTCATGGATGGGCCGTGCAATGTACACCTACGACAGCAAGTATATGGCATCTGTAGCCTTCCGTGGTGATGCCTCATCTCGTTTGGCAAAGGGACACCAGTGGCACACTTATCCAGCATTCTCTCTCGGTTGGAATGTTGCAAAGGAATCCTTCATGGAGGATCTTGACATGATCGACAACCTGAAGGTTCGCTTCGGCTATGGTGAAACTTCAAACCAAGCCATTGCACCATACTCTACCCTCGGTAGCCTCGGCACAACACCTTACAATTTCGGTGATACTTATGCCACTGGATATTACACCAACAGCCTTGCTAATAAAAATCTCGGTTGGGAGTATTCAAAGACTTTCAACTATGGTATTGACTTCTCACTCTACAATGGTCGCATCAATGGTACTGTTGAGTATTATGTTCAGAAGACAAACGACATCCTTCTCAACGTATCTTTGCCAAGCACCGCAGGTGTAGGTAGCTTCACTGGCAATGTCGGTAAGACAGAGAACAAGGGTCTTGAAATGACCATCAACGGCACTATCATTCAGGACAAGAATGGTTGGACATGGGAGGCTGGCTTCAACGTAGCAGCCAACCGCAACAAACTCGTTGCACTCTCATCTGGTAAGGATAAAGAAGAGGGTAACGGCTGGTTCGTTGGCCACCCAATCGACGTTATCTACGACTTTGAATACAATGGTCTGTGGAACAAGGGCGACAAGGATTTCGATTTGCTCGAAACTCTTGAGCCAGGTGGTAACGAAGGTATGATCAAGGTTAAGTACACCAAGCGTTATGACAAGGAGGGTAACCTTCAGGCTATCGGCCCAGATGACCGTCAGATCATCTCTCTTGAGCCAAAGTTCGCTGGTGGTTTCAACACTCGCGTAGCATGGAAGAACATCGATCTCAACATCATCGGTGCCTATCAGGTTGGTGGCAAGATTGTTTCTACCCTCTATAGTTCATACGGCTACCTCAATATGTTGACTGGTCGTCGTGGAAACGTTAAGGTCGATTACTGGACTCCAGAAAACACAGGTGCAAAATATCCAAAGCCAGGTGGTGTTCAGTCTGGCGATAATCCAAAGTATGGTTCTACCCTCGGACTCTTCGATGGTGGTTACTGCAAGATCCGCAACATCACTTTGGGTTATAACTTCGACCGAAAGTTACTCAAGAATACAGGTCTCAGCTCAGTACGTGTCTATGCAACTGTCCAGAACCCATTCGTAATCTCTTCAGACTACTACAAGGAGAGCAAGTTGGATCCAGAACCAAACTCTATGTCAAACCAGGGTCAGTTCCACGCTACTCAGATGGACGGTCACGCAATCCCAGTGGTTGGTACCAACTCACCTTGCACACGTAACTACCTGTTTGGTCTTAACGTAACATTCTAATTCTTCAATCTGAATACACAATGAAAAAGAAAAATATTTTCCGTCTCTGCGGCTTGGCAGTTCTCTCTACTATGGCACTTACATCTTGCCAGGATGTGCTCGACGAGCAGCCACGCAGTAGTTTCGACCCAACCTTCTTCACAACCGAAGAGGGCGTAAAGGGCGGTTTGACCTCTCTTTACTCTCACCTCCGCAATCTCTACGGTGAGGCATATTATTTGACAGGATGCGAGTCTGGCACTGACACATATACTTATGGTCACTCAGGCGATGGCAACCAGAAGAATATCGATATGTCGGGTGTAGGTGCAATCACATCAACTACTGACCCAACAGGTCGTCTGTGGGGTAGATCATTCTCTGAAATCAATACAGCTTGTGCTGTGATCGAAAATGCATCAGCCGTAGGTATTGCAGATAATCTCATCGCTGAGGCATACTTCTTCCGTGGCTTCTACTTCTTCCAGTTGGTTCAGACCTTTGGTGGTGTACCAATGGATTTAGGTGGTGGCAAACTCCACTCAAATACCTCTCCTAAGCGTACTTCAACTCGTAATACTGTCGATGAGGTTTATCTGGAAGCTATTTTCCCAGATCTTGAGAAGGCAATTGCTGACCTCGACGAGAAACCTCGTGTAACAGGCGCAGTAACCAAGACAACAGCTCGTCTCTATCTTGCTAAGGCATATTTGACTTATGCATGGTGGCTTGAGAACCCAGAGAACATTGACACCTATCCTGCTACCAAAAACCGCGATAAGAGTCAAGCAAAAACTTACTTCCAAAAGGCATACGACACTGCTTTGGAAGCTATCAACAACCCGGGTCCATACAAACTCCAAGAGACATACTTGGACGTAAACTTCTGGCAAAACGACCGTAACGCAGAGTGGCTCCTTTGGGCTGACCACACTGTAGATGACGACTTCTACAATGGTGGTGGTCTCGGCTGGGGTAGCGGTAATGCGCCTGAGAACTTCGCCGGCTGGTTCACCCAGTGGAACTATTGCGGTGATATGAAGGCATATAATGTGACTGAAGATGGCACTTTCGTTCTTGATGACGATGGCAATAAGGTTGAAAGTAATCCTGTGCTTCGTGAGGCTTGTCAGCCACTTGGTCGTCCTTGGACTCATATGGCTCCTATTCCTGATGCACTCAAGAAGTTCACCGATGTTGACAAGGATTCACGTTGGGATGGAACCTTCACTACCGAGTACCGTGTCAACATGGCAAAAGGCAACAACGCAAACTTTGCACTTGGCGCTAATGGCAATGTCATCAAAAATGACGAGGTATTCTTGAAGTTCCTCAGCTACGATGATCCAAAAGTTGTTTACAAGACTGAAAATGGTAAGATCAATGCTGGCGAATTGCCAGGTGAATCTGCCTACGTCATCAATATTAGCGATATCAGCCGTCAGTCATATCCTGGCGTATGGAAGCACATTGGACACCGTACTGACCGAAACGAGGCCAAAGAGTTAGGCAACCCTAACGGTTCTTCTCCTCGTCCATTCGTAATTGCTAAGTTCTCTGAGTTCTATCTTATCGCTGCAGAGGCTGCTGTTAAGGGAGCTACTGGTTCTAAGTCTGCTCGTGATCTCGTTAACGTACTTCGTGCACGTGCGGGCAAGTGGAAGACACGTTTCAACGACTATAGCGTAGTCTGCAGCGGTACGGGTTACTCATCATTGACCGTTGTAAACGATTACAGTGCAGACCTCGTTGCAGCTACTCCAGCCACCATCACAATCGACTACATCCTCGATGAACGTCTCCGTGAGTTCTGGGGCGAAGGCTATCGTTGGTTCGACCTCGTTCGTACTCAGACTTGGCACACGAAGGCTAAAGTTTACCACATTGCCGACGCTAATGGCCGTGGTGCGGACGTCAAAGAGGTAACCCGCGATATCCAAAAGAACTTCTATCTCCGTCCAATCCCACAGGATCAGCTTGACAACATGGATGGCGACAAGAAGATTTTCCAGAACCCAGGATATTAATAGATCGGGAACAACAAAAACAGCTTATATATATTGATGAGGAGGTCCCCTTCACTTGAAGGAGACCTCTTTTTATATTCTCAAAGAATGATTTGAAGAATAGAAGTTGTTTACAACCGTAAGTCTTCTTGTCTTCTCCTCTTCTCAGAGTTTTATAAGTAGTTGTTCAAAATTAGTTATTAATTCTTGATTATTATTTAATCTCATTGAGACGCAACACTAGGCTAAAACAACAACTCTGCTTTTCGTAGTTCTAATTCTTTTTCTGTTTCGAGCAGTTTCTCGTGCATTTCGTGCACATACTGTAATTCCTGAAGGTAAGTAAGCAGTGTGATCTGCCCGGCTTCGAGCGATTTACGAAGGAGTTCCGAATTATCGCAATGCGTAAGGTGTTTGTGGAACTGTCGGTAAGTTTCCTGCAACTGCAAGGCATCACGATACACACTCTGCAGTTGGGTCACCAAGTGCATTCTCGTATCTGCAAGCGCTGTTTCCGATGCCGAAAGATGCAACTTGGCAGACTTAACTTTTCGTCCATTGCTCCACAAAGGTAGCGAAAGACCGACCGAGGGTCCCTGGTACTTCTCGTCGCGAGCAAATTCACCCATATAACCGACGCGCAGAGAGGGAGCCCACTTCCAGCGCTCCATCTTCAACGTCTGTTCACGCACTTGTTTTTCGCCAAGTGCCAACTGCATGTCCGGATGACGGTCCAGATGCTCTTCGAGCCATTGGTCAAAGTCCGGCGAAAGGGGTTGATGCACAAAGACCGTATCGTCAATCTGCACCGGTTCTCCTCCATTCAGGCACTTCAGTTCCGAAAGCAGGTTCTCCTTCATGGTCAGGAACTCATTGTATTCCGCATGAAAAAACAAGACTGCCTGATGTGCCTTATTGCGGTCAATGATGGTTGCCTCGCCCTTTTCGAACAGAGTTTCGTAGGCCGTCTGCATAGCCTGCGTCTCCTCCAAATCTTCGTTCAAATGCTCCATCATGGCATTGCAATAGACCACCTCAATACAAAGCTTACGAGCTGTGAGCAGGATCTGCTGACGGGTAGAGAGATACTGCAGATCGCTGACCCGCTGAAGTTCCTTTACCACCTTCCGTTTGCGGGCAATAACCGAAGGGAAGTCGAAGGTTTGCGACACATTCAGATCCCAACGGTTCCCGATACCATCGCGACCAAAGAGGTAATTGACACCCACCTCCGGATCGGCCAAGGCAGAAAGTTCACGGCTCTCAGCCTTTTGCGCCTCGGTTTCGACGCGAGCCACCTCCAGACGGGTACTCTTCTCTTCGATGCTCTGCAGGATTCTGGAGAAATCCTGAGCTTCGACGACATTAGTCAGCCATAGCAGAAGCAACGTGCTTGCGATATATTTCATAGATAACAGGCATTACATAAAGATTCAACAATGTCGAAGAGAGCAGACCACCCAGCACAACCACAGCCATCGGCGACTGTATCTCGTTGCCTGCTTTATCTCCGGCCAAGATCATAGGGATCAAAGCCAAGGCAGAGGTCAATGCAGTCATCAAAATAGGATTCAGACGATCAATACTGCCCTCGATGATATCTCCCTGACGATAACGGCTGATGAGAAGAATGCCATTGCGCGTAGCAATACCGAACAACGTGATGAAACCGATAATGCTTGGAATACTCATCACCCACGATGACAAAGCAATCGCCAAAACACCTCCTATCAGGGCCAAAGGCAGGCCTAACATCACGATGCCAGACAAGGCAAAATTCCGAAATTCGGCATAGAGCAGGAAGAAAATGATGACAAGTGCCAACAGAGTCGCAATAACCAGCGTACGTGTCGCACTACGAGAGCTCTCAAACTGTCCGCCATATTCGAGCCGATAACCTTCAGGCAGATGAATTTTGTCGTCGATGGTACGTTGTATATCTTCGACCACACTTACCACATCGCGACCGCTCACGTTGGCAGCAATCACCAGTTTGCGTTGCACATTTTCGCGCGAGATACTGCTCGGTCCTGAGGTCGAAACAATCTCGCAGACTTCAGCAAGAGGCACTTTATCGCCATTGTCCGTATCAATCAGAGCCTGTCGTACACCATTGATGCTACCGGTGTATTGGGGTGCCAATCGAAGCACCAGATCATAGCTGCGCTGGCCTTCGTAGATCTCTCCTATCTTTTCGGCACCAAAGCCACAAGTCACCAACTGGTTGAACTGTTCCATTGAGATTCCATAACGAGCCATTGCCAATCGGTTCGGACGGAGATGCAGTTGTGGAGTCTCGACCTGTTGATCAACGTTCACATCGACCAGACCGTCAATCTCTCCAATCACCTGCTTGATCTTCATACCGGTCGCATACATCTCGTTCAAATCGGCACCAAACAGTTTGATGGCAATCGACGCACGTGTGCCACTGATCATGTGATCGATACGGTGGCCCAAAGGTTGTCCAACAATGGTAGCCACACCCGGCACATGCGACATCTGATGACGAATATCCTGTGTAATCGCCTCCGCAGAACGGCCAGACTTCGCAGCATCGAAGGTCACATCAATCTCACATGAATTGGTAGTCTGCGAATGTTCATCAAGTTCACCACGTCCGGTTCTACGGCTTGTACTGGTCACCTCTGGCACCAAATGAATGCGTTGTTCCAGCAAACGGCCTATGTCATCGCTGACATCGAGCGAGACGCCAGGTTTACAGACAGCCGAAATGGTCAAAGCCCCCTCGTTGAAGGCAGGAAGGAAGCTGCTGCCGAAAGTGCAGAGCACAGCAACCGAAAGAACAAAAAGCACAATCGTCGATGCCAAGACACCCTGCTGATGCGCCAACACCCAACGGAGCGAACTCTCATAACCGACCTTCATGCGAGTGACAAAAGCACGCTCACCAGGGTTGCTCAAGCTGCGTTTCGCGTCCCCTTCGAAGTTATCGTTAGCGTTAGGGTTAAGGTTAGGGTTAGCGTTAGGGTTAATCAACAGCAATCGACAAAGCAATGGCGTAACGGTCATAGCCACAATCAGCGACATGGCAAGAGCAATTATATAGGTGATGCCAAGAGGCTTCAACATTCTGCCCTCCATGCCCGATAGGAAAAACATCGGGGTGAAGGCCACAATCACAATCAACGTTGCATTCATGATGCTCGATCGAATCTCCTTCGATGCCTGGAAAATCACATCAACATAATTAGCGTTGCTCAAACTGCGTTTTGCGTCCCCTGCGGAGTTAGGGTTAGCGTTTAGGTTGTGCAGTCTCTTATATACATTCTCCACATCGATGATAGCGTCATCCACCAGACTGCCGATAGCGATACACATACCACCCAAAGTCATCGTGTTAATCTCCATATCCAAAGCCCACAACACAATCAGTGTACCCAAAAGCGACAAAGGAATAGCCACTACCGAGATAACCGTTGTTCGAATGGAACCCAAGAAGAGAAACAGCACGATGATACAGAGAATGGCACCCTCCACCAACGAATGCCCGACATTATTGACCGATGCCTCGATGAAGTCTGCTTGGCGGAAGACATGACAGTTGAGCTCCACATCGTTCGGCAAAGACTTGCTTATCTCATTCAGATTTGCCTCGATCATACGGGTAACCTCAAGCGTATTGATGTTCGGCTGTTTGCTAACCGACAGAATGACGGCTGGCTGACCGTCCATCGACGCTGTTCCCATCTTCACGGCTGGGGCAATGACCACATCGGCCACGTCCGAGAGGAGGACAGTTCGGTTAGCGGTGAGCGATGAGGGATTAGCGGATTCTTTAGATACTGGAACGGGTGAACTCTTCAACTCTTCCAAATCGTTGGTTCGACCGATGCCTCGCAAGGCATATTCGTTGCCGAAGTCACGAATCACGCCACCTTCGCTATTTTGGCACATGGTCCGTACCGTCTTTTCCAGATCCTCCATCGTCACGCCATAGACCTTCATGCGCATCGGATCCGCCAAGACCTGATACTGCTTGTAATCTCCTCCAATCACCGTCACTTGGCTCACACCTCCCGTCGAGAGGATCGCAGGCTTGATCACCCAATCGGCCAACGAACGCAAATCCATGGCGCTCGTGTTAGGGTCAGCGTTAGGGTTATCGTTCAAAGTCCTCAGTCCCACAAACATAATCTCACCCATCACACTGGACTGTGGTGCCAACTGCGGAGTTATACCTGCAGGCAAAGATTCGGACAAAGTGACCAGTTTCTCGCTCACAATCTGACGTGCACGGAACACATCCATGCCCCAATCGAACTCTGCCCAGACAAACGAATTGCCGAAGTTCGAAGCACTGCGTACACGGCGCACATTGGTAGCTCCATTCAAGGCAGTCTCAATTGGGAAAGTCACCAGTCGTTCAACCTCTTCCGACGCCATTCCACTGCAATCTGTCATTATCACAACAGTCGGTGCCGTGAGGTCAGGGAAGACGTCAATATCCATCTTCTGTCCTGCATACAAACCTCCCAAAAGGACCAGCAGGATACCCAACCATATCGCCACTCTATTATGTAATGAGAAATATATTATTTTATCGATCATGTAAACTCAAAGAATAACTAGTAACTAATAACTTCACTAAGGCAAAGCCTTAATGATTGTGTCCTGCATGAGGATCAAGCCCACCTGATGATTGCTGTAACTTCACCATGACGGCACCACGGCTAACAACCGTCTGCTCTGCCTTCAATCCCGAAACAACTTCCGTATAGAGACCATCAGTGGCACCGATACGCACCTGACGTTTCTCGTAGAACTCCGGTTCTATCTGCACATAGACAAAAAAACTGCCCATCTCCTCCAATACCGATGTAGCAGGCACACACAAGACGGTCTCGTCGCTTTGCGTACGAACAAACAGTTCTACCATCGACCCGACGACAACCTCTTCGTGAGCATCCACTTCGAAAGCAACCGGTAAGAATGAACTATTACCAACGGTCTGACGACCATAAGCCAATAGCTTACCATTCAGTGACTCGAGAGAAAGAGTTTCCGAACCATTCATCGGACGCATATTCGCACCGACGATTCTCTTCAGATCCGAAGCTCTACGGGCTGGCACCTCAGCCTGTAATTGCAGACGTTGGTTCTGGACAACTACAGCCACCACATCACCAGCCGACACATATTGTCCATCGTTCACACGCAATTCCTTCAGAAAGCCAGCATGTGGGCTATTGATACTCTGTACACCTTGTCCAAAGCCCTTCTGCAAAGCATTCAGTTGTGCCTCGGCCTGTGCATAGTCTGCACGAGCCCGTTGCAGTTCACTCTCAAGCACCAATTTGTCAGATCTCAAAGTCTCCATACGTTCCAGTTCGGCCTTGGCACGTTGCCATTCTGCCTGAGCTTGCTGTTGTTGAGCTTCAAGGTTATTACCCAACACAGCCGAGGCATTGACGGTACAAAGTGTCTCACCGGATTTCAATTCAACACCCGAAATAAGATGCAACTTACTCAACCGCACTATACCATCGGCCTTGGCCGTCAACAGAATCTCATCGCCCTGAGCCGGCAGGACCCTGGCTACCGTACGGATCACATTGCCCATCTGTCTTTTCTCGACCGATGCAATCGCGAAGTCAATACTTTCGCTCATCTCGTGCGGGAACTCTACTCCATTGGTGCTATGATGCTGATGCTCTTCATGATCTGACTCATGGTGATGATGTTCACCATGACAACCTGCCACCAAGGTTGAGGCAGAGACAAACAGAAGCAAGTAGATCTGCTCTACCTGCTTCTTTATATTATAATATGTGTTTCGGTTCTTTTTCATTGTCTTTGCTTTTATTTTGTGCGCAAAGATAATGATAATATCCGAGTTATCAAAATCTCACAATAGCTTTTGCCTAACTTTGCAAACTGCTTGCAAGTTCTGTTTTGTGTTTTAGCTGTTACTTGTTCATAGCCTGCTCAAGGTCAGCAATGATGTCCTCAACATTCTCGATGCCAACCGACAAGCGAACAAGATCAGGAGCGACGCCAGCCTCTCGAAGCTGTTCGTCCGACATCTGGCGATGGGTATGGCTGGCTGGATGGAGTACACAGGTACGGGCATCGGCCACATGAGTCACAATACTGATGAACTGCAAATTATCCATAAAACGGATAGCATCCTCACGAGTACCCTTCAGGCCAAAGGCAATCACACCACAAGTACCATTAGGCATATACTTCTGCTGCAGGGCATGATACTTGTTCGATGGAAGATCCGAATAGTTCACCCAACCCACCTTAGGATTATTGCTCAACCACTCTGCTACGGCCTTGGCATTGGCGCAATGCTGGCGCATACGCACAGCCAGACTCTCCAAACCGAGATTCAACAGATAGCTGTTCTGTGGCGAAGGAATAGAGCCCATGTCACGCATCAGCTGGCTGGTCATCTTGGTTAGATAAGCCATCTTGCCGAACTGCTTGGTGTAGATGATGCCATGGTAGCTCTCGTCGGGAGTAGTCAGACCCGGGAACTTCTCGGCATTAGCCTCCCAATCGAAGTTGCCACTATCGACCACGCATCCTCCCACCTGTGAGCCATGACCATCCATATACTTAGTCGTAGAGTGAGTTACGATGTCTGCGCCCCACTCAAATGGACGGCAATTGACAGGAGTAGCAAAGGTATTATCAACGATCAACGGTACACCATGCTTATGAGCCAACTTAGCGAAACGTTCAATATCGAACACATTGCCACCAGGGTTGGAGATGGTCTCTCCGAAGAAGCACTTGGTGTTCTCCTTGAAGCAAGCCTCGATCTGCTCATCGCTCCAATCGGTATCGATGAAGGTGCACTCAATACCCATCTTCTTGAGGGTAGTGCCCAACAGATTGAAGGTACCACCATAGATGGCATTGCTTGCAATCACATGTCCGCCACACTCGCAGATATTGAATACAGCATAAAGATTGGCTGCCTGACCCGATGAAGTCAGCATAGCGCCAATACCACCCTCCATGGCTGCAATCTTCTTGGCAACGGCATCGTTGGTTGGATTGGCCAGACGGGTATAGAAATATCCTTCATCTTTCAAATCGAAAAGACGAGCCATCTGATCGCTGGTTGTATAACGGAATGTTGTACTCTGATAGATAGGCAACTGCTGTGCCTCGCCCTTTTCAGGCTTCCAACCGCCATGCAGGCAGAGGGTTTCAACGCTTTGTTTCATATCGTTTCTTTATTTATTGTTTCTGTTTCGAGGTGCAAATGTACGTTATTTCCTGCAAATAACCAAATTTTAGTCATTATATTTGGTCTCAGTATCAAATAATATACAAAACATTTGGCCAACAACCGAAAAAATACCTATCTTTGCGCCACAACAAATAACCTTCGCTCAAAATGAATAATAACTTGTGGAAATACGGACTCCTCTCGTTGGCATTTATTTCTCTCAATGCCTCGGCTCAACATCAGCAGGAGATTCCAGTCGATTACTCTTATTGCGGATTCAAAGCGTCCGAAGACACTATTCCATCGTTCTACAGTCGCATCAAGGTTCCTTGTACTGGCGAAGACCAGACGCAGGACATACAGCGTGCCATCGACGAAATGGCAGCGACCAAGTCTGTTGGTGCTATCCTGCTCGACGAGGGAACCTACACCGTGAGTGGCAGATTGCAGATTCACAGCAGCAACATCATCATCAAAGGTGCAGGAGCCGACAAGACCCGTCTGCTTTTCCAAGGGGTCAATCGTCAGCCAGCCATCTGTATCGAAGGCCAACGCAGCACCTATACGTCCGACACCCTCTGGACGCATGGTCAGGACTTCAGCCAACTCAAGGCTGGGACTGTAGTGGAGATTGTTCACCCAAGCACCAAGGAATGGATCAAACAGCTCGGCTGCGATATCTACGGTGGTGGTATCAGCGCTTTGGGCTGGAAGCCTGGCGATGTAGATATCCGCTATCGTCGCACAGTTACCCCGACCTCTTCACTCTCTGCCCCTATCCCATGGAACTGGGGCGATGATGCCGTCTATGTGCAGACCATCGCCAGCAATGGTCGTATCAGTCTGTGTGGTGTGGAAGATCTGACCATCTGCGCCGAAGTCAAGAGCCAGAATCCCAAGGACGAACAGCACCTTTGGACTGGCATCAGTCTGGATCATGCCGAAGACTGTTGGGTCCGTAACGTGAACTTCGAACAATTGGCTGGCAGTGGTGTCATTGTCCAACCTGATGCCCAGCGCATCACTATCCAGGACTGTATCTATCGCAATCCGGTCAGCGAGGAGGCCAACCATCGTCGCAATGCCTTCTATGTCTTAGGACAACAGGTTCTGGTGCAACGCTGTCTGGCCGATCGTGCCATGCATGCTTTTGCCACCGGCTGGGGTGCTGCAGGTCCGAATGCCTTCGTGCAATGCGAGGCTCGCGAAGCACTGAGTTACAGCGGTGCCATCGACGCCTGGAGTACTGGTCTGCTGATGGACATTGTCGATATCGATGGCCACGACATCATGATGGCAAACATCGATCAGGACAACAATGGAGCCGGATGGACAGCAGCCAATGGCACCTGCTGGCAATGTTCGGCTGCTGAGATTCATTGCTATAGTCCCGATACCCTCAACCACAACCGTGCGTATGGTTCGTGGAGCCAGTTCTCGGGCAATGGTATCTGGAAATCGTCCAACAGCCACATCAAGCCCCGTTCGCTTTACTACGGACAATTGGAAGAAAGACGCAAGAAGACCGCAGGCAACGATTCGCTGCTTTCGATGGTCAACGCCCGTCTGTCGCAGATTCTCCCACGCAACACCGAAGCATCCAGCAGTCCGACCGTCGAAGTGGCTATGGCCTGCGCCAAGGAGGCACGCGAAGTTCCTCGTCTGACACTTGAGAACTGGATCCTTGGCATCCAGCAACATCCTTGTCTGGTCGAGTTTCAAAAGACCAAGGCCACAAACAACTCAAAACTCAAAACCCAAAACTCAAAACTCGAAATCGTCCATGGCAAGATGCTCCTCAACGGACATCTCGCTTTAGGTGGCAAATACGATGCCCCTTGGTGGAACGGCAAACTCCGTCCGAACTATCTGGAGAAAAAAGCGCAGCCTGCCTTGACCCGTTTTGTGCCAGATCGCGAAGGTATCGGTTTGACAGACCGTGTAGATAGTGTAGTTGCCTTCATGGAACAAACCGGCAAACTGGCCTACGACCAATGCTATGGCTTGTGGTATGAACGTCGTCGCGACGACCACGAACGCATCCGTCGTCGTGATGCAGAATGTTGGGCTCCATTCTACGAACAGCCTTGGGACCGTAGCGGACAGGGAACTGCCTGGGAAGGTCTCTCGCGCTACGATCTTACCCAGTCCAACCAATGGTACTTCAGCCGTCTGAAGGAGTTCTGCGAGAAGGCACCAGACCATCTGCTCTATCTGGAACACTATTTCCAGCACAATATCCTCGAAGCTGGTGCCCATTGGGTTGATTGTCCTTGGCGTCCGGTCAACAACATCAACCAAACCGTCTTCCCTGAACCCGTTCCATTCACAGGCGACAAACGTGTCTTTGTGGCAGAATGGTTCTACGACGAGCAGAACGCCACCATGCGAGAACTTCATCGCCAGTATATCCGCGAGAACCTCGAACAGATGAAGGACCATCCGAACGTAGTTCACCTGATCAGCAACGAATATACAGGACCACTTCACTTCACCCGTTTCTGGTTGGAGTGCATTGCCGAATGGGAGGCCGAAACGGGTCGTCACCCAATGGTCGCCTTGGCTTGCACGAAGGATGTTCAGGATTCTCTCTTGGCAGATGCCCGTCTCAACAAGGTCATCGACATCATCCAGATCCAATACTGGTTCTATCGCGTGCCTGACAATCGCAATCCAAAAGATATTTGGGATCCACTCGGAGGACTCAACATGGCACCACGTCAGCACATCCGCAAACAACCTGTGGGCAAGACTGGTTTTGCCGAGGCCTACAAGAGCGTCTATGAATATACCTCTCAGTATCCCGACAAGGCAGTTACCTTCTATGTCCAGAACTATCCGGATCTGGGTTGGGCTATTCTCATGGCAGGTGGTTCTGCCTGCAATGTCAAGATTCAGGATACTGCGCTACTGGCTTCGCTTTCCACAATGCGTCCACTCGATGGCCCTGTTGCCAAGACCTTGAGCAACGAGAACTCTGCCCTCCTCTACTTTACCTCCGATGGCGAGGCTCAAATCCAGCATCTCAAGCCAGGCAAGCACTCTCTCTTCAAAGTCAGCAAGGATGGTTCTATTTCCCAATCCGGTTCTGTCAAGGTCAATTCCGATGGCACCACCTCTCTCTCTGGCAAGTCCAACGAGATTTATTGGATCAAGTAAGATAATTTAAATTTCGGGAGTAAAAAGGGAGTAAAAAGGGAGTAAAAGGGAAGTAAAAGGGACAATACAAAAAGTTGTCGTGCCTATAAATCCTCGCAGAGTTATGGGAGTTTTGAGAAGTTTTCTTTAGGTAACTATATACCCTTTGGCCTCGTTGTAAATAGTTATGGCACTCACGCAAAGTCCGCTATGGACGCAAAGTTGGCCTCGCAAAGGGAATATTATATATCTATGTCAATCAACTCGCAAGGTTGAAAAAAGGGATCTAAGGACTTTCTTTCCTTATTTGACCTTGCAGTTTTTATCATAATCAAAAAGATCCTTTGCGAGGCCCCCTTTGCGCTCTTTGCGTCCTTTGCGTGAGTGCCACAATAATGCTTCCTCTGCGAGCCTTTAATTTAGGGTGACGCCATTGGTTCTAACGTCCTTATAAATTCTTATAAATCCTCGCAGAGTTATGGGTGTTTAGAGGAGTTTTCTTTAGGTAACTATATACCCTTTGGCCTCGTTGTAAATAGTTATGGCACACACGCAAAGTCCGCTATGGACGCAAAGTTGGCCTCGCAAAGGGAATATTATATATCTATGTCAATCAACTCGCAAGGTTGAAAAAAGGGATCTAAGGACTTTCTTTCCTTATTTGACCTTGCAGTTTATCATAATCAAAAAGATCCTTTGCGAGGCCCCCTTTGCGCTCTTTGCGTCCTTTGCGTGAGTGCCCCAATAATGATTCCTCTGCGAGCCATTAATTTAGGGTGACGCCATTGGTTCTAACGTCCTTATAAATCCTCGCAGAGTTATGGGAGTCTAGAGAAGTTTTCTTTAGGTAACTATATACCCTTTGGCCTCGTTGTAAATAGTTATGGCACTCACGCAAAGTCCGCTATGGACGCAAAGTTGGCCTCGCAAAGGGAATATTATATATCTATGTCAATCAACTGGCAAGGTTGAAAAAAGGGACCTAAGGACTTTCTTTCCTTATTTGACCTTGCAGTTTATCATAATCAAAAAGATCCTTTGCGAGGCCCCCTTTGCGCTCTTTGCGTCCTTTCTTTATTTCACTTTGTTTACAAAAACGCGTACTTAAGGATCGAAAGTAAGGCAAGAATATACATGCCAGGATTCATCTCCTTCCAACGGCCCAGACAGAGACGAAGGATGACATAAGAGATGAGGCCCATCAGGATACCATCAGAGATGCTATAGGTCAACGGCATGAAGACGATTGTAACAAAACAGGGAATAGCATCCAGATATCGATTAAAATCGACATTGCGGATATCGGCAATCATCATCACACCCACCAGGAACAATGCCGGAGCTGTTGCCTGTGCCGGAATAGCAAGGAAGATTGGGGCAAAGAACAATGCCAAAGCAAAGCAGATAGCCGATGCAAAGGAGGTCAGTCCACTACGACCACCAGCATTGACGCCTGCTGCACTCTCCACAAAAGTGGTAACGGTCGAAGTGCCCAACATGGCACCAACCGTAGTACCAATGGCATCTGCCATAAAGGCATTCTTCAGTCGAGGCACATTTCCCTCGGCATCGACCATACCGGCACGACTGCTCACTCCGATCAGGGTGCCGATGGTATCGAACATATCAATAAAGAGGAAAGTCAGTACGCAGACAGCCATATCGAACGAGAAGAGATGGTCCCACTCAAACTGCATGAAGATCGGAGCCAGACTTGGCGGAAGGGCAACCACACCATCAAAATGGGTGACTTGCAGTGGGATACCGACCAGGGCTGTGAGCACAATGCCGATCAGCAAGGCTCCTGTCACACGATAAATCAGGAATACACTCGTGACCAGAATGCCGAAACAGCCAAGCAGCACAGCCGGGTCATGCAGATTACCCAAAGTCACGAAGGTGGCTTCGCTCGGAGCCACAAGTCCGGCACTCTTCAGACCAATGAAGGCGATGAAAAGTCCGATGCCTGGAGCAATCGACTGTCGCAGCACCAACGGCATGGCATCTACAATCTTCTGTCGCAAACCGGTCAAAGTAAGCAGTATGAAGATTATGCCCTCTATCAGGACTGCCGTCAAGGCAAACTGCCAGGTATAACCCATAGTGAGCACTATCGAATAGGCAAAGAATGCATTGAGGCCCATGCCTGGAGCCAAAGCGAATGGCAATCGGGCATAGAGGGCCATCACCAGTGTGGCGAGTACGGCAGCAACAACCGAACTGGTGAATACTGCCCCTTTATCCATACCTGCATCACTCAATATCGAAGGATTGACGGCAAGAATATAGGCCATCGTCAAGAATGTTGTAATACCACCTATGATCTCTTTCTTCAGAGTCATGGTTGAGGGGTCGAACCCAAAGATTTTCTTTAGCATATATAAGCTCAAATTGTAAGAATGTGGGTACAAAGATAATAAAAAAATCTCATACCTGTACATTTTACCTTGTCATTCTTTGCTTTTTAACCAAAATGGAGACTATTTTGCCATTTTACCATCAAAACCTGACGTTTTTTCTGTTGGATGGAATGGAATAATGTGAAGTTGATTTCCAAAGCTTACATGAGCATAGCGTTATTTCGTAACACTAAAAGAATTCTAATCCACTTGATCGTGTCATCTGCGTTATCAGCGTTCAAACGTACAGGTCGAATGATTTCAAGAATGATTCAGAATGATGGAGAATCCTGATCTATGCAAGCGCAATAAGAGGAATTAAGCAAAATAATCGACAAACATTTGGAGGTTTCAAAAATTATCAGTAAATTTGCACCGAATAAAAAAAATTGAGGTTTCGGAAGCTCAACCTAAAAGTATATACCCAGAACATGAAGAAGATCTTAATCGGAATGATGACCGCAATGCTGGCTGTTGCTCCTCTCATGGCGACAGAAAAACCGGTATCGGACAACAAGATGACACGTCCGCTGAGCGACGTAATGAAAGACTTGAGCAAACAGTTCGGAGTGAAATTCAAATACGATGTAGATACCACCGGATTGATTGTCACATACGCACAAAGCAGAATCAAGCCATACAGCCTCGAAGAATCGTTGCAGAATGTGCTCGGTGTCTTTGATTTCAAAGCTTGGGATCAGGGCAAAAACACCTGGAAGATCAAGCGCTACGAATACATGCGCCACTTTGACTCCGACGGAGAGAAGCTGCTCAACCACTTGACCACACTATACAGCAACAAAGAAGAATGGGAAGTGCGACGCAACGGTCTGCGTCGCGAAGTCCGCGAACGTCTGGGCATCGACTCCCTGCTCACAAAGTGTGTACCCCTGAAACCCATCTTAGGCAAAGTACGCAAGATGGACGGCTACACGGTCCAGAACATTGCCCTCGAACTCGTGCCGGGTTACTATACCTGTGGCTCGATATATGCACCCAATAATGCAACGGCTAAGAAACAGGTTGCCCAGCAAGGCAAATACCCGGTCATCATCTGTCCGAACGGACATTGGGCCAATGGCAGATACAACGATGCGCTACAAACACGCTTCGGCACACTGGCCCGTATGGGTGCCATCTGCATCAGCTTCGATACCTTCGGTTGGGGAGAATCGGAGATGCAGGTCAGCAAAGCCGCCCACCAATCCAGCCTGGCACACGTCTGGCAAGCCATGTGCGCCGTACGTCTGCTGGATTATGCCTTGACTCGCAAGGACGTTGATGCCACCCGTATAGGAACCAATGGTGGTTCAGGTGGAGGCACGCATGCCGTACTGATGGCCGTGATCGACGACCGCATCACAGCTTGTTGTCCTGTAGTTTCGATCTGCAGTCACTTCGATGGCGGATGTCCGTGCGAAAGTGGTATGCCAATCATGTATAGCCAAGGTGGAACCTGCGCAACCGAACTGTTGGGCACCTTTGCGCCAAAGCCTGTCATGATGGTGGGCGACGAAGGGGACTGGACACATACACACCCTACTCTCGAAGTTCCCTTCCTGAAACGCATCTACGGATTCTATGGTGCGGAGGAAAAACTGCAGAATGTCTTTCTGCCAGGCGAACGTCATGACTTCAAGTTGAGCAAACGTCAGCCAGTCTATGACTTCTTTGCTTCGATATGGAATCTGCCCAAGCAGATGCAGGACGAGAGCAAGGTGACCATCGAGAAAGAGGAGGCGCTGCAGAGTTTCGGCAGCATCGAGAAGTTCCCGGCTGGCGCCAAGAGCAACATCAAGTCACTCATCGAAGGCAACATGGACAAAGAGGCAAGACAGACCTACTTCGAACTGCGTTGGGCAGCCGGTTTGCAGGAAAAGGCTCAGAAGTGGACCGACAGCCTGCACCTGGACGATACCGAAAAAGCCAAACGTGTACGCACCTTGATACACAATCACCTCAAGGCTGTCACCGAATGGCACAATGCCCATGTGAACGACTGTCCACGTGGCATCAATCCCCGAACTGGCGAGCGTCTGCGTGAAGTGGATCTGCAGATCATTGCCGACGGAGCCCAGCCCCGTTCCATCCACGAAACGCTCATGAATGGTCTGCGCAAAGAGTTGACCGAAGAGCAGGTCATCTGCATCCTCGACCAATACACCATTGGCAAAGTAGCCTTCACACTGAAGGGTTACCACAATATCGTTCCGAACATGACTCCTCTGGAGGACAGCATCTGCAACGCCTACCTATGCGAGGCACGCGAGATGGCCATTGACTACAAGACCATGAAGGAGATCTCCGAAATCTTCGGCATTGCCAAAGACAAGTGCGAGCTCTACTTCAACACCCACGGCCGAAACTGGCACGAGATGTACAAGGCTTATGTCAAGAAACTAAAGGAGGAGAAAGAGAAGAACAAAAAGACCCCCTAATCCCCCTGCATAGGGGGACATGCCTATGCAATTCAAATTTATACTAAAAAAGCTCTTATTATGTCTATCGATACCCGCTACATTCGTTGCAATGAAGGCGGGTGATGGTACCGGCTCGGCACTGACCGTCAAACTGTACCCGACACAAGACAAGATTTCACAGTCCAAGATATCCCATTTCGTACAAGATGACAACGGCTACATCTGGTTCGGAACATGGGATGGATTGGTACGTTTCGATGGAAACCAGACTCGACTCTTCAAGACCTATCCTGGCGACAGCGTACACATCGAGAACCATCGCGTCATGCGACTGCTTCTCTCCAAACAAGGCAACATCTGGGTTTCGACCTATGGCCGCCATTGCTATGTGTTCGACACCAAACGCAACTGTTTCTGCAACCCGCTTGCCGAACATGGGAACATAGTCCACCAGCTCTACACTCTGAGCAACGGGGCTGTGTGGACCTACAACGGCGACTCCATCTTCCAACGCATCACCGAACAGCAACCCAGCCATTGGAAGTCCGAAAAAATAACCCTGCCGTTCGACTACGACAAAATCTATAACATCAAAGAGGATAGCCTCGGCAACGAATGGATCCTAACGGACAAGGGTGCCTATATCCACAACTTAGCACTACAAGTGGGCAATGAGGAATTCCGTTATCTGGTCAGCAACAATGATCAGACCTATATTGCTACCCGGCAAAAGCTCTATCGCTATGACTACAAGGCCCAAACTCTGATTGACCAGGAGATTCTTCTACCTGCAGAAATTGAGGATCTGAAATTGCTTTCCAACGGCAGAATTCTTCTCTCCCAACGTGGCGGAGTTAGCATTTTTAACGCTAACCCCGAAGGGGACGCGAAACGCAGCTTGAGCAATCCAAGCAACTCAAAACTCAAAGCTCAAAACTCAAAACTCAAAACTCAAAACATACAATACTACCCCTTCTCGGCAGCAATACTGCGCTATACCTTCGAGGACTGCCAGCACAGGTTGTGGCTGATGGGTAACGAAGACCAGGTTTATGTGATCGAAGAGGGAAAGATCCGAACCATTGCCTACCACGGACAGCCAGCAGAAGCCACGACTGCAGCCTTCCAGTTTGTATTCGAAGATGATTATGGCACCGTCTGGGTACAACCGGGAGGAAGTCTGCCATTGGCCTTCTACGATGCTGACAACGACCGGCTGGAACAGGCTTACACCTACGAGAACGGACGACGTCGCCGCCTCTCTGTCTATATCCGCAGTGGAGCCATCGACAAACAGCACAACCTGTGGGGCAACATCGACGAAGTAGGATTCTGTTACTTTGTCTTCAGCCGCAAGGAGTTTGACTATGTGGGCGAAATGGAGGGACGCCAAACCACCATGGGGGCTCGTGCCATGATGCTCGACAACCAGCACCGGCTTTGGGTCGGCTGGCACCGGGATTCGAAGAGCGACGAAGGTGGCGTAGCTCTCTACGACAGCCTTCATCACCGGTTGGGATACATCTCGGAGGATGGGCGTCTGCTGGATTCCACGCGTGGCGCTCTGCTTGCCAACATCTACACCATGCTTCAGGACCGGAAAGGCCGAATCTGGTTAGGTGCACGCACCCGAGGTCTCTATGTACTTGAGCCTCGCAATGCCGAAGCTACATCGTTCCGCGTTGCCCACTATCTGCCTATGCCAAACTGCGATGATGCCTTGGCAGCCCATTCGGTCTATGATGTGCTCGAAGACCATCGCGGTCGCATCTGGGTGGGCACCTACGGACAGGGACTCGATTTGGTGGACGACCGACTGGGCATCGATCATCTGCGCTTCATCCACACGCCTGGCTGCAACACCAACGATTACTATATCCGTACGCTGTGCGAGACCTCCGATCATCGCCTGCTCGTGGGTCACAACAACGGACTCATGGTTGCCGATCTGGATCAGGACAGTCTGGTCTTCTATCGCAATCATTGCACCCAAGACCCTCATTCATTGGCCAGCAACAGCGTAATGAACATTGCCGAATTGCACGACGGCCGTATCGCGGTCAGTACCTTCGGCGGTGGAGTCAATATCCTGCCTGCCCATTTTGCCCTCAGCGACAAACTACAGTTCGAGCATCATGACACCCGTCATGGCGATGTGCCCGATGTAGTACTGGCCACGCTACAATCATCGGACAACGCCATCTGGGTAATGTCCGAGAATTCGCTGCGCAAATATACTCCCGACTTCCAGTTGCTTTCGACCTTCCTGCAAGGTACTGCCTGCAGCGAAGCCATTCCGGTATCCGATACGCTGCATCACCGACTGTATCTGGCTTCGAAGTACGATATGCTCTGCTTCCTGCATCAAGAGAGACAGCGCAGTTCGTTCCAGCCGCCGGTGGTCTTTACCGACCTCTCCATCCACCGCAACGACACGATGATGGCAATACGCGACTTCACTCCTGCCGATACGTTGATCTCGTTGGCTGCCGATGACCGCAATTTCACCCTCCATTTCATTGCGCTTGACTATGCAGGTCAATCAGGCATTCAATATGCCTATCGTATCGATGGACCCAAGGGCAAGTGGATTCCTTTACAGAACTCACCGTACATCCATTTCGTCGATATGCCAGGTGGACACTATCTGCTGGAGGTACGCAGCACCAATGCCGACGGAATGTGGAGTGACCACACAGCCAGACTCACACTCTGCGTCGAACCTTACTTCTACGAAACAGTCTGGTTCCGCACCTTGCTCTGGATGTTGTTCGCCGGTGCTTTGGGCTTTGCCATTTTCTACACCATCCGCAACATCGACCGCCGGCGCAAGACCCGAATGGAAAACCAGTTGACCGAGGCCAAAGTGAAGTTCTATACCGAGGTAACGCAGCAGAAAGACACCGAAACCGAACTGTTCATACAAGAGCTGTTATCGCTCATACAGGAGCAGATGCTCAACGAGTGTTTTACCGTCGAACAATGCGCCAATATGATGAACATGAGCTACCCGGTCTTCTATAAACGCGTCAAGAGCGCCATGGACCTGACTCCTGTCGAACTTGTTCGCCAGATGCGCATCCAGAAAGCCCAACAACTGCTTACCGAACAAACTGAACTCTCGGTGGCCGAAATTGCTTATGCCTGCGGATTCACGACACCGCAATACTTCAACCGAGTCTTCAAGGAACAGACGGGTTGTACGCCAGCTGAGTATCGTCGTTCCAAACCCGAGTAACCATTTAGATTAACTTCTCGTCTAAAAATGCCCTTTTTCGAAGAAAAAAAGGGCACTTTTTGGGTATATTCACCAAAAATGATTACTTTTGCACCAATATACCCCTCGAACTGAAATTTGACTATAAAATGAAACATTTTAGCTACTCTCCTATATTGGGCATAATCGCATTGTTAGCAAGCTGTTCGGAAGAAGTCAACACTCCTGCCGAATCCAACACGGAGATTCCTATCGAAATCAGTACCTCTGCCAATGATTTTATTCCTGCTCCTACCCGCGCAAACGAAGAAGATGAGGACGGAGAGGCCGCTTTATATAGAGACGGCTTTGTCCTTTGCGCATTCCAAAGAGAAGCAGCTACAGGGCTCGACAAGGATCTATTCTTCATAAGTGACTACTGGTACGACGAAGAACAGAGCAACTGGATAACGGATGGCAATCAATCTTGGCCAGACGAAACCACTTCGTTCAATTTTTATGCCTTTTCGCCCTATATTTCGGAGGAGCAGATCAAGATCTCCGGCAATTCTACAATCATCGAATTCGACGAAAACCAATTGTACGGAGATCATGACATGATGCTTGCTGTCGCCCCAAATGTCAGCTCTAGCACAAATAATGGAGAAGTCGCTTTGGAATTCAAACATATCGTGACCAAACTCTCCTTCAGCATCGCCTTTTGCGATGACCAGACAAACCCATACGAACAGTATTACGCTATATTGAGTCTCTATAGCGATAACTGCAAATCGTACGAAATCAGTTCCAATAAATGGATCGTTATAGGACAGCTGCCTGCCGGATTCACGGCACAAGACATACCGAACTCAGACGTCGGGAATAATTTCACTATCGGAGGCTCAACAGATCTTTACCTCGAGCCTTCGGTTGACGCAGATAACCTGATCTATCAAGAGGTAGGTGTCGGTTATGTCATTCCTCAGAAATACTATCTACGATGTGATATCATAGGAATGGAAGACGATGTTCCGACCGCCCTCAAAACAGGCTATTTTGAGCTTGACCTCACAGGCAAAGCCGGATCCTTCATTTCACTCAAAGTCAATGGCGGCACATTAGGTGGAGATGGCCTGGATATTCTGGAAATCCAAACAACCGAAGAAGAGATTACCGCCATCGATTAATTACAACCTGAACATGTACACTATGATGAAAAAGATATTTTCACTCACCTGGATACTCGCGATGACCACTTCGCTCTTTGCGCAGGAGATTGTGTTCACCTATAAGTTCGATGAAGATGATGAAACAGGCCGTGGTGTTATCATAACCGGTACCACCATTGGAACCGACCTCGGAGGAGAGGTAGAGATTCCTGAGTCAATCATTATCGACGAAATCGAATTCAGCGTAAATGCTATTGGTGATTCGGCATTCAAAGATTACACAAAAGTGACAAAATTCAATTTGCCATCGACACTAAAAAAAATCGGAAATTTCGCTTTTGAGAATTGCAAACAATTGACCAGCATCACCATCCCTGCCACCGTCACAGTAGTGGGAGTCAATCCGTTCAAGAGTTGCATAGGAATAAACGAATTTCTGGTCGAAGAGGGGAACACCCGTTACGTATCAATCGATGGCGTATTGTTTTCGCCAAGTGAAGGAGAATTCACCGTCAACGGCAACTTGATCAGCTATCCTTGCAACAAGAAAGACCAAAGATACGACATTCCTGAAGGTGTAATTAAAGTGGGGCAATATGCGCTCATGGACAATCCAAATCTTTATGAAATTCATTTCCCGAACCAAACAAGGAGTATTGGGAATTTTGCCTTCACAGGATGCACATCTTTGAAGAAACTCTATTTGGGAGACGACATCAACTTAATATCATCACCCTTGTTCTTGGAATATGAGACAGGTAGCATCTATATTGCAGTTGAAGAGGTTCATTTTAGCAATCCAAATGCTGCACCTTACATGATTGGCGTGTTTGACGATATGCCAGATGTTAAACTCTATATTCCCCTCGGCAGCCACACTACCTACGAGAACTCTTTGGTTGAGATTGCAAGTAATAATGGTCCTGAACCTACTGGATGGGGGCAGGATATAATCCGAAAGAAAACCGTAGAGGAGGGTTACGCCGACGAAGATGGAAATGAAACACCTTTACTCTATAATTCAATCAGAAATAACGGAACAAACGAACTCATAGAGGGCGAGGTACAGGTAGTCGCCGACAGAAATAATCCCTACAGCGGAAATATCCAGGTTCCTGAACAAATCTCAGTTAAGGGAGTAACCTATACAGTTACACGTATTGGAGAAGAAGCATTCACTTACAACGAGACCAACTCCATCTATCTGCCTGCCACCATCAACGACATAGATGAAAGTGGGTTGACGAGAATCCCTGATCTGGAAGCTATTTATTTGGATAGCGATAATCCCTACTTTATGATGAAAGATGGGGTTCTCTACAACTCAGACCAAACTTCCCTATTGCTCATTCCTTCGGGATTGTGGTTTGATGGAGGCACCTATACTACACCAGCCACAGTAAAGACCATCGGTTTTGGTGCCATCTACATGACTAAATACCTAACCAATTTTACAACGGGAGCAGAGATCATCGAAGGTGAAAACTTCACCCTATGCGAAGGTCTAAAGGAGGTTTACTTGACCAGTGAGAATCTACAAAGATTCATGATGAGTATGCTAACAGAAGGTGCGACCTTCTTCTTCTCAACAAACACTACTCCACAAACAGAATCCTGGGCTGCTTATGGAGATTGTACGTTTGTCGTCAACGAGGACTTCTATGAAACCAATAAATATGAGTCACCTTGGACATCTGTATATAGATTAGCCACTCGTGCAGAAAGTGCCAGCTTCGATGACAATGTTCTGGACTTAGACCGTCATGATCTCTATGTTGAGAATCTCAGTATATCGCTGAATTTCACGCACACAGGCCCACGATCTGCTTGTTATTCATTCCCTATTCCTGTCAATACTCTCCGTGAGAACGGGATTGAAGTCTATGAATTGTACCGACCTGATTATTTGGAATCAGCAGAAGATAGCTATGTTCTTAAGTTCAAAAAATTATGGTCTGGAGAGACACCCGTCGATGACCCTCTCATCCTGCAGTGTGCTGAGGGCAAAACTGTGACAATAACAATTCCGAATGTCATTCTCCCCAAAGAGAACGATAGAGGACTAAGTATTGGAGAACCTAACGACGGCGGAGGTGACGAGGAATGGGGTAACCGTCCTCATTTTACAATGACGATGATTGAAAAAGATGGCTTAACGACGCCTACCAATACTGCAGTATTAGCAGAAGGTGGAGCATGGGCATTGGGAGGAGGCAAGTTCGGACACGTCAGCGCCACAGCTACGGTTCTGCCTCACCGTTGGTATGTTACTTTACCAACAGTAGCAGCAACCAGCGCCAGCCAACTCCGTTTCTCACTCGATAATGCCGAGGAGACTTCGACCACAGCCATCGAAACGATTGGCGAACAGTCGGCTCCTACCCTGCCTATCTACAACCTGAATGGCCAACGTGTAGCCAATCCATCGCATCGAGCTCCTGGCTTCTATATTCAAGGGGGCAAGATTATCCAATAACCCCAAGGCAGCCACCATGAAGTTGACCTATATTTTTCACAGCGGATTCGCACTCGAAACCGATCGATGCATCCTGGTCTTCGACTATTGGATGGATCCGAACAACGTCATGTCGTCGATCATCGAACGACATGAGCAGAAACCCATATACGTTTTTGCGAGCCACTTTCACGAAGATCATTTCTCGCGACGGATTTTCGAATGGCGGGATTCATGCCATCCGACCTATATACTGTCGAAAGATATCCTCAAACGGCGTCGAGCCAGCCAAGAGGAGGCTGATGTATGGATGGTGAAAGGCGACACTTGGAGCGACCAAAACATTAAGGTTATCGCCACCGGCAGCAACGACAGCGGCGTCAGTTGGATTGTCGAAATCCAGGATGTGACCTCCGGTGAGGTCGCAACACGAAGGATCTTCCATGCCGGAGACCTCTGCAACTGGTATGCCCGATTCCTGTCTGAGCCACAGGTTCCAGAGACAATCATCAGCCAGGAGTTTGGCGAAATCCACCCATTGACAGAAGAGAAACAGTACCTCGGCGAACTGAAAGACATACGCAAAGTGACAGATTCGTTCGATCTGGTCCTCTTCCCTGTCGATGGACGTATCGGCAACGGCTATACGCTTGGAGCCCGACAGTTCATCGAACGCTTCAAGGTTAGGTTGTTTGTACCGATGCACTTTGTTGCCAGTGGCTTCGAGTCGGCGTGGCGCATGGAACCGTTCTGCGCCGAACAGCAGATTGCCTTCTGGAGCATTCGTGCAGAGGGCGAAAGCATCTCGATTATCGACGACATCTTCATCCGTAACACAAGCATCGACGACTTGCCTCGCTTGCAGGAGATCTTTGCCATAGCTCGCGACTTCATGGCACGAACCGGCAATCCGAACCAATGGGCACCAGACTATCCGAGCAATGAGCAGCTTACAAACGATATAGAAAGTGGTGATAGCTATGTTTGCGTGAAAGGGAGCCACATCGTGGGAACTTTCCTCTTGCGTGGAGGCATCGATCCTACCTATTTAAATATACGCGCGGGAGCATGGATCAACGAACAACCCTACGCCACTATACACCGAATCGCATCGAGTGGTGAAACCAAAGGTATCTTCCGACTCGCCCTGCATTTTGCCTTGCAACAATACAGCAACATCAGAATCGACACACATCGTGACAATGCTGTCATGCAGAGAATCATCGAGCAAAATGGCTTCCGTTATTGTGGAATCATCGACTGCTGGAATGGTTCCGAACGATTAGCCTACCAGTATTCACATGACCAATAAACCCTGAGGGCGACAAGAATTTGTCGCCTCTGTTTTTGTTTACTTATTCAAGTTTCGCAAGTTCAACTTAAAAGTAATAAAAGGGCTTTTAAGTGTAGTAAAAAGGGAAGTAAAAGTGACGTTTGAAAACCCTTAATAATGGCTCGCAGAGGAAACAGAGTGAAATAAAGAAAACTCCTCTAAACTCCCATAACTCTGCGAGGTTCTATAGACACGACAACTTTTTGTATTGTCTCTTTTACTCCCGATATTGCACTTTTTGTAAATTTGAACCATTTTTCGTTTCAAAAAAAGGCCAAAATGTAACGATTAAGGCCCTTTGTAAGATTTTTACACTCAAAAAATAGAAAAATATAACAACATCTATAAAAAAATACATTATCTTTGCCCCGTGAAATAATAAATCAAAGAAAACACAAACTTAAAATTTTTATCACTATGAAAAAATCTTTACTCTTTGCCACATTGGCAACAGTGGCCAGCATTACTTATGCAGACCAGAAAACTGTTACTTTCGATTTCTCGAATCCTGCAACCTATGGCTATGAAGCTCCAGCAGCAGGCCAAGGCACAGCCGTTGACATGAATGGAACAATTGTATCGGATGGTGTCACAATCACGAACACCAATACGCAGGAAAGCGCTACCGCTGTCAGATTCTATAATTCAAATGGAACTATCACATTCCGCTTGGCTACTGGTGGTAACATTACAGTCACTGCTGCTGGCACAATCACAAGTCTCTCTTGGGCTGGTGCAAACAATGAATTTAACACCAACTTCACAGCAACTCCTGCTACCGGCTGGTCGTACGACAGCGAGAAAAAGACTGCATCTTGGACTGGTTCGGCAGAATCCATCAACATCGTTCGTGCCAGTCAAACCGTACAGTTCGCTACCATGACTGTTGTTTACGAGACAGCCGAAGGTGGCAACGGTGGTGGCACTGCAGGCGAAACCGAAAAATATACTGCAATCTCATGGGATGGTGCAACCTACACTGTTTCAGACGAATTCAAGGCTGTAGCAGATGCAGAATCAACCAATGGTGGCATTGCTACCAATGCAGAAAACGGCATGTCGGTTGTTAAGTTTGGAACTGCCAGTGTTTCGGTAGAAGCAGTCAGTGGCACAACTCCTAAGGATGTTACCGAGACCGAGGCTGGCGTATTCCCAGATTGGGCTGAATGGAACGACGTGAAGTGGGATTGGAAGAACCAGGGCGATATTTCGTTTGGCTACATAGTTGGTACCGGCAACCCTGTTGTAGAAATCGGCGCAGAAGCTGTCACCACCGAAGATGTTCCAACTGGCGTTTGGCGTGCTTCTTATACCTACTATGAGGCTGATGGTTCTAAGGGTATGCCTGTCATGGGTCTCTACTACAAGTTCACCATCAAGGAGACTGGTCTCCTGAAGATTGCAGTTTGGTCAAACAAGGGTAACCGCAAGACCTTCATCGTGGATGAGGCAACCAAGACCCCAATCAAGATGCGTGCCGAGGGTTACATCAATGGACAAAACGACGAGAATGGTCAGAAGAAGTTCCTCTCGACCGACGAGATTCAGGCTATCCACGATGCATCAGGCAATGCGGGAGATCCATACATTATCGGTGCCGGCAACCAGCCTTTCTGGGGCAATTTGATTGCTGAGGTTGAAAAGGATCAGGTGCTCTGGGTATTCCAGCACTCTTCACAGATCGGTTTCCAGGGCTTTGAATTCACTCCTGGCGCCAAGGATGCTATCCAGACAGTTAAGGCCATCAAGGCAGACAACGTCATCTATGACCTCTGCGGCAATCGTGTAGCCAAGATGCAGAGTGGCCGTATCTACATCCAGAACGGCAAGAAGGTCATCGTTCGCTAATCAAGCGAAATACAAACATATTCAACGCGTATGTCACAATGCATACGCGTTGAATGAATTTCTTTCTAACTTTTTCTCTTACAAGCAATGAACAGAATAACCAAGCAGCTCGGATTCTTTCTCTCAATGACACTTGTCGTCGCCTCTTGTGCCGACGATGGTTACGACGACAACGAAGCCTGGACATCAAGCGTGAAAGGCACCCAACTGAGCAATCCTTCAGTAATAAATATCACCAAGACCTCTACGTCCGATACCGAGAAAACAGTTGTATTCTCGTGGGATGTAGTACACGGCGCTGGTGGCTATCTGCTCAACATCTCTGATATTTCCAATCCATCGCAAGCTGTTTCGATCGTAAAAGACAGCCTGATTGACCGTTGCTCTGTTGCTATGGTTTTGCCGAACGAGGTGAACTATGAATTGACGCTTCAGACAATCGGCAACAAGAAATTAGGCAACAAGGACGCTGCCGAGGCAACTGTTCAAAAATTCGACACTTACATCTCTTCTCTCCTGATTCCTGCAGGTGCTGAAATTGCATCTTGGTTGGCTGAAAATCTTCAGGACACAACCATTGAACAAGGTTTCATGCTTGAAGCCGGCCAAAACTATACACTCGACACCATTGCTGATTTTCGCTTGAACATCGTTGAGTTCCGTGGCGACAAGAACAACGCCCCACTCATCAAGGTGGGTCCGAAGGGAGCCTTCATGACACAGGGTGGGCTGAAGATCCGCGACCTTAAAATAGATTGTAGCGAAAGCAAAAGCACAGGATTACTCACATTAGGCGCAGAACCCGACAATTCTATCTCGACCGAAGCACTCGGTTACAAAGCATTAGGCGCCAATCAAGATGGTTTCGTGATCCAAAAGACTGTCGCTTTCCAGAATTGTCAAATTCGCGATTTACCGAACTCCTTACTTTATGGTAACAACAAGAACTGGAGCTTGGCAGACTTCCGCATTCTGGACTGTATCATCCAAATGAATAACCAAGGCACCAAGCCTGTCATCAACTTGACTGGTGGAAGCAATGGTTTGATCCAGAAATTGACCATCGATCATTCGACAATCTACAATGCTGTTCGAAACGAGAACGAATGCTACTTCCTCCGTTTCAGCAACTCATCGAATGCACAACCCAAGAAGATTTTCGGCGATGCCAACAACTTCCTGGAGTGGACCATCACCAACAGCTCTTTCCTACGCACCAATCCTAAAAAGGATTTTGCAAACAATCTCGGCAATACTCAGAACAATGGCAAAATCTGGATCAAGGTTACCGATTGCGTTTTCTTCGACGTATTCCGACTCTACCAGATGATTCAAAGCCAGTGGATTAAGACCACAACAGGTAATTTCATGTCATACTCCGACTTCTGTGCGCCAACTACCACCGATTATGGACCAAGCGGTCGTACAGATCAGGATGGCAACTTCTATTCTACCCTGGACGAAGAGGCAGAATTCGACGAAAGCCAGTTCCAGTCTTACGACCTCAGTAAGCCATTAGGAGGCGTAAATCTCGCCCCGAAGGGCTTGGCTGCCCAAGCCAAGAGCGGAGATCCTCGCTGGTATTGATTTACAACAGGCGTATTTACTTTGTACATTCTCCATTCCAGACTGTACATGCTGAATTTAAAATTATCCATTTTACATTATATAGGTACTTATGGTACAAAATAAGATAAAGAAGGGAGCCTTAACCTCTATCATCGCACTTCTGACCATGTCTGCCACAGCTCAGAATTGGACTGTGACCGGCAAAGTCCTTGACGAAACAGGCGAACCCGTCATTGGTGCAACCGTCCAGGTTGTGGGCTCATCAACGGGCACAATCACCGATGCCGATGGCAATTACTCCATCCAAGCACCAGCCAAAGCCAATCTTCATATCTCCTTCATCGGATTCATCAGCCAGGACATCAAAGCTGAAAGTGGCAAGCAAGTCGTCCTCAAGGAAGATAACCAGCAACTTGAAGAAGTTGTTGTGGTTGGTTATGGCACACAAAAGAAAGCACACCTCACCGGTGCGGTTGCCACTGTCCAGATGAACGAAATCCAGGACCTCAGCAGCGCAGGCCTTGCCTCAACACTGAGCGGCATGGTCAATGGCGTTAGCGTGAGTGGTGGCGAAGGCCGTCCGGGCGAAAACGCTACGATCAAAATCCGTGAAACCAATACGTTGGGCGACGTTGGCGTAACTGCACAAGAGCCTCTCTATGTCATCGACGGCTACATCTATCCGAACGATGTCAAGGTGGGCAATGTAACCGAAAACCTCGGTGCCAATGCCTTCAACAATCTGGATCCATCGGTCATTGAGAGTATTTCAGTCCTGAAAGATGCCTCGGCTGCAGTATATGGTGCGCGTGCTGCCAATGGTGTTATCCTTGTTACTACCAAGCACGGTCAGTTAGGCGCTCCTCAAATCAGCTATAGTGGTTCGGTCGGTTTGACCGATGAAGTATCGCGTCCGAAGATGCTGAATTCGTATCAGTACGGACAGGTATTCAATGCAGTTGCCGCTGCCGATCCGACCAGCACTACACTAAATAATAAACTGAATCTCTTCCAAGCAGACGAACTTCAGGCCATGCGTAACCTGAACTACGATTTGCTCGACAAGTACTGGAAGACCGGTGTTACCCAAAAGCATGGTATCAACATCTCGGGTGCAACCGAGAAGGCGTCTTACTTTGCTGGCATCTCTTTCTTCACCCAAGATGGTAACCTTGGCAGACTTGACTATAGCCGTTGGAACTACCGTGCAGGTGTAGATGTGAAGATCAGCAAGTATATCAAGGCCAATCTCTCGATCAGTGGTGACAATGCAGAAAAGAACAAACCGCTCGTTAAAGTAGGCGGAACCAGCGACGAAAAGGATTACAACCTCCTCTTGACTCGTCCGCAATACATTCCTGAAACCGTCAATGGACTTCCTATTGCTGCGTATGGCTTGAGCAACACCAACAAAGCCGACGACCAGAAGTATTCCTTCTCGACTCTACGCGACAATGGAGACTATTCCAACTCCGTCAACTCGAACATGAACCTCAGTGGCTCAATCGACCTTGATTTCGGATTCTGGGAACCACTTAAGGGTTTGAGCGCTCGCATCACCTACAGCAAAAGTATCAACACAGACAAGACCAATCAGTATGGAACTGATTATCGTGTCTATCAGTTCCAGAACCGTTTTGGTTCAGGCGAACACCTTTACACTCCAACCGGCAGCGACCTCTATAGTGCCTCCGATATCATCAACGAGGCCAACATGATGCCGATGACCGTTTCGAACGGCTCTCCTTCGTTCCTGAGCCGCAACATGAACCGTACGGACAACTATCAGCTCAATTTCACCCTCAACTACAACCGAGACTTTGGTCAGCACCATGTGGGTGGTATCTTCTCGATAGAAAGAAGCGAAGCTGAAAATGAGTATCTGTATGGACTGGTCAGCGACCCTTATCCGTTTACCACAGGCCAGTCTAATTCGGCTGAAGCCAATACAAAGACCGTCACCTTCACCCGTGGTGAATCCGGTACGATGTCTTACATCGGACGCCTTAACTATGCCTATGCCAACAAGTACCTCTTCGAGTTCCTCATGCGTGCTGATGCTTCGACCAAGTTCGCACCTGAAAACATGTGGGGTATCTTCCCTTCCCTCAGTGCAGGTTGGGTAATTAGTAAAGAGGAGTGGCTCAAGGACAACGAATGGGTAGATTACCTCAAGTTGCGTGGCAGCTATGGTCTTACCGGTCGTGACAATACAGCAGCCTGGCAATGGATGCAGGTCTATGCACAGGACGCTAACCGTGGTCCTGTGTTTGGCGAAGGAATCAACAATGAGTCTTTGAACCGTATCACCATCAACAAGTCTAATTCAGCCGTCAATCGCGATGTACACTGGGACAAATCCTACAAGATGAACTGGGGTATTGATTTCAATACCATCGGCAACCGTCTCTCGGTCAACTTGGATTATTATTATATTTGGAACCGCGAGATGTTGCTTAATCTTTCCAGATCTGTTTCGACCATCATTGGTACCCAGACTGCAGCTCTTAACGTTGGCGAAATGGACAACTATGGTATTGAAATCGGCTTGAACTGGCGCGACAAGATTGGCAAAGACTGGAAATACAAGGTCGGTGTCAACACTGGTTATTCCGACAATAAAGTGCTCAACATCGACTGGGCTACCGAGTACATCTATCGCGAGATGCAGCATGGCAAACGTTCCGATGTCGGTGTGTGGGGTATGCAGTGTCTGGGAATGTTCCGTTCGTTCCAGGACATAGAAGAATACTTCGAGACCAACCATATTACCTCTTATCTGGGCAAAACCAAGGATCAGATACGTCCGGGCATGTTAATCTACAAAGATGTGCGAGGCGCACAGCAAGCAGATGGCACTTATGCTAAACCAGATGGCATTGTTGACAAAGACAATGATCAGGTTCGACTCTCTACTCGTTCGAACAATCCTTACGGCTTCACCACCAATTTCTCAGTTGAGTGGAAAGGTCTATCGCTCACGGGGCAGCTGAGTGCATCTTGGGGCAGCTATTCAATCATCCCAGGTTCAGCCATCAAACCAGGCAAGTACGGATTGGAAGTTACCAATATGCCATCATTCTGGAAGGCATCCAACATGTATGCTTATCAGGATGTATTGGACGCCAACGGAAACATCGTTGTCAAGGAGAACCGCAATGCCAAGTATCCAAACCTTGCCTACGATTCGGAGAATGCCATCACATCTTCATTCTGGCGCGTCAGCAACACATCAGTTCGTCTGAGCCGTTTGACTTTGGCTTACGCTATCCCGAAGGAATGGAGTAAGAAAGCACATATTTCGAACGCACGTATTAACGTGACCGGACAGAATCTCTTTGAGTTCTGCAACGACTATCCGGACAAGTTCATGAGCCGTATGACCAGTTATGGCAGTTATCCTACCCTCCGCAAGTGGACCATCGGTTTGAATCTCACCTTCTAATCACTCAGTGCATTGCTTAATATGAAATATATGAAGATTAATTATATCGTAGGAGCGACAGCATTAGCTGCCATTTCGCTCACATCTTGCAGCGACTCCTTCCTGGAGGAGAAGAAGAACTACGACAACGTCAATACCGGCATCTACGATTATTATGAAGGTGCCAATGGTCGCGTCAGCGATGTTTATTCATGGTGCTTGCCAACCTCCATTTCTGGCGACACCTGGAATTATCCAAGCAACGGTTCGGCCGACAATCAGTCGAAATCGACCGAAGAGTATTCTGGGTTCAGCTCCTTTGTTGATCCAGATGCAGAATTGGCAGTCATGAATGGATCTATTGTTCCTGACTATTTCCACAATCAGGCCAACAACATCCAAGCAAGCGTCTGGGGACGCATCCGCAACATCAACGATGTGATTCGTGGCATCTCCGACGGTTCTTTGCCCCAAGCACAAAAGAACGAATTGCTTGGACAGGTCTATTACTTCCGTGCATGGTGTTACTATTTGATGGTCAAATGGTATGGTGGTGTACCAATTCTCCGTACGGTTGAGGAGCCTACCGAATCAGCCTCTTTCCATCGTGCAAGCACCAAGGCCTGTATAGAATTTATGGTCGAAGACCTCAACACTTCAGCTCGTATGCTCCAGAATTTCAAGCCTTCGGGCAGCAACTGGGGACGTGTCACTGCCGCAACGGCTTTGGCCTTGAAGGGCCGTATCCTTACCTGGTGGTGTAGTCCTATCTTCAACCGCAAAAATGAACAGGAACGCTGGAACTATGCCTACACCGAGATGACCAATGACCTCCAGACAATCCAAGACTTGGGCTACGGACTGTATCAAACTTCCAGCAATGTCAATGGTTCGGATTTTGCTGCTCAGTTCTCGCAATCAGGATTCAACCCAGAGGCACTCTTTGTAACTCTCTATAATACCATCCAGAGTGGCGATACCCAAAAAAACAGTACCTGGGAGCGATCGATTCGTCCGAAGAATGCGACTGGATCTGGTCTCAATCCATCTGCTATGTTGGTTGACCTCTTCCCTATGTCCGATGGCAAAATTCCTGCGTCAGCCGGAACCTATAGCAAACTTGATGCGTCAGCAATCGCTTACGAGGCAGATTATCCGTTCATGAATCGAGATCCTCGCTTCTATCGCACATTTGCTTATCCAGGCGCGCGTTGGGCTTACGATGGTGATGCAGTTGGAACCATTGACAAACCGGTTGATCTCAATAACCCTGGTTACGACAAGGGACACAACTATACTTTGTGGAACTACTGTTGGTACACCACCGACGAAGATCGTGACAATGTACAGAAGTCTGGTTACTTTGGCGACAATCTTCTCTCGAACGGTAAAGGTATGTATGTACGAAAGCGTTCCGATGATTACGATGTCAACCCATCTCCATTGTATAGTAACTGGTCGGCAACCAGCTCTGTCAGTGGCTTCCTCTATTCAGCTGCTCCATACATCGAACTCCGCTATGCCGAAGTATTGCTCAATCTGGCTGAAGTCTGTGTCGGTTCCAATCACCTCGGTGAGGCTGTTGGTTACCTCAAGCAAATCCGTCAGCGTGCCGGTTATCCAGCAGGCGCTGAAGGATTGGATGGCATCGATGCATCACAAGCCAAGTGTATGTCGGCTGTCATCTACGAACGTATGATTGAACTGGCTTACGAAGGCAAACGCTTCGACGATATGCGCAGATGGATGCTCTTCGACGGTGGTGCAAATACCGACGAGATTCAAGGCGCTCCTGCCAGTTGGAAACTGACCGGATGGGATGGGAACACTTGCACATGGTTAGGCTTCAAGCCTTTCAATGGTCAACGCCGCGAGAACATGGAGTTCCGTCTTTGTAACGGTCTTGGCAATGGTGGTGAGACTAAAGCAACCGATCCGTTGGACAAATTCCTGGACTTCTATGCCAAACTTGTTGCCGAAAATGATGCTGTCGATGAATACGAAGACTATTTCACCGAGGCTGGATACGCAACCATGCCATTCGATGCTCCTTATCTCAAGGAGCGTGTTTCGGTCGATCTGCGCAACCCATTGGATGCACAATTGGACCAGCTGAAGACTTTCTATCAGCAGTATCTGGTACGCAAGCTAAAGAAGGGTGATTCCTATGACTCCAACCAGTTACCAAAGCAAATGCATTATTTCGCAAAATACTATCTGCTCGGATTGCCTCAAGGTGCTCTCAACACCGACAAAGGCCTCCTACAAACCATCGGATGGGACGATTCAAACAATGGTGGTGCCAACGGAACATTCGATCCATTGGCTGATTAATGAAGTAATCCGACAAGATGTCCAAATAAGCAAACAACTACCAAGCAGAAAATATGAAAAAGAAGAACTTATACGCAGTGGCGATGCTCGCCACTGCAGCTTTCCCACTTTTCGCTCAGTATCCTCAAGTCACATCTGAGGCTGCAGCCAAGTGGAAAGCTTTGGACCAGTATGAAGACTCGATGTCGAACTTAGCCTGGCAGAAAGCCCTCCCTATCGTTAAGGAGGAAGCTAAGCATGGTCGCCCTTACATCGAGTGGGTTAAACGTCCTTACGATCTGCCTCAAGCAGATATTCCTGCTTTCCCTGGCGCTGAAGGTGGCGGTATGTACACCTTTGGAGGACGAGGCGGCAAGGTGATTGTAGTCACCAACCTCAATGATCGTGGTCCTGGTTCGTTCCGCGAGGCTTGCGAGACAGGTGGTGCCCGTATCGTGGTCTTCAACGTCAGCGGTATCATCCGCCTGAAGACTCCTATCAACGTCCGTGCTCCATACATCACCATTGCTGGACAAACAGCTCCTGGCGATGGCATTTGTATCGCAGGCGAGAGCTTCGCTATCAATACCCACGATGTGATTGTACGTCACATGCGTTTCCGTCGCGGTGAAACTGGCGTCGAACATCGTGAGGATAGCTTCGGTGGCAATCCTATCGGCAACATCATGCTCGACCATATCTCGGCAGAATGGGGCTTGGACGAGAACATCTCTTTCTATCGTCACATGTACGATGAGTCAGAGGGGCAGTACGCCAACAAGGCGATCAAGTATCCAACCTGTAATGTAACCATACAGAACTCCATTTCGGCTAAGGCATTGGATACCTACAACCATTCTTTCGGTTCTACTTTAGGTGGAGAAAATGCTGCCTTTATCCGCAACCTATGGTCTTGCAATACTGGCCGAAACCCATCTATCGGTTGGAATGGTGTCTTCAACTTCGTGAACAATGTTGTCTATAACTGGGTACACCGTTCATCAGATGGTGGTGACTATTCTGCCCAGTTCAATATGATCAACAACTACTACAAGCCAGGTCCTGCCACTCCAAAGGATTCGCCGGTTGGACACCGTATCTTGAAACCGGAATCTGGTCGTTCGAAGCTGGACCACCATGTATATGGTCGTGTCTATGCCGAAGGAAACATCATGGAAGGCTTCCCAGAGATTACCAAGGACAATTGGAATGGAGGTATTCAGGTCGAGACCTCAGGGAATTGTGTAGATGCAGGTGTTGACCACTCAGAATATATGCGTCAATCACGTCCTGCAGCTATGCCTTGGCTCCGTATGCTCTCAGCACAGGAGGCTTACGACTTTGTTTTGGAGAATGCAGGTGCAACCGTACCAACCCGTGACATTGTCGATCAGCGCATCGTGGAGGAGGTTCGCACCAAAGAGCCGTACTATGTAAAGGATGCTATCAAATATCAAGGTGATGTGAGCGGTTTGGCTCCAAAATCACAGGCTGAGGATGGCTCGTTCAAGCACCGCCGTATGGCTAAAGACAGCTACAAGGTGGGTATCATCATGGACCCTCGTCAGATGGGAGGTTATCCGGAGTACAAGGGTGAGCCTCGCAAGGACACAGATGGTGATGGTATGCCTGACGAGTGGGAGATTGCCAATGGCTTGAATCCTAACGATCCATCGGATGCCAATGGAGACATCAATGGCGATGGCTACACCAACATCGAAAAGTGGATTAACGGTATTCCTACCAAGGTTCGTGTAGATTGGCGTAATCTGGCCAATAACTTCGATACACTGAAGGCTTATGGAATTCAATAAAATACAGAGGTTGGTGACCTCGGTTTTCGTCTTCGTCATCGTTTTCGTTACCAATGTGACTGCACAAGTAGCATTGAAGTCAGAAGGTCGCGATACTGCCTATGTGGCAAAGATCATAGACCGAGCACAAAAGAATATCTCGGCAGTTGAGTTTAAGGACTCAGCTACTTGGGAGGCAGTTCGCAACATCGTAGTGAACCGCTACTTTGAGCTCAACGACATCTATGCAGAACGTGACACCACCAAAGCCATCGCATCTCGTACCCTTACAGGTGCCGAGAAGAACAAAGAGATCGATGCAGCCAAAGCGCTTTGCGACAGCAAGCTCTACCGCAGTCACTTTGCCTTCACTGCCAATCTCTCCTTATATATTAATGAGGAGCAGATAGAGCAGGTCAAGGATGGTATTACCATGGGCGTAGTCGGTGTAACCTACAAAGCCAACTGCGACATGATTCCTTCGCTCAAAGAGGAGGAGAAGGCACAGATCTTGGCATGGCTTAAGGAGGCTCGCGAACTGGCACTCGATGCAGAATCATCGAAGAAGAAGCATGACGTGTTTGGCAAGTATAAAGGTCGTATCAACAACTACCTATCGAAATTAGGCTATGACCTGAAGGCTGAGCGCGAAGCTTGGTACAAACGCATGGATGCTGCAGGCATCAAATACTAAATGGAGATGTGCTCCAGTAATAATACGAACTCAATTTTCGCAAGCTCAACTTGAAAGTAGTATAAAGGCATTTAAGAGTAGTAAAAGGGGAGAAAAAAGGACGTTTGAACTAGATGTCAAAACTCCTTTTTAATCCCAGATAAGACACGATAGCCTTTTGTATCGTCCCTTTTACTTCTTTTTTACTCCCTTTTTACTTCCCTTTCCGACCGAGAGAGAGCAAGTTATTACTTGCGAAACCTGAATAATATGGATTATTAGTGCTTTTTTAGTATAAATTGAATTACTCATTGGGAAGGGAGCGTCGGATGACGATCCCTTCTCTCCTTTTTAAACGATACCAGAAATTATTTGGATTTGATTGGCATTCTAATCCACAACCAACGAGGGATGAGTCGCCAGAAGAAGACAAGAATGCGATATTGCCAATTGACAGTAATGATGGATTTACGTCGTTCAAGTCCATCGACAATCTCGACAGCTACTTGATGTGGATCGAGTTGGAATGGATAGTTTCCACCATCGCTCAATAGCGCTGTACGTACAAAGCCCGGACGAATATCCGATAGATAAATGTGCTTGAATCCCTGCATGCGACGCAATTGTTCGAGGCACTCCATGTAATGGTTAATGTAACGTTTGGTTGCACTGTAAGCAGGTGCAGCGCCCAATGGCTTGGTTCCTGCAATGCTGCTGATCACAGCAATGTGCCCTGTCTGCTCAGGACGCACTTCGAACCAATGCCAAACGGCATTGACCATACGGGTAAACCCCATGGCATTGGTAGCAACCGTAGTCAGTTCTTTATCGAAATCCAGTCCGGGATTTTGCCAACCAACTCCCGAACTGTGGAAGTAGAGATCCATGCCTCCGGTCTTGCCAATCAACGTCATGAGACGTTCGGTAGCATCGGCTGCAGTAACATCGATAACCTGTGTTGCCACAACATTCAGGTTGGTACGTTGCAGCTCTATCAACTTCTCCTGACGACGCCCAGCAACGCCAACCTCCCAACCTCTCTTAGTTAACTCCTGAGCCACCTCTAGGCCAATGCCTGAGGTGGCTCCGATAATAATTGCTTTCTTTGCCATGATTAATAATGAATCTCGCCTGAACCGCGAACAGACTTGTTCAACTGCTTGATTTTACCAGAGAGGGTAATATCACCTGAGCCATAGACAGAGGCATTTACCTCGACGCAGTCATTACAGTTCACCGAAATATCGCCAGAACCGAGTACCGAAAGATCTGTACGTTTCACATGATACTGCGTTGCCTTGATATCGCCAGAGCCTTTAAGTTCTAATTTAGAGGTGAGGCAATCAACTCTGTTAATATCCAAATCGCCAGAACCTAACACATAGCCAAAGAGCTGATCGCACAGGAGGTTCTTGATATCAATATCGCCGGAACCCTTCAAGGTCAAAGTGATGTTGTCGGTATCAATCTTGTCTTTGCATACGAAGTCGCCACTACCGGTCAATGTCACAGCCGTAAGATCTGGAGAGGTGACGTAAAAGACAACCTCACTATCGGTAGTTCCATGCTTCAGAAAACGGATCAAGTCGAAGAAGCCGACATTCACCGTATTGTTTCCCTTGAACTGAACTGTAAGAGTCTGGCCATCGCTGTAGGCCTCGGCATCTTCCAACTTGCTGTTTTCTGCGCGAAGGGTGACGCTACAGGTCTCGCCTTGTGTATAGATTACTTTCGATGAGCCAAAGATCTCAATCCGGGAGAAGTCTTTGACATCGAACTTCTTCTCGGTTACCTCTGCCTGAGCAGAAGAGAGCGCTGTTAAAGCGACTAAGACTGTTGTAAAGAATGCTTTCATTGTTGTATATGTTTTTAATTATCAGACAATTTATAGATTGTAAATCGAGTAAGGAGAGCCATCGAAGCCCAGAAAAGCAAGATGGGGACTCCCAAGAAATAGAACCATTGAGTAGCTGCACTTTCCAATGGCAAGGTCACAATAAAACTCTTGATATCAATCATCAAAGTATCGAACCAATCCAAGTGGAGGCAGACAACAAGGGTCACTACCAAACAAACGACGGTCCAAAGTCGTTCGACTGCAACATGATTGACGGAACGAGCCGGCAAGCGATGCATCACCTGATCAGAGAACCCATTATCGGCAATCTCTGTCTTATGCGAGAGGAGGAATTTATCAACTTCGTTATTATTCATAACCGTTTTGTTTTAAGTATTCAGCCAATTTTTGTTTACCACGCGAGATGTGGCTCTTGACCGTATTGGCATTTAACGAGGTGATCTGTGCGATCTCATCGATCTTCTTGTTCTCGATAACCTGCAGCGTAACGCAGGTTCGTTCGATTGATTTGAGCTGTTGCAATGCGCGTAGCATATCCATTTTCAACCCGACATCATGGTCGGTGGTACTGAGGTCGAAAGCTTCATCAATATCTTCGGCGGGATGAAGGCTTCGCATATAATCATACCAAACATTGTAGCCGATTCGAAACAACCAGGTCTGGAAGGCTGCCGTAGCATTGTATTGGTCGAGATGGAGCCAAGCTTTGATAAAGGTATCTTGTGCCAGATCGTCGCTCAACATCTGATCGCCCAAAGTGAGATGCAAGAAGAATCGTCTCAGCGCCGACTGATGTTGGCGGACCAGTTGGTCGAAAGCGGCCCGGTCGCCAAACAGAGTCAGTCGTGTGGTTAGCGCGATTTCTCCGAGGCTTCTCATTACTTCTTATCCACGAAGATGTCTATACAAATCAAGCCTGCACCATAAATTAAGATACCGAAACCGACTGCCGTAAATGGAGTTGCGTTGCACCACATGCCGAAAAGGACAAAACCGACGCCAATAGCGACTTTCTTGAGTCCACGCTCCATCTTGGTCTTTTCTTTCTGGGGAGTAGAAGCTACCGATGACTCTGTTGACTTTTCGGATGTATCATAGGTTTTGTCTGCAGGTATGGCATTGACTGGCCCATTGGCATTTCCTTTATTCTTATTGTTATTGCGTACAATCAGATAGATGATCAACGCAATGACGAGGATTGGAACAATGATGATCAGAGCCAGACCACCGAAGACTGCGATGATTGCGACCTTGGCTATGCTTGCAGCTTCATCCATGTTCTGGTCCAATTGTCTTACAATGGCACCGTCATTTCCGATAAATTCGCCAAAGACTTCTTCGACTTCCGTAGTATCGGAAATGGCGATATTGGCAATCGACTCGACGGCAGCTTCGTTGCTGCGATCTGTGTGACGATGGTTTTGTGCACAGAGGCAACCGGTAGCAACCATCAAAAGGGTTACGAGGATAATCGTTAACTTTTTCATTTTGTTTTTGTTTTTGAAGGATCTTGAAATTTTGTTCTTTGCATGTTAGACGTAACGACTTTGGATTTGGTTGCAAGATACTTCGAAAAAAATAAAAAAAGAGCAAAAGATACCTTCTGCTCCTATATATTATTTATGTACGCGATCACTATTTTGGGCCACAAAGGCGCTCCAAGAACTGCTGCCCTTACCCGAAGACTTGGGAATCTTGGAACTTCCGCCACGACTACGGAGGGCATCAGGTTTGCTGGTCATGTAGAAATGCGTGAGCGCAATGGCACATGCATCGGTAGCATCGTTTTTGGTGCTCATATCTTCGTCCGACAAGTGTAAGGTGTTCTTGACCATCATGGCAACCTGCTCCTTCGACGCATTACCGTTGCCCACAATCTGGATCTTGACCTTGGCCGGTGGATACTCAAAGATCGGAATATCCCATTCGACCGCTGCAGCCATAGCTACACCTTGTGCACGGCAAAGTTTGATCATCGAATTCGGATTGATACCGACAAACGGTGATTCGATGGCCAGTTCGTCGGGATGATATTGTTCGATGAGCCCCAATACTCGTTCGTAGATTCGCTTGAGGCGAAGGTAATGGCTCTCCATCTTAGCCAATTGGAGCACGCCCATCACGACGAGTTCTGGCTTGCGGTCATCGACCTTCAAGACACCATAACCCATCACATTGGTACCTGGATCAATCCCCAAGATTATCTTCTCGACCGGATTACTTGGCATCGTCTGATCTCAAGTATTTGAAGTGCTGCTGGATGAGTTCGCTATTCTTAACAAAATCGCTGTATGGCTCAAGAACAGCCTCCAACTCTTCGGCGGTCTGAGCCTGAACGGTCTGTACATTGGCACAATAGACACCCAACAGATTGTCGGTATTGGCACGATAGATAGAATCGACCAGATGATCGACCTGAGCGCTGTACTTGCCATAGATTTCCATAATAACGCCCTGGTCGAGAGTTGAATCCTCGCTCTGCTCCTGAACGGCCGACATCTCATCATAGAGCATAAAGCCGATCGTATCTACACGAGACATCAAACTCGTAATGGCATCGTTGGTCGGTGTACCAGACACAGAGAGAGGCTCGCCGACGATGGCTGTCATTTGACCTGGCTCGACAACAAACATACCAGCAGCATATTCGCTGACCAAATAGGCGAAGTAAGGCTGATCGGAATTGACTATACCTGAAAACGAGAATTTCTCGTCGATAATCTGAGCAGAGTCGAGGGGCTCACCATCCAGATCGAGCATATAGACATAACCCGTAATGGGACCACGAGTCAGAATGGTATCTGCCAATTGGTAGGTCTCGGGAATGTTGAAACGACCTTCGATAGTAAAAGTTTTCTCTTTAGAACAAGCTGCGAGCAACATAACTGCAGCGAATAGAATAAATATTTTTTTCATAATATTTAATGAAGAATAAATCATATTTACAGGCAATTTTGTTCACAATTGATGTTTGACAAAACACACCTCTCGGCAAATGTATATTTTTTTCATCAAACATCAATCATTTTCATCCGATATTTGCAATCTTTAATGGTAAAAACAAAGGGACAAGGCAATATTGCGAAATATACATTTCAGCGAAAATGCAAAAGTTGCAATTACTTACAGACAAAGATAACGCTATAGGAAAAGGTGGTGGTGCATCTAATGGCAATATAGATTGGGATTAAGTCGCACGTCACTCAGTACGCAAGTGCAGACAGACTTTCTTGCCACAACAAGGGCAAGCGATATTGGTCATTACTACTTGATGTGAGGTCTTTCCCATGCGACGATTACGTTCGGCTATCAGTTCTTCGCGACTGATGAGCAGTTCCCACACCTCGCACCCTATGCCCGTTGCTATTGCCTCCATGGTCGATAGCGTCGGGCTTTTGCTACTCACGTTGTGTGAAGTCTTGCTTGTGTCCCACCCCAAGCGTTCGCCCATCTCTTTCATGGTCATCTTGCGTTCGGCCAATAGGGCCACTATTCTTTCTTTCAGCATATCGGAATTATTTAGGGGTTACAACACTAATCTTCATACTCGTCTTGATCACAGCGCCACAATGCGGACAGGATTGCAGGTTTTCAATCGGCTTATTGTCTTCCAATCCCACACTACTTGCTCCGCAATCTACCAGCATTTCCCATACTGGTACTTCCAGAGCATCGGCAATCTTCTGAATGGCAGCCAGCGATGGCTTAAATCGGTTATTGCGTGGCAGGGCATCAATGGTCACACCCATCTTTTTGGCTAAATCAGTTTTGGTCATGTGTCGCTCTTCGAGCAATTCAGTCAATCTAATTTCCATGAGAATGAGTTATTATCGGTTATTCGTTTTTCGTGCTGCAAAGATATGTTGTATTTTTCAGTTTGGCAAGACAACAAAAGAAAAAGTGTCATTACATACTATCTTTTTGCCGCAAAGATTTGGTTGATTAAAAAAGTCTGCCTATATTTGCAGCAAAATCGTAATGAGAGTACAAACACGGCAAGATCACTCGCGACCGAAATGTAGAACCTAAACCCAAAGAACTATGAACGAGAAACAAGTTAAGTTGGTAGAGGATAGCTATGACAAACAGATGACACCTCAGAAGAGCAAATACTGGTTTATTCGTCATTGTGACGGGTGGTGTCGTCGCATTGGCTATGCAGAGTCTGGCACTCCTTTTTCGATAGTGTTCACTTTTCTGTATTCTATATGTTTGGTGTGCTTCTTCAGTTGGATCACCGAAAATATGTCCTGGTTCTGGTGGAGCGGACTCTTGTTTATCATTCAGCCCGACGAGATTTACCGCCATTACCGGTGCAAGTACTTCAAGAAACACAATCTCCCTGGCCCCTACGGTTGGGGTACGTTGGACAAACATCATTCAGATACCTACACCGTACCGCTAACAACGGTACTTGGATTGAGTTAACCATATAACACATATCATTAAAAACAAGTCCCGAAAGGACAAACAAAAAGAGAACATATAAGATAACGATATTGCAAAGATAAGCACCTACATGTATTGTGCACAAAAGATACAACGCTGATTCTCCGTTTTGTACACTACATCTATGGCGGTTGTGTGTTATCCAATTGAAAATTGCTTGCACACGAAGACCAAATACAACAGGCAAGCCTCGCACCTACTTCGAGATGACGTTGTGAATTGCTTACACACGAAAACCAAATACAACGGAGATCCCTGTCGAGCATACGCCTTGTTAGTTGTGAATTGCTTACACACGAAAACCAAATACAACGCCAACATCAAGTGTTGCCAGGCGCGAGCGTTGTGAATTGCTTACACACGAATCATAGATGTACGAAGCCACACCTTTGGTGCCATGTTCGCGATTGTACTTCGCGATCTGCGTCTCCGTGCCGAGCTTGATGTAGGCCCAGTTCTTCTTTTTGTCCTTTTCCTCTACGAAAGTCACAGAACGGCTTTTCAGCGTTCCATCATTCTGGTATTCCTCGATACAAATGAATGTGGATGGCACATTGGTCAGTACTGATTTTCTCATTCCGAATTCCCACCCGTTGTCAAAGACTACCTGAAACGTCTTGTTTTCACCAGTACATTGTATCGCTTGGAGGGTTATGATTTCCTTGATTATGAACTTCGTTTTCCCTTCATCATAATTACCCTCGTCATCATAGTGACTCTGTATTTCGACTTGCTTGAGATCTCCAAGAGAGACCATCGGACGAGTCGATTCTTGCAGGTAGGTATAGTGCCACGAAGGATTGTTTTCGTCAGTTATTTGTATTGTATAAAGATTGCCCTCTGACTTGATGTCCGTTACAGAGCAGGTGCGGGTTTCTGTGTCTTTTACATCGTCGTCAACACCTTCGACCTTCTCATAGCCTCGTTTTCTGTTGAACGAATGTAGCACCCACGAGAGTTGTTCCAAAGTAATTTCTTCTGTAAGTGCCTTCTTGCGCAGGTAGTAGAGAGTCCAGTCCTTAGGTATGTAGTGATGTTTAAGGTAAGGATGCTTCTGAATTAGATCAGCAACCATTTCTTCATACTGTTTTTGGAAGATGAAGTCGTATTTATCGCGTACACCCTCCCTGAGTTTTTCTTTGTTCAGACAATAGGCGATCTTTGGTTCCTTACCCTGTTTAAATTTGCCAGAATGAAGGCCTTCTGGTGTTTCAAAATCAATCTCAAGCTTATAGTGATTGGGAAGCATGGAATAAAGATTCAAAACATAGTTCAAACGGTCGCGACGCAGAATAAAACGCTCGTTCATGCGACGTGGCTGTTTGTATTTTCTGCGTTGAGCAGCAGCACTATCCATGTGACTACCATTCTCGAATTTAGCAATCTCTGATGGGTTCATAGGAATGATACGCGATCCCATCATCATGATTCGCACAATATAATGTACGTGGTCAATCTCCACAAGTGCCCAACCGATACTGTTTGTACCCAAATCTATGCCCAAAATATGTTGAATAATGTCGTTCTTCTGCATTATTTTAAGGATTTATTTGCTATTTTGAAAAAAACATGTTATATTTGCACCCGTAAGCAATTCACAATAAGGATTATTCCGAAGTGAACATTCGAATGGGGAGCCTTTAAGGCTCCTCTTTCTCTATACTCCATCTCCGCTTTATTGGGAATCTCAATAAGGTTACTAATTATCCTGGAATCCGCCTCATTCCGATTGTCATACTTGCGGGGCTTATCTTTTGCTATTATTCATCAATAGTGTCTGGTTATTTCGAATACTCCTTTTTCAAGAACTCACAATACTCAGCTAAAGATTGAGTCATGACCTCTCGCGGAATCAGCACTCGCTTGTATTCTGCCACCATTGTAGGGCTCATGCTTCGGCAAAGGCTGTATTCCACTTCTGCTTTGTCTGCCGAGGGACAAAGTATGATGCCGACAGAGGGATTCTCGTTCGGACGTTTATAGTCTCGGTCGAGTGCTTCGAGATACATATCCATCTTGCTGACAAACTCTGATTCAAAATCAACAGCTTTCAGCTCTACCGCCACCAGACATTGCAATGCACGATGATAGAACACAAGATCGATTCGCTTGCTTTTACCTCCCACTTTCACGGTGTATTCGTCATCTATGTAGAGGAAATCCTTGCCGAGTTCCAAAACAAACTGTTTCATTTGCTTAACAAGCGAATCATGAAGTTGCGGTTCAGTATGCTTCTCTTTGAGATTTAGGAAATCAAGCAGCACCCTATCTTTGAGCATGTATTCTGCTCCTGGATATTGCGATAAAAGAGTAGGAGTCATCTGCTTATCCTTCTTCATTAACGTTTCAAAAGTTTGACTGATTATACAACGACGCAACTCCTCTACCTTCAAGTGCTGATGTGCGGTATAGAGCATGTAAAACACCTTCTCTTCATACTCCCTGCATCGGTTAATTATCTCCATATGATGAGTGAAAGTAGTCAGACAAAGAATTGCAGGAAGATGTGTGTTTCCCGATTGTGCAGTTCTCGACTGCACAATTTCTGAACCTTCATTTTGGATCGATGACATTTGTACAATAGAGGATGCTTCTATTTGTGCAGTTTGCGACTGCACAAATTCGCTAAGCGAAAGTTGCTCTGTTACGTCTTGGAACTCCGAAGAACTATAATTGTCATAGAACGTGACCATATTGTAAAGATTACGCTTACTATAGCCCCTGCGCTTAGGATTATGACGCTTCAGATAATCAGCCAGTTCAGTAACGACATGGTCGCCCCATTGAGCATTCTTCAAATGGTCGGAGATGTAAGCTCCCACTTCCCAATACGTCTGCAATGCCTCAACGTTTACCTTGACAATGGCTGCATTGGTGTGAGCGGTAATGATGGAATCCACAGCTGCGAATTCCTGTTCCAATTGGTATGAGATGTTCTTATCGTTGTTCATTAGTTGCGTGATCATGTATAAATAGTCGCGCATAGTGCGCAATTTGGGTACAAATATACATGGAAATAATTGAATTACAAAAAATAGGCCTGAATTTTATAGTTTTTTTAACATTGTGTCCAGTATTGGTCATGGACTAAGGTCTAATTCTGACGTTTCCTCGCGACGTAACAATTGCAGCATCACGAGAAGACAAAAGTCTCAGCATCCTAACCGATGCTGAGACTTTCTTTATGCTTTTAATGTTTGTAGTGCAGAATATAAACGCTGGACGGGCAAACCCATCACATTGAAGTAACTACCCTCCAATCGGGTGCAACCCACATAGCCGATCCACTCCTGGATGCCATAGGCTCCTGCTTTATCAAAGGGCTTGTAATGATCGATGTAATAATAAATCTGGTCATCGCTCAATTCAGCAAAAGTCACATCGGTGCCACACACAAAGCTCATCTCGTCGAGAGCGCTCTTGAGACAGACTCCCGTATAGACCTGATGAGTACGACCTGCCAACTTACGGAGCATGCGATAGGCATCTTCGCGATCCTTTGGTTTGCCCATCTCTTCGCCATCGCACCAAACGATGGTATCAGCTGTCACCAATACCTCACCTGGTTTCAGTTCGAGATCGTAGGCCGACATCTTGAGTTTAGCGATATGCAATGGGATATCTCCCCCTTGCAATCCTGCAGGATGTGTCTCATCAATATCTTTGAGTTTCACCACCTCCATCGGAATATCGAGGCCACCCAGCAACTCCTTTCTTCTTGGAGAATTACTGGCCAATAAAAGGACTCTCCCCGACCCTCTCTGCGAGAGAGGGAGAATATTTATTTTGTTATTATCTGACATTCTTATATTATTATTACCTCACCAATCAAAAGAGAGTTCTTTTCGCATCAACATTTCTATTTTTTACTCCCCCTCCCTCGTAGGGAGGGTCGGGGAGAGTCCCTACCATCCAAATGCTATCTTGTCGCTCATCCATAATCCTTTTGCCTTCATGACCTGTTCGATGACATCGCGGGCACAGCCATTGCCTCCAGTACATGGCGACACATAACGGGCAATCTCGCGAATCTCCGGACAGGCATCGGCGGGGCAACACGGCAGACCTACCAACTGCATGACCTCGTAATCCGGAATATCATCGCCCATATAGAGCACTTCATCCTTTTGGATTCCCGTCTTGTCAAGAATCTCCTGCAGATCGACAGTCTTCACATGCGAGCCCAGATAGATGAATGGCACATGCAGATACTCGTAGCGCTGACGAACAGGCTCCCCCTTTCCGCCGCTGATGATACCCACAGTCAGGCCCATCTTGACCGCAAGTTGAATAGCATAGCCATCTTTGACGTTCAGCGTGCGCAGAGGCTGACCTTCGGCATCCATCGAGACGGTGGCAGTACTTAATACTCCATCTACATCGAAGATGATGGCCCGTATCTTAGTCAGATCGTAATCAATCATACATTATCATATTTGCGCGCAAAGATACGCACTTTTATTGAAAACTCCAAATATGGGAAATAAAATGTCGAAATTTAGTGATAATGGAATAATAAGTGGGTACGATTTTGACTAAATCACTCGAGTTTCTTACCTTTGCTCTTCCCTGAGAATAAAATAACTCAGAGAAGAGGAGAAGATAAGAAGAGTGGTGGCTACCAAAAGCTTCTATTCTTCAAATCTTCCTTGAGAATAATAAAAAACTCAGAGAAGAGGTGAAGAAAGGAAGGGTTTTCGACCTGTATGGTTAAATGCCTATTGTGCTCCAAGGAACACGGATGACGCGGATTGAACGGATCAGAACGGATGTCTGCGACGCTATATATCTGATTTTAAACAAGAACGAAAATTAAAATAAATTAAAGATAAGTAGTTGTTCAAAATTAGTTTATATTACCATGTAGGTTTCTTTTCGAATATCTTTTTCACTCTTGGGTGCATCTTTATCCTTTATTATCGGGTACAATGTCACATTGCACCCTCTTCTAAAGAATAAATCTACATCCCAATAGAAGAAAAATATATTAAACTAATTCTAAACACCTACTTAATTCGTGTAATTCGCATTCGAAATAATTTTTGGCAATAATATACAACTTGGCACTTAATTAATATTAATATCCTGACCTACAGTGATTTATAACATTGCTGGGTCAGGATAACATATCTCTTTTATTTCGTATATTTTTCTTAATTTTAAAACAAATTTTAACGGTTTGGCCTTGCTAATGTCCTGAAAATGAGTTATCTTTGTTGTGTTATTAACAATTAAATACAGCACAGACAATGATTAGTTTCAGCAATTTCAACTCTCTCTTCGCAGTCATGGAATTTTTCTCAACCAATGACATTTGCAAGAAATTCCTCGCAGAACAGCGTTGGGGGACTACCGTTATCTGTCCTTATTGTGGTTCTGTGCATGTTTGCAAACGTGGTGATGGTCGTTTCAAGTGCAGTGATTGCAATTCTTCCTTTTCTGTTACTGTTGGTACAATATTCCATAACAGCAACATTCAGTTGCGTAAATGGTTTATCGCTTTAGAAAGTGGCTATTTATAGTTCAACAATATGCTGGTAGTAAATTCAGATTTGCTACCACCTAATCAAATGAGGCTCGTACAAATTTGATCAAAACGATCTTTTTGTAACGAAGAAAAGCCATAAAAGCGATTCTCGGCCTCGAAAAAGTCCCCAATTGGAGTCATATTACGATCTTTGACACATTTTATGCAGTCTGGACATCAAATCTGAAATCAAACCAGAAGAGACGGCGCATGTTCATCCAAGCACTGCGGGCAATAGCCTGAAGTGTTTGCTTGAATAATCCTCTATATCGTGTCTTGTTGTTGCGAGTATGGAAGCTGTATTGAAACATTGCCGCTTCGACGTTGTTTCGTTTCTTCCGTTCTTCCCATGGGATAGATTCCATTTGTTTACGGTTCTGATTCCGGAGGATTGCCTCCTCGTCAAAATACCGATAGGTTTTATTCCCTTTAGAGTTGATGACGGGTATCTTCCATTGTCCTTCCTTGACCTTTGTTGCATTGACGACTTCCGCAGTTTCTTTGTCGGTTACCACCAGAGTGCCGTCTTCCTGCAGCTCAAGGTCAAAGCGGGTAGGCTTTCCTTGAAGTCCATTGGCTATAAGTTCAAAACCGTTTTCTACATCTGATGCAAGTTCTCGGTTGGCCTGACTTTGGTATGCTCCATCTACAATAGCCTTCTCAATTTTGGATCCTGTGACTTTCTCAGTTTCCTCAATAGCAGGTTTGAAGAAAGCATTATCAGCAGAATTGGCGGGCTTTACATCAACATCGGTTATGAGGCTTGGCTTGTTTCCTTCATCGCATGTCTCGGTTATGTTAGTCACATATCCCTTGACCTTCTTGCCACCTTTACTGCGGTAGGCAGCATCCGGATCGTGTGGGTTCTGTACACTTGATGCAGAAATCAGCTTCTTGTCTCTTACCGAGATGTTGCCTTCCTCATCTACATCATATTGCTCATGAAATACCCTGCGAAGCAACGGCAATTCCTGAGGAGTTCTGTTCGAAAGGATATGGCTGATGACAATACCAAGATCAAGAAGGCGTTTTCCGAGGGTTTCATCATCTGACCGATATACGGTCTTTGATGCATCTTCCTTCAAGAAAGATTCTGCCATCTGACGATACATCTGATCCTTCATCCCCTGCACGTCAGTTTCTGTAATGCTCATGAGGAGTGTCTTATGAATGATCTCATAACGTGAGAACCAAGCAATATTGCTGCCTATAAGCTTGCTGTCCATGCGGATGGTCTTGCCAGCAATCTTGTATTTCTTGATCTGCTTGCAGGTAAGATCCTGAAAGATCTTCATATAGAGGTTTTCTCCTTTCTCCTCATCATACTGCGCTATGCGGCGGAAAAGACTGTAATAGACCTCTATCGATGGACATTTGTCATCCATGTTGAAAAGGCCAAGTGCTTGTCGCCAGAGCAGATTATAGCGGATGTTCTCTTCAAGCTGCTCATCGCTGCACCCACGACCCTCCTTCAGAATCCTCATAGCTATAAGGATGCGGGTATTGGCCGTAGGTGCACCCATATTTCCCTCCACGAAGAGGGGGCGTAGGATTTCTTCGTCGATATTGCTCGTAACGTTGCGGTAGAACTCATTATGCCATGACTTCGCATCATCCATATACTTCCGCTCTCGCTCTGTCATTGAGAAAGAAGGGGTAGCGAAGAGGTCTGGTGCCGAGGCTGGCTTGCTTTTCTTGAACATAGTTGATTCTTTTTTTCAAACTGATGTTGCAAAGATACGAAAAAATATCCAGATTGCAAAATGTCAAAGATCGTTTGGACAAAAATTTAATTTAAAATAACATTTGACCAAGTCTAAAGAGTCCGGACTTTTTAAAGTGGACTCACTTATTGATACTTTTTCATTTTTTTCAACTATAGTAGACCAAGCGCAATAGTCCATCAACTCTTGAAATTCCTCTAGTGTAGGAGTTCTCCAATTACCGCCCCAATTCACAAACGCAGCGTCATCTTCTTTGTCAAGTATTGTTTTATTATCTACAATACCCCAATCAGAGTTCGTACAATATTTAGTAAGAAAGGCATTCGTTTCACCATTACCCCACTTATACGTTTCCAAAGCATAAAACTCTTTTGGTTCAGTTTCACCAAAAGCAAAGTAATCGCCATACTCTTCTGGACTGTTTGCACCTACGTTACAAGTAGCCCAAAGAGTACCAGAAGGAAGACCTAAATTAATGTATTCATGCCCGTTGAAGGGGTCAGTAGATTTTGGGGTAGGGATAATACATTCTCCTTTTTCGGTAAGATACAAAATAGGAACACCTTCGTCTAGTACTGCATCTTCGATTGATTTTACTTTTTTAAGATTTTTCATAATATTATTAGTTATTTTCTATATAAATAGTATAAAATTCTTGGAAATGTTAGATTATTTGTATATATTTGCACGGAGAATTATAAACATTGTAGTATTTATATAGAAAAAGAACATTATGAAGAAGAATGTTGTAAAAGGAAATAAGATAATTGTTGAAAATGGAAGAATTAAGACCGTTCTTTCTGAACAGACAATTCAAAATGGATATATGTCAATAGAAGAAGCAAGGCGTTTATCTATTGAACGATTAAATAAGAGATGGCAAATGATTTGTGGAAAATGACAATAGATATAACTACCGATGCATACGAAGACATTGTGACATTTTATGATAATGTAATGCTTGCTCATCCAAATACATTTGGCATAACTGATGCAACTGATGCTATAAATGAAGTATATGATGGAATTATAAATAGAATTAATGAAGTATTTGGAAATGAACGAGAGCCATTATTAAAAACAATAAACGATGGGAATACCATAGAATTGTCAGTGGACAAACGTGGAAAAAGAATTTGGTATTTTACATTAAGATTGGAAAAAGAAAATGACCTCGCAATAGTTGAGAATGCTTGGCATTTCAGTAATGCAAGCAATAGAGCATTTAGAAGAGGAACATCTAATCCTATAGCACCTATAAGTGATGATGACAGAACTGCTCAAGAAAGAAATCGCATAAATGAGTTTATTCAAAAAACTATTACAGAAACAATACGTACCTTTCTTAGAAGGGAATGTATATAAAAACCGCAGCCAAAAGACTGCGGTTAATTTATTGAAAACTGGTGCCAAATGGTATATTATTGCCTAATTTTTTTTAATTCGTTTTAATTTGCGTTCAAAAAAACTCCTAAATCTACAGAATCTGTGTGGGGGAATATTCTCGAACGCGAAAATCCTTCACCCTGTACGGTTAAAAAGATCTCATGGAGAATATGGGGAAATTGGAGAAGTCTGGACTCTACTAAGTAGGTGTTCAGAATTAGTTTAACATATTTTGTTCAAGATGAGATGCAGATTTGGACTTTTGCCGAGGGAGCAATGTGACATTGTAACCGAAGAAAAAGTTCGAAGATGCGCTCAAAATGAATAAAAGATGTAAAACAAAGAGATCTGCGGATACATATAACTAATTTTGAACAACTACTTATTACCAATTGTCCTTGATTTTTCTACATATTCCACAAGAGAAAGAAATAATTCTATAAGAATGGTAATTTCATTCGTACAGGTCGAAATCCTTTTTCAACCATACAGGTCTAAAGATTTTCTTTGAGCATCAAAACAAGTAAGAGGAATTGTCGTCCCAATTGGGATCAACAATTCCTCGTTTTATTTTGTTAATCGATTCTTAACGATCAATTATTCGATAATGGTAACCCAGTTGTGAGTATCCTCGATGTCACCATACTGAATGCCACGCAGGGTCTCGTAGAGCTTGGTACAAACAGGACCAGGCTGATTGCTTGGGAGGATGTTGTAAACCTTGTTCTCGTCCAGATCGTCGATGCGGAAGATTGGCGAAATCACAGCGGCAGTGCCACACATAGCTGCCTCATCCAGGAAGTCGAGCTCCTCAACAGGCATTGGACGAACCTCAACCTTGTAGCCCAAATCCTGTGCTACCTGCTGGAGCGACATGTTGGTGATAGAAGGAAGGATTGACTCAGAGGCTGGAGTGATATAACGGTCACCCTTGATGCCGAAGAAGTTGGCTGGACCACACTCGTCGATGAACTTCTTGCTGCGTGCATCGAGATAGATAACAGCGCTGTAACCCTTCTCGTGAGCCAAAACACCACTGGCAAGCGAAGCTGCATAGTTACCGCCACACTTGATACGACCAGTACCGAGCGGAGCAGCACGGTCAAAGCCACGCATGATACAGCAAGGTGTTGCCTTGAAACCATCCTTGAAATATGGACCTACAGGCATAACGAATACGATGAACTCGTACTGGTCTGCTGGATTTACACCCACCTGAGCACCTGTACCAAACAGTACCGGACGGATATACATCGAACAACCGGTCTCGTAAGGAGGAACCAAATGTTCATTGAGTTTGACAACCTTCTTGATGGCCTCCTCAAAGAGTCCGTCTGGAAGTGGCTGCATCAAGATGGTACGGCAGGTATCCTGCATACGCTGGGCATTCTTGTCCATGCGGAAGACTCGGATCTTGCCATCCTTGCCACGGAAAGCCTTCAGGCCCTCGAAGCCAGCCTGACCGTAATGAAGCACGGTAGCTGCCATGTGCATCGAAACTTCCTCACTCTCGCTAACGCGAAGTTCTCCCCAAGCACCATCTTTGTAGGTGCAACGTACGTTGTACGGAGCCTTGCTGTAACCGAAGCCCAACTTGCTCCAATCGATCTGTTCTGCCATTGTATAAGTTGTTTTGTTCTTTTGTTGTTTTGTTCTTTTGTTGTTTTGTTCTTTTGTTACTAATGTAACGTTGTTTTGTTCTTTTGTTTTAGTTAACGTTCACGTCAAGCATTCAACTGAAAACTGAAAACTCAAAACTGAAATACAGGGTGCAAATGTAACAAAATTATCTTTATGTTGTTCAATTCGGTTGCTATTTTTTTGATAATTTCACGTTTTTACCCACTTTTAGGCCGAAAATGAGCTGTAAAATTTGGCACTTTGGCAAAAATAGCGTACCTTTGCGCCGCTTTTAGTTTAAGCCAGTGCGATGGTGTATTGCCTTTTCAAAAAGCAATTAGAGTAACACATTTAATTAAAACTACAATGAAAGAGTTCACACTCGCAGGCACCAAGCGTGCCGAGAACGGCAAGAAGGCTGCTAAGCAGCTTCGCGCTCAGGGTTTGATTCCTTGCAACTTGATCAGCAAGGACGGCGCCCAGTCATTCACCGTTAAGGTTGCTGACATCCGTAACCTTATCTACACTTCACAGGTATTTGCTGTTAAGCTTAACATCGATGGTGTTGAGTGCCTCGCTACCTTGAAGGAGGTTCAGGTTGCCCCAGTTAACGAGGAGATCTATCACTTGGATTTCCAGAAGTTCGAGGCAAACGAGCCAATCGCTGTTGCTATCCCAGTTAAGTTGGAGGGCTTCGCTGAAGGTGTTAAGGCTGGTGGTAAGTTGGTTAAGCAGGTTCGTAGCCTCACCGTTAAGGGTATCTACACCGACATTCCAGAGCGTCTTATCGTCGATGTTACCCCAATCGAATTGGGCAAGACCTTGAACGTTGCTGCTCTCAGCTACGACAAGCTCGAGATCCTTACCTCTTCTAGCGTAATCGTTGCAGGCGTTAAGGCAACCCGTGCTTCTCGTCAGAGCAAGTAATTCTGGTGTCTATCCAAAGAAACAAATCCCTTCCCTCCAACGGGAGGGGATTTTTCAATTTTTGACCATTGACCTTTAAGCTTGATTATTGTTATGAAGAATTACTACATCCTCCTGCTCGCCGGACTTCTGGCTGCCGGTTGTACCCAGACCAAGACCGAAAAAGAATCCACCACTCCTGTCGCTCACATCGACGATCCGAACACGATCCTGTTGAACGACAACCAGACAACCGTAACCTGGATCAAGGACAATGCCGACAACAAGCTGATGCCTTGCTCCCTTTTCCCGTCTGCCTCCGACTCGCTCTTCGAAGCACTCAACTTGCAAGAGGGTGTGCCGGCATCGATCAGCACCTTCTTGATGCACAGCAAGGGTAAATGGATCTTGTTCGATACCGGATTGGGCGCCGACAAAGGTGGCCAACTGCTCAAAGGATTGGAGGCCCAAGGTCTCACTCCCGACAGTATTGACTTCATCTACCTCACCCACTTCCATGGGGACCACATCGGTGGCATGCTTCAGAACGGAGGAGCCCTCTTCACTCGCGCTAAAGTCTATGCCAGTCACCACGAGTATATGGCCTGGATGATGGAGATGAGCGAGGAACAAAGCGGATTGCAACGCAAGGTGATGCACGCCTATCGTGATCAAACCAACCTCTTTGAGTGGGGCGATACTTTGACCAATGGCATCGTGGCCATTGCTGCCCCGGGGCACACTCCTGGCCACACGGTTTTCCAAAAGGGTAATCTGCTTGTGATTGGTGACCTGATGCATGGAGCTGCGCTTCAGATGGAGCATCCTGAAATCAGCGGCAACTATGATATGAATCAGTCCGAAGCAGCCAAGTCTCGTGCCAAGATTCTGGAACTGGCCAAGCAGAACCAGCTTATCATGGCCGGCATGCATTTGCCAGAACCCGCCTTCATTGCTCCAAAAGGCGAATAACGAAATGCTCCACCAGTAAAATCAATTGAAATTCAATTTTATTGAACCCATACCAGTTTCCTTATATGGAGAAATTGACTCTACCTGTACGGTTAAAAGGAGATAGGACACAGATTAAACGGATTAAACAGATTGGACGGATTTATAGCGTCGCAGACATCCGTTCTGATCCGTTCAATCTGCGTCATCCGTGTTCTTTGGGGCACAATAGGCATTTAACCGTACGATCGAATTGATTTCAAATGCTGGAGAATAGAGAATAACGTAGATTATGAAATATCTGATTGTAGGACTTGGAAACATCGGTGAGGAATATTGGGGCACACGCCACAATATCGGATTCCGCGTCGTCAATGCATTGGCCGAAGCTCACAACGCCAAATTCGAGGAAAACCGCTATGGTGCTACCTGCGAATTTCGCGTCAAGAACCAGCAGCTGCTGCTCCTCAAACCCAACACGTACATGAACCTATCCGGCAATGCAGTACGCTACTGGATGCAAGAGGAGAAGATCACCATCGATCACGTCCTGATCATCTGCGACGATATCGCCTTGCCATTCGGCACACTTCGCATGAAACAGAAAGGCTCTGCAGGTGGACATAATGGACTGAAAGACATTGCTGCCAAGTGTGGCGGCGAGAACTACCCTCGTCTGCGCTTCGGCGTGGGCGGAGACTTCCCTAAGGGAGCACAGGTTGACTGGGTACTTGGACACTTCCCTCAAGAGGAGGAGGACAAGATGCCAGAGCGACTGGAAGTTACTACGAAGTTTATCGAGGAATTCTGTTTGGCAGGTATCCAAAAGGCAATGAACAAATACAATGGCAAATGAAGTAAGAATCGACAAATGGCTCTGGGCAGTACGAATCTTCAAGACTCGTACCATTGCGTCAGATGCTATCAAGATGGGACGTGTCACCATCGGCGGACAGAAAGTCAAAGCTTCGCGTAATGTCAAAGTAGGAGAAGTGATTGATGTCAAGAAACCACCTATCACCTATTCGTTCAAGGTTCTTGCGTTGGCCGAAAACCGTATGGGCGCGAAGATGGTACCTGGCTTTATGGAGAATGTGACAAAACAGGAACAGCTGGATCTGCTCCAGATGAACCGCATCTCTGGCTTCATAGACCGTGCCAAGGGACTGGGTCGCCCGACGAAAAAGGATCGCCGCGACATCGACGATTTCAATACACCAGAATATGTCGATGAATTTGATTTTTCTTTGGAAGACTTGGATGATCCCGAAATTTGGGAGGAGTTGACTCACCCCAACCCTCCCTACGAGGGAGGAAAATAAAAAAAAGAGGGTCGTCTCACGACGACCATCTTCACTAACCTTAAATCTTATACCATGAAAAACACGATGCAAAGATAGGGTCTTTTCCGAATCTTGCAAATAAATTCTAAGAAAATTCACAAAATAGGCCAAAATGATAAAAAAACTATCCCCAAAAGAGTTGTCTTGTCACTTAGACTTACCAATATTCAAAATCATCAGCGAAGAATCTGACGCTTTAGGCAGAGAATGTTACGTCGTTGGTGGATATGTTCGTGACATCTTTCTCGAACGTCCCTCCAAAGACATTGATTGCGTGACAGTTGGCAGCGGGATAGAATTAGCAGAACATGTAGCAAAACGATTAGGCAGAGGAGCTCATCTGAGTGTGTTCCGCAACTTTGGCACCGCACAAGTTAAATATAAAGGTACAGAAGTGGAGTTCGTTGGCGCTCGCAAAGAGAGCTACAGCCACGACAGTCGCAAGCCTGTCGTAGAAGATGGCACTATCGAAGATGACCAGAACCGTCGCGACCTCACGATCAATGATATGGCAATCTGCCTGAACAAAGAGCGTTTCGGCGAACTGGTCGATCCATTCAATGGCATGGCCGATCTCGAAGCTGGACTGATCCGTACCCCACTTGATCCAGACATCACCTTCAGCGACGATCCTTTGCGAATGCTTCGCGCCATCCGTTTCGCTTGCCGTTTCGGATTCAAGATTGTACCTGACACCTTCGAGGCTATTGCACGCAACCGCGAACGCATAAAAATCATCTCCGGCGAACGCATCATCGATGAGTTGAACAAGATCATGATGTGCGAACAGCCATCGACCGGTTGGGCTCTGCTGCAAAAATGTGGATTGTTGCAGATTATCTTCCCCGAACTGCAAGCCCTGTCTGGCATCGAGACAAAAGAGGGTCGTGGACACAAAGACAACTTCGTACACACCATTACTGTGCTCGACAATGTATGTCGTGCTCAGGAAGAGAAAAAAAAGGAAGAAGAAAAAAAGGATTCCCTAATGGACACCACTCTATGGCTCCGTTGGGCAGCCATCATGCACGATTTGGGCAAAGCCCGGGCCAAAGCGTGGGATGAAAAGATTGGCTGGACTTTCCACAACCATGACTACTTAGGTTCAAGAATGGTGATGAACATCTTCCGTCGCATGAAGTTACCATTGGGCGCCGAAGAGAAGTATGTCGAGAAGATGGTTGCCTTGCACATGCGCCCTATCAACTTGGCAGATGAGGGAATCACCGATTCAGCCATCCGTCGCGTACTTTTCGAAGCTGGCGATGACATCGACGACCTGATGACTCTCTGCGAAGCCGACATAACCTCGAAGATTCCAGAGAAGGTCCGTCGCTTTCTTGATAACTTCAAGGTGGTCCGTCAGAAAATGGCTGAAATCGAAGCCAAAGACAATATCCGCAACATGAAGATCCCTGTGGATGGTCTTGAAATCATGAAACGATATGGCTTGACTCCAAGCCGTGAAGTTGGAACCCTTCGTGAGGCAGAGAAGAACGCCATCCTGGACGGAATTATTCACAATGATCGCGACGAAGCTTTGGCGTTCCTCGACAAAACGGCACAAGAGTTGGGACTTCAGCCAATTTGTATTGACTAAGTATATAATCCGTTCAACAGTACAGGTTGAATATTATAATAACTCATTGAGACAATACAGCGGAATAGCTTCTGATTGACAACATCATATATAATATTGGGGAGAAATCGGAGAATAATGCTCATTGATTTCATTTTTGGGAATTTATTATTGTTTCTTATTCTTTTTTTCCATATCTTTGCAACGTCTAAGGGCGGCTACGGCTTATCCTTAGCATAATAACAAGAAGGCGTTTTTCGCTGTCCATAATGTCGAAACCTAGGAAATTTCTAACGGATGGATTAGTGAACAAACACTTCTCGTTCGGCTTGTATATGCTTGTACTACACCTTTATAGGGTGCTGTACTTAATTTCATATAGGGCTGGACGTGGAGTTTTGTTTCCACATCTTTTCCGTAATGGCTATTCCTAGGGCCTGACATTAGAGGACGTGAAGACATGACTTCACGTTTGAACCAGAATCAATTTTATAACATATTGATAATCAATATTGATATTTTGTAAATTTGAGGTGTTGGTACCATAATGTTCCCAACTTGAAACATCTCGGACATTTCTTTCCCAAATGTCTTGATAGAGCTAAAATATACCCGAACGGCAATTTACAGTTTTTAACACTGAGAATTGTCGTTCAAGTTAAAGATTCGTATTCATTTTTCGTGATTCGCATTATAGCAAGAATGAATTACATGTAAGTTATTGTTCAAATCTTATGATGAAAGTTGTGTGATAGCCCGCATCTGCTTTTTCCGAGAGCTCAAGAGAGCCACCCAACATGGTGACGATTTGTCGTGACAGGGCAAGACCTATGCCTGTACCTGTACTTTT
>JAZRXX010000019.1:0-35615 GCA_045600485.1 Bacteroidales bacterium
TCCATTATATAATAGATGTCAAGCAATGAGGATGCTGCTTCTGGAAGGTTCAGGCACTCCAATATGGCACGTTCTGGGGATGATACTAGCAATTGATCTGTGCCGACCTGCATTGTCTCAACTCCTTTGTTGTCATCGCCAAGGAATGATGTTTTCATATACTTAATGCTCATATCCCAATCTCTTGCCAACATCCACAATGGAAGTCGGTCGGTTGCGCCCGTAAATAGAAAAGCCTTAGGTTTACCCATGGACAGATAATGCGAGTAACCGCGAAGCTCCAAAGCCGTATAAGCTCCAACGATACATTTCTTTGACAGTTGCGTATTATAAGCGGAAACAGCATGAAGCAATGTAGGATTAGAACCTTGCAAAGTATATACCCCTTTTGAGAGACGAGTCAGCCAACCTCTTTTCATATAGGCATGTTGCTCTTTGGCATCAAGCCCATGAGACGTGAGCCACTCGCTAAAGAGCATCTTGGAATCTGGATTTGTTTCCAGTATTTGTTGTATTTTTGTTGCCATATTCGTAAATAAAGCGATTAACGCGATAAATTCGCTGCAAAAGTACTGTTTTATTTCCTAAATCCAAAGGAATAGCTTGGATTTTTAATAAAAGTTATAACTATTTGTCTTTATATTCGCCTTTTTGACGATTTTGAAGATGTAGAACAATCAAAATAGTAAGATTTGCATGAGAATTAATGTACAAGGTTACCACATGTATTTTATATTGTGGTAACTTTGTACGGAAAAGTAAAACTTCGTATGTGATTATTACGGGTAATCAGAGTTTTGATACTTCAATGTATGATTTGGAGTACACGTTATTGCAAAACTCTCTGATACAACTGTGTCTGTTGTTTATCGAGATTACTAATCTTTATTTGAACTTTAGTTGGACGTGGTGTTTCGTCCGGAAGGGATGTAAGGAGTAAAGTTATAATCTGATCAACATTGCTGAAGCCTGTATCTTCTATGACAGAAACACGTTCACCATTGATGAACACCTCACCTCTTATCAAGTTATATTTAGACATTCTCTCGAAAGTTCCTTCGGTCTCGTCAATGTGTCCAGGTTCTTTGTTGCTAAAGAAAATGTAATCAATGACTTCGTCATTAAGTTCCCACGCTGGCGAATAATCAATCATAGTATAAACCCTTGCCATTTTATTGGTTGAGTGATTGAGAGCAAAGTCGATTTCACTAAGTGATGCCCCACACCCATTCTGCGCCACAGTTGCCCATGAATGACGGAACGAATATAAGCTTGCATGGAAGCCAGGTGAGACCTTCTTGCAAATCTGACTAATGCCAGCATTTACGTTAGCATTGAAGGAATCTTCATTACTTAAACGATCATGAAAATCAAACAGCCATGGTGATTCTTTGTCCTTTGACAGATACTTCTCGAAAGTTGGAATAAGGAACTGTGGTACTCTTATCTCAAAGTATGCGTTGTCGCTTCTCGACTTACAGGTCTTTCTTCTATTGTAATGAAGGATGCCATCATAGAACTGGCTCTTCTCCGCATAGAATAAATCTATGCTATTGATGCCACACATACAAAAGCTCATCAATGCAACGTCCTGACCAAGTTCCTGAAGTGGATGTGTAAACCTGCTGAAGTCGGGAACTATCCCAAAGAACTTACGAAGCATACTGGGAGCTATCGCTCTTTTGTTTGGTGTGTCACCTTTGGGTATTGTAATTTTGGGCCATGGATTCTGGATTAGTTGAATACCCCTATCTTCATCGTTATACTCCAGCATGGCAGCTTTATGAATCTGTCGGATGTTGATGGGATATTTCTCTTTTGATCTTGAAGTCAGAGCAAGAGAGTCAATCCATCTTGAGAGGAAAGAATAAGTAAGTTGGGAAAACATCACTTCGTTTTCACCTACGAACTTTTCAAGACTTAACAAAGCCCATTTGTAATCACGCGATGTTCTTTCCTGTCCTCTTGCAACCATCTTTTCGATATGCTCGCGAGCATACTTAGAGAATGATATTCCATCCTTGCCAAACTGAATGAATTTTACGATTTCCTTTGCCGTCCAGTTCTGCGTGTCCAATCTGTTCAGCATACCGTAGTACCCAGCAATAACCATTGAGGTTTGCTCTGACACAAACGGATCAACAATGTCCTGTTTGTCCTTGCTCAAACCTTTGTCATCGACCATCCATGATGTTCTGATGTACTTGATTTGCCGATTGTGTGTGACTCGTATGTACACTACATACATACCGTCCTTTCTTTTTGTTCTTACTGCTGCTTTTAGTGTAGCCATACTAATAATTTATATGATTGTACGCAATAGCGCGTATTCATATAATATAAGCGGCCAAAACAGCACTTGATTTTTGGTAAACAGGGGCAAAATTTGGTAAACAAACTCGATAAAAATTGTCCGATAGGCACACGGAATAGTATTTTTGCAAAATACAACTACCTGTTATTCAAGCATATAAGTTTATCAGAATGTCTTACACTAAAAACACGTTTTTAAAAGGTACTAAAAAACGCAAATGCCTAAGAAACAGACATTTGCGTTTTTGAAATTTATGTTTTTTGACGAATTATTCCTGTTCGAGAGCGCCCTGCGCGGCGGCAAGGCGTGCGATAGGCACGCGGAATGGAGAGCAGGATGCATACTTCATACCGAGCTTAGCGCAGAACTTGACGGATGATGGCTCGCCACCATGCTCACCACAGATACCGGTACGGATACCTGGACGAACGGCATTGCCCTTCTCACAAGCCATCTTGATGAGCTGACCGACACCCTTCTGGTCAAGGACAGCAAACGGATCTGCCTTCAGGATCTTCTTCTCAAGATACTCTGGCACGAACTTGGCAACGTCATCACGTGAGTAACCGAAGGTCATCTGAGTCAAGTCGTTGGTACCGAATGAGAAGTACTCTGCCTCGGTCGCGATACGGTCGGCGGTGAGACATGCACGAGGAATCTCGATCATTGTACCGATCTCAAACTTGATCTCAAAGCCATACTCAGCGAATACCTCAGCAGCGGTCTTGAGGATGATCTCCTTCTGCTGCTTGAGCTCGTACATGATACCGACGAGAGGAACCATGATCTCTGGATGTGGGTCGAAGCCCTCCTTCTTGAGGTCACAAGCGGCAGAAAGGATCGCACGTGTCTGCATAGCGGTGATCTCCGGATAGGTGATACCGAGACGACAACCACGGTGACCGAGCATTGGATTAGCCTCATCAAGGCTCTCTGCTCGCTTCTGGATCACCTCAAGGTCAACGCCCATCTGTTCAGCCATCTCCTTCTGACCGCCAGGGTTCTCCTTGTTAGGCACAAACTCATTGAGCGGTGGGTCGAGAAGACGGATATTGACTTGAAGTCCATCCATAGCCTTGAGGATGCCATAGAAGTCTGCCTTCTGGTATGGGAGGAGCTTGGCGAGAGCCTTCTCACGAGCCTCAACGGTCTCAGCAAGGATCATCTCACGCATTGCCTTGATCTTCTCACCCTCGAAGAACATGTGCTCTGTACGGGTAAGGCCGATACCCTTAGCGCCGAATTCGCGAGCCTTGAGAGCATCAGCTGGAGTATCTGCATTGGTACGGACCTCCATCTTGGTGTACTTGTCGCAGAGATCCATCAGGGCCTTGAAGTCGCCAGAGAGCTCTGGGTCGATGGTCTTGACCTCACCGGCATAAACCTGACCGGTGGTACCATTGAGCGAGATGTAGTCGCCCTCCTTGTACACAGTACCGCCGATCTCGACAGTCTTGTTCTTGTAATCTACATTGATGGCACCTGCACCAGACACACAGCACTTGCCCATGCCACGAGCCACAACGGCTGCGTGAGAGGTCATACCGCCACGAGCTGTGAGGATACCCTCAGCAGCAGACATACCTGCGAGGTCCTCAGGTGAGGTCTCAATACGTACCATGATCACTTTGTGGCCCTTCTGATGCCATACCTGAGCATCGTCAGCATGGAATACGATCTGACCGCAAGCTGCACCTGGAGACGCTGGGAGGCCCTGAGTGATGACCTTTGCACTCTTCTGTGCATTCTTCTCAAATACAGGGTGGAGCAGTTCGTCGAGCTTATTTGGCTCACAACGCAAGATGGCAGTCTTCTCGTCAATGAGGCCTTCGCGAACGAGGTCCATGGCAATCTTGACCATCGCAGTACCAGTACGCTTACCGTTACGTGTCTGGAGGAACCAGAGCTTGCCCTCCTGAACGGTGAACTCCATATCCTGCATATCATGATAGTGGTTCTCGAGTTTGGTTTGCAGTTCGTCGAGCTGCTTGTAGATCTCAGGCATAGCCTCCTCCATAGATGGATACTTGGCGACACGTTCAGCCTCCGAGATTCCGGCACGCTCTGCCCAACGCTGCGAACCGATCTTGGTGATCTGCTGAGGGGTACGGATACCTGCCACAACGTCCTCGCCCTGAGCATTGATCAGGTACTCGCCGTTGAAGAGGTTCTCGCCATTGCCCGCATCGCGACTGAAGCATACGCCGGTAGCAGAGGTATTGCCCATATTGCCGAATACCATCGCCATAACCGATACAGCGGTACCCCATTCTGCAGGGATGCCCTCCATCTTACGATAGAGGATAGCGCGCTCGTTCATCCAGCTGTCAAATACAGCACAGATAGCGCCCCAGAGCTGCTCGTACACATCGGTAGGGAAGTTCTTGCCCGTACGCTCCAGGATCATCACCTTGAAGCGCTTGACGAGTTCCTGAAGACCCTCTACAGGGATATCCTTGTCCAATACCACCTTGTACTCCTCCTTGACCTTCTCGATGATAGCCTCAAATGGGTCGATATCGGTCTTGTTGACCGGCTTCAAGCCCATGACCACATCACCATACATCTGGACGAAGCGGCGGTATGAATCCCATGCAAAGCGAGGATTGTTGGTCTTCTTGGCGAGGCCCTCTACCACCTCATCATTAAGACCGAGGTTCAGGATCGTATCCATCATACCAGGCATAGAGGCACGGGCACCCGAGCGGACGCTGACGAGCAATGGGTTCTTGGCATCGCCGAAGGTAGAGTTCATCAACTCCTCGACATGCTTGACAGCCGAGAGGACTTCATCTTTTAGCACCTCGACGGTTTGCTCCTTGCCAATTGCATAATATTCGTTGCAGACATCAGTAGTGATTGTAAATCCTGGAGGTACAGGCACACCTATAAGGTTCATCTCTGCGCAATTTGCGCCTTTTCCACCGAGTTCGTTTCTCATCTGTGCGTTACCTTCAGCCTTACCATTGCCGAAGCGGTAAACGCGTTTTTTGTTGTTCATAATTTTAATTGAATGGTTTTAAATTTAGGTTGTTTCTCATTTCGAGGGTGCAAAGATAAACAAAATATGCGCAATCTCCAAATATTTCAACGAGAAACAATGGAAATTGCACAATAAAATCGGTTGCACAATTTATAAAATGTGCCCTATTTCATCAAAATATGACTCCAAACCATCTTTATTACAATATCTGCGCAGCCTTGGCGAGAGATTCTACCTTGCCGCAATCCACCCAACGACAATCAGTGGGCAACGGAAGTCCATCAATTCGTTCCTGACGACAAAGATTCAAATAGAAATCCATGATGGGGAATGGTTCATCTTGGCCTTTATAATTATTAATGTAAGGCAACAATGCAGGGGAAACAACATGAATACCAGAAAAAGCCAGTTGACGAGAAGCCCGTTCGCCTCTCACCTCCCCTGTCTGCACATTTGTCCACCCACGCATGATAAAATCATCGTCGAACAGCAAATAACGCGATGTTTCTCGATCATTGACCAGCAAAGTCGCTACGCTTTGGTTCTGGTTCATACGGTCAGCAACAACACTATATATTGTACGAAGATCTGCATCACTCACTATATCGACATTATGAATAAGCACGGGTTGGTCATCCTTGAACAATGGCAAAGCCTTGCGCAAACCGCCGCCAGTATCGAGGAGTAGATCTCGTTCGTCGCTCACCTGAATATCAATACCAAAATTTTGATTTGCATCAAGGAACTGGATTATCTGCTCTCCGAAGTGATGCACATTGACGACAATATGATCAAAGCCAGCATTCTTCAGTTTTAAGACAGTATGCTCAAGCAACGTCTTACCATTCACTTCGACCAACGCTTTCGGCCGATCATTGGTCAGAGGTCTGAGTCGGGTGCCGAGACCTGCGGCAAATATCATTGCATTCATAAGACAATCATTTTGGGTGCAAAGATACAAAATAAAATGAAAAGAACATATATTTTCGTTCAAAAATTTGGAGATTCAATTCGATTACCTTATATTTGCACCCACAATAGTTAACGTAAACCTTAGCGATAACCCAAACAAAAACATGGAGAAATCAGTTTACATTACAGACATCATCATCCAAACCATGTGGGGTGACACCTCTTTGACTTGGCACAATCTGGATCCAAAAATCAACATCATCGTTGGTCAAAACGGATTCGGCAAATCAACCATGCTGAATCTCATCAAGTCTGTATTGGTGAAAGATGATAAATTCTGCAAGATGCTCAAGGCCAAGGTGCAAATCAAGACCAATGAGGGAGAAATGACCTTCGACGGAAAGCAGATGATCCACAAGCCCAACTTTGGTGGTTTTGACGGTTCCGATTGTTTCCATTATGTCAATACATTCGACGTACCTTCGTCGAAGAAATCAACGTTGTCGCAATTGGGAATCTCGCTCGACTCGGTACTCTATCAGCGTACACCAAGCATCTATAGTTTCTCTGACTATCGATTAGGCATGCTCAAAGACTTGAAAACAGCACTTCAGAAACAGGAGCGAATTGACAAGTTCTTCGAAATGATAAACATGCTCTTTGCTTCGACAGGAAAGAAAATCGAAATTGACGACAAGAATCGAGTAGTATTCAAGAAAGGCAAACTCACCATTGAGATGGAGCGCCTCTCCGCCGGCGAAAAACAGATACTGTTGCTGCTCTTTACGCTATTTCTCATGGAAGACAAGCCTACGGTGCTTCTGCTCGACGAACCGGAAATATCACTTCATGTCGAATGGCAGGATCAGCTCATCACCATGATGCATGAATTGAATCCGAATTGCCAGATTATAATGACCACCCACTCGCCAAACATTTTTGCCGATGGATGGGAAGACAAATTAGTCTTCATCAGCGATCTGATTTCGAATGAAGAATAAAAGAGAGATTATCGAGCTGTTAACAATCATAGAATATTCATTACCGTGAACCTCGAACCACGAACATATTATTCGGACGAAGAAAAACACGAATTCTACAAACTGGCCGCGAAGCGATTCAAGGCCGAAGCGAAGCTGTATGGATATGCAGCCGCTATCCATCTGGAGAATAAGAACGACGAAGTCTTTTGGTCAAAAATCCTGAAGCACGCCTATCCTGACAAGAAATTTCGGTTTATCGCATCTTCGCGCAACATCAGCGGCAATACAACCTGCGGGTGTACACAATGCCTGCAATACAAGGATTTTTTGAGCGAGCGGTTTTGGATTGCCATCGATAGCGACTACCGATACCTGAACCAGCAGGAGGACATCGATGCCAATCACTTTATCCTACAGACTTACACCTACAGTTTCGAGAATCACTTCTGCTTTTCCGACAATGTAAATAGAGCAGAAATGATGGCATGTGGAATCCAGAAAATTGATTTCCAACGGTTCCTGACCGACTACAGCAGAATCATCTATCCACTGATGGTTTGGCAGCTGTATCTGCAAAGCGTCTCTCCTGAGGCTTTTCCTCAAAGGGTATTCCACAGGCTATTGAACCTCACTTTGGGACACAAAGCAACAGAAAACAACGGTGCCTCCATTCTGCTGCAGCTCAAAGAGCGTGCACACAAATTGGAGACACACCTGAAAAGGCAATATCCAGAAGCCGACCCAACGTGGTTCGAAGCCCGTTGTCAGACGCTGGGTGTGCATCGCGATAATTGCTATCTGTTTGTTCGTGGACATCAGCTTTACGATCTCATTGTAGATCTTGGACATCGCATCCGTCAGGAACAGATACAAAAAGAGCCCGAACTCAAAGGTGGCCCCAGTTTCGAAAACTGTTTGACGAGCCATCTATGTTTCGGGCAGTACGACGAAATACGTCGCCTAATTGATGATGCGAAGCAATTACTTAGCGCAGCAAGAATCGCAAGCAGCTGAATCAGCAGCAGCGCAGCAAGAATCACAAGCAGCACAGCAAGAATCAGCAGCAGCGCAGCAAGAGTCAGCAGCAGCCTCAACTGCAACTGGAGCCTCCTCAGCAGGAGCCTCTGCCTTCTGACCACCACAAGCTACAAAGCTAACACCAACGAAAGCAGCCATCATAACAACTGCCATAACACGAAGAGCCTTCATAATTTTACTTTTTTTAGATTGTTGTTTGAATAATGTGTTTAGTTTTATGGTCGCAAAGTTACTGTATTTGAGAAACATTTATGCAAGTTTTTCTCAAATTCTTAAAAAATCCTAAAAATAGTCATTCTTTCATTATGAAATGTATTGCACACTTTGCAAATAATACTAAAGACTTGAATATTATTCAACTTGCGAAAACAAACTTAAAATAGCCTTCGACATCACCGACCAACTGTATTTACGCTTTTCATCTGCAATTCCAGAATGAAAATCAACTGGTTGATCGACGAAAGAATTGAGTGCTTGGGCAATAGCTTCGACCTGAGGTTCAACTGCATATCCGACCTTTCCATCAGGCACAATTTCGGACAATCCGCCAACTCGAGTAACAAGCATAGGTTTCTCAAAATGATAAGCAATCTGTGTTACTCCACTTTGTGTTGCTGTCTTGTAGGGTTGCACAATCAGATCGGCAACCCCGAAATAATAACGAACCTCGTCATCTGGCACGAACTGCGTGCGCCACACAATCCTTTCCTCCAGTTTCAACGCCTTGACTTGTTCCACATATTTCTCGCCATGAGCATAAAACTCGCCTGCGACAATCAGTTTAAAGTCTTGATTACGTACCTTGGCAAAAGCATCCAACAACCAATCCAATCCCTTATAATCACGAATCAAGCCAAAGAACAGAAGATAGCGATATTTCGGGTCAAGGCCAAGATGCGCGCATGCCTCTATCCTATCGACCGACTCGCCAAAATTATCGTATAATGGGTGTGGTGAAGCCACAGTAGGCATCTGTGGATTAAAAGAATGCACATCGTCACAAACCGATTGCGAAAGCGCAGCAACACCATCGACCGAACCAAGCAGATATTTAGACAGCAAACGATCACCCGGACGACTCTCGTGTGGGATGAAATTGTGACAAAGAGCCAAGACTCGAGTCTTCCCATTTTGGCGTACCATACGGGCAACAGTACCTTGACATGGTGACATAAAGGGCATCCAATAAGCCAAAATCAACAAGTCTGGAGCTTCCTGACGTATGCGACGTCCCAAAGAAAACCAAGAAAAAGGATTGATGGACGACAATCGACGTTCAATATCCAGATCCGAAGGCTGTGGCGCAGAAGTATATTGCGTCGTACCCGGAAAAAGGAACGAAGGATATTGCAACGTATATGTATAGAGTTTGACTTGATGTCCTTCGGCAAGAAACTGATGAGCCAGACGTTCGCTGAAAGCAGCAATTCCGCCACGATAAGGCCAGCAAGGACCGAGTATGGTGATGTTCATTGAAGCACTTATTTGTTATGAATCATGCATCATGAGTCATAGATTACAACGTGCAAAATTAAGCAAAAAAAATGAAACACGCAAATAAAAGAACGAATTTGCAACATTTTTGAGCAGAGAATTTGAATACTCAACTTTTTTTATTATCTTTGCACCGCTTTTTTCAGCCACAAAAACTATCCACATGGAATCCAACAGCAAATTTACGCCCAAAGAGGTCGAGTCGATGCTCCGCACCAAACGACTCAACACTCGATCTTGGTACGTATTATATGTAACCGCTCAGCACGAGCGCAAGATTGCCGATATCATCAACAGAAAAGAGGAAGCTGACTATCATGCCAAAGAGATCAACGGCAAACTCACCAATGCTGATTACAAGATTATGGCGTATGTACCAACACAAAAGGTAAAACGCAAATGGTCGGATCGCGTGGTCGAAAAAGAGACAGTCATCATACCTGGTGTTATTTTTGTTCGTTTGAAGATGATCGACAAACAGCGTATCTATCTTGATTCGAACATCCGAATGTTTCTCTACAACAAGCAGAAACGCGAACCGGAACCTATTCCGGATTGGCAGATGTACCAGTTCCAGAGTGTTGTTGCCAACACCACCCATCTTTCGATGGAGGAGCCTCAAGAAGGTGATACCGTAAAGGTTGAGATTGGAACATTCAAAGGTTTCGTCGGAGAACTGATTCAAGGCAACGAGGGTAAATCCAAATTCCAGATTCGCATAGCCGGTCTCGCATTCCCAATCACAATCAACAAAGAGGATGTAATTAAGGTAGAGCCAGGCACCTCTCCAGAACTTCCAGACGAACTCTGGCACTAACAAATCGAGAGCGTAGCATAATATATCATGCTACGCTCTCGATTTATATAATGTAATACGCAAACCTTTATCCTTGCGTATTGACATGCTTCAGTTTAGAGGAATCAAGGACTTTGATACGACGACCTTCAACCGAAAGGATCTGTTCCTCGGCAAAACTGGCCAACGTACGAATTGCATTACTGGTTGTCATATTGGAAAGCGATGCTAGATCTTCGCGCGACAGACAGATATTCAACGTCTTGCCATCTTGCTCATAACCATATTTATCGATCAAGAAGATAATACTACCGGCCAAACGTCCACGGATATGCTTCTGCGTAAGCTCAAGGGTACGAAGATCGGACTTACCAAGATCGACTGCAAGATTACGGAGGAAGTACATGGCCAATTCTGGATTGACATGACAGAAACGTTCAATCAAGGTCATTGGGATGCAAGCAACCTGAGAGTTTTCGATAGCAATCGCTTCGGTTGTATGCTCCTGACTGGCAAAAAAACTACGATAACCAAAGATATCTCCCGGCTGGAACATACGCATAATCTGATTGCGTCCACCAATGCCCAACTTCTCAAGTTTGGCATGACCACGTATCAGGCAATAAAGATAGACGGATTCCTCTTCATCATGATAGATATAATCGCCCTTATCACATGTCAATGTAATCGCATTCTCGATCAATGCCTTCTGTTGCGAATCTGTCAACAATTCCCAAATCTCTCGAAGACCATTGGCTAATTCCAAGTCTGTCATAGCTTTGATTATTATGGATTTATATTTTCGGATTACCATGCAAAGGCAAGGCCGAAGGTTAACATCTCTTTCATTTGTATCTTGTCATCTACACTATCGTCAAATCGAGGATAGAGATAGATTTTAGCGGTACTATATCGTCCGAGTTTGACATTGAAGGTATTTTCGAACTCCAATGTCACAGCATGGTAACTGGTAAAGAAATAGGCTCTCGATGACCAAGCTACCGACTCGTTGATCTTCCATTCGAGTTTGCTCGTAATACTGGCACCAACCTGATTAAGTTGACGACGATTGGCCTTAATACCATACGAAGTTACATTTACGCGCTCATCGGCAACATACTTCAAGTTGTACGACAAAGGAGCAAGCATCAACGAATAAGACCAGTTCTTATGCTGTGTCAGCTTCAAATCCATACCGACAGCCAAGTTCATTTCGAGTGGAGCAAAGAAATTGCTCTTGACCGTCTTGCTATTGGCATTATAGTATTCAAAGACAGGAGTCTTGACATAAGCCGTAGAACTGTAATACCAGTTTTTCCATGCTTTATAGCCGTAACTTACATCCACACGAAACTGATTGTCGTTGACTCGCATCGGATGGATCGTATCGGCCTTTGTATAATATCCCGACAACCGCAGTTCGAGGGTGATGTCAAGTGTTGTTTTTTTACTCTCATCAAAACGGCTGAAGACAAGCTTGTCGTATGTGGAGAGTGTCATATTATTATCTCCACCTTTGTACCAATTGTCACTCAACGCAGTTTGCGACACCTGCAGATCTGTAGTTCCTCGACGATGCCATTTGTCGGCATGGAATGTAACCTGTTCAACATTCAAGCTGGCAATCTCCAACTCAAGTCCCAAACCCGCATCAATCTGTTCATCGCCCGAAAATTCCTGTCGTTCAATCAATTTTCGTTCAGTCGGAAAATCGGAACGATTAGAACGTATTCGTGACACCGAGCGCAAATTGCGCAAAGCATGCTGATAAACGGCATTATTGCTGATTGCTCCATATTCCAATTGTTTCTGGTAAGGATTGGTGAAAGATCCTACCAATGGATTTTGTCGAGAAGCAATCTTTTGTGCTCGTTGCGAAATGCTTTTTCTGGATTGAACAGGAACCTGACCATCCAGTATCAAAGGCAAACGCAGATCCCGTTGAGCATATTTGAGCGATGGATCAAGCGGCAAAGAATCGACCAATAACCGAAGCGCACTAGGATTAAGGCTATCGGCTTCAGCTGCCTTTATTGCATCCGACAGAGGTTCTGCAAACGGATTGCATCGGCTCCAAGACGCCAAGAGGACCATGCACGATTCCGTGTGGACATGCTCCTCGTCAGCTGTCGTGGCTAAAGTATCAGCCGATGGGGCAATCGTATCTGCCAATGACACATCGACTGAATCCGCCTCAGGAAAGACCAACTCTACATTTTCGATACTATCTATAGGTTGCACAACCTCTTGCTGACCCCAAAGAGGGTTCAACGACAAAGAGAGAAGTAGCAAGAACAAACACCTTAAAGACATGTATAACCGAAAATGTGAAAGCTACCGTAATGGTAAGAGTTAGAGTACCAAACTGGCAGGAATACGACGACAGTTATAGTGCGATGCCATAATCTGGCCATAAGCTCCCGCACTACGCAAGGCTACGAAATCACCACGCTTGGTAACAGGAAGAACTTCGTCGGTTCCGAAGCAATCGCTCGATTCGCAAATTGGTCCGACGACGTCATATTTGGCGGTTTCGGTAACACCAGCAAGCATAGCGCTGATGTTCTCGATATTGTGATGTGCCTGATAAAGCGCTGGACGAATCAAATCGCTCATGCCAGCATCCAGGATGACGAACTGTTTGTTGACACCCTTCTTTACATAAAGCACCTTCGAAATCAAGCTGCCACATTGGCAAACAACAGAACGGCCAAGTTCAAAGTGAAGCTCCTGACCTGGACGGAGCTTGAGATGCTTGTCATAGTTCTCGAAATAGCTGGCGAAATCTGGAATCGGATTAGCATCTGGATTCTGATAATCACAACCCAAACCACCACCGACATTGATGGTTCTCAACTTGATTCCACGGGCTTCACAATGCTGCTGAAGGTTGTTGATACGATCACAAAGCATAGCAAATGGCTCCAGTTCGAGCAATTGGCTACCGATATGGAAGTGAAGACCTTCGACCTTGATGTTCGACAACTGCTTAGCCACATCGATCACATCATCGAGTTGTTCCATAGCAATACCGAACTTGTTCTCGCTCAAACCGGTAGTAATATACTTGTGCGTATGGGCATCGACGTTTGGATTAACACGAATAGCAACACGAGCAACCTTGTCTTTGGCATGAGCCAGTTCATTGATGATTTCAAGCTCAGGAATAGACTCGACATTGAAACAAGAGATGCCCGCCTCGAGAGCAAGATTAATTTCCCAATCGGATTTACCAACACCAGCAAAGACAACCTTCGAAGCCGGAAAACCAGCCTTCAAACAAGTCTCAACCTCTCCGCCACTCACACAATCACAACCCAAACCGCTGGCATTGATAATGCTCAAAACGATTGGATCCACATTTGCCTTGACAGCATAATGTACGCGAAAAGCAGGATATTTGGAAGCCTCGCGATTGATGGTATCCAAAGTCTCTTGCAGAAGGGTCTTATCGTAATAATAAAAGGGGGTTTGTACACCCGCAAAATGATCAATTGGGAAATTCATAACACAGTACTATAGAGGGAAGTAATAGAGAGAATCCCTTCCCCATGCAACTTGGGGAAGGAATATGAGAGTTATTTAGAAGAGGTGTGCACTCAAGCTCTGCAGAGCCTTGATCTTATCCTCTTTCTTGATAAGCATTGAAATGTTATAATTTGAGCCACCATACGAGATCATGCGGACAGGAACATCGGCCATAGCTTCAACCACACGGCTCTCGAAGCCGAGGTTATCCCACTTCATATCGCCCACAACTGCGATGATGACCATATCCTTGTCAACCTGAACAGTACCGAACTTCTTGAGATCGGTCACAATCTCATCAAGTTTCTTGTCATTGTCGATAGTCAATGATACACCGACCTCGCTGGTTGTAACGAGATCGACAGAAGTCTTGTAACGGTCGAACACCTCGAATACCTGGCTCATGAAGCCATAAGCGAGCAACATACGGCTCGACTTGATACGGATCGAAGTAATTCCATCCTTTGCAGCAACAGCCTTGATCTTGCCTGCCTCTGTCTGATTGCTGATCATTGTACCAGGAGCCGAAGGTTCCATGGTATTGAGCAAACGGACAGGAATATTATACATACGAGCTGGAGTAATACAGGTCGGATGAAGAATCTTAGCACCGAAGTATGCAAGCTCTGCAGCCTCATCAAAATGAAGGTTACGAACAGGCTTTGTACCCTCGACAAAACGAGGATCATTATTGTGCATACCATCGATATCTGTCCAGATCTGAATCTCCTCGGCACGGATAGCAGCACCTACGATGCTGGCGCTGTAATCAGAACCACCACGCTGAAGGTTGTCGATTTCGCCATAAGCATTACGGCAAATGAAACCTTGGGTAACATAAATCATCTTGTCAGGGTTCTGTTCCATCTGCTCTTTCAGATGATCCTCAATATATTTGAAATCTGGCTCGGCATTTTTGTCGATACGCATATATTCCAGAGCTGGAAGGAAGGCAACCTTGACATTCTGCTGCTGAAGGTAGAGATTCATCAGGTTGGTGCTCATCAATTCGCCCTGAGCAACGATGCAACGCTCCTCAAAAATAGTGAATGGATGATTGGCGAAAGAACGGATATAGTCGAAGATGCCACGCAACACCTCGGTAGCCTTCTGCTTGTACTCGTCCAGATTATAGAGTTCTGCAATGGTATCAGCATACTTCTGTTCCAAACGATTGATAACGTCGGCAGCACCCATAGCATTCTGCAGACGGTAGTAACCAGAAATCTCAAGCAAAGAATTGGTTGTACCAGACATGGCAGACAACACAACGACCTTAGGCTGACCATCTTCGGTGATCAAACCGGCAACATTCTTGATACGCTGGGCAGAGCCAACAGACGTACCACCAAATTTCATTACTTTCATCTTTATATTTTGTAAGTTTATAATTTTCCAAGCGCAAAAATAATAGAATTATTTCATTCCACAAAATCTTTTGACAAAAAAATATGTTTTACAGCATATTTTTAGCATTTTTCCATCATATCGTCACTCGGATTAACCAAGTAAAGGGTATCTACAGCTCGCGTAAAAGCGGTGTACATCCACCTATAGAAATCGACTCCCAAATGATCCGGATTGATATAAGCCACATCCAGATAGACGTCGCTCCATTGTCCACCCTGACTCTTGTGGCAAGTCACACAGTAGCCATACTTGACCTGAAGTGCATTGAAGTAAGGATTCTCCTTGATGGCTTTGTAGAGGTCTCGTTGATTTCTTATTTCCGGATAATCTTCAGCAATGGCAGCAAAGAGCTGTTCGTGTCGGTTTTGTGGAAGATTTGGACCTTCAACCGTCAAGGTATCGAGCATCATGACGACCTCGAGCTCAATTTCGTAGTCAACAAGCAGAACTTCCACATCTGCAAAGCGAAAGCCATAAAGTTCTCGGACATTTCGCACGCGTTTTACCTCGACTACATCACCATTGGCTATGAACGGCAACTGGTCAAATTCCTTGCCCCAATAATAATTGTTTCGTACCACGAGCAATCGATCGCCAGCCGACAATTCTTCCTCCCTTCCGAGTATCTGGTTTCGTACAGCCAGATTAAATTGATTTGCCCTCACATTCGAGCGGGCAATGATAATTGTATCATCGAGTCCGGCCTTGGCATAAGAGGTTTCGAGGCATTCCAGAAACTCATAGCCATCGATGCGTCGCACATCCTTGAACCTTTTATATAATACGCGCGGGAGAGCATCAACAGTTCCTTCGTTCAGATGCTTTCGCAACATAGTTGCATTAGCCAACACTCCCGAATCCAATTGTTGTCGAGCCACATCGGTCAGCTGCGAAGCAACAACCTGCAAACCATAGCCACGCAACTGGGTTTCATCCAACGCAGGACTTCGCAACTGTCCAACAGGTGGCAACTGGGCATCATCGCCCACCAGCAGCAATCGGCATCCATCGGCACTATAGACGAACTCTATCAAATCGTCTAACAGATTACCCGTTCCGAAAGGACTTCCCTCATTCAAAGTTGAAATCATTGAAGCCTCGTCGCAGATAAACAGTACGCCATGCTGTCGGTTGTCGAGCAACTGGAAGCCCTCCATCTCGACACTAAACTTCTGCTGACGATAGATACTCTTATGAATCGTAAATGCAGGTTTCTCGGCCATCAGCGAAAAGACCTTGGCCGCACGACCAGTTGGGGCCATCAGGAATGTACGCATTTTCGACTCTTCCATGGCCTTGACCAAAGCGCCAATGATTGAAGTTTTGCCCGTTCCGGCATAACCTCGCAATACGAAAATCTGCTCGGCACCCGAAGGCGACAAGATAAACTCCGACAGTTTCTCAATCGTCTTTTGTTGCGCAATATTGGGCATAAACGGCAACTTTTCCGCTATTTTTTGGGCAAAAAGGGGAAATATCGACATATTTTTCACATTTTTTCGGTGCAAAGATACGAATTTTCCAAAAAAGTTTGTATATTTGCGGTCAGAAAATAAATAAAAAAATAACATATTAAACATTGAAATCATGAAAATCGTTTTAAATGTGATTCTTGTTGTTGCAGCATGCCTGCTCTCTTGGATGTGCTACGAAAGTATTCAGATCCCAGTTCAGTTCAAAGAGGACGTTGCCAAGCGTGATGCTGTAGTTATCCAGCGTTTGAAGGATATCCGTACTCTTCAGGAGAAGCACAACGAGAAATTCGGCAAGTATTGTGCTGACTTTGATGCTTTGATCAAGTTCGCTAAAACCGACTCTGTATCTATTTGTGTAAAGAAGGGTACTCTAACCGACCAGCAGCTTGCTGATGGTTTGAACGAGAAGAAGGCATGGATGTATCTCTGCAACGAGAAGAAGTATGCCAACGAAATCAAGAAGTTCAACTTGAGCAAGGCTACTTTTAGCCGTGATACCGTTAAGGTTAACATTCTCGATAACGACTCTTCACTCATGAGCCGTAACGTCAAGGAATGGATTGACAAACTCGCTATCATCCCTATCGCAGGTTGCGAGAACGAGAAGTTCGAGTTGATCGTTGACTCAATCCCAACTCAGTCAGGTTACATGATGAGCTTGTTCGAGGCAAAGGTTCCTTACGAGGTTTACCTCCGTGGCTTGAACGAAGGCGAGTTGGCTAACAAGATTGCCGAGAAGAAGGAAATGGATAAGTTCCCAGGTCTCCAGGTAGGTGATTCCAAGCAGGCTAATAACAACGCCGGTAACTGGGAGTAATTCCTTATCTACATGACCTTACAAGACGTCAAACAGATATCCATCCGGCTATTACCGGATGGATTTTCTTATCTTAACCAATTCTACCCCGTTCTGCCAGGTGCCGATTTCAACAAGCGATTGGAAGAGGCGATGCTGGAAACGCTCAACGGATCAGATGACACCGAAGCGTTCGAGGGGAAATGCTCGGTCGAGAACGTCCGTTTTTTCCTTTCGCCACTAGAAATCGACGCTACACTTGCCCTCAAGATGGCACAGAAGACACTTCCATTGTCGGACGAAGAGGAAACCGTCGTCGATCTGGTCAACGAAAAGTATGGCATTCGTTTCAGTTTCTTTATCAATAGTCATCTCTACCGATTCATGCAACGCAATTGGCCAGAGTTGACCTATACGCATCCACTATTCGAACTGAACGAAAAGTGGATAGACACAGAGCAGATCGAACGAGATTGCATGGTTGCTGACGCTGGCGAAAACTACCTGAACCTGCTGGTATTCAAAAACGCTCAACTGAACCTGGCTAATAGATTTGAAATTAGCGGAAGCGATAACATCCTCTATCATCTCATGAACTGTTGGACACAATGTGGATTGGATGTAATCGACCACAAACTTTACCTCCAGACAGAAAACAAAAGTATTCGAGAACAAATAGGACAATACATTAAACAATGCGAATCGTAAGCGGACAATATGGTGGACGACGATTTGAGGCACCCAAAAACCTTCAAGCACGTCCAACAACAGACATCGCCAAAGAGAGCCTCTTCAACATCCTCCAAAACAGAATAGATCTGGAGGGAATCAAGGCACTGGATTTGTTTGGTGGTACCGGATCCATCAGTTTTGAGCTTTTGAGTCGAGGTGCATCGCAGGTAACCTGCGTCGAGATGGGACGCGTACAGCAGCAATTCATCCAAAAGGTAGCCGGAGAGCTAAAGATTGGGCATGAGTTTAATCTCGTCAGAGGCGACGTCTTCAAATATCTCAAATCTCAGATTGCGTTGGCTCGCGAAGAGGGTGTCTTCGACCTGATCTTTGCCGACCCCCCTTATGCTTTGCCTGAGTTGGATACATTACCGGGCCTCATATTGGGCAACAACCTCTTGCGTCCCGAAGGCATCTTCATACTCGAACATGGCAAAGATCAGAACTTTGCCGAAGTTTCGGGATTCAAAGAGATGCGCACTTACGGTGCGGTTCACTTTTCTTTCTTCACGCGCGAACATTAATATATTATAACAAAAATCAATCTACAAGCAAAAAACTCACCTGGAACTATGAAAAAACTGATTCTTTCCATCGTTGCAACGTTGGCACTTTGCACAAGTTGTACCAAGGAGGCGACCGAGGCGTTGATGCCAGAAGCGACCGGCGCTCCTTACGATCTGTATATCGTCATCTCCGAGGATCTGAAGCCCGTCTATGCAGACGATGCCTTAGGCAACAAACGACAGATCAACCAAACGCCTCTCTACGACTCTTTGCATGCGGTATTCGAATATCCGATGGAGGGTACGCCCAACGGCGACGAATACTTCTATGTCAGCCATATCCTTCCAGAGCACTTTGTCCGCAATATCCGTTCGCTGGGCAACGTAGTTCTGCTCAACATTGATCCCGACAACTCGAGCGAACCAGTCATCAAGCTCGAGAAAGACAAATATGCTCGCGGTCAGGTAATCGTCAAGATGTATGGACGTGACCAGCAATCTATTGCCGATTACATCATGCAGCTTCAAGAGGGACTTCGCAACGTGTTTGTCAAAGCCGAAATCAATCGCGCCATGGCCAAATTGGCAAAGGATCATGCACTCACACAAGAGGATCGCCTGATGAAGCTGCAGAATGTTTCGATGAACATTCCTTTCGCCATCAAGAAAGGTGGTATCGGCGCATCAGATTCGACCTTCTTCTGGGTGACCGATGACTATATGGACAAGCAGAGCCACATCATCGTCTATAGTGTACCTTACACCGATGCCAACATCTTTTCGCTCGAAGGTGCCGTTGCTGTCCGTGACTCTGTACTCAAAGCCAATATCGAAGGCGGTGGCGAAGGTTCGTACATGACCACCAACAAGAAGATCGTCCTGCCAGAGTACAAGGCATTGAACGTCGGTGGCAAATATGTAGGCGAATTGCGAGGCATGTGGCGCATGGAGAACGGCTTGATGGCAGGACCTTTCATCTGCCACATGCGACTTGATGAGCTGAACAAGCGCGTAGTCTTTGCTGAAGGTTTCGTCTATGCACCCAACGATGGCAAGCGTCGCTTGATCCGTAACCTCGAGGCTTCGATCTACACTCTCAAGCTTCCATCGGACAACATGGCTCCAACCATCGAGATTACAATGGATTAACCATCATCCAACTCAAAACTTAAAACTCCAAACTCAAAACAATGAAGTTGCTAAGAGTGGGCATCACCCACGGAGACATAAATGGCATCGGCCTCGAGATGATCACCAAGGCTTTGGGCACGCCCGAGATGCTTGAAATCTGCACCCCGGTTGTGTTCAGTCACGACAACAGTTTCTTCCAGACAGCCAAACTGGTAGAGTTAGAACAACCTGTACCATTGGAGGTCATTCAATCGGCCAAAAACCTGTTGGATGGTCGTGTCAATCTGGTCAATGTGTGCAAAGACAAGCCACAAATCGAATGGGGACAGCAGACAGAAACTGCACTCAAGGCAGAAGCTGATTCCCTCAACGCCGCTATCGAGGCCTACAAATCGGGGTTGATCGACATTCTGATTTGTGCTCCAGGACGTTTGGACAACGACCTCGACAGCCACTCGTTAAGTGATTTCATCAAGCAGGCATTAGGTTCCGATTCCAAAGAGTTTGATTGGGTCATGAACGGCAAAATCCGCACACTTAAGCTTCACCCCATCGAGTTCACCACCGAGTTGGGCGAAGGATTGGCTATGGAAGCGTTCAAGAGTGACATCTCGGCCATCAGCAACCAGTTGCGCGAAGACTTCTGTATGCTTCGACCTCGTATTGCTGTCGTTTCGGCCAACCAGAAGCTGGCCAACGACATCAAGGAATTGCAGGAGAACGGTGTGGTCATATTCGGTCCTTTCGAGGCTCAGGACTTTATCGAAACCAACAAACAGGAGCATTATGATGCAGTTCTCTTCCTCGAAGAAGAGGAGGCTCGTCATAAGTTGATTGCCGGATTCGAAGCTGCCAATACCATCGGCTATGTATCGGGACTTCCCATCGTGCTTGCCTATCCTTTGACTGGAGTTTGTTACAACCAAGCAGGTCAGGGTACGGCAGACGAAACGCCACTTCGTAATGCACTCTATGCTTCCATCGACATTCTCCGCAATCGCGAAACCTATCAACGAGCTACGCATAACCCTCTCGAGAAACAATGGATTCCAAAGGGACGCGATGATTTCAAGCTTGACCTGACGAAAGAAGACAATTAAATGGTGATAACCGGCGATTGACGCATGCTCAATTGCAGAATTACAATTATTCATTAACATTCAATCCATACAAGATGCCCAGTTTCATCATCGAAGGAGGACATAAATTGAAGGGGGAAATCACTCCACAAGGTGCGAAGAACGAAGCCTTGGAGGTGATTTGCGCCACCTTGCTCACCACAGGCACTGTCACCATGAGCAACGTTCCGGAGATTCTTGACGTCATGAACCTCATAAACCTCCTACGTTGCATGGGCGTAAAGATTGAACGCCTGTCGAAAGGAACCTTTTCGTTTTGTGCAGAAAAACTGGACGAGGAGTACATGTTGAGCACCGAATACCAGAAGCAATCAGCTGCCCTGCGTGGTTCTGTCATGATGCTCGGCCCACTCATCACTCGATTCGGACACGCACAGCTTCCGCAACCAGGAGGTGACAAAATCGGACGCCGACGTCTCGACACCCACTTCAGCGGACTTCAAATGCTGGGTGCCTCTTTTACCTACGATGGTGATCGCCACATCTATCAGGCCGAAGCACCCTCCGAAGGTTTGCAAGGTTGCTATATGCTCCTCGACGAAGCTTCTGTAACAGGTACAGCCAATTTGGTGATGGCAGCCGTCTTGGCCAATGGCACCACCACCATCTACAATGCTGCTTGCGAGCCTTACATCCAGCAGCTATGCAAGATGCTTGTCAAGATGGGCGCAGAGATCGAAGGCATCGGATCGAACCTATTGCACATACATGGAGTCAAGGAGCTGCATGGCACCGAACATCGGCTCTTGCCCGACATGATCGAAGTTGGCAGTTTCATTGGCATGGCAGCCATGACGGGCAGCGACATTACAATCAAAGATGTCTCCATCCCCGACCTGGGCATCATTCCTGATGCGTTCCGTCGTCTGGGCATCCGAATCATGCAGCAAGGCGACGACCTGCACATTCCGGCACAGGAGCATTACACCGTCGAATCGTTCATCGACGGTTCGATCATGAACTTGGCAGATGCCCCCTGGCCAGGCTTGACTCCTGACTTATTGAGTGTTCTGCTGGTTACTGCCACTCAAGCCAAAGGTGCTGTCCTGATACACCAAAAGATGTTCGAAAGCCGTCTGTTCTTTGTCGATAAACTGATCAACATGGGTGCACAGATCATTCTTTGCGATCCGCATCGCGCCACAGTCATCGGCCTCGACAACAACGTGAAGTTAAAGCCGGCTCGTCTCACCTCACCCGACATTCGTGCAGGCATCGCCTTGCTGATTGCAGCCATGAGTGCCGACGGAACGAGCACCATCGATAATATCGGTCAAATAGACCGTGGATATGAAGATATTGACGGACGCCTGAATGCGCTTGGCGCCAAGATCACTCGAATCAATGATTAAAGAAGAACAACTCATAGAGATTGGAACCATCGTGAAACTGCATGGATTGAAGGGCGAGATGAATGTCTCTGTCCGCGATGCCGTGTTCGACGAGGTGAAGAAATGTCCCTATCTGGTTTGTCAGCTGGATGGAATCTTCGTTCCCTTCTTCATCGACAGTTACCGATGGAAGGGCAACACGACCATGCTCCTCAAGTTCGAAGATGTAGATACGCTCGAGAAGGCCGGCGAATTCTGTGGACTTACGCTCTACTTCGACCGCCGATGCTTCAGCACCAAAGAGGCCAAAGCCTATGATGCACAGGTCGAAGAAGACAAGGGATTGATTGGTTATCGAGTGGCAGATGTGACCTTAGGCGATCTGGGCGAGATAACCGACATCAACGACATGACAGCCAACATACTTTTCATTGTTGATCACGAAGGTGAAGAATTGATGATTCCTGCAGCCGAAGACCTCATCCGAAACATCGACGACCAACAGAAGATTATCCTGATGGATTTGCCAGCCGGACTTGTAAATATGGACGAGGCAGAAAGCGAAGATGATCCCTTTACGAAAATTTAACACCCAAAGATTTGCATTTTCGCACCAAAAGGTATATCTTTGCACACGAAAATTGATTTTAGCTATATAACGTTAGCCCGATCTGCTTGATTTACTCGGTGGTCGGTTCCATAACGGGGATGTTGGACAACCAGCATCAATCCTGATTGTATGGATCAGCATGACGTCTATATAGCTATTATTGTGTTTAAAGTTTTCAGTTTATAGTTTTCAGTTTTGAGTTTATAGTTTTGAGTTTTCAGTTGGATGAAAATACAAAATCAAGACAATATCGAAATCTGGACAATATCGAAATCAAAATATATTATTCATTATAAATTCTAATTTTTCACTATTATGCCAAAGACAGAAAAAGAGCTTACCGTAGCCGAGAAGTTGGCTAACCTCTACAAGCTTCAGGTACTTGTATCTGAGATCGATCGTATCAAGAATCTTCGTGGTGAATTGCCAGAAGAAGTTGCCGACATGGAGAAAGCAATCGAGGGTTTGAACGCAAAAATCGAATCTTACAACAAGAACATGCAGGACGCTGAGGCTAAGATCAACCTCATGCAGGGCAAGATCGCCGAGGCCGAGGCCTTGATCGAACGCTATTCGGAGCAGCAGAACGACATCCAGAACAACAAGCAGTATGAGTTCCTCACCAAGGAGATCGAATACCAGGAGTTGGAGATCGAGCTCTGCAACAAACGTATCCGCGAAAGCATCGACGCCATCGAGGAGCAGAAGAACCGCATCGCAGCTACCCGCGCCGATATTGCTGAGCGTCAGGCTGATCTCGACGTTAAGCGTGGTGAGTTGGACGAGATCATCGCCGAAACCCGTAGCGAAGAGGAAACCCTTCGCGACAAGGCCAAGAAGATTGAGAACACCATCGAGACAAAGCTGCTCAGCACCTTCAAGCGCATCCACAAGAAGGCACACAACGGCTTGGCTATCGTACCTATTGAGCGCGAGTCATGTGGCGGTTGCTGCAACAAGATCACCCCACAGCGTCAGATTGATGTCAAGATGCGCAAGAAGATCATCGTGTGTGAGTACTGTGGCCGAATCCTCATCGACGAGGAGTTGGCTAACGAGAACGAAATCCGTCGTCGTCGCAAGGGCATCCTTGCCAACGTCTAACCATAGGCAAGATTATTAACTATGGCCGAACAAAACAATCGCCGTTACAATACTCCAAAGGCAGCTCCAGTAGCCACGCAGGGCAAACTGCAGCCACAGGACATTCCGATGGAACAGGTCGTGCTCGGCGCACTCATGCTTGAGAAGGACGCTTACTCACTCGTAAGCGAAATTCTCAAGCCTGAGACTTTCTACGAGCACAAACACCAACTGATCTATACTGCCATCCAGGAGCTTGCTTTGGCTCAGAATCCAATCGATATGCTGACCGTAACACACCAGTTGCAGTCAGACGGAACACTTGAACAGGTGGGTGGCATGCAGTATATCGCACAGCTTACTGCCAACACCAGTTCGGCCGCACACATCGAGTATCACTCCAAGATTATTGCCCACAAGGCTTTGGCTCGCAACCTCATCAACTATGCCGGCGAAATTCAAGCCGAAGCATTCGACGAGACCACCGACATCGAGGCCTTAATGCAACGTGCCGAGGGCAACCTCTTCCAACTCTCGCAACACAACATCAAAAAGGATACCCAGCAGATTGATCCGATCATTACCGAAGCGATCCACAAGATCGAAGAGGCTTCGAATCGAGCAGAAGGTATCTCGGGCCTTGCATCCGGCTATCACGAACTGGATGCCATGACCTCAGGTTGGCAAAACACCGACCTGATCATCATCGCTGCCCGTCCGGCTATGGGTAAGACGGCATTTGCCCTCTCGATGGTCAAAAACATGGCGGTCAACTACGGCATTCATGTCGGAATGTTCAGCTTGGAGATGAGTAACCTGCAGCTGGTGAACCGCTTGTTGCAGAACGTATGCGAAATCTCGGGCAGCAAGGTCAAAAGTGGCCGTTTGGAACCCGAAGAGTGGCAACAGCTCACTACCCGCATCAAGGACCTGCAGGGAGCACCAATCTATGTCGATGATACTCCTTCCCTCTCGGTCTTTGAGCTTAGAACCAAAGCACGTCGTCTGGTCAAAGAACATGGTGTCCAGATCATCATGATTGACTACCTCCAGCTCATGAATGCTTCGGGCATGCAATTCGGTAGCCGTGAACAGGAGGTTTCCAACATCTCACGTTCGCTCAAGGGCTTGGCCAAGGAGTTGAATATCCCGATCATCGCCCTCTCTCAGCTCAATCGTGGTGTAGAGAACCGCCAGGGTGGAGCACAGCGTCCACAGCTCTCCGACCTCCGCGAATCGGGAGCAATCGAGCAGGATGCCGATATGGTATGTTTCATCCACCGTCCGGAGTACTACAAAATCTACGAAGACGAGAAGGGTAATGACCTGCGTGGTTTGGCCGAAATCATCATCGCCAAGCATCGTGCCGGTTCTGTGGGCGACGTTCGCCTCCGTTTCCGCGGCGAGTTTGTCCGTTTCCAGAACCTCGACGAAGACAGCAGCATCAACTCCACTTTGACAGCCTATTCACAGCCGACGACATTAGGATCACGCATGAACGACAATTCCGGCGGATTCCAGTCGCCTGCAGGTTCCGATCCATTCCTCAATCCTCAATCCGACAATTCTGTCCCATTCTAAATATAGCAACCATACACCCTATGCGCATAACAACCGTTCTCGTTCTATTGGCCGGACTTTTCTCGTTCAGTAACCTCTGTGCTCAACAAGAGGTTGATTCGACCGAGGCAGCAGTAATTGCAGCGCCAGATTACCTGCAAATACGCCAACAGACAAGCAACAGCCGTAGCATCAGTTTCTATCCAAGCCTGATGGATCGCTACCTGCAATGTGATTCCACCCTTACGCTCGAAGACTATCGCAATCTCTACTTCGGTTTTACCCTTCAGGAGGACTATGTTCCTTACCAGAAGGCCCATCCATCGTCGATCGAGGCACGCGCACAGTTAGCCAAGAGTGGAGCATCGCCCGATGATTGTCCATCGGCCTTGGCCAAAGCACAAGAGGCTCTGCTCGACAATCCATTCGATTTGCCGGCATTATCAGTCATCCCTATCTGCTATTACCAGATGGGCGACACCAGCAATTATCGCATGTGGGACACCAAGTTGCATGGTGTGTTGGATGCCATCGGATCTTCGGGCGACGGAGAAACAGCCGAAACCGCGTTCCACGTCATCAATGTCGAGCATGAATACGAGATCCTGAACCGACTTGGGCTTGAACTCGATCAGGTGGAAGTGGTCAATAAGCAAACGGACTTCATTCGCGTCAAGATCAACAACAACGACAGCATCCCAGGCATCTATTTCAACTATGGTGCTTGCAGCAAGGTCTATGACCAGAAGTACAAGTAAAGGATAAAGGTAAAGGTCAATATTGAATTATGAGGTCGAGGCGGATTGGAAGATGATCGCTATAACCGCCTTCGTAACGATATCCATGGTATGAACGTAGTGGACGATGCCCCATGTGGGTTTCATCTTCAGTCAGCATAAAGGGATAGTGGACAACATCCACATTATCGACCCAGACACAGCTCCCCGAGTTCGTGTCTGGGTCTTTTTTGGCCGATAGCTTATCGAGCAATGCCCCATTTACCCAAAATTGGTCGAGGAATCCCCATACACCCTGGTATTTGTGCGTTCCGATGCTACGACGACCAGATTTCAAATCCCTTTGCATCGGCATCATCAGATTGTGCAATGTGTGGCCGAACTGCATATTGCGACGCAACTGTTTCGTGTCGGGCATATCGTTCATATCGCCCATCACCAACAGATGCGGATGCTGGCGCGAAACCTCAAGACTATCGCACAAAGCCCGTATTGCCAGATGTGCTGCCCGTCGGTTCGGAACGCTATGTCGGGCGCCTCCCAAACGGCTGGGCAGATGACACACCACAACGTCGAGCGTATCGCCACCCACGATTCTGCCCCAAGCATGCAGGAGATCACGTGTTGGACGAGCTCCTTCGGACAAGGGAATACGCACACCCTTCCACCCCAGCAGACGGAAGTCGCTCGGTTGGTAAAGCAAAGCTACATTAATGCCACGACGATCCAGGCTTTGGGTAATCAGATAACTGTATTCCCACTCACGCAACGCTGTATTGTGCGTCAGTCGCCACAACACGCTATCATTCTCCACTTCGGCCAATCCGATCAGCGACGGAGCCCTGCCTTGACCTGCAGCCATGATGACATTGGCAATGTTCAGCATCTTCTGATATTGTCGGAATCCCGTCCAATGGCGTTCGCCTTCGGGTGTATATTCGTCGTCGTTCTTATCGGGATCATCGGCAGGATCGAACAGGTTTTCGCAATTATAGAAGATCACACGCTGCACCTGTTCGAGCGACTGTGCTCCAAGAGAGGCAGGCACAATAGTCAGCCACGACACAACAAAAAAGAGGTATGCAAAACTTGCACACCTCCTTATTGATTTTGCCTCGAGCATAAACTTATGCCTCTGCAGGAGCCTCAGCGGCAGCCTCCTCTGCAGGAGCTTCAGCAGCAGCCTCTTCAGCAGCCTTGGCAGTAGCCTCCTCAGCAGCCTTAGCTGCGAGTTCAGCCTTCTTGGCAGCAACAGCCTCAGCCTTAGCATTCTTAACTGCAACCTCTGCCTCAGCAGCAGCAACAGCAGCCTTCTTGGCAGCATCAGCAAGACCAGATACCTTCTTGGCAATCTTGGCAGCCTGAGCAGCCTTCCATGCGTCGAACTTAGCCTGTGCCTGCTCCTCAGTCAAAGCACCCTTCTTGACGCCACCACGGAGGTGCTTCATCAAGAGAACGCCTTCGTATGAAAGGATGTTCTTGGTGGTGAGGGTTGGCTGAGCACCAGTCTCTACCCAGTAGAGAGCACGCTCGAAGTTAATGTCGATAGTAGCAGGATTCGTGTTTGGATTGTAAGTACCGATCTTCTCAATATACTTACCATCACGTGGCGCTCTGCTATCTGCGACTACGATTGCATAGAATGCGTAGTCCTTGTGACCATGTCGTGAAAGACGGATCTTTGTAGCCATTTCGCAAATTGATTTTAATTGTTAATACTTGCTTCATCCAAGCAGGAGCTTTCTTCGCTAACCGATAATCGCTAACCGATAACCGCTAAACGTCCGAAAGCGGGTGCGAAGATAGTGATTTTCTTCGAAATAGACAAACCCTATCCTAAAAAAGTCTCATTTTTTGCTTTTTTTTTGCTTTTTCGCTTAAACCATTTCCGAATTGCCACGTCACAATAGCAAAAGTTCAACGAATGAACAAAAGGACAAAACAACAATAAAACAACAAAGCTATGAAAAAGATCTTGATTCTCGCAGGCGTTTGCATCACAATGTGTTTAACCAGTTTTGCTCAGGACATGCAAGGACAGCGTCAGGGTGGACAGCGTCAGCGTCGTTCGATGGACGCAGTTGTCGATACCGCCATCATCAATCACATGGACCTCAAGGCCGAAGTGCTCCAGCAGGTTCTTACCCTCCAGGAGGCCAAACAAGCCCAACAGAGAGAGGCCATGCAACAGATGCGCCAAAACCGCAACGGCCAGCGCATGGACGAAGGAGAGCGCAAGGCTATGCAAGAAAAGATGCAAGCCTTCACCGCCCAATATCGCAAGGAACTCCGTGAAATCCTCGGCGACGAAACCTACATCGCCTATCTCGAAAAGATGCTCGATCGCCAAAGCATGCGCATGATGGGCGGAGGTCGTCCTGGTGGTCAAGGTGGCCAGCGCGGAGGTCAGCGCCAAGGTGGGTTCCAAGGTGGTTTCCCAGGTGGTGACGGCGGCTTCGGTGGCGGCAATAATTTTTAAACCTTAAAATTCGCCGGAATTGGCAATTCGAAACGCAGATTTTCACGTGTGATTGGGTGGAAGAACTGCAACACATAATTATGGAGCATAAGGCGTCCGCAAGGACTAGTCTTGGCTCCATATTTTTTGTCACCGGCAATCGGGCAGCCCATATCACTCATGTGCACACGGATCTGGTTCTTTCGGCCTGTCAGCAACTGTATATCAACCTCGCTATAAGCACCATTGCTCTTCAAAACTTTATAGCGGGTTACCGAGAGTTTGCCCTTCTCCGGATCGTCGGTCGAATAGACCTTCATAGCCGCATTTTCGGCCAAGTAGCTACGCACCTCGCCCTCTTCTTTGGCAGGGGTTCCTTCGCAGATAGCCAGATACTTACGCTCGACGACATACGATGTCCACGCATCGCGGAAGAGTGACTGAACGTAACTGTTTTTGGCAAAGATCAGAATGCCCGAAGTGAACTGATCGAGGCGATGGCACACAAAGGCATGGCTGCGACCGTCGCTGGCATATACATAGTCATCGACAATCTTCTGGGCGGTCTTCTCGCGCGTCTGTCCGGCAGGCACAGTCAAGAGGCCCGACTGCTTCTCGATCACCACCAGATCCTGATCCTCATACATCAGTCGCACCATGCGGTTGTTCAAGCCGACAAATGGACGACTGAAGTTGATCAGCACCTCGTCACCCGGCATGAGCGGATGGTCGAACTGAGTGGTTGGCGTACCATTCACCTTAACATGATTGTGCGACAATACAGATTTAATATCTGTGCGTGAACGTGGCGCCAGCACCTGAAGCATGAACGGCAACAGGGTTGTCTCCTCTTTGGGATTGAAAATCTCGATATGGTCAGGACGGTCTTTTGGACGTCGTCTATTTCCCGTTTTCATACGTGCAAATAATAGTTATAATGTGCAATATTGTTCTTTTACGGCGCAAAGATACACATTTTTTTGAAAATATTTGGCTATCCAGATTATTTTTTTTATATTTGCGCACAAATTTAAAGAAAAAAGAAGCATGAAGGCCAAAAAAATGCATAAAGAAGGTACTGCAACGTTGCTCATCTACGGAGCCATTGTTGTTATTGCCATCCTTATACTTATCATCGCACATGTCAATCCCTATGTGTCGATGGCTGTAATGATTCCATTACTCATAGTATACGCTATCACTATCAACTTCTTCCGATATCCAGAGCGCACCTTCAAGGGTGACGATCTGCATGCTGTCATTGCCCCAAGCGATGGCACCATCGTCACGATCGAAGAGGTATTTGAACCCGATTATTTCAAAGACCGTCGCATGCAGGTCAGCATCTTCATGAGCGTCACCAACGTACATGCCCAGTGGTGTCCATTGAATGGCGATGTTCTTAAGGCCTTCCACGAAGATGGCCGATTCAAGAAAGCATGGTTACCCAAGGCCAGCAACGAGAACGAGCGCTCGACCATCGTCATCAAGAGCGATGCAGGTCCTGTCATCCTGATGCGTCAGGTGGCTGGAGCTGTGGCTCGTCGCATCGTTACCTATCTGGAACCTGGCGACCGTTCCGAAATCAATGGCGAATTGGGCTTCATCAAGTTCGGTTCGCGCATCGACCTCTTCCTGCCACTCGATGCCGAAATCAAGGTCAAGATGGGTGACAAGGTACGAGGCAACACCACCACTATCGCCAAGATTTAGAAATGAAGCTCATCAATCTTCCCAATATCATCACCTGCTGCAACTTGCTTTGCGGCTGCTATTCCATCCACGCCGGTTTGAACGGCCAAATGGGTGCTGCATGCTTTCTTATCATCCTTGGTGCGATTTTCGACTTCTTCGATGGTATGACAGCACGTGCACTTCACATCAGCGGTCCTATTGGCAAGGAGCTCGACTCTTTGGCCGATTGTGTGACCTTCGGTGTAGCTCCAGCGGTTCTCTGTTTTCACATCCTGGGCACTTTCATTGCAGGATTGGGCCACATTGATCCTATCACGGCATTCTTGCCTACCGTTGCCTTCATCATGGCAGCTTTCTCTGCCCTCCGTTTGGCCAAATTCAATTGCGACGAGCGTCAGTCACTCTCCTTCATCGGCATGCCAACACCAGCCAATGCACTACTTTGGATTGGCCTTGTATATCTCAACCAGATTCCTGCCGTTCACGACTTCCGTTGGACATTTGCAATCATCCTGGTTCTCATGGTTGCGTGCTGTTACCTGCTCATCTGCGAGCTCCCGATGTTCTCGCTCAAGATCAAGCCCGGACACATGGGTATCAAGGAGAATGCCATCCGCTACACCTTCCTCGTGCTTTGTGCAGTCATCATTGTCTCAGCAGCCATCAGCGGCTACTTCCTTGCCTGCTTTGCTCCTATTATATTATTATATATAGTATTCAGCATTATTGACAATTGCATCAAGCATTAACTTTACGTTTACACTTTACATTTCCATCTGTAAATATTAATCTTTAATTATTAAAATTTAATTTGCAAGTATTAATTTTTAATCTTTAAATTTTAATTTTTAACTTCGAAAATGTTCTATCTCGGTTGTCTTCCCCTTCTTGCCATCATACTCCTATTGGTGGTCATATCGTTCGTCCGTGGTTTACTCCGAACTGCGGTCGATGTCCTTTATGGCCTCTACCTCACCGTCCGGGAGCGGTGGTTTGGGCTCTTCCGTCCTACCCCAACCGAATCAGAGATTGACGACATCAACTACTATCGTCCCACCGAGGAACGCCCGAAGTTCTACACTTCCGAAGATGGCAAATACATCTCGTATAAAGAAACGAAAAAATAATCCACCACACACAACCTACAACGCACAATGAGCAACATCTGCGCCATCTCCACCCCCCACGGCCTCGGCGGCATCGCCGTCATTCGTATCAGCGGCCCAGATGCTGTGGCCATCGTCGATGCACATTTCCGTCCATTCAATCCCGAGCACAAGCTCTCGGGACGCAAAACGCACACCCTCACCTTCGGACAGTTCTATACACAACTCGAACCTGTAGGGGAAAATACTCCCCCTAAAGGGGGCTGGGGGGTCTCCCTCGACGAAGTGGTTTGTTCCCTCTATCGCGCTCCCCACAGCTTCACCGGCGAAGATGTAGTCGAGATCTCCTGCCACGGCTCCCTCTACATCCAGCAACAGATCCTCGAATCCCTCACCACAACCGCTCATCACTCATCGCTCATCGCTCATCCTTCATGCCGTTTGGCCGAACCAGGAGAATTCACCCGTCGTGCCTTTGCCAACGGCCGCATGGATCTCTCGCAAGCCGAAGCCGTAGCCGACCTAATCGCCTCACAGACAGCCGCCCAGCATCGCGTAGCCATGAATCAGATGAAGGGTAGCATCTCACGTCAGCTCGATTCGCTCCACGACCAGTTGCTCCAGCTCACCTCTCTCCTCGAACTCGAACTCGATTTCTCTGAAGAGGAGGTCGAATTTGCCGACCGTACCCAGTTCATCGCCCTGGCACGCGACATCGAAGCCGAAGTTTCCCGCCTCTCCTCATCGTTTGCAGCAGGCAACGCCGTCAAGAACGGCATTCCCGTAGCCATCATCGGCGCCCCTAACGTAGGCAAGAGCACTCTGCTCAACGCCCTTCTGAAGGACGATCGCGCCATCGTCTCCGACATCCAGGGCACCACCCGCGACCTCATTGAAGATACCATCACCCTTGGGGGCTATCTTTTCCGCTTCATCGATACCGCCGGTATCCGCCATACCGACGACACCATCGAGCAGCTCGGTATCGAACGCTCCCTCCGTGCGGCCGAAAAGGCACAAATCATCATCCTACTCACCGAACCGGGAGTACCTTATCCCGACATCCAGCCTCGTGACGGACAGACGGTTGTCTCTGTCCTCAATAAAGCCGACGTACAAGGAGGCAACACACAAGAACAGGAATTCTCTGATTCTCAAATTCTTGACAAGAAAAACACAATTCAGATCTCTGCCAAGTTCAATCAAGGTCTTGATCATCTTGAGCAGCAACTCGTCTCCATTGCCCAAGCCGCAACTGGAGGCACCGACGGAGTGCTCATTACCAATATCCGCCACAAGCAGCTCCTCGATCAAGCCCTACAGGACATCCGTCTCGTGATCCGTGGCTTCGAATCCCAGCTCCCCGGCGACCTTGTTGCTGAAGATCTCCGTGCCGTCATCTCCTCCCTCAACTCCATCCTCGGCCACAGCATCACCTCTCAGGACACCCTCAACAATATCTTCTCGCATTTCTGCATCGGGAAGTAGTGAAATAACCAATGAAAAAATTTTTATTCGTCTTTTACATTATAAGCGGCCTATTCGCTGGATGTTCAAATCCGGCAGAGAATACTATCGACTCAAATGAAACAATGTATAAGTTGGATAGCGTATGTAACAGTCATTATGGATTGGAATTCAACTACCGATACGATCAGTCTGGCAATCTGACCTATAGAGGATTAGATGGTGGAAGCTGGTTTGTAGAAAAGGAATATGACAAAAATAATCGAGTGAAGAGAGCTCACATAAAACACGAATACAATTTGGTAAAAGACTACACATACGATACATGGGGGTACATAATCAACGAATATACTTATGAGATTTCCGATATGGATACAACACAGTTTTCGAAGATTGAATATACCTACGATTCGCTACATTGCCTCACAAGAGAATTGTCGATGTACTATAGTAAAAAACACGAGTGGAGAAATGACTATAAAATAGAGAAGGAATACGATCAGAGCAAAAGGCTGAAATGCGGAATCATGTTCTACTGGGATAACGACACTTGGATTCCCTCCTATAAACATTTATATACATACAATAGCATGGATAGCCTTGAGTCACGAATCTATGGCAAATATAAAAGTGGAAAATGGCATCCCGAGCAAAAAATTGAATATGCATACAACAAGGAGGGCAGAATCATCGAAGAAGAATGCAAGAACTGGAAAGAACCTGTGTCTTTCGGCGCAAACATAGCCGAAGAACAGCATTGGAAAAACTCTTTTAAAACCGAATATGAGTATGACGATAGCGGCAATATGATTCAACTGCGATATCTCAATTGGACAGAAGATACATGGGAATGTTATAACTATTTAGAAAATGAGTATAACGAGGACAATGAGAAGATCTCCAGTTATTGGAGCCGACAGTCAAATGATTTTTCAAGATATGAATATGACCATCATTTGAACTCGCGGCAAATAATTATGCCAAGCCCTTATTATGATGGAGAATATTCGCCCAAAAGCATTCTTCATTCATCGCATCCTATACGACACATCTTTTCTGGTTTTGACACTATCACATTCTATTACTCCCCCTTGGGTAAATAAATGCTACCAGCGACCACAGGGTCAAGATGAAGCTCTTCTAAAAGCATATCATAGACATAGGCAGAACTCTGCACGTAAAACTCTGCATCCTCGATTTGAAGCAACTCGATTGTTTTGGATGTATATATCGTATCAAGAGCTTTCTCCAAAGTATAGCCATAGTCGTCCATCAAGTATTGGGTCATATCGCTGCCTCTTTCGTCAATGAGCAGTTCGGCTATTTCGTGGTGTGATGGTCTTATTGAATTTTGCGTACAGAGATCTTTTGAAGAGTCTTTTTCTCAGCCATTCGCTTAGCGGTATCAAAATCTGGTGTTACATAAAATCCACGACCAAAGTCCTTGTATCGACTGCCTTTGGTCAAATCAATTTCCACAATATCGCAATTCGATCCGTGATAGACTTTCATGCCAGTTCTCCTCCATTTCTTTTGCACCAGAAGATCAGGTCATCAATTCATCAAATTTAGCAAAAATCACAAATTTCAAGCCATATTTTACTATTTTCGTACAGTTTTGTCACCCAATAGTCACCCGAGTCTCAAAATATTGTCTCTTTGGTCACCCAGGTGACAGAACCAGAATGTATTGAACATTTTCATTACAACATAGAATCGAAAGAATCATTAGTAATCAGCAAATTAAGTAAGTTCTTATAGATAGCTCTACAAAAGATCACCTCTCACGACTTTGACATAGATATATTTTCTTTCTTTTCGAGACAATCCAAACTATCTCCACGAAATACAAACAATCCAAGGAGAAACAATGCACATTATTGACAAGAGAAGTACAATAATAAAACAATAATTCCTTCTAAATGCCATTAAAGCATAGCAAATAGCAAATTTTTACCATCATAACAAAAATAAATCTTTATAACTTATTGATTATTGAAATATTTACACTATCTTTGCATCGTTTTAATGCATTATTAAAATGTAGCAATAGCAATTCAAATGAAAGAACTTAGCATATTAGGAAGAACCATTACTCTTCAGCAGCGTACCAAGGCGCAGTTGAAGGGTATAAACATGGGTGAATCGCTAACCTTTTCCTTTTATGATGGAGAATTCTATGGAATAAATCTACTTTTCCTAGAACCAAAGAAGAATAATCCGACGCCTCGCGAATGTTCAATCACAGCAGAACGAATGCAGAGCCTGTTCGGGTTGTCAGTCGTCTTTATTCTTTCATCAGGCCCTTCCTACGAGCGGCAAAGGCTTATG
>JAZRXX010000020.1:0-44543 GCA_045600485.1 Bacteroidales bacterium
GCTTGATACGCTCGCTTTCGCTTAACTCTATTTTTGTAATCTTACCCATAACAGTATCGTTTTATGATAATAACGAAATCGTTATGAGTTTAGTATTTAAAGATCAAAAAATATTATAAACTAATTTTGACTGATTACTTAGAAGATGAAATTTGCCCAGATAAAAACAGATTTGTTACGTTATATTCTTTTGTTGTTGGTCTCATTCTCCGTTTTGCCACTCAAGGCGGAGGAGGAGGTCGAGACCTTGTTTCACCAATACCAGAATTCGTCGGGAGCCGTCAAGATTGAGACCGCCAATAAATTCTTTGAGCAGACCAGCGAGTTCATAGACACACTCTATTATTGCGATGCCCAAACAGACCAAGACTATTTGGAGGCATTGATGTTGGATGTTATGGGCAACTGGTATTATTACAATGGAAACTATGAAAAGGCTTTGCAGTGTATAACCAAAGGCCTTAAATGTCCTCATGTTCAGGATAGTCTAACGTTGTATGCAGATTGTGTTTCGTTGGCGTCTGTCATCTATGTCCGTCTGAGTGATTTCCAGGCATCGATTCTATATGCCGAAGAATCGCTTCGTCTGGATCGCGAAAGTGGCGTCTTGCAGAATGTCAGTTCTTCGTTGAACAACATTGCCGGCATCTTTATTCTTGCCGGACAGCCCGAAGAGGCGGAAAAGTATATTCTTGAAGCAATGTCGATTGAGCGTACCCTCAATCGACCGCATGTGTTGGCTATCCGTTTGGGAATTGCAGTAGAGGCGTTCCTGAAAAGTGGAAAGTTGGATGAGGCTTTGTCCTATGCTATAGAGGCACTCGAAGTAGAGGACAAACCAGATAGTAAGGGTGTACGACAGTCTCAGTTGGCTGCCGTCCTGACTGAAAAGAAACAGTACGACGAGGCTTACCCATTGCTTCTGGAGGCAAAAGCATCTCTCGAAAAAACAAACAACGAGAACTCTCTGGCGATTGTTTTGGGGCAGTTGTCCCATATTGCCGAACTAAGAGGAAATCAGTCTGAGGCTATTGCCTATTTGGAACAGAGTTTGGCGATTAGCAAGAAGAACGGAAACAAACTGCTTGAATCGCGTACTTGTTACAGTCTTTATCAGAATCTGCGAAATCTTCGTCCACAGGAGGCATTGACCTATTTGGAACATTATGTCGAATTGAACGCTGAACTCTTCAATGAGAAAATGACTCAGCAGCTTCAGTCTTTTAACGTGAAGTACGAAACGGCAGAGACACAACACCAATTGGAAATTCAGAATGAACTCTTGCAGCGGCATCGGTTGTGGAACTTTTTTGGAATCGGTGTTTTGTGTGTACTGATTCTTGTTTCGGTGCTGCTCGCCCGCTTGCTCAAGATCCAAAATCGCAACAATAAGATTCTGCAACAGGCCAGTATGGCAAAAGATGAACTTCTTCGCATTGCGAATGAGGAGAAGTTGCAAGCAGAGAGTTCCCGTCAACAGATTCTCCAAGTGGCAGATCACTTCAGCGCATTAAGTGAGATTGCCAATGTCGAATTGACTAAGCGGGAATTGCAGATTATCCGGCTTTATTGCCGGGGGTTGATGAGTAAGGAAATTGCAGACCAACTGAAGATCTCTGTAAGAACAGTTGAGACGCACAAGGCGCATATCTATCGAAAGTTGGGTATCAGTACCTCGGTCGAGTTGCTCCGATTTGCAGAACAAAAAGGACTTATTGACAAAGAATGAAATTTGTCTTTCGGTTCTTTTTTGATTGTACAAAATGTCAAAAAATGTACGTATAGATACGTATTCGCCATATATCGCTATACGTAAAACTACTTAATTGATGTATTTTCCTTGTCAAAAATTTGGTGGAGTCATTTTTCTGCTGTACCTTTGCAACATCGAAAATAAACAATTCGAGATTCCAACCGGGGAATACTTCTATAGTTAGGACATTTATTCAAAATATAATTTTTATTTGGGCATATATAGTTTTTATTACCTAAGTTTAATTTCATGAAAAAACAGAAAAGAAGATCTCGTTGTGAGGTCTTCTTTTTTAATATCTGTTCTATTGATCAGTTGTTTGGTGCTTTTATTCCGATGAACATGCGGCAAAGTCCGAGTGTGAAGGCTTTGGCCTCAACTTGTTGGAACCCTGCAGTTCGAATCATTTCGCAGAAAGCATCAGGTTTGGGGAAGTGAAGCACAGAATCCGGCAGGTATTTGTACGCTCCTTTATTGCCCGATACCAGTCCTCCGATGAAGGGAAGGAAATGCAGAAAGTAGAGTTTGTAGCCCCACAATAGAATCGGATTCTGAGGCACAGACAATTCGAGGATGCAAAGCATGCCTCCCGGACGTAAAACGCGATGCATTTCATTCAATCCAATTTGGAGGTGTTCGAAGTTTCGTACACCGAAAGCTACACTTATCGCATCAACCGAATTGTCATTCATCGAGAGGTTTTCGCTGTCATCCAGGTGCATTTCGATATTCAGTCCCATCTCTTTCACTTTCCGACGGCCAACCTCGAGCATACCTTCAGAAATATCAATGCCTGTCACTTTGGGAATTCCGGCTTTGGCAATGGTAATGGCAAAATCCCCTGTTCCACAAGCGATGTCAAGTACCTCCTGAGGATTGTGACCTACGATGCGTTTTACGGCTCTCTTACGCCAGCTTTTGTCTATGTTCAATGAAAGGATATGGTTCAGTTTGTCGTAACTGGGAGCAATGTCATTAAAAAGATTGACTATATAATTCTTTTTAGCCATAATGGATGATTGAGCGTGATTGCATTAGTTTTCGATGGCTCTGATTTCGGGGAATCGAGACCAGAACTTGTGTGCTTTATATGCCTCAATAGCTACTGCAGGTACATAAAGTACAGTTGTGATATTCTCATCGAAAGTATCATTCGCTATATTGGGTGGATTGATGGCAAACGAATAGACCGATTTGAGTTGTCGGCAATCCCAAAAGGCACGGTCTCCGATTACTTCGATTTGCGCTGGAATATAGGCACGGGTCAACTTCCAACAGTCTTCGAAAGCAGATTCTCCAATCACTTTGAGGCTGTTCGGGAGATCAATTCGATGCAGGTTGGAACACCCGGCAAACACACATTCTCCAATACGTATTACCCCCTCGGGCAAAGAGATATGTTCTAATCCGATGCACTCTTCAAACGCGAAGTCCGAAATTTCGCGGATGGAAAATGGCAGATCAACATCCTTCAGTCGGATACAACGGCAGAAAGCATTGTCGCCGATACGACGAATGCCGACAGGAAGTTCTATTTTCAGCAGGTTTTCGCAGCCCATGAATGTCTCGTTTTTGATCTCCTTGATATTGGGACTGAGACTGATCTTCGAGAGGTTGCGGCAATTCGTGAAGGCGTTGGCTCCAAGTTCCGTTACCGATTCAGGAATGGAAATCTGCTTGAGCATTACACAATCCTCGAATGCCGAAAGACGGATAAGTGTGAGCGTTTTCGGTAAGATGACCGAAATGGGCTTCGAAGAACTGAAAACGTAAGGCTGTATGCTTGTTATCTGATAAGTGGTTCCTTGGTTGGTAACTGTTTCCGGGATGACCACATCGCCCTTCATTTCGATCTTAGGATTGCGAGCCACTTCTGCAGTCATCGCAGTTGCGTTGGTGATTTTATACGAAATTCCTTGGGCGTCGAAGTCGGCACCCAACAGGTTCGTTGTTGATAGCGATAGTAAGGCTATCGCGCAAATTGCAATAAAGGCCCTTTTCATCTCTATGTAATTAATTATGATTGTTCGAAGTAGTGGTCATCTACTTGGATGGCGCAAAGATATGTATAATCTTCGACTTTACCAAATTTTTTCGTTGATTTTTCATAATCGTTGTTTTTTGAACAATCATTCACTTTCGATTTTGTAACACAAATGGTATTTATTTGATACAGCCGTTCGATGGCGGTGGTAGAAAACTTTTTCGAATCCACTATAAATGTTGCAATTTATATAGATGTTGTAACAAACTCTCTTTTCTTAGCCGTAGTGCTATTGCTTTATAATATAATAATGTGTATCTTTGCTCCCGAAAACCAAACACATTCAAATGAAAAATACATTATTGCTTTGGGCATTATTGCCCGTATTTGCCTCTGCGCAAAATCCGGTCATTAGTACCCTTTACACTCCTGATCCTGCACCTTATGTGCATGGAGACAAAGTCTATCTCTTTGTTGATCACGACGAGGACGATGCTACCTACTTCAAAATGAAAGACTGGTTATTGTTCAGTACCGAAGATATGGTCAATTGGACCTATCTGGGTGCTCCAGTCAGTACCGAAACCTTTGCGTGGGCGGCTCAGGGAGATCGTGCATGGGCACAACAGGCAGTCGAAAGGAATGGCAAATGGTATTGGTATCTCTGTTGCAATACGGCCGATGGAAAGGATGCACTCTGTGTCGCTGTTGCCGATGATCCACAAGGTCCGTACATAGATGCTATTGGCAAACCGCTTGCTCTCGGTTTTGGCTTTATCGATCCAACCGTTTTCATCGACGATGATGGCAAGGCTTACCTTTTTTGGGGCAACAAAGGTTTCTGGTATGGCGAATTGAACGACGATATGGTTTCGTTCAAGGATGGCTACAAGCAGGTGCCGGGCTACACCGATCCTGCCAGTTTCGGAGAATTGCAAGAGAAAATGGATTGGTCGATAGGCAAGAAACGTGCCATGACACAATATGAAGAGGGGCCTTGGATCTCGAAGCATGGCGATACCTATTATTGTACCTATCCGGCTGGAGGCGTTCCTGAATATATGGGATATTCCACTGCTCCAACCATTCATGGTCCATGGACATTCCGTGGCCGTATCATGGACGAAGCTCAGAATAGTTTTACCATTCATGGTGGACACATCAGCTTCAAGGGACATGAATATATGTTCTATCACAATGGTGCACTTCCAAACGGAGGAGGTTTTCACCGTTCCACTTGTGTCGAGGAGTTTCAATTCAATGCCGATGGAAGCATTCCTTTTATCCCATTCACCAAAACAGGAGTCAAACCTGTGGCAACACTCAATCCATATCAGCGCGTAGAGGCCGAGACGATGGCGCAGAGTTGGGGCGTCAAGGTTGATCGACAGGCAGGAAAGGAGCATCGTGTTACCCAGATTCACAACGGAGATTGGATTCGTGTCCGCAATGTTGACTTCGGTGAGACCTCGCCACGACAGCTCACCATGGCTATTCAGAACTTCAAGAATGCCGGTCGCGTAGAGTTCTATTTGAACAACCTGGGCGGCAAGCCTTTTGCATTCATTCCATTCGAGGCTAATGGTACCAGTGCAGCTGTGCTTTCGGGACCAGCCACCGGTGTGCATGATGTCTATATTCTTTTCCGTGGTGGTGACGACGAACTTTTTGATGCCGACTGGTATCGGTTCGACAAATAAGTAGTTGTTCAAAATTAGTTATAAGTATCAGTAGATTTCTTCGTTTTACATCTTTAATTCATCTTGAGCGCATCTTCGAACTTTTGCTTCGGTAACAATGTCACATTGCTCCCTCAGTAAAAGTCCAAATCTGCCTCTCAATCTGAACAAAATATGTTAAACTAATTCTGAACACCTACTTAACAATGAAATCTTTAACAAACTTTTAATCATAAATTATGAAGACATTTGAAAAGACGCTTAAGGTTATGTCTTTGACATTCCTTCTGAGTGGGGCGGTCACATCGGCCAATGCCCAGAATCCTTATCTGCCTTTGTGGGAGCATTTGCCGGATGGTGAACCTCGTGTGTTCGAAGATCCCGATATGCCGGGCAAGTATCGTGCCTACATCATTGGTTCGCACGATGTGAAGAACACCGAGTATTGTGGTCCAGACATTCACATGTGGTCTGCTCCAGTCGAAGACTTGAGTGATTGGCGCGACGAAGGTGCCATCTTTACCCATTACGTTGATGGCAAGTGGGACACTATGTTTGCTCCTGATTTGGTCGAAGTGACCGACAAGGAGAGTGGCAAGAAGGTCTATTATCTCTATCCTCATTCTCGTGGATGGCGTCGTATTCCGATGGTTGCCAAGGGTGATCGTCCTAATGGACCATTTACACCAATCAACTTGACCGAAGATCAGCGTCAATGTCTTCCAGGTTCTTTGATCGACTTTGATCCATCGGTATTCATTGAGCCAATCACCAACAAGAAGGATCCTGACTATAAGCGTGGCTTCCGTGCTTATGTGTTCTATGGCTTCCAGCATTCTACAGCTTGCGAGCTCGATCCTGAGACCATGTATTCATTGCGTCCAGGTACTGAAATTCATGACTATTTCATTCCTGCCTCTTCGCGTTATGGTGAGGTTCGTGATCCTAAGGGCACCGAATATCCAGCTTTGTACAAAGGCCAGAATCCTGGAGAATTCAATTTCTTCGAGGCTTCGTCCATTCGTCAGGTAGGCAATAAATATGTGATGGTCTTCTCTGGCTATTCTGGTCCTGACTATGGTTTGGGTTCAACCAACTCGGCTTTGCGCTATGCTTATGGTGATTCTCCATTGGGTCCTTGGCGTTCGGGTGGTGTATTGGTAGATAGCCGTGGCGTTGTTCTCAACGAGGACGGTTCCGATCTTACCACTACCAACTATGCACACAATACCCATGGTTCTCTTCAGGAAATCAATGGCCAGTGGTATGTTTTCTATCATCGTCCACCACGTGGTTTCGGCAATGCCCGTCAGGCTATGGTTGCTCCAGTCAAGATTGAGTGGGACAAGAAGCCAGTAGCCAAAGGTGGTCAGGTGCGCATTACAGGTTACGATGCTTTCGCTCCAAACAATGAATGGACAGCAAAGGCATCCAATGGAAACCATTATACGGGTGCAGAGGTTACATCCGAGGGCTTCCAGATCTTTGGTCTTGATCCTTATAAGTACTATTCTGCAGGTATTGCTGCCTATATTACCGAATTCAATGCACCACAGGATCAGCGAGATGTATGGAACAACAATATGGAACTTGCAGGCTTGAAGAATGGAACGATTATCGGTTTCAAATACTTCGGTTTTGGTGGTCTTGCTCAAGATACCAAGGGTTGTAAGGCTTTCGATGGTGCCAAGAAGGGCGATGGAACCCAGTTGAACCTGTTTGGTGAGATTGGAACCGATGAGGCCTGCAAGATTCACATCATGCTTGATGCTCCTTATGCCAACAATGTCCACAAAGGACAGGAAATTGGTGTTATCGAGGTCCCAGCCAAGCAGCGTGGACAGAAGTTCGTAGGTACTTGCAAAGTTCCAGCTGTCGAAGGTCTTTCGGGCAAACATGCTATCTATTTTGTGTTTGAGGGTCCAGATGTCAAGGAACCAGAGCGTCCACGTTGGGGCCGTCCAGTTCAGAATCCACGTCCATTCGGACTCTTCCACATGCTGGGTATGAGCTTCTCGAAGGGTGATGCCAACAAACCACAGCCAGAAGCTGTTCCTCAAGTGACGATCAAACTCGATGGTCAGGTTCTCTCAATTCCAGAACAGGCCATCCTCTCGACCAACCTCAATGGTTACACACAGACCGATCACTACCAGATCTATGGCCGTGCTCTTTCAACCTCTAAGATCGAGGTTTCTGCCTCTTCTCCTGAGGTTAAGTTCGAGGTCGGCAAGATTGTCGATGGTCGTGCTGTCATCAAGGCAACATGGCGTGGCGTTACCAAGACTTATCTTTTGAATTGAAAAAGAAGAAAATAACATCAAGAATTAGAGAATTTTAGATTATCTGCCTAAAAACATAGAAAAGGTAGAAACAAAAATAGAGTTTCTTAGTTTCTCCATTTCTAGTGAAAATTCACAAATTCTCTAATTCTTGATCATATTTTTCTTTTCCAGCGAGTATCTTGCTGAAGATATTCAGAAACAACATTATTGATTGATGAAAAACTCATTATTATATATTACCTTTGGAGCGATGCTGACGGCATGTTCTGTTGCAGAAGAGAAACTCGATCCTGCAGCAACTGTAGTGAATGCCGATGGCACCGTCACTTTCAATTATCGTAACGACCTGGCAAAGGAAGTCTTGGTTGACGTTCAGTTTGCTGGCCGTCATGCCATGCAGAAAGACTCACTGTCTGGCTTGTGGTCTGTTACGCTCGGTCCCGCCGATCCGGATATGTATCCATATAACTTTGTGGTCGATGGTTTGAGCATTATGGATCCAACCAATCCGAACTATTTTCCCAACGAGGGTTTCAAAGGTTCTATTTTGGATATTCCCGGTCAGCAGGGAGCCTTGGTGCACTCTGTCCAGTCAGTACCTCATGGCCATGTTGACTATGTGAACTATTATTCCAACGCTATCGGTGGCTACAATGCTGCATTGGTCTATACCCCAGCATCGTATGCCGGTGGCGATAAGCAGTATCCTGTCTTCTATCTGATTTCGGGAACAACCGATACCGAGGAGGTCTATTACAAAGTCGGTCGTATGAATACCATCGCCGATAATCTCATTGCACAGGGCAAAGCCGAAGAGATGATCATTGTACTTCCTTATGGTAATCCATTGAAGGTAATGAACCAGGCACCACCTACACAATTTATTGGTGATGTATTCAGTATGGATCTGATCAACGATCTCATGCCGTACATCGAGTCCAATTATCGTACCATCAACGATGCCGATCATCGTGCTATTGGTGGTTTTTCACGAGGTGGTAATCAGGCTTTGAGCAATGGTTTGTTGAATCTTGACAAGTTTTCGTATCTTTGTTCCTACAGTTCTTTCACTTCAACAGCTTTGCCCAAGGTTTATGACGATGCAGCAGCGACCAATGCCAAGATCAACCTTTTCTGGTTGGGTATCGGTACTGATGATTTCCTGTTCAAGACCAGTCACGACTATCTCGAATTTTTGGATCAAAAGGGCATCACCCATTGCATGGAGTTTACCACAGGCAAGTTCGGTCACACGTGGATGAATGCCAAGTATTTTCTTTCGCATACTTTGCCTTTGCTTTTCAACAAGGAGGCTTCGTCCAAGGCAATGCGTGAGGGTATCGAGCCCATGGCTCCACTCAAAGGCGACGAAAAGCCATTCACACCTGGTGTCATGGCGCGACTCTTCCCTCGTCCTATTGTTTCTCCCGAGTTTGCTGGCGATTCTGTCACTTTCCGTCTCAAGGCCCCGCAGGCCAGTCAGGTTATGCTTGCCGGCGAAATGTTGTCGCAGCCACAGCCTATGCAATGTGACAGCGATGGTGTCTGGTCCGTTACGTTGTCTGGAATTGACCCCGAAGTCTATTGCTATAACTTCGTGGTCGATGGTACTCAGGTGATGGATCCTGTCAATATGTATCTGGCTCCAGAAATTGGTTTCAAACGCAGCATTGTCGAATTTCCACAAGCACCCTATTCCCTCAATGATGGCATTGCACAGCAGATAGAATATACACCTGTTCGAGTAGTGACCGATAACAGCGGAAGCCAGATGGCTGTCGTAGCTCCCCAGGGAATTGTCGAGACCTCGCACAAGGTGTCGCTGCTTGCCGGAAGTGGTTATACTTTCCAGGCTTGGCAGCAGATTGCCCATGCTCAGCTGATTCTTGATCAACTGATTGCTGCTGGCCAGTGTGAACCATGCACACTCTATTTGATGGCAGGTGATACTCCTGTCGAAGGCTCTGATGCCGTTCTCTCCAAGGCAGATTATGCAACGTGGGCTCAAGCTCGTGTGGCTTTGGTAGATTTACTTAAGCAACTACACTAATTTAATATACCTATGAGAAAGTTTTTTATTTTTACGAGTGCCTTTTTCTTCCTACACTCATCCATTACAAGTTTGAGTGCTCAGACCATCGAGTTCTATTCGCCACGCACAGTCCGTATCGTACATGAGAACGGACAAGAGGTAGGTCACAACTCGTTGGTTGTCATTGCTCAGCCGGGCAAAGTCAAAGTGAGTCAAAAGGAGGTGAATGGCAGTACCATTTACCAGACATCCCAACTCACGGTTACTGTCCGAGATGGAAAAGTCTCTTTCGCCGATGCCCAGGGCAAGAAACTGATGGAGGAGGGTGGAACCCAGTTCTCGGCTATTGCTGAGGGTGCAGACAAAGGTGCCTACCGAGTCAAACAGACCTTTTCGCTCGGTATGGAAGAGGAGATCTATGGTGTCGGTATGATCCAGAATGGCAAGATGAGCCAGCGAGGAGAAGATCGCCGCATGATGCAGTCAAACCTCGAAGATTTTTCTCATTTCTACCAGAGCATCTATGGCTATGGTATTTACTGGGACAACTATTCACCCACACATCTCAAGACATCCGGCAAGGGACAGACGGGGTTCGTCCAACTCGAGAGTGAAGTTGGCCAGCAAGCTGATTATTATTTTATGTATGGCGAGGATGCCGATGGTGTGATTCGCGAAATGCGTAATCTGACTGGTCATTCGCCTATGCTGCCCCTCTGGACTTATGGCTTTCATCAGAGTCGAGAGCGATACAAGTCGCAGGAGGAGATGCTGAACGTTCTTCGCCAGTACCGCAAACTGCAGATTCCGATCGATGGCATGATTCAGGATTGGCAGTATTGGGGTAGCAACTATACTTGGAATGCCATGGACTTCCTCAATGAGGATTTCGGACGTGCGCAGGCTATGATCGATGAGGTTCACAACAGTCATGCACACCTGAGTATTTCCATCTGGCAGAGCTTTGGCCCTCAGACTCCTGCTTTTCGTGAATTGCAGCAGAAGGGGCTCTTGTTCAGCTATCAGACCTGGCCACAGAGTGGTCTTGGCTTCTGGCCTCCACGTATGGATTATCCTTCTGGTGTACGTGTCTATGATTGCTATTCTTCCGAAGCACGCGACATCTATTGGAAATACTTGAGCAAACTGCACGGCATGGGCATCGATGCCTGGTGGATGGATTCGACCGATCCAGACCACATGGACTATAAGGAATCAGATCTTGACGAAAAGTGCGCTTTGGGTACCTATCGTTCGGTTCGAAATCTTTTCCCATTCATGTGCGTAGGTGGCGTTTATGATCATCAGCGTGCAGCCGAAAGCAAACTCGACCCATCGCAGAAGAAGCGTCCGTTCATCTTGACCCGCAGTTATTTTGCCGGTCAGCAACGCTATGGCGCCAATACTTGGTCTGGAGATATCGGTTCTTCGTGGGAGAGTCTTCGCAAGCAGATTCCTATTTGTCTAAACTATACCCTTACTGCCAATCCACAGGTTAATACTGATATTGGTGGTTTCTTTGCCAACAGCTACAATACCCAAGGTCCACAGTCGGGCATTCGCAATCCACAGTATCAGGAACTCTATGTCCGCTGGATGCAATTTGGCGCATTTTGTCCAATGATGCGTAGTCATGGTACCGAAGTATGGCGTGAGATCTATTATTATGGTCAGCAGGGGGAACCCGTTTATGATGCTCTGGTCGATGCCATTCGTTTGCGTTACAAGTTCCTGCCTTACATTTATAGCCAGGCATGGCAAGTTTCAAGCAACGATGATTCTTTCATGCGAGCCCTTTTCATGGACTTCAAGTCCGACACTAAGACTTGGGACAACAGTCGTGAATATATGTTCGGACGCAACATTCTTGTCTGTCCTGTCTTGGATCCACTCTATACGCCCGAAAAACGTGTCAAGACCGATGCGCTTACAGGTTGGGACAACAACGTCAAGCCCGAGAAGAAGAATGGTTATATGACACCAGACTGGACAGTCAATCGTCAATACGAGGTCTATTTGCCTGCAGGTGCGCAGTGGTATGATTATTGGACCAACCAGAAGTTCGAGGGTGGACAGACACTCAAAGCCGATGCCCCTCTGTCTCGTTCTCCTTTGTATATCAAAGCCGGCACAATCTTGCCACAGGGACCGGATGTCCAGTACACCAACGAGAAGCCTTGGGACAATCTCGAACTTCGCGTTTATCCAGGTGCAGATGCCACGTTTACTCTTTATGAGGACGAAGGCGATAACCTCAACTATGAACAGGGTGCCTATGCAACCATCACGATGACTTGGAATAACAAGACACGTACGCTGACCTTAGGCAAACGTCAGGGCCAGTATGAAGGCATGCTGCAATCTCGCACTTTTGTTGTCCGATTGATTGATGGTACAGAGAAACAAGTAATATATAATGGTAAACAAACAACTGTAAAATTATGAAAAAGTATTTATTAGCATTGAGTGTGTTCTTCACTCTTTCCAGTATTGACTCTCAGCATTCCATGCTGAAGGCACAGGATGTTCAGAAATTCTACGAGCAGAATTCTGTATTGAATTATAGCGATGGCGAAAAGGCTGCCGGCGAGATTCCGCAGCCAGAGGCATTCGATCCGAATTTCCATATCTACCTTTGTTTCGGTCAGTCGAACATGGAGGGAAATGCACGCATCGAGTCGCAGGATCGTCAGAACATCAGTACCCGTTTCCGTATGATGGCTGCTGTTGATATGGACAATACCGGTCGCAAGATGTACCAATGGTATGCTGCCGTTCCACCGCTTTGTCGTGCGTGGACCGGTTTGACTCCTGCCGATTACTTCGGTCGTACTTTGGTCGAGCGTTTGCCGGATTCCATCAAAATTGGTGTCATCAATGTTGCCGTCGGTGGCGCATCTATCGACCTCTATGACGAGGACAAGACCGTCGAGTATATTTCTCGTCAGGCAGATTGGTTCAAGAACTTCTGCAAGGATTATGACAATCAGCCTATGCGTCGTCTTATGGAGTGCGCCAAGCGTGCCCAGAAGGTCGGTGTCATCAAAGGCATTCTTTTGCATCAGGGTTGTACCGACAATAATCAACAGAATTGGCCAGAGCGAGTCAAGGTTGTCTATGAGCGCATGCTCAAGGAGTTAGGCCTCAATGCCGAGGAGTGTCCTCTCATCGTTGGCGAATTGATGACGCAGGAAGATGGTGGTTGCTGTTATCATCACAATGCCATTATCGATCGCATTCACGAGACGATTCCAACTGCTTATCCAGTTTCTGCCAAAGGCTGTCCTGGCCGTCCTGACAAACTTCATTTCACAGCCGAAGGTTATCGTATCTTAGGCCGTCGTTATGCCGAGGTCGTTTATTCGGTTTACAAGCGATAACCGAAGTCGTTATCATAAAAATACCCACTGACCATTGGTCGGTGGGTATTTTTATTGTACGAAATCCTTAGTACGTTGTGTAAAAACTATAAACTCAAAACTATAAACATAAAACTATAAACCCAAAACTATAAACCCTAAACTCTAAACTCATTATTCAACCTTATTCTCCTCGATCGAAGATAGGAAGAGAAGGAGACGGTTCGCGATGTTGGCTTCCGAGACACCACCATCGAAGTCGAGCGAGAGCATATTCAGATCAGGATGGAGAGTTTTGAGCTTCTTCTCGATACCGCGAGCCACAATGTGATTGGCGATACAGCCAAATGGTTGCATCGAAACCACATTCTTGCATCCCTGGCGCATGAAGCCGATCACTTCGGCCGGAAGTAGCCAACCTTCGCCGAACTGAGCAGAGAGCGAGATTACCTCCTGCGCATATTCGGAAATGGTTCGGATATCCAGCTCTGGTTGGAAATATCGGAAGGTAGAAGCTTCGGACTCAAACTTACGTAAGATAGAATGTACCATGTTCCAGCCCAGATGGACAGCTACCGAAGGTGCCTTCATCTTCTTGACATGCTTCTGCTTGTTGAAATCATAGTTGACGAATGCTCGCAGGAAGAAGTTGTGTACCGTCGATGGAATAACCTCGATGCCATGTTCCATGAGCCAGTCCGGAACAAACTTGTGGCTGTAGGGATTGAACTTCAGATAGATTTCGCCCGTTATGCCAACTTTTGGATAAGTGCGATCTGTGTGAACCTCGATGGCATTAAATGCCTCGGCAGCCTCGCGAGTGAGTGCCAGAAAATCCTTGTATGAACCCCGTTCGCATATTGGACAGCCCTTTTGCAGATAGAGATCGCGCAAGCGTCGGGCTTCACCTTTGTGCACTTCGCGGACAGCAATGGCATGATAGAATTGCGACAACCAGTCACCATAGAAAGTCGCATAGAGCACAACCGGAGCACACTTCAGGTAGTTGATGTGGAAGCCTGGATTATCGTCACCATCCGAACCACCGATACCGATGACCGGAACCTCAGGGAATCCGGCATCGCAGATAGCCTTTCGGATCAGGGCTGGATAGTTGGTGGCACGACACTGGCCCAGCTGTGTGATGGCAATGGCCGTGTGGTCCAGATCATATTTGCCCGATTGGAGAGCACGTACAAAGTCACCCACAATCAAAGTGGCCGGATAGCAGACCTCATTGTTCGAGTAGCGCAGACCCACCTCGTTGCTTTCGGCATCGCCCATAGGCAATTGCTCGACATCGTAGCCGGCAAACTTAAAGGTGCTTGGCAACATAGGTGAAATATACTCGGTGAAGAAAGGAGTGAGCAGCGTGCGACGCTTGTTGTCGCCCTTTTCAAATCTGCGAGGTCTGATGAACGGCTTGGCCACATGAATACCCTCAAGCGATTGGCGGTCGCCCAGTTTGAGAGAGTCGATCAACGAACGGACACGCAACTTCATCGAACCGACATTGTTGATGTCATCAATCTTGAGCAATGTGAGCGACTTGCCATGACGATTCATGATGGCACGTACTTCATCGACAAAGAATGCATCGGGGCCACATCCGAACGAGGTGGTCTCAACCAGATGTACCAGATTGTTCTGTCGTGCCGTCCATTGGGCTGCATTGAGGATTCGGTTCACAAAGGTCCACTGTTTGAGTATGAACGATTCGCGCTCCTTGATGTCGATGCCACGGGCAATTTCTTCGGTCAGAACATCGACACCCATGCTGGCAATCATCTCGCTGACTTTGTGCTGAATGAGAGGATCGGTGTGATAAGGCCTGCCCGCCAGAACAATACACATGCGACCCTCTCGCTGTGCGTTTCGGAAGGTCTGTTCATTGAGTTCTCGCATCTGCTGGCCGAAACGCTCCCATTCAGCCAGAGCTGCCTTGTGGGCGCGTTTGATATCGGACTTTTTGAAACCGAGTGGTTTCATGTACTCAATCAGCTGTTCAAGCAGTAAGCTGTCGTCGCGGAATGAGATGACTGGTGAATCGATGGGCACCTTGATGTCGGGTGCAATGGAGGATTGCACGACCTCTGGATAACCGATGATGACCGGACAGTTGAACGACGAGGTTGCCGTTTTGTCCTCGACCTTTTCATAGACCACTCGAGGGAAGAAGATTCGGTCAACGCCCATCTCTTCCAGTTCGTAGATGTGGGCATGTACCAGTTTGGCCGGGAAACAGATGTTGTCGGACATGACGGTGTGAACACCCTTCTCGTATCGACCATAGGTTGAAGTGGAAGAGAGGACCACTTCGATGCCAAGTTTCGTGAAGAAAGTGTGCCAGAAAGGAAATTCCTCGTATTGGTTCAAGGCTCGTGGTATGCCGATCTTCAAGCTCCCGTCATGCACTTCGTTAGCACGGTCAAAGAGTGCTTTGTATTTGGCAGTCGATAGGTTGATACCCTTGTAATCTGCCGGTTGTCCGTTTTGGAAGACCTTTTCGCACTTGTTGCCCGATACGTACGATTTGTCGTCGGCAAACAGATAACGGGTGACGGCGCATTGATTCTCGCAGCCATGGCAATGGAAGTTCTTTTGCGTATAGCTGGCAGCCTGTAGCAGTTCGTCGAGCGTTTTCCCGTTAGGGTTGCTCAAGCTTCGTTTCGCGTCCCCTTCGGGGTTCTCGTTCTGAGCCTGAGCAAAGAGCGCACAACCATAAGCACCCATCAGTTCCGGCACATTGTTGCAATAGACCTCGGTATCGGTCAGGCGTTCGAAGGCACGTACGATGGCCTCGTTGCGCATCGTTCCACCTTGCAGTACGATGTGCTTTCCGAGTTCCTGATAGTTCTTGAGCTTGAGTACCTTGAACAGGCAGTTCTTGACCACCGAATAGGCGAGACCAGCGGCAATATCTGCAACCGAAGCCCCTTCACGCAACACCTGCTTCACTTTCGAATTCATGAACACCGTACAACGGGTGCCAAGATCCGATGGATGCTGGCTTTTGCAGGCTTGCAGCACGAATTCTTCGATGGGCAGACCAAGCGTTTGGGCAAAGGTCTCGATGAATGAACCACAACCCGACGAACAGGCTTCGTTCAGCTCCATGCGAGTCAGAACCCCCTCTTCAACATAGATGGCCTTCATGTCCTGTCCACCAATGTCGAGAATGAACGAAACCTCCGGACACATGCGACGAGCTGCCATGTAGTGTGCCAAGGTCTCGATCATGCCGTAATTCAAGCCGAAGGCCGTACGGATCAGGTCTTCACCGTAACCGGTCGAGCAAGAACCTGCAATCTTAAGCTCTACTTGTTCCTCCTGGCAACGTTCCTGCAGTTTCTTCAGTCCATGGCTGACGGCAGCAATCGGATTGCCTTCGTTGTGGGCATAGTATTTGTAGTAGATGTCACCTCGGGCGCCCATCAGGACAATCTTCGTCGTTGTTGAGCCAGAATCGATGCCTAAATAAACTGATTCTGGATTATCACGTAGGTGCGATAGGTTTCGGATGGGTATATGGGCCTCGCTTTTGCGTGTCTTCCACTCGATGTACTGACCTTCGTCGTCGAAGATGGCTGGCAGTTCGACCGACGTCTTGCGTGTTTGTACTTTCTGTTCTGCGTTCTGTCGTGCTGGTCCGTTCAGTCGCTCCTGGACAGAACTGATCGTAAACTCTTGGTCAGATGGGGCCGAGATGGCAGCCCCCCAAGCCGGGATGACGTTGGCATTCTCCTCGATTACAACATCCTGCTCATAGTCCATGTGGAAATAGTTGGCAATGGCCTTGCGCAGTTCAGGCAAGAAGGTAAGTGGACCACCGCACATCAAGACCTTGGGCAAGACCTGACAACCGTGGCTGAGGGCAGAAGCTGTCTGAACGGCCACAGCACGGAAGATGGAGGCGGCGATGTCAGCCTGTGGGACATTGCGCGCAATCAAATTCTGGATGTCGGTCTTACTGAACACACCGCAACGTGATGCGATAGGGTAGAGTTGGGTAGAGGTTTCGGCCAAAGCATTCATTTGATTGACTTCTACACCCAGACAGAGTGCCATCTGGTCAATGAATGCGCCAGTTCCTCCAGCACAGTTTCCGTTCATGCGCAGATCCTTGACACGTCCGTTTTCGAGATAGACAATCTTGGCATCTTCGCCACCGATGTCGATCAGGGTTGAGACCTGTGGATAGCGGGTGCGAGCAAAGTCGGAAGCGGCAACCACCTCTTGAATAAATGGAATATCGTATTTTTCGGACACACCTAATCCCACCGAGCCGGTAATGGCCAAGTGAAATGGGTTGTTGCCCAGAACTTCAGTCAAATCTGTAAGGATTCCGTTTAGGGCACTTTGTACATCGGCTTTATGACGACGATAGGAATGATGGATCAATTCGCCGTTCTCATCGATGACGGCAATTTTGGCCGTGGTTGAGCCAATATCAATGCCTACTCTATATTTCTGCATGCAATAATCACTATTAGTTTGGGTGCAAAGTTAAGCATTATTTGCAAATTGACCAAGGAATTTCAGCAAAAAGTAAAAATTAGAATACAAAAATAGCAAGGTTGTTTCACAACATCCCTGCTATCGTTTGAAAAAAGATTGCGTTTTACGAACCTGTAAAATGTGTAGTCTATTCAAGCGGAGAACTTGTCGAAGGCGAGTTCTTCCCGAATTACTCTTTTACCAATTCCTTGATGAAATCGAGGAAGAGTGGATGTGGTTTGAGGACCGTGCTGGCATATTCCGGATGGAACTGTGTGCCGATGAACCAGCGTTTGCCAGGAATCTCGACAATCTCAATCAGGTCACTCTCTGGATTGCGTCCCACACACATCATGCCCTTCTCTTCGTATTCGTTACGATAAGCATTGTTGAACTCGTAACGATGACGGTGACGTTCCTGAATGTGCTCTTCACCATAGATGGCACGTACACGGCTACCCTCGCGCAGATCGCAACCGTAGGCACCCAGACGCATCGTTCCACCCATGGTAGTGATAGACTTCTGGTCTTCCATAATGTCGATCACATTGTGCTTGGTGTTTGGATCCATCTCCATGCTGTGTGCATCCTTGTATCCCAACACGTTGCGGGCAAACTCAATGACAATCATCTGCATACCCAGACAAATGCCGAAAGTAGGAATGTCATGTGTGCGAGTGTATTCGATGGCTGTAATCTTGCCCTCGATGCCACGCAGACCGAAACCTGGGCAAATCACCACGCCAGCCAGTCCCTGCAGTTGTTCTGCTACATTGTCGGCGGTGATGTTTTCGCTGTTCACAAAGTGAAGTTTCGCCTTGCGTCCATTGTAGATGGCTGCTAAGTTCAGGCTTTCGCGGATGCTCTTGTAGGCATCCTGCAGATCGTATTTGCCAACCAGACCGATGTGGACCTCTTCGGTCGAATCCTTCTGCAATTTCAGGAAAGTGCGCCAAGGCTTCATCTCAGGAGTAGAGCCGACCTCTTCGCCCAATTTGCGGATGATTGCCGCATCCAACCCCTGATTCTGCATGTTGAGAGGAACCTCGTAGATGCTTGGCAGGTCTTCGCTCTGCACAACGCATTCCGGTTCTACATTACAGAAGGAGGCAACCTTGTTGAGCAGGCTCTTTTCGAGGTGAACTTCGGTGCGAAGGATGAGTATATCCGGTTGAATACCCATGCTCTGCAACTCCTTGACGGAATGCTGTGTTGGCTTGGTCTTGAGTTCGCCTGCAGCCTTCAGGTACGGAACATAGGTCAAGTGCACATTGATGGCATTCTTGCCCAATTCCCAACGTAACTGTCGGATAGCCTCCATGAAGGGAGCCGACTCGATATCGCCGATGGTGCCGCCAATCTCTGTAATGACAAAGTCATAATGCTCTTTGGCTGCCAGAGCCTGCATGCGACTCTTGATTTCGTTGGTGATGTGAGGAACTACCTGGATGGTCTTGCCCAGATAGTCGCCGCGACGTTCCTTGTCGATCACGGACTGATAGATGCGGCCGGTAGTAACCGAATTCTCGCGAGTGGTACGGATGCCGGTAAAGCGCTCGTAATGTCCGAGGTCCAGGTCTGTCTCCATGCCATCGACAGTCACATAGCACTCTCCGTGTTCGTATGGATTAAGTGTGCCTGGATCGATGTTGATGTATGGATCGAATTTCTGTATAGTTATCTTGTAGCCACGAGCCTGGAGCAATTTGCCAATGCTCGAAGATATGATTCCTTTGCCAAGGGAGGAAACTACTCCTCCCGTGACAAAAATATACTTAGTTTGCACGATAATTAATTTTTGATTAATTAAGTTATTAGTTGATAGTTATTAGTTATTAATCGGTGCAGAATATCCAACTATTAACTAATAGCTAATAACTTCAGCATTTGGCTATATTATTTTCCTGCCAAATATTGATCTACGCCCTGCGCTGCTACTCGCCCTGAGGCAATAGCGCGAACGACGAGAGATGCACCGGTGCGGCAGTCGCCAGCAGCGAAGATCTTCGGATTCGATGTCTGGCCGAGAGCCGAAGTAGCGATGTTGCCACGCTGATCCTTCTCGAGACCGAATGCATCGACAAACTGAGCGTTTGGCTGAGTGAAGCCCATTGCCAACAGAACCAGTTCGCATGGGATGATCTTCTTTTCGCCTGTGCTGACCATGTTCGGACGGCCACCACCCTCAGGAGTAACCCATTCAATCTTCTCGACTTCGGCACCACACAACTGGCCCTTGTCATCGAGCACGAAACGCAAGGTGTTCAAGTTCCATTCACGCTCGCAACCCTCTTTGTGCGATGAGGTAGTCTTGAGCAACAAACGTGGGTAAGCAGGCCATGGATTGGTTGGATCCTCGTTTTCGAATGGCTTAGGCATCACCTCGATCTGGGTAACACTCTTGGCGCCCTGACGGTTCGAAGTACCGACGCAGTCTGAGCCGGTATCACCACCACCGATGACGAGTACATTCTTGCCCTTGGCCGAGATGCGCTCCTCCTTCGAGAATTCAACGCCTGCGTTCACACGGTTCTGCTGCTGGAGCAGTTCGAGTGCAAAGTAAACACCCTTTACCTCACGGTTCTCGACCTTCAGGTCACGAGGTGTCTCTGCACCCATGGTGAGAACAATGGCATCAAACTCCTTTTCGAGGTCAGCTGGCTTCACGTCAGTACCAACGCAAACACCTGTCTTGAAGGTTATTCCTTCTGCCTCAAGGATTGCTAAACGACGATCGATGACATGCTTGCTCAACTTGAAGTCCGGAATACCGAAACGCAAGAGACCACCGATGCTCTCGTTCTTCTCGAACACGGTTACAGTGTAACCCATCTGGTTCAATTTGTCTGCAGCACCCAGACCGGCAGGTCCACCACCGACAACAGCTACCTTTTTACCATTGCGGAACTGTGGAATACGTGGCTGTACGAAACCTTCGCTGTAAGCACGCTCGGCTGTAGCGCATTCATTTTCGCGCACGGTAACAGCCTGATGCTCCAATGCCTGAACGCAGCTCTTCTCGCAGAGCGCAGGACAGATACGTCCGGTGAACTCTGGGAAAGGATGTGTCTGGTTCAGCACGTGATATGCCTCCTTCCACTTTCCTTTATACACGAGGTCCTGATACTCTGGCATACGGTTGCCCAGAGGACAAGCCCAGTGGCAGAATGGTACACCACAATCCATACAACGGCTGGCCTGTGCCATACGCTCTTCGATGGCAAGTGTCTGCTCGACCTCGCCGTAGTCGCGTACACGCTCCTCCTTCGGACGATATCCAGCTTCTTTACGATCTATGCTTAAAAATGCTCTTGGATTTCCCATATTGATCTGAAGACCCTCTCCCCAAACCCTCCCCCAAATGGGGAGGGAGAATAATACAGAAGGGGAGATAAGTCAATATTTGATAGTTAATAATCAAATTACTAATCGCTTTTGTAACCCATCCTCCCCATCAAGGGGGAGGTGGCACAAAGTGCCGGAGAGGGTCTTTACTCCTGATGAGTCAGGTGCTTCTGCTTGGCCTCAAGTTCGCGGAGACGCTTTTCCATCAGCACCTTCTTGTACTCGATAGGAGTAACCTTGATGAAGTTGTTGATAGCTTCGTTCCAGTTGTCAAGGATACGCTTAGCCTTGGCAGAACCAGTCTCGGCATAATGACGTTCGATGAGGGCACGGAGCTCCTTGAGGTCATAAAGATCTTCGACCAAGGTAAGCTCGACCATCTCCATGTTACAGAAGTAGTCGAAGTTGTGCTCTTCGTCGTAGATGTAAGCTACACCAGCCGACATACCTGCACCGAAGTTTCGGCCTACGGTACCAAGCACTACAACCGAACCACCGGTCATGTATTCACAGCAGTGGTCGCCTGCGCCTTCGATAACAGCAGTTGCACCAGAGTTACGTACAGCGAATCGTTCGCCGACGCGGCCATTGATGTAAACCTCACCTGAAGTTGCACCATACATCAGGGTGTTACCGCAGATGATGTTGTCTTCGGCAGCGAAGGTTGTGCCAGCTGCAGGAACTACGCTGATCTTACCACCAGAGAGACCCTTGCCGAGGTAATCGTTGGCATCACCCTGCAGTTTGAAGTGGACGCCAGGTACAAGGAAGGCACCGAATGACTGACCTGCAGAACCCTTGAAGTTGATGGTGATGGTATCCTGTGGGAGACCTTCAGCCTTATACTGCTTGGCGATGGTTCCAGAGAGCATAGCACCTACAGCACGGTCGGTATTCTTGATTGAATAAGAGAGCTGGATTGGCATCTTGCTCTGGATGGCTGGCTGAGCCACCTTCAGGATGCTTTGATCCAATACGCTGTCGATGTGGTGAACTTGTGGCTTAACGCAATGGATAGCGGTAACCTTAGCCTCTTCTGGGATATAGAGGAGCTTGCTGACATCAATCTTCTTGGTCTTTGAGTTGGTGTCGAAGTTGCGGGTTACGATCAAGTCGGTACGACCGATAACATCATCCATTGAGTGCATACCCATTTCAGAGAGGTACTCACGCATTTCTTCTGCCACGAACTTCATGTAGTTGATCACATATTCAGCACGACCACGGAAGCGTTCGCGAAGTTTAGGATCCTGGGTAGCAACACCAACAGGACAGGTATTCAAGTGACACTTACGCATCATGACGCAACCCAATACGATGAGTGCAGCTGTTGCAAAAGCATATTCTTCGGCACCGAGCAATGCCATGATCATAGCGTCGCGACCGGTCTTCATCTGACCATCGGTCTGGATCTTGACCTGACCACGCAGACGGTTGATGATGAGTGTCTGCTGTGCTTCTGCCAAACCGATTTCGGCACTCATACCAGCATGCTTGGTCGATGAGGCTGGCGATGCACCTGTACCACCGTCGGCACCTGAGATGATGATGCGGTCAGCCTTAGCTTTGGCAACACCGGCAGCAATAGTACCGATACCAGACTCAGATACGAGCTTGACAGAGATATCTGCCTTAGGATTGACGTTCTTGAGGTCGAAGATCAACTCGGCCAAATCCTCGATAGAGTAGATATCGTGATGAGGTGGAGGAGATACAAGGGTAATGCCTGGCATGGCGTGACGTGCTTTGGCAATCACTTCGTTGACCTTGAAACCTGGCAACTGGCCACCCTCACCTGGCTTGGCACCCTGTGCAATCTTGATCTGGATCTCGTCTGCATTAACGAGATACTCGGTTGTTACACCGAAACGGCCCGAAGCAACCTGCTTGATGGCTGAACGTACATTAGGCTCGCCTTCGTTGACATAGAATCGCTCTGATGGCTCACCACCCTCACCGGTATTGCTTCGTCCACCGATGGTGTTCATGGCGATAGCCAAAGCCTCGTGTGCCTCCTTCGAGATAGCACCGAATGACATAGCGCCCGTAGCAAAACGATGCATGATGCTCTCTGCTGGTTCTACCTCATCGAGTGGAGTAGGAGTCTCAGCCTTCTTGAAGGTCATGAAGTCGCGTACGAACATTGGTTCCTCGCGATCATTGACGGTAGCGGCAAACTCCTTGTACTTCTTGTATGAACCCAAGCGGGTTGCAATCTGGAGCGTAGAGATAGTCTCAGGATTCCAGGCATGTTTCTCACCATCCTTGCGGTAAGCATAGTTACCGAAATTAGGCAGGAGGGAGTTGTCGGCAAACTGAGCGTAAGCCTTCTGGTGAGGAGCAAGGATCTCTTCGCAAATCTCAGGCATGCCGACACCGGTAATCTTGCTGTTGGCACCACCAAAGTATTTGTCCATGATCTCCTGATCCAAACCTGCCACCTCAAAGAGGCGTGCACCCTTGTATGAACCGAGGGTAGAGATACCCATCTTCGACATGATCTTCAAGAGACCCTTAGAGATGGCGGTGATATAGTTCTGGCAAGCAGTGTTGTAGTCCAATGCCAACTCATGCTGGTTGATCTGTTCCTGGATGGTAGCGAATGCCAGATATGGGTTGATGGCTGATGCGCCGAAGCCCATCAGGAGGGCAAAGTGCATAACCTCGCGTGGCTCACCAGACTCGATGATAATACCGATCTGGCAACGCTTGTGCTTCTCGATGAGGTGTGTGTGAACAGCCGAAGTAGCCAAAAGCGATGGTACTGGAGCATACTCTGCGTTCATGCCACGGTCAGAAAGAATGATGTAGTCAGCACCCTCGTCAACTGCCTTTTCTGCAGCAGCACAGAGGTCAGCAACAGCCTGCTGGAGACCGAGAGCACCCTCCTTGACCTTGAAGAGCATATCTGCCTTGACAGCCTTGAAGCCCTTGTAGGCGATGTTGCAGAGCAGGTCAAACTGAGTATTGGTCAGGATTGGGTTGCTGAGCGATACCATCTTACAGAGTTCTGGGTTGAACTCGAGAAGGTTGCCGTCGATAGAGCCAACATAACCACCGAGGCTCATGACGAGCTTTTCACGAATAGGGTCGATAGGTGGGTTGGTAACCTGAGCGAACTGCTGACGGAAATAACCGAACAGACGCTGTGGCTGGTTCGAGAAGGCTGCCAATGGGGTATCGTTACCCATAGACCAAGTAGGCTCCTGCGCATTCTGTGCCATTGGAACGATAATCTTGTTGATGTCTTCCTGGCTGTAACCGAAGGCATGGCTTACGGTATCATAGTCAGCGACTGTGGTTGGAGCTTTGCGGCCAGAAGAGAGCTTGTCGAGGTAGATACGGTTCTTGTTCAACCATTCGCCATAAGGATGCTCTGATGCCAGTTCGTGCTTGACCTCGGCATCACGGCTGATCTTGCCGGTCTCAAGGTCAACGAGCAGAATCTTACCTGGACGGAGACGACCCTTCTCGGCAATCTCGCTGCCATCGTACTGGAGAACACCGATCTCCGATGCCATCTGGAGCATACCATCCTTGGTGATGACATAACGGCAAGGACGCAGACCGTTGCGGTCCAACATACCACCTACATAACGGCCATCGCTGAAGAGGAGGGCTGCAGGACCGTCCCAAGCTTCCATCATGATTGAGTGATATTCGTAGAAGTCCTTGAGATCCTGTGGAATTGGGTTCTTGTCGTTGAATGACTCAGGAACCATCATGGCCAAAGCGTGAGGAATGCTCATGCCTGACTCAACGAAGAACTCCAGTACGTTGTCGAACGAAGCGGAGTCGCTCATACCCTCCTGGATCAAAGGAGTGATCTCCTTCATGCCACCGAGTTCGCCTGGATTAAGCACAGTTTCACGAGCGTGCATCCAACTGCGGTTACCACGGATGGTGTTGATCTCACCATTGTGGCCGAGGAAACGGAATGGCTGAGCCAAAGGCCAGCGAGGAGAGGTGTTGGTCGAGAAACGAGAGTGTACCAATGCCATGCCAGAGGTGAACCATGGAGAGAGCAGATCTGGATAGTATTGGCGCAACTGACGGCTGATCAACATACCTTTATATATAACTACGCGCGTAGAGAGGGAGCAGACATAGAAATCCTCCTTGGTCAGCATGTCGCTCTGTTCGATGCGAAGCTCGACACGACGACGAACCAGGTAGAGGGCTTTCTCCAACTCCTCCTGAGTCATGTAGTGCTCGCTCTTGATGAAGAGCTGTTTGATGTCTGGCTCGGCAGCAGCCGAAAGTACACCCAGCACATCGCTGTTGACCGGTACATCACGTACGGTGATGAGGTTCAAGCCAGCCTTGCTGATCTCCTGTTTGAAAATATCGAGACAGGCGTACTGGTCTTTCTCCTCTTTTGGGAAGAAGACCATGGCGACACCATAACGACCTTTTTCTGGTACAGGAATACCTTGCAACAAAATGAACTCATGGGGAATCTGGACCATAATACCGGCACCATCGCCAGTACGTTCGTCGGCGCCTTCAGCACCACGATGTTCCATGTTCTCCAAAACCTGAAGTCCGCGCTCCACAATCTCATGTGTCTTGCTGCCATTGATGTTGGCAAGCAGGCCTACACCACAAGCATCGTGCTCGTACGCGGGATCGTACATACCTTGCTTCTTAAACATAAACCTATAAATTTAGTAATTTGCAATCATTTTTCAAAAATAATAGCCAAAAGATAGATGTTTGATTGAAAATCTATCAATTTGACGGTGCAAATATAAAAGAAAAGAATTTTTCTACCAAATTATTTTGACGAAAGTTTGCTAAAATGTAATAAAAAGTGTGATTTTGATTGAAAAATGCTACATTTGTACGATAAAACTATCATTTTTGCTTAATGTGTTCCCTTTTGCTCCCCTTAAAAGTCTTTTTACTACTTTCAAGTTGAGCTTGCGAAACTTGAAACAATAATTCAATATTTATATGCTCTACAACACAACAAACGGTTGTCCTGCTGTAGAACATATTCAAAAATTTGGAGGAGATGAAAAAAGGGCGTACCTTTGCACCACCTTAAAGAAAGAACCATGAGTCTTGGCCAAGTGCCAATGTTTGTTTTATCTGCTCATAATGATATGAATATATTTATATATAATGTGTTCCAAATGTGTTTTTAATTGCCCAAATGTTTTGTTTTATCATATATAACCCAAATGTGTTTGTTTTTTATTTAGTTTGATACCATTTCGAAGAACACAACTAATTGCAGTAATGCAAGCAAAAAAGGAAGGTCGTTGACGATCTTCCTTTTTTTAGCACTGGTGTAGCGTTTCAATGATTTGTCTATAAATGCGCCCTTTGTGCTTAAATCTCAAAATAGGCGATAAAAATCTCCTTCGAGCAAGTAGTAATCTGCAACTTCCGAAAGCATTTTCCCTTTGTGCAAGTATGAATCTCCACCTTTATATGCATTTTTGCATTGGCTTTCTTTTGTGAAGTGTAATTTTTTCATTATATTTGCACGCATAATTATTGTCTATGAATATCGATCAGATCAATGAAATACTGGCCCGCAAGCGAGGCTTTGAGCAGAACATCGGCATGGAGTTTGTTTCGACACCGGATCCAGATACCTGCATGGCACGTATGCATGTCGATGAACGAAATCGACAGCCTTTCGGCTACTTGAGTGGTGGTGCCATCTTGGCATTGGCCGAGACTCTGGCAGGCGTTGGTTCGTCAGCTTTGTGTCCTGGGTGTATGTGTGTCGGCATGAATGTGAACGGAAATCACGTTCATTCGGCAGCCGAAGGAGAGACTGTGACAGCCATGGGGCATCTGGTGCATCGTGGCGGTCAGACCCATGTGTGGCGAGTTGATGTGACCAACGATGCTGGCCGACTGATCAGTACTGTGAATGTAACCAACTTCATCAAACCTCTGTAATGGCAAAGTCGTTCGCTTATTACCGCCTGCCTTATGCCGACAACTATACGTTGGTGGAATCGGAACAGGATCCCCTGTTGTGGTCGGATATGGACCAATGGCAGGACGAGACTGGTTTCGTGATTGCCCCATTTCGTGCAACGGCTCAGGCTCCGGTAATCCTGATTCGAGCAGATCAGGTAACAGAGCGAAAAGTCCCTGATGCTTCTGCTCCAGAAACGCTTGTTGCAGCATCCGAGACACCGACGAACGAAACACCAGCCTATGCGAAGGCTTTTACGGCATTCCATTCTGCCATCGTGCGCGGAGAGTTCCACAAGCTGGTTTTGGCCCGACAGGCAGTATTGCCATTAAGCGGAACACTCGCAGATCGAGAGTCCGTGCAGAGACTGTTCGAACTGACTTGTACGCGATATCCCCGTCTGATGATCATGCTCTTCTCGACCCCCCCGTCTGGTATGTGGCTGGTAGCTTCGCCCGAAATCCTGATTGACGGGCATCAGGGTAGTTATCATACCGTGGCATTGGCGGGAACGATGCCATTCCGCGAAGGGCTTTTGGACTGGAGCGGCAAGAACCGGGAGGAGCAGCATATCGTCGAGCAATACATCGAACAGATTCTCGCCTCGGTGGGCAAGAATGTCCTGAAAGATGGTCCGGTGTCGAGCCGTGCAGGCAATCTGGTTCATTTGCGTACCGACTTCCGTTTCCATCTTCCTCAAGGTGTATCGGTGGGCAGTATTGTGCGAAGACTACATCCCACTCCCGCCGTCTGCGGTCTGCCGAAGCAGGAGGCTATAGCCTTCATCCGGTCGAACGAAGATATGGATCGAAGCTACTATAGTGGATTTGCCGGACCAATGGGTATTGGTGGCGAGACGCACCTGTATGTCTCGTTGCGATGTGCCCGACTGACGGCGACCGAAGCCACGCTCTTTGCCGGTGGAGGTATCATGCCCGGAAGCGATTGTCGGTCAGAGTGGCAGGAAACAGAACAGAAAATGAAAACGATTCGTCATGTACTCCGTTAAGAAGAATATCAATATCCTCACATCGTTGCTGATTGACCATGGCGTCCGTCATGTGGTGGTTTGTCCGGGCAGTCGCAACGCACCGTTGGTACATAACTTCAGCCAATGTCCGCAGATGACTTGCTATCCAGCCACCGACGAACGTTCTGCCGGTTTTCTGGCTTTAGGTCTGCGGCAGCAGTTGCATGCTCCTGTTGCTGTGTGCGTGACGAGTGGTTCCGCTTTGCTCAATGTCTTGCCTGCTGTGGCTGAGGCAACTTACCAGCAACAGGGCATCATCGTGATCAGCGCCGACCGTCCAGCCGCCTGGATCGATCAGCTCGATGGTCAGACCTTGCCTCAACCGCAGGCATTAGGGGCTTTTGCTCCGGTATGCGTGTCTTTGCCCGAAGTGGAGGAGGATGCGACGGCTGCCTGGCATTGTAACCGCTTGGTCAACGAGGCTTTGTTGGCCAATGGGGGAGTGGGACATCCTTCGGTTCACATCAATGTGCCCATATCCGAACCGTTGTTTGATTTCTCGGTCGAGGCTTTGCCCGAGGAACGTCTCGTTCGAGGTGGCAGTTGGTCCGATGCGTCTGTCCATTCTATTGTGCTCGATACCATGACCAAGGCACAACGTCCGATGATTGTGATTGGGCAGATGAGCGACGATACCCGTTTGTCGCCGGCTTGCATCGAGTCTCTGTGTAGTGCTTTTGTCGTCCTTTCGGAGCCTATTTCTGCGCATGGACTTCCTCCATCCTATACCGACCAGATGTTGTCGGTCATCGGGACGGACACTTCGCTTTATCAGCCCGATTGTGTGCTCTATGTGGGAGGGCATACGGTCAGCAAACGACTGCGTCACTTCCTGCGGTCTTTGAGCGATGATGTAGCCCAGATATTGGTTTCTGTCGATGGTCGATTGCGTGACATTTCACAACACACCAGCCTCCTTGTGCAAGGCAATGCCGTCGAGGTTCTGGAGGCTATTGCTTCGATTCCACCATCAGCCTCCAGCGCATTCATCGAACGATGGTCGTCGCTTCGGGCTCAGGTAGCTCAACAGCAGGAGTGCGAAGATCTTCCTTTTGGCGAGAAGCTGGCGGTGAAGCTGTTCGAGCAGCACATAGATCAGCAGTCCGAGACACCTATCGTCTATTATGCCAACAGTCTGTCGGTCCGTATGGCAGCACTCTACGCGCATCATTACTGTGGTTGCAATCGAGGGGTGAATGGAATCGAAGGTTCCTTGAGTGTCGCAGCAGGAGCTTCGTTGGCTCGACCGGACAAGACGGTTTATTGCGTCATTGGCGATCTGAGTTTCTTTTATGATCAGAATGCCCTCTGGCAACAGCAGCTGCAAGGCAATTTCCGAATCCTTCTGCTCAACAATGGACAAGGGGGGATCTTCCGGAGCCTGAAGGGACTGGAGAAGAGTCCTGTGGCAGACACTTTCGTTGCTGGTAGCCATCATACCTCTGCTTCGGGTGTCTGTGAGCAGTTCCATGTAGTATACCGTTCTGCTTGTGACCTCGCTTCGCTCTCTTCTGGTCTCGATTGGCTTTGTGGTTCAACATCCGATCGTCCGATTTTGCTGGAAGTGGAAGTGAAGGGTAAAGGGTAAAAGGTGAAGGGTAAATCCACCAATCAACTCAAAACTCAAAACTTAAAACTCAAAACAAAATCAGATATGATTAATTGGAAAACAATGCACGACTTCAAGGAGATTACCTTGGAAGAGTATAATGGAATTGCGAAAGTAAGCATCAACCGTCCGAGATATAGAAACGCTTTCACGCCACTCACCACAGCCGAACTCTCGCAGGCGTTCAGCATCGTGCGCGAAGCACAACAGATCCGTGTTGTGCTGCTGACAGGTGCTGTCACTCCTCGTGTCGAAGGACAGACCGACGCTGAGTGGTTGCGTACTCAGGCTTTCTGTTCGGGAGGTGACATGAATGTCAAGGGCAGAGGTGGTTATATTGACGAAGAGGGAACTCCTCGTCTGTCGGTGCTCGATGTGCAGATGCAGATTCGTCGCTTGCCCAAGCCGGTCATCGCTATGGTCAATGGCTTTGCGATTGGCGGTGGACACGTGCTGCATCTGGTTTGCGACCTGACCATCGCTTCCGAGAATGCCCGCTTCGGACAAACTGGACCTAAGGTCGGTTCGTTCGATGCAGGATTTGGTGCTTCTTATCTGGCCCGTATCGTCGGACAGAAAAAGGCGCGTGAGATCTGGTTCATGTGTCGTCAGTATTCTGCCCAAGAGGCAGAGGAGATGGGCATGGTGAACAAGGTTGTGCCTTTCGATCAGCTCGAAGCCGAATGTGTGGCTTGGGCTGAGCACATGATGGAACTATCTCCGTTGGCACTCCGCATGATCAAGATGGGCTTGAATGCAGAACTCGACGGACAGGCTGGTATCCAGCAGCTGGCTGGCGATTGCACGGCTCTCTATTATATGCTCGATGAGGCACAGGAGGGTGGTCGCGCCTTCCTCGAGAAGCGCAAACCCGATTGGGGCAAGTTCCCGATGATTCCGTAAAGAATTAATTCGACCTGTACGGTTAAACACCTATTGTGCCCCAAAGAACACGGATGACGCAGATTGAACGGATCAGAACGGATGTCTGCGACGCTATAAATCCGAATTTAAACAAGAACAATAATTAAAGTAAATTAAAGATAATTCGTGTAATTCGCATTCGAAATAATTTTTTTTAATTCGTTTTAATTTGCGTTCAAAATAAAAATCTGTGTGGGGGATTATTCTCGAACACGAAACTAACGAAATGAACGAATATTGATAATCTGAGAGATCTGTGCAATCTGTGGGAGAATATGGGAAGAACGAAAATTAAAATAAATTAAAGATAATTCGTGATAATTCGTGATAATTCGTGATAATTCGTAATGATTCGACCTGTACGGTTAAACACCTATTGTGCCCCAAAGAACACGGATGACGCAGATTGAACGGATCAGAACGGATGTCTGCGACGCTATAAATCCGTCAAATCTGTTGAATCCGTTTAATCTGTGTTCTATCTCCTTTCAACCGTACAGGTCGAAAAAATTCACAAATTCACTAATTCTTGATATTTTTCTTGATGTTATCTATTCTTGAATATGAAGATTAATATACTGCCACGTACCTTGCACTTCCGTAAGCCAGCGAGAACATCGCGAGGCGAATATACGGAGCATAAGCTCTATATCATCACGATCGCTGATGAAGCGAGCAAACGTTTCGGCATGGGAGAGTGCGCCCCATTGCCAGACTTGTCGGTCGATCGCGATGCCTATCCGAACATTGCGGCTGTTGGCAGATTGATCGAAGAGGCATTGGCCAGCGACGATTATGCCGATTATCTTCGTCCCTATCCTGCGCTGTTGTTCGCTCTGGAGTCTGCCATGTTCCAATACCAGCAGAACCCGCTGTTGTTCGACACACCCTTTGCCCGAGGCGAGGAGGGTATTCCGGTCAATGGATTGATCTGGATGGCAAACTACGATGATATGCTCGAACAGGTGAAACAGAAGTTGAAGGGTGGTTCGCGATGCATCAAACTGAAGATCGGTGCTATTGGCTGGGATGAGGAGATTCGTCTGATCGAGAAGATCCGTTCGCGTTTCTCTGCCAATACGTTGCAGCTTCGTGTCGATGCCAACGGCGGTTTCCGTCCAGACGAGGCCATGGACAAACTCGAGCAGTTATCGAAATTCGGCATTCATTCCATCGAGCAGCCGATTCCGGCAGGATTACTCCCTCAGATGGCAGAATTGTGTCGCCAGACTCCTGTTCCGATAGCTTTGGACGAAGAGTTGATTGGCGTGAATACTTTGGAGGATCGTCGTCGGTTGCTCGACACGATTCGTCCGCAGTTTGTTGTCGTGAAGCCGACTTTGCATGGTGGTATCACGGGTTCGATCGAATGGATCAGCGAGGCACAGAAGCGAGGCATCGGTTCGTGGATCACTTCGGCATTGGAGAGTAACATCGGTTTGCGTAACGTCGCTCTGCTGGCAGCTCGTCTCTATGGTCCTAACATTACTTTCCCTCAGGGATTGGGCACCGGACTTCTTTTTACCGACAACATCGATCTGGACATCGAACTCCGCAACAACCATTTGTGGATGAGTAAGTGAAAAGTGTAGTGAATAGGTTCTATTGAAAACAAAATGACACTTGAAGAGTTTATCGAAGATTGGCAGCGGCCTGAACCCAAACTGTTGGTGCACACCAGTGGCAGTACCGGAAAGCCCAAACCTATGTGGGTAGAGAAGCAGAAGATGCTCCAATCTGCCCGTATCACATGCGACTTTCTGGGTTTGTTGCCCGGCGATTCGGCGCTGCTTTGCATGCCACTGGACTATATTGCCGGCAAGATGATGGTCGTTCGAAGCATCGAACGACAGCTGAAACTCATCAGCGTGGAACCCTCTTTGCATCCATTGGCTGAGGTGACCGATGATCTACGTTTCGTGGCAATGGTTCCTGCTCAGGTTTTTGCGACACTCGATGTGCCTGCGGAACGCGAACGGTTGTGCCGTGTCGATCATCTGATTATTGGGGGAGGGGCGATAAGCGCCGAACTCCAGCAAAAACTACAGGCTTTGCCCACCGATGGAGCCATCTGGAGTACCTACGGAATGACCGAAACACTTTCGCACATTGCTTTGCGACGACTGAATGGTCCATTGGCCGACGATTGGTACACTCCGTTCGATAGTGTCACCATCGGTCAGACCCCAGAGGGATGTCTGACCATTCAGGCACCTCTGGTACACGATGGACTTCTTGTCACGAACGATCTTGTTGAGATTTGCGACGGACGTTTTCGTATCCTTGGTCGTCGTGATAATATCATCTGTTCCGGAGGAATCAAACTGCAGATTGAACGTATCGAAGAGAAGCTTCGACCAGCATTGCCTGTTCCTTACTGTATCACTCGTCGTCCAGATCCACAGTTCGGCGAAGTGGTGGTTCTGCTTCTGGCAGGCTCTGTTTCGTCCGACCTGCTCACATCTGCTTTCTCTCGGCTGGATCGCTACGAAGTCCCCAAACACCTTCTGCAAGTCGATACCATTCCTTACACCGCTACCGGAAAGATCAGTCGTGCCGAGGCAGAGCGTCTTGCAGAAAGACCACTTATTATTTGATCATTTTATAGTAGTGTGCCGGCTCAATGACTTGTATATAAATCTCAAAGAAGAGAAGAAGAAAGGAAGAGTAACCGATTAGCGATTTGACGATAAACGATAAGCGATAACCGATTAACGATGATTAGCCAAATCGATTCAACACACAACATAGAGCTTCTATTCTTCAAATCTTCCTTGAGAATAATATAAAAACTCATTGAGACGCTACAGTAGCCTATATTCTATTTATTATTATTACTATTTACTTTTTGCAACTGGAGATTGCATTTTTGATAGATTCGATAAAATTTGATACCATTGAAGTAAATTTGTCAGGATAGTATTTGTGTGAAAGCCTTTTATTATATATTTGCACTACCAAATGATATAAGTAGGTGTTCAAAATTAGTTTAACATATTTTGTTCAAGTTGAGATGCAGATTTGGACTTTTGCTGAGGGAGTAATGTGACATTGTAACCGAAGAAAAAGTTCGAAGATGCGCTCAAAATGAATAAAAGATGTAAACAAAATAAATCTGCGGATACATATAACTAATTTTGAACAACTACATACTAATTAGCCCAAACGAAATAGAGAAACCCTATAACAAAGTAACCTTAATTCTTAGGTGAATTGCTCATTGATTAGAACTCTATTTTTTTGTTGCAAATAATAATAATAATGACGTACAGTCGTACCATTTTGAATGTGTTTATCAAGCTTTCGATGCTTCTTGCTTTGGTATCTGCCTCGGTAGATGTCAAGGCTCAAGTTGTGTCCGATGCCGACACATTCTTGAATGCACGACCCGTCATCTTCCGATGCAACAGGACTGAGATTCTCACCGGCGACTCTGCGTGGATTGCCGATACTCTTGTAAGCAATCTGCAGGATTTGGGCAAGTACGGTATTGTGATCGGTCGTGCAGCCGCCTCACCAGAAGGTCCTTACTGGAACAATCAGCGTTTGGCTAAGGGCCGTCGTGATGCAGCCATCAAATATCTGTTGAGTCATGGTTTTGATGCCAGTCAGATCAAGTTCGAAGCAGTTACCGAAGACTACCAGTTGTTGCTCTCGATGATGCAGGCAGAATACGATCCCGATTATATTAAGGTAAAGACCTTGGTCGATATGTATCCGAACGACGATGCCCCGATCAAACGAGCCTTGAAACTCGTTGATGGTGGTAAACTCTGGGAACGACTGCTTCGTGACTACTATCCGAAACTTCGTGCCGTGCGTATCGTTGCCATTGCTCGAGCCGAGGCTATCCGGATCAAGCCGACCATCGACACCACCATTCTTCCTGCCAACCGATTGATGGTAACACCACAACTTCCGGTTCTGGCATACGAAAAGCCTGCAGACGAGGAACGACATCCGCGACGCGAGATGTTCTCGATCAAGAGTAATCTGTTGCTTTGGCCTGCCTATATGCCACAATATGGATGGTGTCCGATACCGAATGGCGAAGTGGAATTCTATCCATTGCACGGCAACTTCACTGCAGGAGCCATGTACGACAAACCTTGGTGGATACACTATGGTCGCCATGAGTTCTTCGAGTTAGAGAATATCACCTTCTACCTCAGGTATTATTATCGTAACGGAGATATCCTGCTGCGTCGTCCGGGTCATGGAGCCGCCTATACCGGTTGGTACGGTGCCCTCTACGGTCATTGGTTCCGTTATCAGATCGGACTCAGCAAGAACAAAGGCTGGGTCGGCGAGGGTGGAGGTCCAGGTCTGGGATTCGGTTATGTGCTCCCTATCAGCAAAGATGGCCATTGGCGTTTGGATTTCGGAGCACAGTTTGGATTCTTCCGTACCAAGTATGATCCGTTTGTGTATGGCACTCCAGTCGAACGCGATGAATCGAGCAACTTGTATTACTACGATTTCAAGTATCATCCATCACTCTTCGAGCGTCGCCAGAATCACTTCAACTGGTTCGGTCCAACGCGCATCGGTGTCTCGCTCAGTTATGACCTGATTTACCGTAAGGGTAAGGATCGTGGTATCCGCTTCCGCAAGTGGTATAAGGATTAGTTTTGAGTTTTTAGTTTTGAGTTTTTAGTTTTGAGTTGATTGATTTATCGATAAATCGAATCATCGATCCATCGAACTCTCGAAAATAATAAAATCATCGTTCATCGAAATGAAACAGTTATTCACCATATTGCTCTTGTCTCTCTGTCTGTTGACAGGGTGTCATCGTGAGCCTCCACTACATCTGTACTGGAGGGAGCAGCCAATGGTGGATGTACAGTTGAGTTTGGATGTTGACATCGATGCGATGTGGCAGTACGAAGCTGGTGTCGATTGGCGCGATGAGTGGACTTACGGTTGGGATAGTGACGATGAGAAGTTGTTTGGTCCAATTGGTTACTCGAAGCCAGAGTCTTATGAATTGAGACGATATTTCTTGCAGGACGATACTTTGGCGTCACACACGATGGTTGAAGACTATTTTATTCCTGGATATCATTTAAGAACATCGTTCGATTACGGTTATTATGATCTCTTGTCGTGGAATGCGTTCCCTCCGATGGAACATCAAAGTGTCGTGATCGATGAATCCCGTCTCGATAAGGTCGTGGCTTATACTCATACCAACGCCACCAAATCTCGTGGTCAGGAAGGCACGACAAATAGTAATACGATGTATGATCGTTCGTTCAATCAGCCGGAAGATCTTTTTGCTGCTTATGATAAGAATTTCTATATTTCGAGCGATATGAAAGATTACGACTATTACGATCCTGAGACACATACTTATTATATGCATACCGATATGACGCTTTATCCGGTCACATATATCTATTTGACTCAAGTCCGATTGCATAATAACAGAGGTCGAATCAAGGGCGTGTCCAATAGTTCTGATCTGGATGGTATGGCTCGTGTCGTGGAACTCAACAATGGTGTAACCAATCATGAACTGGTTGCTGTTGAGTACGATTCGCGAATGAAGAAGGACAGTATCATCAAGAAGACAGGCGAAGTGGTCGATGTCGTAGGTGGTAAGTGTGTTACCTTTGGCATTCCGAACCAGAATTCATATATGATACAGAAGGCATCGGATGTTAATCTTCAAAGCCGTCACGCTATGAGTGTCACGTTGAAGTTCTATACCGACTATGATTCAGTGTTCGTCTTCGATGTTACCGATCAGGTTCATCGTCGTTGGCGTGGTGGTGTATTGACCATCGATCTGGATGTCGATACCATAAAGATTCCGACTCGTCCTGGTGGCGGTGGCATGAACGCCGTTGTCGAGGATTTTGTCGAGAAGGAGTATGAATTTGAAATCAAATAAAACAAAACAAACAATAATTATTAACCCACAAAAAATTAAATGTTATGAAAAAGATCTTTTTCTTTGCTGCTACTGCAGCTATGGTGGTAAGTTGCTCGAACGATGAGGCTTACATCCCTGAGACAGCAAACCAAGGTTCTGTCATCGAGTTTGGTACCAATACTGCCAATGCTACTCGCGCCAATGCTACTGGCGATGCAGCAGCTACTTTGCTCAGCAACAAATTCGTTGTCTATGGTCAGAAGAATTTTGAGTCCAGTGCTTCGATGTCTTCATTTGATGGCGTTGCTGTTAATTATGATTCATCCGATGCAGATCCAGCCAATCATGCTTGGGATTATGTGACTGCAGAGGAAGCAGCTCGTTATTGGGATAAGAATGCAACATCTTATGATTTCTATGCATACAGCGATGCTAACACCTCAAGTGTTGTAACTGTTCCTTCGCCATCATCGAATATCTACACAGCAGGTATCAACCTCAAGAAGAGCTCTGCCGAGGATCTGTTCAAGGTTTATGTTGCTCCAGCTGTCACTGTTGCCAAGGCTCAGTTCAACCAGAGTGTTAAGTTTGAATTCAAGAACACCGTATCAAAGGTCCGTGTCGCTTTCTATAGCGCTATTGTTGGTTACAATGTGAAGATTAATAATTTCTATGTAACTGCAGATACCAAGACTGCTTCAACAGTCTTCAAGGGTACCTTCTTCAGCAAGGCATCTTATAGTGTGGCTGCTGATGGTACACAGGCTAAGACCGATGCAGATGACGATGTAGTTGATCTCGTATTGGGTAGCAATATCACTGCTGCCACTGCTCTTGGTACAGACAAGGCTAATGCCATCTTCGATAAGGATGACAAGGCTTACACCTTGGTTCTTCCTACTATGAGTGATGCTCAGGCTGTAAAGATCAAGATTGATTACACTCTTACATCAACAACCACTGGTGAGACTATCCCTGATACCAAAGAGATTACTATCTCCAGTGATAATTTCGAGTGGCAGCCTAACTACGCTTACACCTATTACTTCAAGTTGACCAACACCATGGAGCCAATTAAGTTTGAGGCAGAGGTTGTTCCATTCACAGAAGAAGATGTTGATATTACTTATGCTCTTTAAGGTGTCACTTTGATTAACCTTATGCGAAAATTCCTTACTATATTATATAGTACTACTCTGCTGGTAGCTTGTTCTACCACAGAAGATCCCATCATACCATCTCCCGAATCGGGGGATGGTTTGGTGGCGATTGACTTTGCTTCCAATCTATCTGACCAGGAGACTGCTACCCGAGCTGACAATTATCCATTGGAGCAGGATTTTGTTGTTTCTGGTTACAAAATATTGGAAGAGGAACCAAGGCAGCTTGTCTTTGACAATGTGACGGTGTCCTATAATCCAGATGCTACTAATAATCCTTACGACTACGTGAGTACCGATCCTGATAATCCACAACCAGTCAGATATTGGGACAAGCATGCCACAGAATATCGTTTCTGGGCCTATTCGACTACCCCTACCTCTACTACTGTCAATCAGACTTATGACGAAAATGTTGTGACACTGTCTGTGGGTGATGCTTCAACTCCAATCAGCCAGGTCGAGGGTTTCTATTATTCCGAAAATGTGAAAGTTGAACCTGAGAATTTCGGGGAGACTGTTAAACTCATTTTCAAGAAACTATATACGATTGTGGAGATCAAATTCTTCACAGATCCAGTACTATCCAATCTCACGTTTGAAGAAATCTCCTTATCTGATATCAGTTTTGCCCCCAATAGCGGAGAAAAGATTTCTGTCAAGGGGCAGATCAAAATAGAATATCCACTCGTGGATGAACCCAAAGAGTCTGTTACATGGCCTGAGGGTACTTTACCTGCAATGCTATTCAGCGATTTTTCACTCACAGAGAGTAATTGTGGTAAAGATAACGCACAAACAGCATATCATACAGATTCAGAAACGGGAACCGCCCTATCTGTCTATACTCTATATCCTACGATTAGTGAATACACACCATTTGTCCTATCACTTAAGGTAAACGGAGTAGATAAACAGGCGGAAGTGCCCGCCGATGCTATTGGTTGGAAGGCAAACCATAAATATGTCTATCGGTTTAAGGTGGACAATGGACTTGCGCCTGTCTTTTACGACGTTAAGGTGGAGCCTTGGGTATATGGCGGACACCAGGATCTTGAATTTAAGAATTGGTAATGATAATGAGACTAATCAGCGAATAGAAATTCACAGGCTATGAAACTGACATATTTTAACATATTATACGCAATGCTTGGACTTTTATGCATATCATCGTGTTCTGATGATATGCATGACGAGTTTTCAGAAGACTGCCCATTGTCATTTGCTGTTTCTGCATCTTGGGGAGAGGGCAGGTCTCTCACCACGCGCTCTATCTCTGATGATATTCTTCAAGCATCAGGTAGCAGCAATATCGACATTACCTCTGAGAACTTCCCAGAGCAAGTTGTTGTTGCGGTGGTACGCGGCGAAATACCTCTGTTAGAACCATTCGAAATTACTAAATCGAATGAAACATGTGATTCTGATTTGGGTTATTACATGTATGAATCGACAAAAACAGTTACCTATAACATATATAAAGAAAGAGATTTTGATTTCTATGCGTGGACAAATCTTGACACTGATCCTAGTCCAAAGGCTTCTACTTCAGTAGGACTTCCAATGCTATGGAAGAATATTCCGACTTTCGGTTTCTGTGACTATCTGTACAGCCGTAAGGCTCCTGTCCATATTATTGCGGATGACGTCGATAAAGATAAAAAGTCAGGACATGTCCTTTTTGATCTGAAGCATTACACTGCGATGCTGCGCCTATTCTATGGCTACAGCACCGAGTATGCGAAGGTACGCAACATCGTATTGCGCAAGGTGAAGATAAACCGCCTCAATAGTGCCGGTACTAAGAAGGTAAGCTCATGTGACTTGGATGACAGAACCCGCTTCACTACTATAGACGGCGCTCCCGGTTTCCGACTTTCAACCGAGTCTGCTGCATTCGGATATGTGTACGTCAATCCTGATAGCGTCTCTGTAACGACAAAGCTCTCGTTGGAGTGCACATACGATATTTATGATGACGAGGCGTTCGACTCCGACGGCAAGCCTGTCGCTGAGGATATCAGCACTCATCGCACTCGTAAGGATGTGACTGCGGTTTCATCTGCATTTACGTTGAAGAGTGCATCAATCACTAAATTCGAGTCTGGAAAGTATTATGACCTCAACGTAACCATCAATCCTGACTATCTGTATGTGCTTTCAGAGCACGACGACAAGCCAGTGACAGTTCAATAATTAAGGTCTCTAATCCTAAACTCTAAAAGCTACAAAAGACAATGAATATACATCGCACATATATGACCAGATTGATAGCTTTCCTTACCATCGTTATGATGGGAGTAGGCTCTGCTATGGCAGATACTTGGGATGGAACAACCAAGACTGCTCCAGATATGAGCACGAATAAAGGAACTTCTGAGGCTCTTGCTATTCAGATTACCAATGCTGCTGAGTTGGCATGGCTTGGTGACCAGATTAGGCTTGGTAATACTGCCAATGGAAAGACCTATGGCAATAAGTACTGGAAGCTTACAGATGATATCAACCTTGGTGGTAAAGCAGACTTCACAGGTAAGGATTGGGCTTCAATGATTGGTCATACAGGCAATGTCTTTTGTGGTTACTTCAATGGTAACAACAAAACCGTCAGCAATATTCAGGTGGAATCTGTTACTAGTGCAAAGTATTATGGTCTGTTCCCAAGTATTCAAGGTAAGAGTACAACTGACCTTGCAATAGTAAAGAACCTTAAGATCAACGGTGTATTTATCCAAGCAACTGTTTCATGTGCTAACAATACCCGTCTTGGAGGTTTGGCTGGATATGCCAAGCAGGCAAATATCTCGAAAGTTGAAGTGAGCAACGTTACTTTTACCTACACTAATACAGTAACAAATACCAACCAGCTTGGTGGTTTGATTGGTTGCATCGAAAATAACACAAATATAGACAGTGTCAAAGTAACGGGTGTTACTGCTACATTCTCAAATACTACCACAGGTCTTTATGTCGGCGGTCTTGTAGGTGCATCTACAGGTACAGTAAACACAAACTCTATCAAAAATTGCGATGTTAAGACTGTAAAGTTCGATCACACAAGTAACGTAACTGGTATTACTTATGTGGGTGGACTTGTAGGTAATGCAAATACCAGTCTCAATGTCATCAAGAATAATACTGTATCTGGTGTTGAAAAGCAGAACGGTGGTAAAAGTCTTGATGTTTCAGTTTCAGGAACAACAGTTAATTTCTATGCTGGTGGTCTCCTTGGCTATACCATAGGTGATGGTCATGAGGTAAAAGATAACTCTGTTGAAAAAGTCTATATCACAAATACAGGAACCATCAATGGTGGTCGCTTGGGTGGTTTTATCGGTTATGTGGAGTCTAATGGAACTACAAATAAGGTGTTGATTAAGGGTAACACTGCAACTACTGTCAGCATTACAGTTGATGGCAACACTGCTGGTACTCCGTATCTCGGTGGTTTCATTGGCCAAGCAAAGGGTAAGGCATCGCCAGACAACCGCACACTCATTCAAGGTAATACTGCTACTAACCCAACCGTAACTATGAATGGCGTAGTAGGTAATGCATTCTACATGGGTGGCTTCATTGGCTATGTTGACAATCATGTAAATGTATATAATAATAAGGTTGCAACTCCAAAGATTACTATTGTAAATGACATCAGTGCAGAGACATACATTGGTGGTGCGATTGGTAGGCAGAATGGTGCTAATAATGGTGGTTACACCACTATCGACGGAATGTATGTCGATGGCGGTTCTATCTCAGGTCCCTCTTCTTCCGAGAAGACTGTTAAGAATAATGTGGCGTTCTTTGTCGGTGGTTTCATTGGATCTATGCATAGTTCTGGTACTACAGCTTACCAGCCTGACAAGTTCATGAATATTGCAGTAACAGGCATAGATATCAATCTCGGTAACTATAAGCCAAGTAGTTCCATTACAAACAATAAGTTTGCAGTAGGTGGTATTGCCGGAAGTATCAATGCACCGAACAAGGATGCTAACGGATGGTGTGGTATGCCTGAGAATATTATCTTCAAGGGTGGCAAGATATATGTGCCTTATGCTACTACCAGTCCTACCATTCCTAACTTCAATGCAAGCAACCCTGGATATAATACTATGACCACAGAGGTAATCACAACCATTGATGCTCTGGACAAGAGTAGGGTAAAGTCATGGTACTACAGCGACTATAAACTCGGACTCTCTGCTGAGTTCTTGAGTTCCCGTTCCGTAATAGCATATAATGCTACGCCGGACAAGGATAAGTTCCGTAAGAACTATAGCGTATCACCGAAGAAGGAGAATGGTATCAGCTATATTACTGTAAAGAATACAACTTTCCTTCGTAAGAACCGATATATAGATAATGAATTTGATTCTTGGACTGTTCTTCATTGGACAGGTCTTGCCAAATATGCAGCAACAGGAGCCGCAGCAACGTGGTTTACAAATGAAGAGCAACCTATCTATCCTCATCAAGCTGGTACTGATGCTGGCGATGCAACGTCTTACCCTTACTACTGGTATTTCTTCCAGGGTGTTTCCAATGCTACGTATGTTACAGCTGCTGTGTCAAGTAAGATTATTGAGGGCATAGAAGGTAACTTCAAGCAGGCACAGAAGGATAAGCCGCTTGTTCTCAGCATTGCCAATAGCAAGGAGAATGTTCGTGGTTTTGATGCCTGCACCATCTCTGTCAAGGCTGTGCTCGATGGAGAGGATGTGACAAGTAGCTATACATACCAATGGTATGTGGATGGTAAGGCAAAGACTACAGCAACTTCTTTCAGTCTTAGACCTCATTGGAAGAATGGTCAGGGTATCACAGTCAATGCCTTGAAAGACGGTGTAGTCGTTGCAACAGCAACTTATACCCTTGCTCCGGGTGTGATGAAGACAAAGGCAGGAGCTACAGAGTTTGTCCGCTCGGTCATCAGTGGGCGTGGTACAAAGGACAATCCTTATATCATTGATCATGAGAATGCTTTGCGTCAGTTGTCGTATCTTTCTACTGCCCAGACAGGTACTTTGTGGGAAGGAATTGCAAAGCCTGCTTCACCTTACCCAACTAATCAGGTGACAGGTCACTATAACCGTGCCTACTATGAGTTAAGCAAGGATATCACCATGTCGAATACTGATTTTGTGCCAATCTCACATGTGGGTTATGGTAGTGACGGAACATGGGGTTCATACATTAATAACTTTATCTTCCAGGGACATTTTGATGGTAAACGGCATGCTATTAAGAATCTCCATATAACATGGGGAGCAGGTCAGTATAATCTTAATGACGCGAATATCTATTATGGTCTCTTTGGTGTTGTAGGTCATTCCGGTGCTACAGCGAAATGGGGAGATGGCACAACAACAAGCAACACCGTAGTCAAGAATCTTGTGATAGATGGTGCTGTGCTTACTCATGATGTCAATAATACCACATTCTCATACAAGAAAGACTATAAGCATATTACAGCTGATAACTATAACAACTGTATGGTTGGTGTCCTTGCAGGTATGGTTGCTTCAAATACCACTATTCAGAATATCGAAATCCGAAACTCAAATATTACTGATGAAGGTTCTGAAGAGTATAATCTTGAAACCAGAGGTCTGTATGTGGGAGGTGCAATAGGATCTGTACAGAGTGCATATAATAAGATAGACGCACTTCCAGCTAGTCTTACCATAGACCATGTGGCAGCGAATGTGAATATCTCACTGAAGAATCCAGTATTCAAGAGTAGCTCTGCCATTACTCAGCTTTGTCTGTTCAATGTTGGTGGTATTATCGGTCGCTTCATCACAACAAGTGGTACTAAAGATAAAGTCCAGAATATAATGCCTAAATATACATTCTTCTCGGGTGAAGTTGTTGCACCAAAAGCTTGGGTAAGCCCAGTTTTGGCATCATTGCGATATAAAGACAATAATACGATCACTAAATTTGATTATTATTCACAGCAGTGGGAGGGTAACAGTAATGTTGCTAACTCACAGTTGATGATCACTAATGCTCATTATTATAATTATAGTATAGAAGGTAAGCTGGTTACAGACTTATACCCTGAGAATAAATGTTCATGGGATGCTCGTTCTGTCACATCTCATGCAGACGGAATGGGTAGTCTGGAGACCTATACTTCAAAGATGTATCAGGGTGTGAACTATGGAGCAATCTGGGTTGATGCTGAAGGTAGCTCGCTCAAGACTTTGAATGAGAACAAAGCAGATGATATTTATTGGACATGGAAGGATGGCTTTGTTCACATGACAACAACACCATGTCTTGATGCGTACCTGACATCGGTAGAGAATTCAGAAAGAACTGGAGTTGTGCTTACTGCAACGATGAGTGATGAAAGTACAGGTACTTATCGTTGGCAGGAAAGTTTTGATGGTGTTTCGTGGATTGATCTTGACGGAGAAATTCTACAGACATATCCTACTGCTTATGTCAGTATGCCTAAGTTTATAGTCTCGTACGTTAAAGTAGGAGGTAAGGAGTATCGTACGCAGCCATTTATGGTTCGTGCCATCAATATGTCATTCAGTCCATATTTGAAGTCAATTGGGTTTGATGATAATGGTGATGGCGAGGATGACAGATTCGCTTTTGAGGTCATGTGGAAAGATGACTTGGTTCCTAACAGCTCTTATGAAGTGACATACCAGTGGTGTAAGGTTGACGGCTTAACTCCGATAGAGGGAAAGACTGCTTACACACTTGCACTTTACAAGGCAGGGCTGGACGATGCAGGTGGTTCTGTATGGTGTGTGGTTAAAATCAATTATCTGGGTAGGGAAATAGCCAAGTTCTCTGTCAGAAGTTACCTTGATGCAACCGTTGTCTTCGTCAGTGGCTCAAGCGGTGTGGATAACGCTGCTGGCTCCACTGAGCGTGGTTGGACGCCTGAGACACCAGTTAAGACTATCAACCATGCCAACAGTTTGCTCAAGAGTGCAGACAAGGGTGGTACATGGGATAATAATATCATCGTTATCATGGGTGTTTTGACACCTAATAGTTTTGCTTTCCAGAGCAATGGTACTAACCCTGCCACT